>CAYFGP010000029.1:0-45860 GCA_964342385.1 uncultured Oleiphilus sp. | reverse complement strand
AAGTTTAGACTGGATATGCGCAGTTCATTGAAATCAGAACTACGCACTGTCTAGATAGATAACACCATAACGCTCCGACTCAATCTCATTCATCGCCAACATGCCAACGTCTTGAATCAGGCCTGCCAGGAAAAATCGCTCTGGCATCTCCAGTTCAAGATGACGGGCAATGGCTCGAGAAACAGCGGCAGAGATTAAGCAGCGTTTCCAAAAGCTCTCATGATCCATGCTATTCATATTGCAGTCATGGATGGCTTTGGCAAATGAGAAACTTAGGGCCAATGTCATGGTCATATCCAGGCCCATACGAGTAATCGCGTCCTGAATAGTTAAAATAGGCGTGCGTGGAAAGTTGGCTGCAGAATTGGCCAGAGCAACAATTTTGGAGGCCAGCGCTGGATCTTTTTCCAGAATATTGGCAATTGTCTTAGAATCACTGTCATCACGTTTGGCATGCTCAATCACCTGCATTGCCACAATGGGCAAGGACGGGAGTGTCTGGCAATTCTCCAGTTTTTCAAGTAATGCTGGATCCATTCATGGCTCCCAATGAGGTAAAAACGACAGTGATCGCAGTGCTTGGTTTATTAGTACCCTATAGGATATGAGCTTGAGGCGTCGAACACAACAAAAAAAGAGGATATCTCCATCCTCTTTTCTTTTTTGAATCATTGCGTTACAAGGAATTACATGCCTTTTAATGCTTCAATATGTCGGTGGGCTGAATGGGCGAGTGAAGTTAGGTTGTACCCGCCTTCCAGTACAGATACGATTCGATTATTGCTATAGGTTGCCGCAACGTCCATGATCAGCTTGGTAGCCCAGTAGAAATCTTCCTCAGTCAGATTCACTTCACCCATAGGGTCGTCCTTATGACCATCAAAGCCTGCGGAGATAAAAATCATCTCAGGACGGTGCATCTGAAGTGCTGGTAGCCAGCTATCTTCTACTTTTTTACGGAACTCCAAACCGGAACAGCCAGCATTCAATGGCGTATTAACGATGTTATCCCACTCGGAATCGGCAAAACGCCAAGGGAAAAACGGGTGTTGGAAACTGGAACAGACTAATACGTCAGGATCATTCTTAAAAATATCGACTGTGCCATTCCCATGATGGACATCAAAATCTACAATAGCCACTCGTTTGATGCCAAAATTCTGACGTGCGTGCTCTACACCAATGGCAACATTATTCAAAAAACAAAAACCCATGCTCTCTACGCGCTCAGCATGATGCCCAGGCGGGCGAACAGCACAAAAAACATTATCCGCCTGATTTTTAAGAATCTGTTCTGTACCTCGAACCACAGCACCGGCAGCCAGTGTCGCTGCATGCATGGTTTTTGGTCCGATCAGGGTATCATCATCAATCTGGACCAGAGCATCACCTTCGTCTGGCTGGCTAAGTTCCAGTGAGCGAACGTGTGCTTGCGGATGTACACGGTACACCTGTTCTTCGGTAACAGGACGTGCGCTGTAGTGCATCAGCTCCTGAGCCAGGCCTGAGCGTTCCAACTTTTGGTTGATGGAAGAGATCCGATGCGGACTTTCCGGATGCCATGGTCCCATGTCATGAAGCATACACTCAGAATGACTAATATACGATGTGATCATTATTAAACTTCTCCCTATTAGGAAGTAGTTTAAAAGATGGCGCATTTAAGAGATAGTGGCATATAGTCGATATTGCGGTGCAGCAACCTCATTTTTAAGCGGAGTTCAGCGTGGGTACACGTTCTTTAAAACACTTTTTTGAGCCAAAATCGATTGCCGTTTTTGGGGCTTCAGAAAAAGATTTCAGCATGGGTGGTCAGGTTATTCGTAACCTGCAGGACAGTCAGTTTCCGGGCAAATTGTTTGCAGTAAATATTAAAGGGTACGATCAGGTTTTTGATACACCCTGTTTTAGTTCTGCCGAAGCCATGGTTGAGCATATGTTGCCTGATCTGGCCATTATCTGTTCGCCACCGGAAGCGATTCCAGATCTGGTGGGGCGTTTAGGCAAGTTAGGGGTTCAGGCTGCATTGGTTCTGTCTGGCGGCCTATCCCGTGTGCCTAGTGCCAATCCTGCCCATACCCTGAAAGATGAGATGCTGGCTGCGGCCCGTGAATCCGGTATTCGCATCATGGGGCCTGAGTGTCTAGGGATTCTGGTACCAGGACGTAAGCTAAATGCCAGCTACTCTTCGCGCAATGTCAAAGCGGGCAAGGTCGCCTATATTGGTCAGTCCGGTATGTTGGGCAATGCCATGATCGATTGGGCCAATGGTCAGGGTATCGGTTTTTCCCATGTGGTGACCTTAGGCGACAGTGTTGATGTGATGCTGCCGGATGTGATCGATTACATTAACCGCTTTAGCCATGCCCAGGCGATTATTCTGCATCTGGAATCGATTACCGACGCCCGCCACTTGATGACTGCTGTGCGTGAGGCTTCCCGTAATAAGCTGGTGCTGGCGATCAAGAGCGGCCGTATGATCTCATCGGACCACGCCCCTCAGCTGGTCACTCCAGGTCTGCCTAATCGTGATGCGGTGTATACCGCTGCGCTGAACCGTGCCGGTGTGGTGCGGGTTGATAATGTCGAAGAACTGTTTGATGCCCTGGAGTCTCTGTCCCGTATTAAACCGGTGCAAGGGGATCGTCTGGCGATTGTCAGTAATGGTATGGGACCGAGTATCCTTGCTGCGGATAAGCTATTGCTGTCTGGTGGTAAACTGGCAACGCTGTCTGAAAAGACGTTGGCTAAATTGGCTGAGAAAATGCCCGCTCAGGGTTCTGGCTCTAATCCGGTAAATATCGGTGGTGCGGCTAAGCCAGAAGATTATATCGATGTGCTGGAAGTGTTGGCTAACGCGTCAGAAGTGGATGCGGTAGTGGTACTGCATGCGCCCACCCGTATGGCGCCTAGCGATGAAACCGCCCACATGGTGATCAATAACCGGGGGAAATTCCGTAAGAGCATTTTGACCTGTTGGATGGGATTGGAAGATGCGGGGCCTGCCCGTCATGAGTTTAATCTGGCTGGTGTACCCACCTATATTTCGCCGGAGCATGCGGTGCAGGCCTTTATGCATATGGTCAACTACCGTCGCAGTCAGGCTTTGCTGCAGGAAACTCCGCCGAGTATTCCCCATGAAACCCCGTATCAGGTGCGCCGCAGTGCCCGTAAGCTGGTTGAGAAAGCAAAAGAGCAGGGGCGTAAAGTACTGACTCACCAAGAGTGTACTCAGGTTCTACAAGCTTATTCTATTCCGGTTGCGCCGACCTGGTATGCTCAGGATGAATATGAAGCCGCTGAAATCGCTCAGGATCAGAAGCAATCACTGGCGGTAAAAATTGTTCATGAAACCAGCTGTGAGCCTTTTGTTTATCGTAAGCACCCTCATAAGTTATCAGCGGGCTTGCTGCAGGATATTAACTCTCCTCAGGAGATGAGCAATGCTGTGGTTAAACTGAGGGAAAAGGTTGAAGAGAAATTTCCAGATAACGATATCTATCAGTATTGCATCCAGCCGATGCAACGGGGTAAGCATTCACTGTTACTGAATGTCGGCATTACCCGCGATCCTGTGTTTGGTCCTGTGATTCTATTTGGCATCGGTGGTTATAAAGAAAATGTCATGTCGGATCGACAGGTGGCGCTGCCACCGCTGAATATGACGCTGGCGTTTGAACTGATTCAGCGCTCCCATGCTTATCGTCTGATCAAAGAGCACAGCGATCATCCGGCAGAAGATATCGAAGCGATTGCTGAGGTGCTGGTTAAGCTGAGCCAGATTGCGGCGGATATTCCTGAGTTAAAAGGGCTAGAGATCAACCCACTGATTATCAATCGTGATGAGATGCTGGTCGTTGATGTGAAAGTGGATCTGGGTGAGCCCAGTTATCACGCTATCATGCCTTATCCGGAAGAACTGCGTGAGACTGTGGACCTGAAGACCGGTCGTGTGGTTGAAGTGCGCCCAATCCGTGGTGAAGATGCCCCGGCGCTGGTGCAGTTTCACAGCAAGCTCAGTGAGCAAAGTATTCGTTTCCGTTATTTCCACAATAAATCCGAGCTGACTAAACGTGATCTAGCCACTCTGACCATGATCAACTACGACCGTCAGATGGCCTTTATCGCGGAAGAGGTTCAGGAAGACGATCAAAGGGATATTCTGGGTGTGGTGCGCGTTTGGACTGACCCGGATAACATTCGTACCGAGTTCTCAGTTTTAATTCGTGATGATCTTCAGGGTGAAGGTTTAGGTGCTCTGTTGATGCGTAAAATGATCAAATACTCTAAGAGCGTGGGTACGCTGGAGATGATCGGTAAAATCCTGGTTGAAAACCATCCAATGCGCGGTTTGATGCGCTATTTGGGCTTTGAATGTCACTATAACTCGGAGGAGCAGGTGATAGATGCGGTGATGTCGCTGAATGAAGCGCAAAGTGAGTGGCAAAAGCACCGTTTGGAAACCACCAGCGGAGTGTAATCTGCTCTATATTGGATATCAAAAAAGCCCGCGTATATCACCGCGGGCTTTTTTGTATGAGCTAATGCTGTTTTGCTGGTAATTTATGGACAAAGACGTTGGATATTCCAGCCATCAGCCTCAATGGTGTAGCGGAAGCGGTCATGCAAGCGGCTTGGCTGACCTTGCCAGAATTCAAACAGATCAGGAACAATACGGTAGCCACCCCAGTGCGGAGGGCGAGGAATATCTTTGCCTTCGTATTGAGCGGTCAGTTCGTCACAACGATTCGACAGCCACTCACGATTAGGAATCGCAGTACTTTGTTGAGATACCCAAGCTCCGAGCTGGCTATCACGAGGACGGCTCAAATAGTAATCATCAGACTGTTGCGGTGAGACGCGTTCTACAACGCCATCAATACGCACCTGGCGTTGCTTTTCTCCCCACCAGAACACTACAGAAGCATGGGGGTTCCCCGCGAGCTGCATGCCCTTTTCGCTCTGGTAGTTGGTGTAAAAGATAAAACCACGAGAGTCGATGCCTTTCAGTAGAACGATGCGTGAAGCAGGGCGATTCTCTGGTGAAATGGTCGATAAGGTCATCGCATTAGGGTCAAAAGGCTCATTTGCAACGGCCTCCTCAAACCAGCTATGAAACTGATCAAAAGGGTTTTCTGCTAACTCGCTTTCGTGCAGTGCTTGTTGGTCAAAAACCCGACGTAAAGAGGAGATATCCTGATTCATTTTTGTATGTCTCTAACGATGCCTGGATAAAACTTTGCAGATAAAACAACTACCTGCGCTCATCAATACTTACCATATCATTGTTATTTGGTACTGACTAACCCAAATTTCTTCTCTTTTGTCCGAGCTCAAGTTTGTCAGAGTTCAAGAAAGTTTTTAATACCTGAAAAAACAATCTGTGCTGCCATGGCACTAAGGATTAAACCTGTCATTTTGCTCAGAATATTAAGACCCGTTTTACCAATGATGCGCTCAATCTCACTGGAGAGATAAAGCAGTACGCCAAGTACCAAAAGTGCAGAAATCAAAGCGCTTACACCAATCAACATATCCACTGTTGTTGTTAACTCTGCACCATATACAAGAATAGCACCTATGGTTGCCGGGCCGATGATGGTTGGAATGGCCAGAGGTACAACGGAAACATCATCGGGGTTTTCTCCGGGAACGTCAGTGGCGTGATTGCGTACACCATCTTTGACTAGACTAATTGCAGATAGGAATAACAGGCTGCCTGCACCGATCCGGAATGAATCCAGCGTAATACCTAGAATTTCAAATAAGGTGGTGCCAAAGAAAAACAGAACTAAGCTGATAAAAATTGCTGAAAGAACAGCACGGTTAATTGTTGTTCTCTTTTGTGGCTTGGATTGCCCACGGGTAAGTGCCAAAAACATGGACACTACAAAGAAGGGGGCGAACAGAAAGAAGAACTGCATCAACGTAGAAAAAAACAGAGACATCTCGGTTTTCCAAAGTGCTATGGTTAAATTTCCTGCTTATTGTAGTTTTTTATGGTTTATTTATCTAGCTTTTGTCTGTAATGTCTTGGTTTTTTACTGTGCTATATGGGCGTTATGTAAGTGTCTGTAAACTAAAGTGAATTATTAGAGGCTCGAAATTAATAACTCACTGAAATTTCAGAGATAAGGCTACTAATCAAGCGTTCAGTGGGTTATGCTTCAAAAGACAATCTTGGATTACATTGAATAAGGTAGAGTCAATGGATTTCGCCACGCTATTAGGGCTTATTACAGGTATCGCCTTTGTCGGCTTAGGTATTGCTCAAGGTGATGACCCTTCAATTTTCATTAATGTTGCCGGTGTACTGATTGTTGTCGGTGGTACTTTATCTGTGACATTGGTGAAGTATCGAATCGCCAGCTTCTTCACGGGAATTAAAGAAGGCTTTGGTGTTGCTTTTCTGGAAAGCAATGATAACCCTCAGGAAATCATCCAGCTTTCTAATCACCTGGCAAAAATCGCTCGTCGCAATGGTCTCTTAGGCCTTGAAGATGAACCGATTGATAACCCCTTCTTTGCTAAAGGCATTCAATTGTGTGTAGACGGCCATCCGCCTGAATTTATCCAGAAAGTTCTGGTTAATGAGATGAGCATGTCCATTGAACGTAAGCAGCTGGGTGAAAGAGTCTTCCGTAATATGGCGGGTTCTGCACCGGCTTTCGGTATGATCGGTACTCTTGTTGGTCTGGTCCAGATGTTGAATAACCTGGATGATCCTTCCAAGTTGGGTCCTGGTATGGCGGTAGCCCTGCTCACAACTCTTTATGGTTCTTTGATTGCTCAGCTGTTTATGCTGCCAATGGCCGATAAACTAGCGTTAAAGAGCAGTGAGATGGAATCCAATATGGCGTTGATCACGGAATCCGTGCTGGGTATTCAGGAAGGTCTGAACCCAACGGTAATGGATGAGCTGCTAGAAACCTACCTGCCTGATTATCTGCGTGGCGGTATGTCGATGTCTGAAGAGATATAGATAAGATACCTTCACTTTTCAGATATGTAGGGGACTCTCTTAGTTAAATTAGGGCGGTCAAACAGAGAGTCCAGGTAACGTAGCATTTACGCTGGCGATGGTATGCAGGCTAAGGGTTGTGACAGGTGGCAGGAATTAATACTAAAAATAAGCGTAGAAAGCTAAAGAACGAACAGGTCCCTGAGTGGATGGTGACATTTGCGGATATGATGACGCTTCTGTTGACCTTCTTCGTATTGATCCTGTCATTTTCTACCACGGATGTTGAGCGCTATAAGAGTATTGCTCAGGCTTTACAGGACTCTTTTGGTCTGCAAGAGCTGAACCCATTGAGTATTATTCCTGCGGATAATCCCCCGCAGAATGAGAATATTATTGAGCCACTGAAGCCTCACGTATCTACTGATGCAGAGGACTCGGAAGAGGAAAGCCAGCTGGAGAGTATCGGTAACCGGCTGGAGACTAACTTCACCGAAGAAATTGAAAAAGGCGTGATCATTGTTGAGCGGGATGAGGATCATATCATTATCCGTTTCCCAGATGATTCGGCCTTTACATCAGGTAGTGATTACCTGGAGCCTGCTGTAATCCCCGTTTTGCAGAAAGTGGGTCAGCTAATCTCTGAATATGAAATGTTCACAATTGTGGGTGGTCACACCGATGATCAACCGATTAATACTGAGCGTTTCCGTTCTAACTGGGATTTGTCTGCAGCACGTGCGGTTTCTGTTGCCCATGAATTAACTTGGTTAACGGATTTGGATGAGCAGTTCCTTTATGTAGTAGGCAATGCCGATGCTCGTCCTTTGGTGCCAAATGATTCGCCTGAGAACCGAATTAAAAACCGTCGTGTTGAGGTATTACTGATCGAACGCCCGGAGAAATCAGAGCGTGATGTTTATCAGGGTATCCAACAGTCACCACTACTGAAGTAATTTATTCAGAAACAAAAAGAGCGCCAACCGGCGCTTTTTTTGTTTCTGGCAAAAACACCATACTTTTTATGGTTTTCTTTCACCAGACTGCATCTATCCTAAAGTTAGGCGCGTACTATATAGACCTAAACAAAATTGACCAGAACAAAAAAGCTGAGATTTACTGATTGCCAAGCGGTTAAGTTAAAGCTTTTACAGAAAAGTTTTTGTTTAGTGACTTAGTTTAACTTGATAATGTGATCTTAGTTTAACGTTAAGGATGGCCTATGTTTTCACAGCTTCGATTAGCACAGCAGCTAGGTATCGGTTTTGGGGTGCTGATTTTATTCAGCGTGATTTTAACCGCGTTTTCGTATAAAGGCCTCAGCGACAGTTATCAAGGGGTACAGCAGTACCGTGGCTTCGTAGCAGATACGAATATTGCCAGTCACCTGCAAAGCAGTATGTTGATGCAGGGGGCTGATGTACAGAGTTATCTTGTACAGCAAGAGCAAAGCACTCTGGATCATTATCAGCAGCAAGAAAACGAAGTAGCGGCTTTAATCTCTACGGCTAAAGGGCAGTTTAAAGATGCTCAACGTTTGAATCTGGTCAATGATATTGAGGCAAAGGTAAAGCAGTTCCAGCAAGCTTTTGATCAAGTAAAGGAACAGATCGCATTAACGGATAACATCACCCAAAACGAACTGTTTCCATCAGGTCTTGAGATGCGTAAAACGATGACTACGCTAATCGAGAATGCCTATCTGGGTGGTGTAGGCGATACCATCTTTTATGCAGCCAGTGTGCAGGAGCACTTGTTGCTTGGCCGTTTATATGCCAACAGATATCTGATTACTCGCCAGGAAGAGCATTATCAGCGAGCTTTGAAAGAGCTTAATGAGATTATGCCAAACTCTTTTGAGCTGCTAAAAAATGCCTTTGATGGTGAAGAAGATGAGCTGTTGGCTCGGTTTGATAAAAACCAGATGATCTTCCTGGCTGCCTTGGAAAGGGTTTATCAAGCGGTGAGCCAGATTTCACAAGTGACCAAACAGACTATTATTCCTTTGTCTGTAGAGATTACTGAGAAGACAGAGCTAATTAAGCAAGAGATCTTAAAAGATCAGGAGAAAGTGGGGCCAGCTCTACAGGCGGAGATTGAAGGTTTAACTAATCTGATTCTGCTGGTATCTGCAATAGTTGTTGCTGTTGGTATTGCCTTTACCATTGTTATGCTGCGCATTATTAAGAATCCTATTGGTGGTGAGCCGGGCGATATTGCAGAAATTACCCGTCAAATTGCCTGTGGTGATCTAACGGTTAAAAAGCGGGATAAAGGCACGGGTATTCTGGCTTCGGTTAATCATATGGCCGCTCAGCTTAAAGAAATCATCGCCTCTATTGCGCAAACGGGTAATCGTTTGCAGGAAACTGCTGAATCCGCATCTGCCGTGGCGCAGCAGACTCATTCCGTAGTGAATGAACAGCAGAATCGTATCGAACAGATTGCTGCTGCTGCCACAGAGATGGCTGCAAGTATTCATGAAGTGGTTGGTCACTCTGAGTCTTCAGCACAGGCGGCGACAACCGGTATGGACTATGCCGCACAGGGTAAAGAAACCGTTCAACATACACTGGCAGCGATTAACGATCTGGCGAACAACGTTGAACAATCCGTAGAGATTATCCAATCACTGGAAGCAAGCAGTGCTAATATCGGTTCCGTGACTGAAGTAATTCAGAATATCTCTGAGCAAACCAATCTGTTGGCACTGAATGCGGCTATCGAGGCAGCTCGCGCTGGTGAATCAGGTCGAGGCTTTGCCGTAGTAGCTGATGAGGTGAGAAACTTGGCTCAGCGTAGCCAGGAGTCTGCTCAGACCATTCAGGATATGATCAATCAGCTACAAACGGATATTAACCATGCCGTTGAAACCATGCTGGCGAGCCGTGATAAAGCACTTAATACGGTAGAGCAGTCTGAAAAAACTGGTACTGCTCTGGATACTATCGTTGAGAGTATCCAGCAGATCAGTGAGATGAATGCTCAGGTGGTAACGGCAGTTAGTCAGCAATCGGCTGTTGCGGAAGAGATCAGTCAAAATATCACCACAGTAACTCAGCTTTCTGATCAAACGGTACAGGGCGCTCAGCAAACTGCTGATGCCAGTAACGATCTATCTCAGATCTCCAAAGAGCTGGCTAAAATAGTGAGTCACTTTAAGTTCTGATGTGCTGATTAATTCAGGTTAAGACAAAAACACCCGATAGGCCTATCTATCGGGTGTTTTTGTTTGTCTCCTATATTTTTAACCCATCACCATATTAGGCAACCAAAGCACAATTTCTGGGAATGCCATGCACAAGATCAACACGGTCAAATTCACCAGAATAAATGGGGTAACCGACTTGTAAATCTCACCCATAGTTACGCCTGCTGGTGCAATGCCTTTCAGATAGAAGAGGGCAAAGCCATAGGGTGGGGTCTGTACTGCAATTAGAATATTGATGATCATCAACACGCCAAACCAGATCGGATCATAACCCAGAGACACTGCAATAGGGGTAAATAGCGGGGCGCACATCAATACGATAATAAACTCATCGATGATAAAGCCCAGCAATAGCATGATCAGCTGGAACATAATAATGATCATAATTGGCGGCATATCCAGGCCTTCGGTAAAGCCCGCTACCATATTCTGTACACCCATTAGCAGGTGGAAGTTACTGAATACGGAGGCACCAAAGATGATCCACATGGCGACGCTGACCAAAATACCGGTCTGGAAGCCCGCTTCGGTAAACATCTTCCACTTGAAGCGTTTAAATAGGAGAGCTAGCAGGATGGCACCGGCAACACCAATCGCCCCGGACTCTGTTGGTGTGGCGATACCGGTAATAATACTGCCCAGCACTGCGACGATCAGCAGTACAGAGAACAGGCCATCACGAATAACCTTAAACTTCTCGTTAGCAGGCAATTCTGGGGTTTTATCCTGTTCATGATCCATTGGTGCACGATCTGGGTTTAACCAGCAGCTGATAATCACATAAGCGATCAGCATCACCACGGTTAGAAGCGCAGGCATCATAGCGCCCAGGAACATACGGCCCACTGAGTTTTGTGTCGATGCTGCAAACATAATCATGGGGATGCTGGGTGGAATCAGAATACCCAGGCCGCCACCGGCCATAATCACACCCAGTGCCAGGCGTTTGTTATAACCCCGTTCCAGCATAGGGCGTAGGGCGATACTGCCAGAGGTCATAATACCGGCACCGATAATACCCACCATAGCGCCAATCATAGAGCAAACACCGATCACACTGATCGCCAGGGAACCCCGCAGACGACCGACAATCATCTGGCTAAAGTTAAACATGGCATCGCCAATGCCGGACTTTGTCAGTAGCTGCCCCATATAGATATAGAGGGGAATCGCCAGCAGGATAAAGCTGAAGTAGGTAGATTCCAGTGTAGTGGGGATAATATTAAACAGGCTATCGCCCCAGGTGAGATAACCCACGCCCATAGCGATACCACCTAGCGCCAGGCCGACCTGAGCACCCAAGGCAAAAAAGATCAGAATACACAGCAGCAGAACAGCTGTAAGCATTTCAATTTCCATCATGGCTATTCTCCCGCTTTTTTAGATTTAGAAGTGTCCGACTTGGATGTATCTGTTTCTATCTGAGAACCGTGCTCCTCTTCATCGTGATGATGTTTGTCCAGCACTTCCGGTAACAGGGCATTGCCTGTGATCAGGAAAAACAGCTCTTCCAGCATATCCCGTGCTAATTGAGCGATAAAAAGTGAGCTGGCGATCATCATCATGATCCAGAAGTGGAACATGGGCGGTGCCCATTCGCTCTGGCGACGGTAGTCAAACTCGATAGCCTCATCGTATTTCTCCAGGCACATCATCAGCACCAGATAGAGGAAGAAAATACCCAGTGACCAGGAGATCAGATTAAAAATTGAGCGTCCCTTGGGATGTACGCTCAGATATAGAATATCGACGTTGATATGAGCCCGTTGCTGCTGAGCATAGGCACCGCCTAAAGCCGCGATATAACCAAACAGAAACAAAGACAAATCAAAAGCCCAGATGGTCGGGCTATTGAGGATATAACGGGAGAACACTTCAAATACGACGACGCCAGCCAGTATGGGCATTAAAAATGCCGAGCCTTTGCCGCATAGTATTACCAGGGTATCAACACCCCGGCATAGTGATCGCAGGATAGGGGTAACCATAACCACACCTTTCAGATGGAACAGTAGTCTTGATTAACCGGTGAGCCAGTCATAGTGATAAGGTCATCAATCATCAAGTCAGTGAAACAGGGTTTAAAAACAAGGCATTGTAGAAACGAAAAAACCAGACAGAATTTCGCTCTGTCTGGTTTTGGCAAGCTAAGCGAATATTTACTGATTAGCTTTCAGAATATCGATCAGCTGCTTGCTGTACTTATCTTTAGTCGCGTACTCATCCCACAGGCTAGCACCGGCCGCTGCCCAGGCTTCTTTATCGGCTTTGCTAGGCTGAGGGCTCCACTTCAGGCCTTTGCTTTCCATTTCAGTTACGGCTTCTGCTTCCCATTGGCGGGACAGACGCAGTTGATCCGCCGCATGAATTTCGGTAGCTTCTTTCACGACTTGCTTCAGATCATCAGGCAGTTTTTTCCATGCTCTGCGGTTAACGACGATAGGCAGTACCTGTGCACCGGCCAGTGGCAGGCGGTACATATACTTGGCGACCTCAACGTGGTTACCATCTCTGTGGTCGATCATATTGCTGCCGATAGAACCGTCGATAACGCCGGTAGCCAGACTGGTATAGATTTCACTCCAGGACAGAGTTACAGGAGAGGCACCCAGATTACGCAGGAATTTACCATAAGCACCTGGGGCACGAATCTTCAGGCCTTTAAAGTCTTCAATGGAGTTGATCGGTTTTTTGGTCAGTACATAAACTGGCGGTTGGATGTAGGGTTCCAGCCAGGTCATGCCTTGTGAACCATAGGCTTGAGTCAGTACTTTGTCCCAGCCTTGATCGTGGAACAGGCTTTTCAGTTCGTCAGGGTCATCGGTACCACCCGGCAGACCGATCTCTACCACACCTACAGGCAGTTCACCGGCATGCATCGATTGGAAAGGTGCACCCATAGTCACCAGGCCGGATTTCACAGCACTTAACAGACCGCTGGTACCGACACCTTCACCTGAGTAAAGCACCTGGACCTTAATCCGGCCTTCGGAGTTCTTTTCGATGTTTTTGGCCAAGCTTTCATACACTTCGCCAAAGGCGGTGCCACGGCTATAAAGATTGCTGAAGCGCCAGTTGTGCTCTGCGGCATGGCTTTCTGCTGCTACAGCAGATAGACCCAGGGTTACTGCCAGAGAGCTGACAGACAGTGTCTTCTTGATACGACTTAGAGTCTGAAACATATCATCACCTATATTTATCTTTTTCTTATGCTGTTTTTTTGTTGTGTGTTGCTTTTGTGTGCAAGCAGACGCATTGGCCAGTGTGCAGGGGCATGATTCCAAAACTGTTAGGTCAGATAAATCAACGCAAATCTACCCATAGGTTTGAGTTTTTTTACGTATTGGGTGGATTACGTCAGCTGTGTTGACAGCCTGATTACAATGGCAGAGCATCAGCATTTTCCCGACAGCACTTTTCTCACTGAAAGGCATAGAGCAAGAACGGTGTATTCTTTCAGATGGATTGTGGGTTATTCGGTATTGTTTGGTCCCAGCAAAAAGTGCTTGATCCCAACAACAGTATTTTGAGATAGGTAGATGAAAAAACTCTCACTAGGTCAGATCAGTGATTATGAAATCAAGCAGCTGAAGGTGTTTAAGGCGGTAGTGGAGTGTGGTGGTTTCAGTGCTGCTGCCGCTGAGCTGAATATCAGTCGACCGACGGTCAGCAACCATATCGCCAGCCTGGAAAGCCGACTGGGTATGACGTTATGTAAACGGGGGCGTAGTGGTTTTATCCTATCAGCCGAAGGCAGTGTGGTTTATGAGCAAACCAATCTATTGTTGGATCAGATGGATCAGTTTCGTAATACCGTCAATAACCTGGGCGATAGTCCAAATGGTGTCTTACGAATTGCACTAAGTGACACCTTTAGCACGGATCAGCGGTGTAAAATTCCAGAAATCTATCAAAAATTCTGCAAACTAGCACCGAATGTGACACTTAAGGTCGAAGTAGAACATATGCGTGATATGGAGCGGCAGATCCTGAATGATCAGCTGGATCTGGCGTTTATCCCCTACCACAGAAAGCTTGAAGGTCTGCACTATATTCACTTATTTACCGATAATAACTACCTGTATTGTGGTCAGGGACATCCCTTTTTTGATCTGGATGAAGGTACGATCACTATGGATATGATCAATGAGGCTAAGCTGATCCATGCTGGTTTGCAGCCCCATGAAGAGATCTATCAGAATCTCTCTCAGATGAACTTGTCAGGCTCTTCATACCACTATGAATCCCGCATTGGCTTGATCCTGTCCGGCGAGTTTATCTGTTTTCTGCCGGAAGAAGTTGCACGACACTATGTTGAAGCGGGTTTGTTAAGAGCTTTTGGCAGAGATAAGAAGCATTTTGCCCTAGGGGCAGCAGTGATCTTTAAACACAATCACAAACCCAATCGAGCGAAAGAGTTGTTTATTCGTGTGATTCAGGACTGTTTTTCAGGTGCTGTTATGCAGGCACCGTATTAGGTCTTTGCTTAGTAACTACTGATTACGCCAGATGCAAGGCCTACATTCCGTAAACAAACGAAAAACACAAGACTTAACCCTATCCGTTAACATTTTCCTCAAATGATGAGGAGTTTGTGATGAATAATTATGGTTTGTTGGCGTCGTTACTGACGCTGTTTGTCTGGGGCTGTAGCAGTGATGGTCAAACGGGGCAGATAATTGACAAGCAGTTTAATCAGCTAGGCCAACACTCTGAAGCGGATCTTCTGGCTTTGCAAAATAAGGATTGGCAACTGGTCTCTTTCGGTTTAAGTGAAGAACCTAAAATCGCTTTAGTTGAAAACTCATCCTACCATCTGCAGTTTAATCACTCGGGTGAGGCTTTCGGTTCTCTGGACTGCAATCTGTTTTCCACCCCGTATACGGCACACAATAAACAGCTCTCTTTCACGGCTATTGCGGCGACAGAGATAGCTTGTATCGGTATGGGGCAGCAAGGTTACCGAGCGCAAGAGAGCTTTATTATCAATGCCTTAATGTCAGCAGCGTCCTATGAGGTGACAGAGACTACTTTGATTATCACAGCCAGTGATAGCTCTCAGTTAGTGTATGAATATGAAGAAACAGACTCTTGATTTATGAGCCTGTCATCAAATCTTACTTCTGCCTGATATAGACTAGCGGCTGAATTGCTTAGAGATCGTCCTGATACTGAGATAGATATTTAAGTATGGTCAGGGCTTGTTTTACGCTGAGCTTTTCCGGGTTGAATTCGGACATTTTCAGTTGTTGCATAATTTTTTCTAACAGCGGCAAGTTACTGGCGCAGCCCATATCCCATTCTGAGAACAGGATATTATCAATTGGGGTACAGCTCATTAGAGTAATATCGTCGTGTCTGGGATCGTTTGCGATGGTGATAAACAGTTCAGATACATCTCTTCTGGGGCCTTCCAGTACCTGCATAAAGTATTGGTTGCTGTAACAGAGCATGCCACATATACCCAGGCTGTTGTTGTTGCTCCTTGCAATATCCATGATGTTTTTCAGGTCCATTAGTGACATCTCTTTTACTGATTGGCTATAGTAAAGAAGCCTTATCTGATCCATGGTAACGCCCTCAACTGTTTTTTTGATTATAGGGATGTGTGTAATGGAAAAACAAGATCAACAACATATTTCAGTTTTAACTCTGGGTTTATCCGAGTATGAGCAGGGCAGCGTTGTACCTGAAGGCTTTTCCGTATCCTGGGTTGAAAACTATAAGGAATTCAGACGCTTCTTTAAGGATCATACTGTTTCTATGGTGATCTTTGATCTCAGTCTGAGTGAACAGGAACAGTTGGTGAAGGAGTGCATTGGCTTTCTGAAAGACACGCTTAACTATAATGATGTGTTGTTAATTATTTTGATTCCTGAAGTCGAAGAGAGCCGCTGTCTTGATTGGCAAATAAAGTATGGCGTTCATCAGGCGATTTCTATTGGCAGAATTAATCGGATAAGTGATTATATTTCACCTCTATTGGTGTTTGCTGAACAAACACGGCAGCAGACTCGAATGGAGCAGATTCAAAAAAATCTGTTAGCCACTGCCGGAAGCTTTGCTCATGACAGTCTGGACCTGAACCAAACGATAGCGAAGTTTGCTGACCTGCTGAGTGAGTTTACCCAATCAAATGATACCTTTATTGTGCGTCATCAACAGGGTGAGCAGATTAGCTTTCAGCATGTCTATGATGGTTACTCTGCGACTGAACTTGAAAACTTGAACCAAGCGGCCATTCTAAAACTGGTTGATAAAGCCATTGCTAGAAAAGTTCCTCAAATTGAATTAATACCAGAAAGCAATAACTGTGAGTTAAGTCGTAGTATTAAGTGTGATCCCGGTTGTTATCTCTCTTTCCCTATTATTATTTATGGCAAAGTGGTTTGCTTAATTATCTCTTTTTTGCCCATTGAAAAAATGGACCGCTTAAATATCAGTGCTATTGAGGTAATGAAAGAAGCCTGTGATGTCATTCGCATGATTATTGAACGCAGAGTCGCAAAGAATAAACTCAAGTCTCAGTATTTGAGAACCAAAGCGGCGTTATTGGAGCTTAACGAAACTAAAGAGCAGCTGATTCATAACGAGAAAATGGCTACAGTGGGGCAAATCGCTGCGGGTATTGCCCATGAGATTAACAACCCGTTGGCCTATGTGCTGAGTAACTTTCAACCGCTGGATGATTATGTTGATACACTGGTTAAACTGATCAAGCTGCAGGATCAATTGGTAGTGAGCCTGGATAAACAAGCTAGTACTAATGCAGAGCATGTTCTGTCGGATATTGAGGGCTTGAAGGTTGAAGCGGATCTAGAATATTTGATGACAGATATTCGGGATATCGTTGATGACTCTCGCTCAGGTTTACTGAGGGTCAGGGATATCATCAGTGATCTTGGTGCATTTGCCAAACAGCAGAAACTGGAAAAAAGCCAGTTCAGCATGACGCAACTAGTGGATGAAACACTGCGTATCCTAAAGTATGAGTTAAATGATGAAGTAGCCGTTGAGCGAAATATAGCTAACTCAGACGAAATCTGTGCCCACAGAGGCTTTATTCAGCAGATTATGACCAATTTGATCAAAAATGCCGCTCAAGCCATGCTGCAGGATCAAGGTACAGATGGATCGAATAGCGAAAACAAAATACAGATCAGTGTTGATCAAAGCGATAGCAATCTCACACTGAAAATCACTGATAATGGTCCTGGTATGTCGCCAGAAGTTGCGAAGCGAATCTTTACTCCTTTCTTTAGCACTAAGGATGTAGGTAAAGGCACAGGCCTGGGGCTGTCCGTTAGCCATAATCTGGCCAAAAAAATGGGTGGAGAGCTGAAGGTTAAAAGTAAACTTGGAGTTGGCACTGAGTTCGAATTATCTATTCCCAATGTACATGCATAAGTCAATAGGAGAGCGCTGACACTTTCTGACAAACATTTTCTTATCAGCTTGATAAGCTGTGTGAGAGCTTGCTGATCTTTCACTCATTTTTATCTGAGTCTTGCTGATAATGGTGCCAACTCTGTAGTTTTTGTGGTGCCAGAAGGTGTCATTTCTTCGGGAACGGCGCAAAAAAACCAAGGTGCTATATACTCAGTTAGAGCTGTTTATCTTTATTAAGCTTGATTGCTTAATCTCTAATGTATTCATCAGAAATAGGAATGAGGTGTTATCACAAAGTGGCCCAAGCCCATTTTTTAAAAAAGAATATGTTTATAATTTTTTGTTTGATTGAGACTAACCAAAGTAATTCTAAATGTAAGGGTTTAAAAATAGTAAAGTGTGTTGAAATTAATAGATCTTGTGATTAAATATTTTTCTCCTGTTTTGATATGTATTTGAATATTCTCCCTCTGATTTTTAATGAAATAACTGCATCTAAAAGACATCAAATAACGTAGTTCATAAAAATCAGATATAACAACCCCACACGTGATCGATCTTGGATCGGTATTATTGGAGACAAGAGTGATGCGGCTTATTCCTCTTTTTTTGACCTTGATATGGATGCTGATACCTGTTCGGGCATTAGCTAATGACCCTGCATTAGATGCCTTGAAACAGGCATTTCAGCGACCGACATCTATTCCGTACCCTCAGGAAAACCCCTACAGTGCAGAGAAGGCTCAGCTGGGTAAAATGCTGTTTTTTGATCAGCGTCTGAGCAAGAACTTCAATATGAACTGTGCCACTTGTCATAACCCTTCATTGGGCTGGGAAGATGGCGTTAAGGGCGCATTTGGTGGTCAGGGTGAAACACTATCACGACACTCTCCGACGATTCTGAATATGGCCTGGGGCAGAGAATTTTTCTGGGATGGTCGTGCAGGCTCTCTGGAGGAGCAGATTCGGGGGCCTGTTGAGTCACCGAATGAGATGAATGTCTCCCTTGATACGGTGGTTGAGCGTCTGAGTCAGGTACCTGGTTACCGTACATGGTTTGATAAAGTTTTTCCGGGGAAAGGGATTCATTCGGACGGTATTCTGAAGGCAATTGCTACTTACGAAAGAACAATTGTTTCCGGTACGGCACCTTTTGATCTGTGGGTTTCAGGGGATGAAGCAGCAATCAGTGATTCTGCAAAAAGAGGCTTTAAACTGTTCACAGGTGAAGCCGGTTGCGGTGCTTGTCACACCGGTTGGAATTTTACCGATAATAAATTCCATGATGTGGGCTTACCAACAGAAGATGAAGGTCGCCAGGCGCTCACTAATCAAGCTAAAGATAAACATGCCTTTAAAACCCCTGGCTTAAGAAATATCCGCCAGCGTGCTCCATATATGCACGACGGAAGCCTGCAAAATCTTGAGGACGTCGTCTGGCACTATGTCAGTGGCGGTATCCCTCGTGCAAGCTTGTCACAGGAGATGAGGCCTTTGACGTTAAATCAGCAACAAGTCAAAGATCTGGTGGCCTTTATGGATAGTCTGACTGGGGCTGATCAGCCGGTTAGTCTGCCGATTCTGCCTTACTGATAAGAGGAACGAGTGATGAGTATTACACGTAAATTATGGCTGGGTTTTGGCCTGTTGATCGCTCTGTTCTCTGGTGTGGGTATTTATCAGAATATTCAGTTGGGGCAGTTGGGTAATAGCGCTCTGGCGGCATATGAACATCCGCTCACTGCAGTGGATCAAAGTCGTGCGGCTTGGGATACTTTTTTAAAGAGTCGGGATCTGGTAGCTAAGCAACTGGCACGAATTGAGTTTTCTGATGCCCAACAAGCAGAAAAATCTCTGATGCAGCTGCAAGAGAAATTCCTAGTCCAACTGAAATCTGCCCAGACGGCGACAGATGCTTTAATGGTGAGTGGTAATTTTAAGCAGTTACAAGAGACTGCTGAGCGTTGGTATGAGTTGAATAATCAACGTATTGGTTCGAAACAGTTACAAAGCTTGCCCGATGAAAGGGTGCTAACTCAGCTAGATATGCAATTAGGCAAGTCCCTGGAGCAACTGGTCCAAGACAGCCTGAAAGCGGCTAATGAGCAGAAAGCACTAACTGCTAAGCTGGTTAAGAGCACCCGAGTTATTACCGATGTGCTACTGGTGCTGTCGATTGTACTGGGTGTTGCCATCGCAATAGGTCTGGCCAGAAGCTTAAGCAAACCGTTAAAAGAGTTGCTTGCAGCTATGCGAGATTTGGCGCGTGGTGAAGGGGATCTAACCCGTCGTTTAGGTTTTAAGCGCTCTGATGAGATTGGTCAACTTTCAACGGAGGTGGATCTGTTTATTGAGAAGATTCACGGTCTGGTCAGTGATACTCGCCAGTCTTTGAGCACAGCCTGCCAAACCCTGGAAAGTGTGGGTGAAATGACCCAAAACACGCACCAGGGTGTTTCTCAACAGAAAGATCGTTTATCGCAAGCGGTTGTCTCGGTAGAACAGGTTACCGTGGCGGTAGAGAGTGTGTCTGAAAACTCCCACCAGGCGAAAGATCAGGCTGAGCAGATCCACGCAGAAGCGGGCAATAGCCTGAATTTGGTGACAGAGTATAGTCAAAGTATTAATCAGTTGGCGGACGAAGTCGCGAATGCCAGTGAATCGATTCAGCAGTTGGCAATGGCCAGTGAATCCATTACTGAACTGTTAACCGTGATCGAATCTATTGCAGATCAGACTAACCTACTGGCGCTTAATGCGGCCATCGAAGCAGCCCGAGCTGGTGAAGCAGGTCGAGGTTTTGCCGTTGTAGCAGATGAAGTAAGAGCACTGGCGATGAAAACCCGGGAATCTACCGAGCATATTCAGCAGACAGTCTGCAGTATTAAAGAGAAGGTGGATGACTCCAAAGGTGTTATGGATCGGGGGCGTACTTTGGCAATCAGCTGTGTAGAGCAGAGCCAGGAAGTGGCAGATGCTTTGAACAGCATGAGCAATGGTATCGGCATTATCTCAACCATGAATATGAATATTGCTGCTGAGACTGAGCAACAGCGACAAAGCATGGCGGATATTAACCGTAATATGGAGGATATAAACCAAGTGGCAGATCAGACTTCTGATACCACACAGGCGTTGCAGCAAGGGCGTAGTGAGCTGGAAAATGCTCTGCAGCAGGTAGAGAATAAGATGGCGCAGTTTAAGCTGTAGAGATTTGCTTGCTTTACTGCTATTCGTACACACTTACTTAAAAGTGTTCCGATAATATAAAAAGGGCTGTTAATTCAGCCCTTTTTAGTTTCTATAGCCTAAAGACTAGGCCGTTTTGACTTCCAGTTTATAGCCAACGCCATAAATTGAATGGATCACATCAAGATCGGGTAGGGCGTTTTGCAACTTTTTGCGCACATTTTTGACGTGGGTATCTATGGTGCGGTCAGATACCATACGGTAATCATCGTAGATGATATCCAACAGATCATTGCGACTGAAAACAACTCCTTGTCGCTGTAACATATGGCTGAGTAGGCGGAACTCTACCGGAGTCAGATCAAGCTCCTGTTGTCGTACACTGATCATCATCTTATCCGCGTCAACCGCAAACAGATTATTATGATCGTCTTTATTCTCTTGAGTCACTTCACTCGGAGCAACCCGGCGTAAAATCACTTTGACCCTGGCGACCATTTCCCTATGACTATAGGGTTTACAGACATAATCATCCGCACCAATTTCCAAACCGCGTAAACGATCGGCTTCTTCGACTTTAGCCGTTGCCATAATGATAGGTACATTGGATGTTTCGCGGATCTGGCGGCACAGGGTGACGCCATCGGTACCCGGCAGCATCAGATCCAGAATGATCATATCGGGGTTGTGGTTTTCCAGCCAGGGCATCACCTCATCGCCATGGTACAGGCAATGAGCTTCATAGCCTGCCTGTTGCAAATACTCTTTCAGTACTTGCGCAAGTTTTTCTTCATCTTCAACAACAAGAACCTGTTGTGTTGCATCCGTCATAATCAGTTGAATCCCTGGTTAATATGGCTCAGGTGTTTCCTGAGCGTTATTAACTGGCATTTTGCGGTAAATGGATACTGATTTTCAAGCCACCCAGGTGACCGTGAGTGGCAGAAACCTTGCCGCCATGAGCCTCAACGATATTCTTACAAATGGATAAACCCAGACCAGAACCGCCAACAGAACGGCTACGGGATTTGTCCACACGATATAAACGATCAAAAATACGACTGAGGGACTCTTCCGGTACGCCAGGAGAACTATCTTCAATAACCAGTAAGACCTGATCGTCCTGATGCTGCAAAGAGATCAGAGTTTCACCGCCGCTATCGGTATAACGCAGGCTATTTTCTAACAGATTAGTGATCAGTTGTGTTAAACGTCGGGCATCGCCATAGACCGTAAAGTTCAGCTTACGATTAGCATCGAGCTCCAGTGTTAAACCTTTTTCTTCCAGGCGCGGAACAAAGGGGATCATCAGATTACAGATGATTTTATAGAGGTCTACTTGCTGGCAGGAGAGCTCCAAAGCTCCTTGGTCAGCTAATGATAGTTGATGCAGATCTTCCACCAGTTGGCCCAGGCCCTGTACATCGCTATATAACGAATTAATACGCTCTTGCGTGGGTTGTCGAATACCATCAAGCAGAGCCTCAATTTCGCCACTCAGTACGGCAATAGGTGTACGTAACTCATGGGAAATATCTGAGATCCACTGTTTTCTTAGCCCTTCCGTGCGTTTTAAGGTCGCCGTCATCTGATTAAAGTCACGGGCCAGTTGGGCCAATTCATCTTGGCCTTTGACGTCGATCTGATGAGTGTAATCACCGGAGGCCACCTGCTTAGCACCATAAGCGACTTTATGGATAGGACGCAAAAATTGTCGTGCCAGCAAAGCGGCAACGCCAAGGGCCAGTATCAGTACAGCGGCGGCGATCAGATAAGCGCTTTCCTGTTGTTGCTGCAGAAAGCTACTGGCCAGTTGGTCGGTCTCTAATTCGAAGCCTTCAAGCCCGATCCAGCCAACAATCTCGTTATCCACCTGTATCGGTAGCCAGTGTTTGATCTTCTCTTTGGGCTTTTTAAACAGAATAGGCTCTCTGTTTTGGTCATAAATCGCCAAACGGATATCAAAACGAGGGCCGGCTTGAGCACTATTAAAACCATTGCTCTGGGCCAGAGGACCTGGTCGGGGAGGTTTTCTGTTTAGTTTCTCGTCATTTTCCAATTGGGCGCCATTTCCTGGCGGACGAGGGTAATAACCTGGTCTTTGTTGATCGTGTATTTGGTGATCATCTATTTGGTAGCCGGGCACCGGATGATTTGATGCCAGGCGATCCGGTGGGGGGCGCCGACTTCCTGGTGCAAAACCCGGTGGAGGTTGTCGCAGGCGTGGGCCTCTGGGGCGATCAGCCAAAGGCACGCCAGCAGCTCGCATGGTTTTTCCCCAGACATAGTAATTCTCTTCCATAAAGTACCAGTCACCTTCTTCCTGATACTCTTGGGAAAACAGCTCGGCTACTTTCTCTGCACGAGATATCTCGCCCTGCTCCAGGTAATCAATAAATCCCTGTTGGAACGACCAGTTGGTTACTAGTAGCATCAGTAGCACCGTAGCCACTAGGGTACAGAGTAGTGCTAGCAGGAGTTTGATAAAAATTCGCGATGGCACACGAGATGGCAAAATAGGAACATCCTTTAGCTACGTAAGCACTCACACAAAAGTTTCTCTGTAACAAAAGGCTTCATTCACCAGTCGTTGACCGAATAGTGTCGAAATACTTTTGTGTAAGTGTGTATGATTTCATAATCCAGTGAGGGGAAGCCCCTCAAGCTGGCGGCCTAGTATAACGATAAAAGCCAAATAAGGAGTAAATATGAATCTTTGTGTTGAGTCTTCCCCGTTGTCGCTAAACTACCTGCCGCTAAAGCAGCGCTTATGCTCATTAAATTAGTGCCTTTGTTCAATACAGGCTTGCTTTCCTGAGTGAAGCTTTCATAATGGCTTAGACAAAACTTATATACGTATTTGAAATACGAGTTTCCGGTTTCAGCAGCGGACGAAAAGCTGAAAAAAATCGGAAAAAGCTAACTTCTGATTATTAAAGGCTGACTTGATGCTACCCCACAGCATTTATACAGTCTGCAGATCCCGTATATTTGCAAAATGGACTTTTGTACTGGGAGCTGTTGCCTGTCTGTTTATCCTATTTGGCTGGTCTTTTCCTGCTGATGCCCGCTTTATCTCTCCTGCAAAAACACCCTGGGATAATTTTGTTCTCGCCGAGCAAATAAAACGGGATGTTTATCTGTTGCAAGAGCTGGAGCAAAGAGAAGTTCAGCACCAGCAGTTACCTCCTCTTGACCCTAAACAGCCGCGTCATGTGTATCAGAAGGCGCTGGAAGTGTTAGCTAAGGTGAATCGGTATCGGCAGATTAAAGGCATGGGGGAGATCGTTATTCCCCATTATCCTGCCCGTCAGATTACCCCAGATGAAGTGTATGGTTTGGTGATGCATGTAAGGGATGAGATTCAGCTGCTGTTACCAGAATCCCGTCGCCAGCTGTCGGCCCTTTCTCTGGCAAAGCGCCATGTCACCCCGACCGAAGTCTATGCCAATCTATGGCAGACGTCGTTGGCCTTTGACCCCTTGCTTAGTGTAAGGGGTTTTACCCCGAATGATGTCTATCAGCAGGCTGAATATATCGTTCAGCTGATCGACTTTCTTCGTCTGAGTCAAAACAAAGCATTACGTTTGGAAAAGCCAGATAAAACGCAGGGCAAACACCCTAATCATGCTTTGCAAGCGGCATATAAGTTACAGAATAAGATCTCCCTGGTGCAGAAAAATCTGTGGATGCCAGCCCCAGAGAAAGCTCCTAAGGTACCTCGTCGTGTGATCAGCCCAACCGATGTATATGATGCGCTTCAGGTGGTGATTGCCGAGCTACAAAGGGTTAAATATCGTCTGGGTATTGACCGGGAATTTTCATTGCCTCCTGTACGCAAAAATAAGACGCCTGACGACGTGATTCAGCTGTTAAGTTATGCCGAGCATTTACTGCCAGATTTTAATCTGCAGGGTTCCTTATTTCAGTATGACAATGCCGCGTTGGATAAAAACCCGAATGATACCTTTATTGTCGCCAGTCGAATTCTCTATGCCCTTGAAGCGTTGAACAAGGCTCGGGGTATTAGAGCCAAGGCAGCAGAATTGGAGTTGATCCAAGAGATCGATCCTCGCCATGTGTTGCAAATTACCCTGCAGAACCTTCGTATGACAGATCTTTTGCGTCGAGATATGGAACTGGCGGCTACAGCCATTCCGCACCCTCCGCTGAGAGAAGTCACACCGACAGATGTGTATCAGCTGATGCTGCGTTTAGAGGAAGAGTTGAAACTGCACTTTAAGCGTATCCACTTTAGTTATCCGATAGTTGATCTGCAGGACGTCGAGAAAAAAACACCCAGGGATGTTTATCGTAAAATGTGGCAGGTGAAAGAGCAGCTGGACCTACTGACAGGCCAAAACCTGATTACTACTCAGGATCTTTGGCAGGAAGGGGTTGAGATTGCTCAGACTCTACAGAGTATTTATCTGCATCTTAATCGGGAATTTGTGATTGCGGATGGCGATAAAGGTGAGAAAAATGGTGCTGGATCAGGCAGTACTTATCAGTTCAACGATGCTCACTCTAATCAGACCAATCCACACACTAATCAGAATAGACAGGCCGGCCTGGACCGCTCTAATACAGGCCAGAGTTTTTCCAATGAGAGCCGTCGTTTGTCCAATAACAGCTTGTCCAATATAAGCCTGCTTAAGGCTGATATTGGCAGTGTGATGCTGCAAAGCCGAAAGTTACTGCAACAGGTGGGTGAAATCAAAAAGCGTGGTGGTAGCTTTAGTCCGATACCGCCGGATTATTTTGTTGTGAGAGATCTTAATCATACCGATCTTTATGCCAATCTGAATCTGGTCCATGACGAGTTGATTGCTTTGAAGCCCCATCTGGGTATCTTTCGTTCAGACTCCAGCAGTCGTCCGCTGGATCTTGTCTTGGCCGAGGGCTTGAGGCTGCAATTAACGCAAGGGTTGCAGGCTGGAGATGAGCACAGTGAGATGCAACAAGTGTCCCTACTGCTGCATGAGTTGGAACAACGATTGAAATTTATGCTGATACCGGAGTTGCCATGAATCGACTACCGCTTTATTCGCTACCGGTAAAAATTGGCTTTTTCTCCCTGGTCATCAGCCTGATCGGTATGCTCGTGATCGGTATGATCAGCTATAACAGTTCCGCTGAGCTCTTGGAACAACAGGCGCTTCAGGGCTTAGGTCAGGATCTGGAACGGGAAGAATCCCTGATGCTGGAGAAGGTGCGCACTTTAAGAGACGATATCGATCTACTGAGTCAAAGCAATGCTATTTCAGGCGTAATACGTGCTCAGGATGGTGATGGCTATGATGATCAGGAGAATATGACGCTGTCCATGTGGCGTCAGCGTTTCTCTGCGATTGCCCATACGGTAATGCGCCAACGGCCGGTTTATCAATCGATTCAATTACACTTACTGGATGAAACACAGCCGCTGCTGCACATTGAACGTAATGGCGAAATTGTGCTGGATAAAACCCAGGTGTTTAATCAGGAGCATGGCGACTTCGCCTGGGCCAGAAAACAGCTGTTTGACAACAATAAGGAACAGATCTGGGTCAGTGATCCCAAGCTGTTAAAGTCTGCTGGTCAAATAGTGTATCCCCCTCTATCGATCTTTTACGCTGGGCAACTGATCTATGACCGCTACGGCATTGCTGCCGGAGTACTTATTGTACAGGTGGACTTCGACAAGATTATGGCTAATCTGCGCCTGGGCTCCGGTCCGGTCAGTTATTTTGCCGCTAATATGCAGGGCCAGTATTTAAGTCACCCTGACCTGGAACGTAACTGGGCCTATGAACTGAATCCTCAGCTGACTTTGAAAAGAGACTTTGAGGAGCTGACCCGCAGCGATATTAAGTTATTTAATCACAATGTATTTAATCACAACGTTGCGACTATAAATGGCGATGTTGGCTCAAGTGAGTTGAATGCACTTGAGTTGGAATCCCATGACCTCGGTTTGGCACTCAGGCGTCTGCCGATGACGGATTACGGTTTAAGCCAGGATATTATCATTGGTGCCGTGACCGATTTGGAATATCTGAGTCATGAATCTGCAGGGCTATTAAAGCGTATCACGCTGGTCATGTTTGTTGGGGTCGTGCTGCTGGTACTGGCTTCAATCGTACTGGCCTACCATATCACTAAGCCTTTGCTAAAACTTAAAACTGCGGCGGATAAAGTTACTGCCGGAGAGAGAAATACCCATATCCCTGTACAGGGTGATGATGAGATCGCATCACTGGGGCTATCGATCCAAGCGATGCTGGTGCACCTGAATCAATCTCAACAGGATCTGGCGGATGCCAATAGCTCGCTCGAACATAAAGTTGCCTCGCGTACCCAGGAACTGGAAAAAGCGTTAGAGCAGGCGAAAGAAGCCTCTGTTGCGAAAGCCCAATTCCTGGCCACCATGAGTCATGAGATCCGCACGCCGTTAAATGGCGTGTTGGGCATGACCGAACTGGTGCTGAATACTCCACTTAATATGTTGCAGCGTCGACATCTGGAAACGGTGAAACGCTCCGGTGAGACTCTGTTAAACCTGCTCAATGATATTCTGGATCTATCTAAGATAGAGGCGGGTAAATTTAATATCCATGTTGCTGAGTTTAATCCCAACGAGCTGCTGGAAAACTGTGTTCTGCTGTATGCAGATAATGCTAACCGTAAGGGTTTAGAGTTGATCCCGGTGACTCTGCCACGTCTGAGTCATTACCTGAAAGGGGATGCGGATCGTATTAATCAGATCCTGATGAATCTGGTCAACAATGCGATTAAGTTCACCGATAAGGGTGAAGTTGTGGTCAGTGTTGAAGTGATTGATGAGCAACAGGATCAACTGCTCCTGCGCTTTAAAGTCGCGGATACGGGGATTGGTATCTCTGATACTCAGCGCAAAAAGCTGTTCCAGAAGTTTGTCCAGTTAGATAGTTCCAGCACCCGGAAATATGCTGGCACTGGTTTAGGCTTAGCGATCTCTCGTCAGCTGGTTGAGCTGATGGGCGGTGAGATTCAATTGGACAGTGATGTAGGCCAGGGCACCCGTATCTGGTTTGATCTACCGCTGAAAAAGGGCGGACAGTGTTTTGATATCACTGAAGAACACCAAGCGTTACTGAATCGTACTTCAACCCTAATTGTTGATGATAACAGTACCAACCGTGAGCTGTTGCACCATATTGTGATCTCTTGGGGGATGCAGAATGGCTCTGAAAGCAACGCTAAAGCGGCTTTTGAGCGTCTGATGCATCGAGTGCAGGAAGGCAATCCTTATCAGATGGTGTTGGTTGATCAGATGATGCCGGATATCAGTGGCTTGGAACTGGTACGTATGATCAAACAGGAGCCGAGCCTTTCTGAGCTAAAAGTTATTATGCTTAGCTCTATGGATATGGTGGATAGTGAGCAGGCGACTGATGCTGGTGTGGATTATTATCTACGCAAGCCGTTCCGTCAGTCTGAGCTCTATGATGCCATGATTAAGGTGCTGACAGGTTATAGCCAAAGCTCACAATCTGATCTGTATGGTGAAGGGTTTGCTGACGATGCCCTTGTTTCAAATGCAAATTTCTCAAATATCAATGTTCCAAATGCAAAAGTACCCAATGAAAAAGGGATTGTGGCAGCAAGCGAGAAGAAGCGGGCATTAGCTCAGCGCTTTGGTGCCAGGATTTTGTTGGTTGAAGATACCCCGGTCAATCAGCAGGTTTCCCTAGGGATGTTAAGTCAGTTGGGTTTTGAGGCTCAGCTGGCGGAAGACGGTGCTCAGGCCGTAGCTCTGTATCGTAAGAGCCATTTTGATCTGATTCTGATGGATATTCAGATGCCGGTGATGGATGGTTATCTGGCAACAGAAAAGATCCGCGAGATGGAACAGCGCACAGGTGATCGCACACCGATTGTTGCCTTGACGGCCCATGCCATGGGCGGTGATCGCGAGTTGTGCCTGCAACGGGGAATGGATGACCATCTGGCTAAACCGCTGGCTAAGGCAGGGTTAGTCGAAATTCTTCTGCGTTGGTTACCTGAGCAACCAGTACGTATTGAACACTCTGGTGTCGATGATGCTACCTATACAGAAAAGCCTGAATCTATTTTAGAACAGCCTGAGTTAACCAATAATGATAAGCCGGTTTTAAACCTGAAAACCTTCAAACGTTTAGGGGATGATCTGGGGCCGCAGGCGCTGGGGCCGTTGATAAAAACTTTTTCCAGTAGTTTACCTTCACTGCTGGAAAGCATTCAACAAGCTTATGAAAGTCAGGATAGTGATGCCCTTAGACGGGCTGCCCATCGCTTAAAAGGTAGCGCCTATAGCCTGGGGGCAGAACACGTTGGATATATCGCAGAACAACTGGAGCATGGGGCAAAAGATCACCAGTTCCAGTCATTAGAAAAATTAGTCACACAGCTACCAAAGGCCATCGTCAGTTTGGATGCTGCCTTTGCTGATATTGAGATAGAGGCACTTTGCCATGGCGAATAACACCCCAGTTGATCACTCTGTGGCTCAGTCCCCAGCGGTCAGTAACTCAGGGATTGGTAACTCAGAGACCGATCACTCAGCAGCGCAGCAACCTGTAGCCAATCATCCATTGGTGCTGATTGTGGATGATGATCCGGTATTTCTGCTGATGTTAGAGCAGTTTTTAACTGGCCATCATTATCGTGTTGTCAAAGCGGATTGTGGCATTGATGCGATTCGTCTGTTCCAGCAACATCAGCCGGATGCGGTGCTATTGGATGGTGATCTACCTGATCTGTCTGGGGTGGATATCTGTCAGACCCTGAAGCAGTTACCCAAAGGGGAACATACCCCCGTCATTTTGGTCACTGCGATGAATGATGAGGTATTTATTGATGAAGCCTTTAAAGCCGGTAGCAGCGACTATATCACCAAGCCGATCCATTGGGCGGTACTGAAAAACCGTTTGAGTTATCTACTCCAGGTCAATGAGGCGACTAAAGCGCTGAAAGTCAGCGAAGCCCGTAAGAGTGCTATTTTAAATGCTACGGCAGATGGCATTATTACTATCACTGAATTAGGCGTAGTGGTAGATATGAACCCTGCTGCTGAACATATCTTTGATCTGAGCTTTGAGGGCGATGATCCAGACGCTAATAAAGGTGGTCAGCAAGGCGGCAATTACAACAGTGATAAGCAACAGAGTTTATTGCTGGAGCGTTTACTGCCGGATTATACCTCTCTGTTAGAACACCACGTCGTAGAGAGTAAGGCATCAGATGATAAATCCAGTGATGCAAGTACCAGCAGTCTGCAACAGACACGAGCCATTCGTTATAACGGGCAGCATCCAGAGGGGGAGCTGTTTCCGGTCGAGGTGTCTTGTGGTCGTATCTCCTATTCCAATCCCTCGCTTTATACTCTGACGATTCGTGATATCAGTGAGCGTTTGGCTCATGAAGAAGCCCTAACCCTGGCCAGCTCGGTGTTTAACAACACCTCTGAAGCTATTGTAATCACGGATGCCGATAACCGTATTCTGTCGGTGAATCCGGCGTTCTGTAAGATCACGGGCTTTAGTGAAGAAGAAGTAGTGGGACATTCTCCGGCTTTGTTGTCCTCGGGTCGTCACCCCAGTGAATTTTATCACCAGATGTGGCGGCAGTTGCAGACGACAGGTTCCTGGCAAGGAGAGATCTGGAATCGGCGAAAAACCGGTGAAGTCTATCCCGAATGGTTGTCGATCAATACGGTTAAGAACTCAGAAACCGATGAAGTACTGCGTTATATCGGCTTGTTTAACGATATTACCCAGCGCAAGAAATATGAGGAAGATATCTGGTATCAGGCCAATTATGATGCCTTAACGGATCTACCTAACCGCACCTTGTTTTCCGCCAAGCTAAAAGAAGCGGTGATACGCCAAAAGCAGGAGGATCGACCTTTTGCTCTGATGTTTATCGATCTGGATCGTTTTAAGGAGGTCAACGATACCTTAGGCCACTCCTTTGGTGATCTGTTGCTATTGGAAGCCGCACAGCGTCTGCAGAGAATTGTCGGTAGCAGCAATCTGGTGGCCAGATTGGGTGGAGATGAGTTTACTGCACTATTTGATCAGATCAGTGATATCAATGAGCTGGAACAGTTTGCGGAAAAGATCGTTAATGAATTAAGAAAACCTTTCTATGTGAATGGTGAGGAGCTGAACTATATCAGCGGCAGTGTGGGTATTACTTTGTGCCCCGCGGATGCTACGGATATGGAAACGCTGCTCAAACATGCGGATATGGCGATGTATCGTGCCAAGGAAGCGGGACGTAATACTTACCGTTTTTATACCACAGAGATGAATTCTCATGCTCTGAATCGTATCCGTTTGGAAGAAGAGTTGCGTCAGGCTATTAAGAAGCAGGAGTTTGTGCTTTTCTATCAACCGAAACTGGATCTTAAGTCTCAGACCGTGGTGAGTGCTGAAGCACTGATTCGTTGGCAGCATCCCGAAAAAGGTTTATTAGCTCCCGATGAGTTTATTCCCTTAGCGGAAGAGATAGGGTTAATTCATGATATTGGTATTATCGTGATAGAAAATGCCTGTCAGCAGCTGCAAAAATGGCAACAAGCAGATTCGACTATCCAACAGATTGCAGTGAATATTGCCAGTAGTGAATTGGAAGATGTCGATGGTTTCTTTACCCATTTTGAGCAGACACTGGAGCGTTATCAGTTATCCCGCGAGCAGATTAAGCTGGAGATCACAGAACATCTGTTGATGGAAAAAAACAGCTATGTGGTGGACCAGCTGCATAATCAGCGGGAATCCGGTCTGAAGGTATCCATTGATGACTTTGGCACGGGCTATTCCTCATTAAGCTATCTGCAGGTTTTCCCGCTGGATGAGCTGAAAATTGATCGCTCTTTTATCAAGAATCTTTCACTAGATGAGCGCAATCGTACCCTAGTGCAGGCGATGATCACCATGGGTCATGCTTTGGGCATGAAGGTGGTCGCTGAAGGAGTGGAAAACCAGAGTGAGTTGGATTTCCTGTTGGAAAGTGGCTGTGATACCGCTCAAGGCTATCTACTCAGTAGGCCTTTAAGTGCGGATAAACTGGAGGCATGGCTTGAAAGCCATTTAGAACTGACAACTTGAGTTAGACCGCTATCGGGAAAATTACCGGGAGTTGAATGTTCTAAAGCTGCCCGGTTTTAAATAACAAGTGCAATCGAATGACAGGTGTAATCGAATAATAAGTGCAATTCTGACAGGCTTTGATGGGTAAATCGTGTTGAGCTAAGGATTAACTCTTTGGTGTGGGTGTAAATATCTAAATTAGCAATAACCATAATGCAAGTTGCTTGCTAAAATATAAACCATCTCTTAAACACCTAAATATGGTTTTCCCATTACCTCTCAAAATTCACTGTCATCAGCAGTTGAAGACATAAAATGGAAATACTTTTGTTTAGGTGTGTATGCCTATAATGGTTTTTATAGGAAATGGTTAGAAGCGTTGTCACGTTAAATGGCTGCTACATTAACTGATAGATCTCAGTTAGGTGTTGTGGCTCTGTTAAGCAATAACAAGGGTACGCTTCCCCGATGCAAGACGCTGAACAAAGGATGGACTTATGAAGATTGCTGCCCTGCCTGCCGATGAGAAACAGCGTCTTGAGGCGCTGTACGATTACGATATTCTGGATACTGAAGCCGAGAAGGTTTTTGATGATCTGACTCAACTGGCATCAGAGATTTGTGATACACCGATTGCCCTGATCAGCCTAGTTGACCCGGATCGGCAATGGTTTAAATCGGCTGTGGGGATTGATGCAGCAGAGACTTCAAGAGATATTGCCTTCTGTGCCCATGCCATCCAACAGCGTCATGTGTTTGAGGTTTCTGATGCAAGTAAGGATGAACGCTTTTGTGATAATCCCCTAGTTACCGAGGCCCCTAATATTCGCTTTTATGCCGGAGCTCAGCTGGTAACGCCGGAAGGCTATGCTTTAGGCACCCTATGTGCCATCAGTGATAAACCCAAAACATTAACGGATCAACAAAAGAGATCACTGGAGATTTTAAGTCGCGAAGTGATTTCTCAGTTTGAGTTAAGAAAAAAGGTCCAACAGCTGGAACAGGCCAGTCAGCATAAAACCGACTTTCTCTCTAATATGAGCCATGAGGTCCGTAATCCGATCAACGGTATTCTGGGCACCCTGTTACTTCTGCAAGATACTCAACTATCACATAGTCAGGCCAATCTGGTTAATCTATCCATTAAAAGCTCTGAATCTTTACTGGCTGTCGTTAATGATGTGCTGGATCTATCAAAAATTGAAGCGGGTAAGATAGAACTGGAAAGCACCGAATTTGATTTGCTCAGTTTGGCCGGGGATATTGCGGCCAGTCACGCCATTAAAGCTGATGAGAAGAACATTGAACTTATCTGCCCCAGTCACTATCTGGATCGAAGCCGGGTATTTGGTGATCCACTGAGAATCCGTCAGGTTCTGAATAATCTGGTTGGCAACGCTATTAAATTTACCGACAAAGGACAGATTCGTGTTTCTGTTTTTCCTGAGCACTTAAACCGTGATCAGGTCTGTATGCGCTTTGAGGTCAGAGATAGTGGTGTTGGTTTAACCAAAGAGCAAATCGCTAAACTGTTTAACCGCTATGCTCAGGCAGAGAGCTCGACCAGCCGTAAGCATGGTGGGACAGGTTTAGGCCTGGTGATATCCAAACAGCTTGTGGAAGCGATGGGCGGTGAAATCGGCGTAGAAAGTACACCAGGCAAGGGCACAACCTTCTGGTTTACTATCCCTATGCAATATAGCCCATTACAGCACTCAAGCTTAGGATTACCTGCCTGCAATCTTAAGATTTTAGTGTTACACGCTAATACCTGCTATCGCCAATTATTGTCGGAGGCGATGAATGCCTGGAATATCTCCAACAAAGTGGTAGCGCGCCCAGAAGATGCCATGTTGGAATTGCATAACGCTGCTGTCGCTAAACAGCCTTTTGATCTGGTATTAGTGGATGAAACTAATGAGCTAAGAGATCGACTACGTTTTACCGAGTTGGTTACGCAAGATCCGCTACTGCATGATCTTCTGTTTGTTCTGTTAAGCCATCCCGTACTGCTAAAAGAGCAGGACTTTTATAATCAATATGATGGCATTGTGCGCCATCCCATTGTTTTATCCGAGCTACACAGCTGTTTAGTCCAGCTCTCTGGAGAAGAGGTTCCGGAAGACGAGAAACGGACAAGTAATGAAGGCTTGGAAAAGACAATGAATGCCCGGATCTTGGTTGTTGATGATAACGAAACGAACCAAGTCGTTGCCCGAGGGTTACTGGAAAAATATGTGCGGCATGTAGAGGTTGCGAGCCATGGCCAGGAAGCGCTAATCAAACTGCAACACCGCAGCTTTGATCTGATATTAATGGATTGCCAAATGCCCGTGATGGATGGCTTGGAAGCGACCAGCCGAATTCGTCAGATGCAGGAATCGCCAGAGAAATCCTCAGTGCCTATCATAGCCCTTAGTGCCAACGCCATGAAAGGTGAAGCTGAACGCTGCCGGGATGCGGGCATGGATGACTACCTCACCAAACCATTAGAACCTAAAGCCATTGAAGAATGCCTGTTGCGATGGTTATCTCCAGAAGAGGAGAGCACCATCCTAATGCCTCTGCCAGCACAGGGTTCAACTGCTCAGGTTTTTGATAGCAACGCCCTGACTACACGCCTTATCGGTGATCAAAACCTGGTTGAAATCACTCTGAAAATGGTTGTAGATGATCTACCTAACCAGCTCGAGCAGATTAAAACACAAGTTAAAACCCGTGATATGGATTTAATCTGGGCTCAACTGCACAGAGTCAAAGGTATCGCCGCAAACGGCTCAGCAGTCCTGCTTGCGGAACTGTGTAAAACACTGGAACAAGCCGCAAAATCGGATGGCATTGATGCTGTAATTCATCGTCTGCCAGATTTGGAGCAAGCGATTAGTGACTTTATTCAGCAGGCAGAGGATTACCTGTTAAGAAATAAGGGCTGATAGGTTTTTCTAAAGCTTTTCCTCTATCAAGTGTGGTGCTGTCTAATCGGTGGGGATCAGGAGCTTCATGACTCTTTTAATAACTGATCTTACTGATTTTATCGAGCGTTTCTGGGAATTTGCGTGGGGTGTAATATGAGTGACTTACAATCTCAACCACCTTTAGACACAAAGGAAGATGTTGAATCCCCTTGTGTGCGCAACTGCTGTCTGGATGAGAATGATATCTGCCTGGGCTGCTTTCGTAGTTATGATGAGATTCTGCAGTGGCACAAGGCTGCAGTTTCCGAGAAACAGGCCATTCTGGAACGCAGTCGCGAGCGCAAAAGCCTAAAATCCCGGCCTTTTTCTGGCTGATGATATGGGATAGTTGCTGTAGACTTGGCCATGTCCTTTCAGTTGAGTCTGTACTAACACTCAGGCCAAGAAATCCTAGCCAAGAAACCCTATCCAACGAATTTTGTTCAAAAATATATGCCGACACCATTAACCCGTTTTGCTTCCCTCAGCCATACACAAGATTATCTTCATATAAGCTTGAGTAAACCTCACCAGGTACTGAGTTCTGCTGTGTGTAACGGCGGTTTAGTGACTGCAGATCAGGTTTTAAATCTGAAAGTGCCAGAACATACTGATGCAGCAGAACCTCCGGAGCAAACGCTGATTAACTATGCCAGCGCATTAGGCGGTAAAGGCCAGCTAGTTGGTATGATGACAGCTGCCTCAATGAAGTCGTTTCGTAAATCAGTCCGATCGGCCCAAGGTGTTGAGATTACTGTTCTGGCAACAGTAGGCTTGGCTAATGCCCGTCGGGCAGGTGACGTTGCAGAGTACCGACAGATAGCCTCTGAGCCGGAAGAGATCGGCACAATTAATCTGATCATGCTGACAAATGCCTATTTAACTCAGGCTGCAATGGTTGAAGCTTTGATGGTGATCACCGAAGCTAAAGCTGCCGCTTTGCAGGATGCTGGAGTGATCAGCCCAGTATCTGGTGAGATAGCAACGGGCACTGGGACTGACTCTGTTGCTATCGTAAATGGTTTTGGTCCTGATGAAGTACGTTATTGCGGTAAGCACGTACTTTTTGGTGAGTTATTGGCTCAGGCGGTAATAGAAGCTCTATCCAGATCAATCGCCAGAGAGGCCTGATGGCCCAACAGTAAGTTATTTCAATTCAGTTCAGGACGTTATTTCAAGCCATCCAGTTGTATTCTTTGAGCCTGAGATACTCGGCTAAGGCGACCTTGTCTGCAGTAATATCAACAGGAGCTTCTTCCTGTTGATGCCAAAACACCTCATCAGCTTCAAGTGATTGTATCTCTCCCTTCCAGTTTGAAACCACATAGTAATGCAGTAGCTGAAGCTCGATATTGGTTTGGTGATACAGGGAGCAAAGGAATATTGATGACAATGGTTGTACGCTCAGCTCTTCATCTAATTCTCTGATCAGTGCCTGATTGTGGTTTTCCCCTGCTTCAATATGGCCGCCGGGTATGGCGATTAATCCCGGATCCGAAGCTTTACTCATGGCGCGCTTTTCCAGCAGGATCTGGTCGTTGTTGATAAGTAGGAAGGAAACACACTCATGCACTTTCATTGGATCGCCTTTTCAGAAGTAGTGGTGTTATCTGGTATATACCATATTCATCTGAAGAAAGTGAGACAGGATTGAAACAATTTGATTGTTCGCCCGTTTATCTTCTCAAATGGATCAACTTCATCTGATGCCTGTCTATGAAAATGATTTGGTGATTTGCCTTATCTTAATGGTAAAGTCTGTAATTATTTGAAAATAATCGATTTTTAATCGGAGGTTATTATGGCTACACGTAATCTGGGACCTTTTACCTGTTCTCCAATCGGTTTGGGCTGTATGAATTTGTCCCATGCTTACGGTACGCCGCCCTCCGAACAAGATGCTGAGCATCTGCTGCTGAGTGCTTTGGATCTGGGCTATAACCATCTGGACACCGCATCACTGTATGGCTTTGGAGCCAATGAAACCTTACTGGGTAAGGTACTGAAAGGTCGGCGTGATGAGTTTGTCTTAGCCAGTAAGTGCGTGTTGTATAAAGATGATCAGGGGAAGCGGGTTTTAGATGGCCACCCTGAAACCATTCGTAAGACTCTGGAAGGCAGCCTGCAGCGTTTACAAACGGAGGCTATCGATCTCTATTACCTGCACCGTTTGGATCGCAATGTGCCGATTGAAGACAGTGTGGGCGAGCTCTCTCGTATGGTGGAAGAGGGTAAGATCAAGAGCATAGGTTTATCGGAGATGTCTGCTAGTACTCTGCGTAAGGCACACAAGGTTCATCCTATTGCCGCGATGCAGACGGAATACTCGCTGTGGACCCGTAACCCAGAGATTGCTGTATTGGAAGCCTGTCGTGAACTCGGTACAACCTTTGTGGCTTTTAGCCCTCTGGCTAGAGCATTTCTTACTGGTAAGCTTACTGATCTATCTGTTTTGGCAGCTAATGATCTGCGTCGCAATATGCCGCGTTTTGATGTCGATAACTATCCTAAAAATCTGACCTTGTTGGAACAGGCCGCCGAAGTAGCACAGGAAGAGGGCTGTTCTTTGGCACAGCTAGCGCTAGCCTGGGTTTTAGGTCGTGATGACAATATTATCGCGATACCAGGTACGACAAATCCTGATCATTTAAAGGAAAACTTCAGTGCTCAGGATGTGACCTTAAGTGTTGGTGCTTTTGAGCGCTTGGATCAGATTATCAATCAAGAAACAGTGGCTGGCTCCCGTTATAACGCCAACACTCAATTGGAAATCGATACAGAAGAGTTTGTTGTTTAAGCATTGGTGGTTCAATTCTATCTCGCGCGGTTTCGGATAATAAGTGAACTCTCTTAGGTAAAGTAAAGCTAAGAAATAAAGGCAAGAAATAAACGTGAGTTTTCCAGACGTAGGCTTTAACTACAAACGCTCAGCTGAACGGGAATTGCAGGTGATTGAGTTGGAGATGCTGCAACAGAGACAGCATAAGCCTACTCATCCACCGGATAAGCCCCATCGTATCGGCTTCTACAATCTTATTGTGGTTGAGCAGGGGCAGGGAAGTCATCAGGTGGACTTCAACCGTTATGCTTTTCAAGCTGGTGACTTTATCGCAGTTCAAAGGCATCAGATACATGCTTTTGATTTCAGCTCACCGGTAAAGGGTAAAGTTTTGCTCTTTACTCAGCGCTTTGTTGATCAAGCCCTGGCCAATATGCGTCTGTCTGAGTTTTCGCCCACCTCGCTGGATACCGGTTTAGTGCCGGTATTTACCCCTGATCAGGCACTGCGCGATAGCTGTTTTTCTCTACTGGATGAAATAGAGAAAGAGTTGGCGAGGGAGGATTCCAATACATTGATCGCGATGCATCTGTTCTCTTCATTATTCCTGATGTTGCGCAGGGCCAGACCACCTCAGAGCCAAGGGCGTTTAAACAAAGAGCAGCAACAAAGAATGATTCGTTTTGCGACTCTGCTTGAGCAACAGTTTCAAAGTAATAGAGATGCAGCCAGTTACGCTGAGCAGCTGCATTGCACCTATAAGACCTTGAATCAATTATGCAAACTCGCTACTGGTAAAACGGCTAAGCAAATTATCGATGCGTTTACCGTGCTTGAGGCAAAAAGAAGACTGTCTATTGATCGTCTCACCACACAGCAGCTGGCGTATGATCTGGGTTTCGAGGATGCCAGTAATTTTGTTAAATACTTCAAAAAGCATACCGGATTTACTCCTGCTCGTTTTCAAAAACAGCTCGGGTTGGCCCAAGTAACTGCAGGTTTAAGCGAATCATGATGAATAGGTTGGTCAATGTAGAGCGATCTGATTTTGAACGGGGTCTGCCTGCTTGGCTTGTTCTTATCTAGCTTCAATAGATAAAGGTTTGAGAGACAAAGGCTTGATAGGAAGAGGTTCGATATTTACCATTTTTGTTCTGATAGTGACCATGTGCTAATTCGAGCCCTGACTTACCATGATCTCAATGAAAACGAGAGGTTAAGTCATGAAAAAAATCCTATCTGCAGCACTGGCCGCTGCTGTTATCTCTACAACTGCTTGTTCAAGCCAATCTGTTGGTGAGGAACATACCCTATCCAATAAAGACAAAGCCGTTGCCCTGCTTAACAGTATTGAAAGCGGTGATCACCATGCGGTGAGCTACGTAAATGCCAATAAATACATTCAGCATAATCTGGCTGTAGCTGATGGTTTAGCGGGTTTTGGTGAAGTATTAAAAGCATTACCCAAAGGCAGTGCAAAAGTCGATGTCAAACGTGCTTTCCAGGACGGCGACTATGTTTTTACTCACACGGATTACAACTTCTTTGGACCAAAAGTGGGCTTTGATATCTTCCGTTTTGAAGATGGCAAAATTGTTGAACACTGGGACAATCTGGCCAAGAAAACAGGACCGAACCCAAGCGGTCGCACTCAGCTGGGTGGTCCCACAGAGATTAAAGACCTGAATAAGACCGCTGAAAATAAAGTGTTAGTCGCTGATTTTGTCGATACCATTTTGATGAAGGGGCAATTCGATCAGTTACCACGCTTTATCGATGCAGGTGAAGAAAACTACCGGCAGCACAATAGTGCAATTGGTGACGGCTTAAGTGGTTTAGGCGCAGCCCTGGAAGCGATGGCCAAGCAGGGTTTAACCATGTCCTATAGCAAAAATCATAAAGTGCTGGGCGAAGGTAACTTTGTGCTGACCATCAGCGAAGGTGAGTTTGCTGGTCAGCATGTCTCCTTCTACGATCTGTTCCGGGTTGATAATGGTAAAATTGTTGAGCACTGGGATGTGATTGAAGAAATTCCTGCGCAAAGCCAATGGAAAAACAACAATGGGAAATTTGGTTTTAACTGATACTTGGCGAAACGCTTGATTTAATAAAAACCTCCTACCGGTTTGACCCAGTAGGAGGTTTTTTGACCAGAAATAGGCAATACACTCAAGAAGCATGGGGGCTGTTATTCAACAAAAAGCCCCGAGACCTGGTTTCTACCGTTTCTTTTGGCTTGATACAGGCTGGTATCTGCCCGTTCCAGCGCATCCGTAAAGTAGCTATCCGCACAGTCCACTACTGTTAAACCGATACTGACAGTAAAGCGGATATCGCCTTTCTCTGTTGTAATCGATGCATTTTCAATAGCGGTTCGAAGACGTTCGGCAATTTGCATCGCTTCTTGTTGGATCGTTTCTGGCAGGCAAATGGCAAACTCTTCACCACCCAAACGACCGATAAAGTCGAAGCTTCTTAGTTCTGAGCGGCAAATATCGCAGATAGAAGACAACACGATATCCCCGGATGCATGACCATAGGTGTCATTAATACGTTTAAACTTATCTGCATCCAGCATCAAAATGGATAGAGGGGTGTGGTAGCGGCGGCTACGCAAAAACTCTTTTTCCGCCTCATCCAGGAAATAGCGGCGATTGTAAGTGGCTGTTAATGCATCTATGGTCGCCATCTGCTTCAACTCCAGAGCATAGGCGCGCAGAGAGAGCATATTTCTTACTCGTGCAGTAAGCTCAACCTCGTCAACGGGTTTGGTTAAGAAGTCGTTGGCACCAACATCTAACGCTTGTCTGAGGATATTGCGGTCATCAACGGAGGTGATCATCACAATAGGTACACCAGACTTTTCCGGTACAGCCCGTATTCTCTCAATAAAGGTCAGGCCATCGATTTCTGGCATCTTATAGTCGAGCAATATAATGTCGACATCCTGCTCCAGGCAATAGGTTAAGCCGTCGCTCGCTTTGGTAAATACCGTGGGATTGGCATTGTCCAATTTCTTAACATAAGCGGCAATAAGCTTCGCATTGACTTTAGCATCATCAATAATGGCGATATTCATCTTGCGACTATTGCTTGACTGTATTTGGCTGGCCATTAATTGGATATATCCCGCTATCAAAATTAAAAGAGTTGGATGGGTGGTGCAATTAAAAGTAATCCAGTTAAGAGTGATCCAGCTGCATAAACGCAGCTAACGTATCTTCTAAGCAATGGGTTAACTGAGGATATAGCGATATTACCTCCGCTATATTATCAGCGTGCTCAATACCCTCAGCCAGTTTGGCAAACCGGGTTGCTTTAAGCTCTTTTGCCGCGCCCTTTATACTATGAGCGCTATCTGATATTAACTCTAGGTCCTTATTTTCTATGGCAAGGCTTATTGTTAGCAAATGGTTTTCGCAATGTTGCTGAAAATCATCAATTAACTCAGCTAACAGCTCATCACCCACAGAGCGGCGAATGCCTGCGAGCCCCTCGCAATCTACTAATCCATTTTCTACAGTATTGGCTGATGTTTGTTCAAGACTTGTTTGTATAGTCGTGGATGTTTGCGTAGTGCTGATTGTTTGTGTATCTGTACGGACTGTATTTGTCTCCGCTAGAGCTATCTCACTACTATCCTGTAGATTGGCTACTGTTTCACGAGCACCAAATAGATCAACCAGGATTTGATTGATCTGCTCGAGCTTAAAAGGTTTAGAAATAAAGTGGTTTACACCTGCATCGAGGCTGGCAGTTTTGGCATTAGATAGTACGTCAGCAGAAAGCATTATAATGGGTGTTTCACTTAATGGCTTTGATAGTGCCCTGATATGGCGAGTTGTTTCCAGTCCATCCATCTCAGGCATATGCATATCCATAAAGATGCAATCAATATCTTGCTGGTGCAGTAGTTCTAGTGCTTGTTTGCCGTTACTGGCACAAAGTACTTGATGCCCTTCATCTCTGAGTAAATTATCCGCCACTTTCTGATTTATTGGATTGTCTTCGACCACCAAGAGTTTTAATGGGACAGGTTGAATGCCATCCTGTTTCGTTTGGTTAAGTAGAGTGGTGTCATCGGCTACAGCACATTCCAGTGTGAACCAGAAACGACTACCCTGACTGAACTGGCTTTCTACCCCGATTTTACCACCCAGCAACTCAACTAAACGTTGGCAAATGGATAAGCCTAGACCTGTGCCGCCAAATCGGCGGGAGATAGAGGTATCGGCTTGTACAAAGGGAAGAAACAGGTTAGCAAGCTGCTCTTCTGTTAAACCACAACCTGTATCTTGTACCTCAAAGAGCAGATGTACCATATTGGAGTGCAGGCTTTGACTGCTGATACGGATGCTAACCTGACCCTCTGTTGTAAATTTAAGCGCATTACTGACCAGATTGAGCAGTATCTGCCTAATTCTAACAGGGTCGCCTAACAAAGCCTGGGGTAGGTTCGGGTCAATATTCAGTGTTAACTCCAGACTTTTCTCATGGGCCCGAGGTGACATAAGGGCAGTAATACTCTCCATAATCGATGGGAGGGAGAAGACCAGGGTTTCAATCTCTAACTGCTCCGCTTCTATCTTGGAGAAATCCAGGATGTCATCGATGATAGTGGTCAGCATCTCTGCAGATTCACCGATAACCCTGACTGTTTCCTGCTGCTCATCATTTAGCGGCGTCTTTTCCAGCACCTGCAGCATCCCTTGCACACCATTCATCGGAGTACGGATTTCGTGACTCATAGTTGCCAAAAAAATCGATTTTGCCTTGGTAGCTTCAATGGCTTCTTCTTTTGCCGCGGTTAAAAGTTGCGCGGTTTTTTCCCTTTCAATAACACGGGTCAGCTGAATCGCAATGTCATCTAAGGCGTCAACAAGGCTGGCATTATGTGCAATCTTTTCTGGGGAGAAAAATTCAATAATCGCGACAACTTGCTGATCAACTAATACGGGAAAAGCAAAGGAGCTTTTAAGGCCAGAGCTTTTATACAGATCAATATCCGGAGCATAGGGCTGCTGTGATAGGTCTTCTACCCAGATATATTTTTTTTCAGCTAATACATATCCCGGCATTCCAACGCCATCCGAGGGAACAAAATCTTTTAAGTGTTTATGTAGCTCTCTGTCATCGGAATATTCTTGTACGTATCTTAGTTTTTGAATAGTGCCATTAGGGTTATCCGTTGGCAGAAGATAAGCGTGACCCAAAGGCCAATGAATACTTTGACCAATCGCTGATAGAGAGCTTTGCACTGCGTCTTTAAAGGAGCTGGCTTCGTTGGCAATAACGGCAAGCTTCTTGAGCAATAAGATGATCTCTGAGGTGGTGTGTAGTGCTCGTTCTGTTTCAATTCTGACCGCAATTTCGGTTTGCAGCTCAGCGGTTCTTGCGACAACCCTGTTCTCTAGTGTCTCATTGGCTTGAATAAGTGCTTGTTCTGCTTTGTGACGACGATCCAGATGTTCTTCCAGGGCAGAGAGAAAACGATTAGCATTTTGTGCCAGTACACCGAACTCATCTTGTTTATGTTTATTTGCTAAGTTCAGCCGAACCTCAGATGGTTGCTCGGGACTGATTTGAGCCCAGCTTTTGCTCAGGGTTTCCAGAGGACGTGTTACCGCGTAATAGAAGAAAACAAGAATCACTGATGCAAAAATAATAATACGCAGAATACCAAATAAAATACCGCTTAACGCCCGATCAAAAAAAGTGTCAGTCATTTCATTAGGACTGGCGCCGACCTGCATCTGACCCACGATAGATTTTTCCCCATCTTGTTCTATATACAGGGGGACCTGATAACTGTTTTGTTTATCAAACAGCCAAGATGCTAATAGGGGATAATCTGGAGCCTTTGCCGGCCGTTGCATCTTGATAAGTTGCACCAGTGATTGGTCTGTCCCTAAGATGCCATTGATTTCAACATCAACGATGGCGCTATATTCAAATAAACCGTTTGCGACTTGCTCAGCTAATTCAGAATCCAAGTGAAAAGCTGCTTCGGAAGCAGGCCTTTTCAGAGTGCTGATCACCTGCTGAATATTGTCAGCAAAGCTTTGTACCTGCTTACTATGGTCAACATATATCTGGCCAAAACTGAAGATCAGGCCTAAGACAAAAGCCACCACAATAATCAGCAGGCTTTGTTTATAGGCGATCCGATGTTTTAGCGGAATCTTATGGTCACTATTCACAGGCATAGCTCACTTTGGCTTATTGATACTTACTATGAATTTGATCGTAAGTGCCATCTTCTTTTATCAAGGCCAAACCTTGGCTGAATTTAGGAACTATTTTTTCGATTCCTGGCCATTTCTTGCTGAAGCAGATATGAAAGGTCTTTTGAGTCGTCGGGATATAGCGTAATTTATCGGATAGTCCCAGCATTTTTGCCCGGTAGCGTGAGCTTTGCAGGTTAAGATAGGCATAGTCCACCATGCCTTTTAGCAGGTTCTTAAACAACAGCTCTTCTGAGCGATAGGTAACAACCCGTGCACCGGCGTCTTTCATAATATCCGCTTGTGCCCAACCCAGCACCGAAGCAACCTTCAGAGATTTTGCATCTTCAATCTTGGTTGGCTCGTAGCCAGAGAAATCTTTGCGTAGGAAGTAAGCATGGTTGGATTCACTGATGGTATCCGAGAAGATGAAGAATTCCTCACGATCCGCTAAATATGAGCAAGAAAATAAGCCTGTGAATTGCCCAAGCTTGCTTTGTTCAACCGCTCGCTTCCAGGGTAAAAAGGTGAATTCTGTTTTGATATCCACGCGTTTAAATGCAGCTTCAATCACTTCTACGTCAAAGCCTCTCAGGCCATTTTCCGGTTTAGCGAACTCATAGGGGGGGAAATCAGTTGTACTCAGAATAACCGTTTCTGCCCGGACTATGCCGGTTAACGATACCAAGAGCATTATCACCGAGATAAGAGTCCATAAGAAACGTGGTGTTTGCTGTAGCATCATTGGACAGTGTGCTTGTAGTGTCATACATCCCCCTGAATCGTTATATAACTATAATTTTAGATTAATCAGAGCGTAATAGAGCGCGTGTTCAAAGAAGTTACATGCACAGACTTTTCAGTCTGCTAATGGCCAAGACACTGGCTGTTAGTGAAAGACCCTCACTCGATATTTAGCGATATTTCTGCTGTATCGCTTGGTAGGTTCCATCACTTTTAATTACGGCTAAACCGCGATTGAATTTAGCCAGTAACTCTTTGGCTCCAGGCCATTTTTGACTGATGCAAAGCTTGTATTCTCGAGCCTCACCTATAGGATGAAATCTAATGTGCTGGCTTAGATCTAACTGTTTGGCGATAAAAAAATCTGCTTCTTTTATGCCGTAAAAGAAATCAACCCGTCCGCCATGTAAAAGGTTTAATGCTATTTTATCGGACCGGGCAGCAATGTGTTCAACCCCTGCTTCTTCTAAACTCATCTGAGTGGCATACCCTCTCACTGCAGTGACCTTTTGATTTTTTAACTCTGCAAGAGAATTAAAGCCTGGATTGGTTTCTTCTGCACGATAGAAATAGCCACGGGTGCCTGAGCTGATTACATCCGTAAAGTAGAGGTGACTTTCTCGTTTTTTATTTTTGGCACAGGTGAGTAGAGCAAATGCTTCACCAGCATAAACAAGTTCGACTGCTCTGACCCAGGGAAGAAATTCGAATACTGGCTTAATACCAACTTGTTGAAAGGCGGCTTCTACCACCTCAATATCTGAGCCTCTCAGGCCATCAACAGCGTTCTCAAATTCATAGGGAGGGAAGTGTACGGATAAAATTTTAAGCGATAGCGTTTCAGCGCTAGCCAAAGTGCTAAACAGGGAGATAAGAGCTGTAAGTATGATTGTTCGCAGCAAAGTAACGCGCTGATATATCATAGCTTCGCCTTAATTTCTTGAGTCCATTTAAGCGCCGAAACAAATATTTCTCTACCATCATCATTTTTCTAAAAAAACATGATGGTCTCCAGTGATTTTCTGAAAAATACCGAGCCGCTTTTGTTTCAGTATACACTTAAGACATTTGTCTTAGATCATTGTTATACCACAGAATCTAACTCTTTGAAGTAATGCGTAACAAAATGACACCTAATAGAAGCAATAAATATGAAAATATCCGTCGTTGGGTAACTGTTATAAAAAATAATTATATTAATATGTAAATATATAGAGATGTAAGGTTTTTCTAAATTAGAGCTTATTTCTGTTTGTTGGTTGGTTCAGTTGGCTTCAGCCCTCTATCTATAAATACCGTTTTTTCTGATCTTT
>CAYFGP010000028.1:0-47548 GCA_964342385.1 uncultured Oleiphilus sp. | reverse complement strand
TCTCAGAGGCATCTTCCATGACATTAGCCTGAACCGTATCGTTGCCGTCACCGGCCAATACTGCATAGTGCTCATTGCTATTGGCTGATAAGTTATCATCGCCAGCGGTACCCATTAGAGCCAGTTTTACTTCACTGATCTGTATTTCGGAACCATCACTGAAAGCCAAGTTGCAGCTAGGCTGCAGGCTAGAATAAGGGTTGGTGATGACCAGGGAGTCACCCGTCGGTTCACCATTTTGTAGAATCTGCAGCACTCTCTCACTGCCATCATTGGACTCAATCATGCGCAGATCAGAAGCAGAGATACCGTCACCGAACTGAATGGTATCGTTCAGGCCGTTATACATACCGTCATCAATTTCGATACGATCCTGACCATCGCCCAGATTAAAGATAATGGTATTACCGGAACCTTCGGTTTTAATCAGGTCGTTACCGGTGCCGCCTTCAACTTGAGTGTTGGTATCATCATTGATACCCGGCATATAACCGTTTTTCAGATCTATGGTGTCATCACCGGAACCACCTTTAATCTGGTAGTTTGAGTGACTGTACGCCGTTAAGGTGTCATTACCGGCTTCACCATCAGCAGAGAAGGTCTCAGGCCCTGCAGACATCATATAGATGGTGTCGTCGCCATCACCGGCAAGCACTTCTTGATGTTGGTCCGTATAAACGTCCAGATTGTCAGCTAAGTCAGAACCTTGTAGCGTGGTACGCAGCTCCTGCAGTTGCAGTGTGGAACCATCACTGAAAGCCAAGTTGCAGCTAGGCTGCAGGCTGGAATAAGGGTTGGTAATAACCAGGGAGTCACCCGTTGGTTCACCATTTTGTAGAATCTGCAGCACTCTCTCACTGCCATCATTGGACTCAATCATGCGCAGATCAGAAGCAGAGATACCGTCACCGAACTGAATGGTATCGTTCAGGCTGTTATACATACCGTCATCAATCTCGATACGATCCTGCCCATCGCCCAGATTAAAGATAATGGTATTACCGGAACCTTCGGTTTTGATCAAATCGTTGCCGGTACCGCCCTCAAGTACAGTTGATGGGGCGTAAGGGTTGCTGGCTTCTGGGCTATGGGAGGCAATCAGGGTATCTTCGCCTGCACCACCTTTTAAATGAATGGCAGATGCTTCTTCAGCGATTAATGTGTCATTCCCACTTTCGCCATCGGCAACGACGACATCGGTGTTACCCAGGATGGTGTTAACTTGAATGGTGTCATCACCTGCTCCAGCCAGGGTGTTGCCGGATGTAGTGATATTATCTGCTTGGGCAGTGCCAACAGTCACTTCGCTAATATCGCTGATACTGGCACGGTAACCGCCATTGAATTGCAGAGCATAGTCTGCGATAGAGCCACCAGGGGCGGCAACAATTTTCAGAGAATCTCCAGTCGTCAGACCATTCTGTAATACATGAATTTCCAAGTCGGATGAATCTGAAAATTTCATTAAACGCAGGTCAGAAAGAGTAATTCCTGCTCCAAATTCAATGAAGTCATTAAAGTGTGGTTGCCAGTTTACGTCGAGCTCAAGCCGGTCCTGGCCATCACCAACATTGAACAGGATTGATGAACCTGTACCTGTCGTATGAATTACATCGTTACCTGTACCACCTTCAAGTACTGTTGTCGGTGCATAAGGGTTTCCTTCTCCTGCTCCTGTATTGACCGACAGATTGTCATTCCCTTCTCCCCCTTTCAGGTGAACAGCTGAGTTAGATTCACTGGTCAGGGTATCATGACCAGATTCGCCTTCAGCGGTTATCACCTGAGTATTGCCATATGTGGGGTTTATCTGAACACTATCATTTCCATCGCCAGCTCTGACGTCTGTAGAGGCCGTGATTTGATCATTGCCACTGGTTCCTATTACAGCATCAGGGTTGGTTGTAGTTTGTTCAGTCATAGATTTCCTTCCATTAGGTTTGGAGTACTTTATTAACTCCGGTTTCCATGAGTTAGCAAATATAAAAGCTATTATTTTGCTATGAAATAAAGAATGAAAGTATTTGGTATAAACGTGACGATACGATAGTCACTGATTATAAAGTGCTATTCATTCTTTAATGATTTATAGGTTGCGATTTTTTAGTAGATATGTGGATAGGTTTTCATATCAAACGTCCTTGTTTGTCGGTGACTTTTCCTTGGTGCTTATGTTTTCGGCGAGTAGATGTTTTTCTATAGCCTTTTTAATATAAAAGCATATAAATTATACATATTGTTACTTTGGGGGCGTTTTGTTTCATAAGTTGTAAATTGATTGCTTGATTTTCTTTAATGTTCTTAATTGTCGTTTTGACAACTGGTTATCAAAAAATAATAATAAACAATGGGTTATGTAAAGGTGGAGAAGTTTTATGTCAGCTTTTCGAGGAGAGTCAGCCATCAGAGCATAGCTATCGAATGAGGAGGGATGAAATTGGATGAATTAGATTGTATATATCGATTAGTATTTTTTGGATATTGATTTGAGTATGGATGATTATTTGTATATTTAATTTAGGTTGAATATATGCAAGCTTTATTGGGATGATGAGGTAAGGATGTTTTCTAAATATCAAGGGTACCTTTTTGCTATATGATGTGATTTATTATTCGATCTCTATCAAACTCATTTTTTGAGCTATAGTGCCATCAGTTAATACATCGGTCCTTAAGCCTCCTTTGTGTACAAAAGCCTTGATAACATCTTTTTTGCAGATGGTTTCATTGGCTAATAATTCCCCTAAATAAGCACAGGGCTCACAAAGCTCAACACCTAACAGACGAACGTCACCGATTTGGAATTCTCTCCCTACCAAATCATTCAGACGAATGCCTGACGTGATCAGATTGCGTCGGGTATCTGATAGAGAGATCTGTTGTGAGAAATTTTGATTAAACTCTGCAATCATCTCAGCCTCAATCAGGGTGAGATTCTGGCCTGGATAATCACTTTTACCAAAATTTCTGTCACCAATTATCCCCTGGCCTGCCTTTAACTGAATTGAATCGACTTCATGCTGGCTGGCCCCATGTTCTGGGGCAATAAAAATATTCCGTATCATTGTGATCATCCTTATTAAATGAGTCGTGATTTGTCTGATTGAATCTCAAAAACATGTTGGCTTTTGCTCTGGCTGAATCCTAGTGCCTGATAAAATAGATGGCTTTGATGGCGTTTACTGTTACAACGGACGCGCCAACTGCCAGAATGTTGAGAAATGGCATATTCAACAAGCTGCCTACCTATGCCCTGTTGCCGTTGTGTGGGACACACGACTAAACCACCAATTTCATAAAAGCTGGATGAAGCCAGGCGTAGAGCTTTGAAGCAGTGAATCCAGCCGATAAGCCGTTCCTCTTGTTCTGCCACATAAACCGCTTCTCGATCAGACTCCAGAAGAGCTAAAAGTTGCTGCTGAGTATCTGAAACAGTGGGCTGAGCATAACCCAGGTATGTGGATAGTTTGTTAATCTGCTGGGCATCACTGAGTGTTGCCTGGCGGATAATCTGTGTTGAGAGGTTATCAGGGCGATTGTCTTCCATGGTGCTTAGTACTCCAGGATACTATGTCAGTTGCGAATACAGTGGCACACTATAATAGCGGGTTATATCGCATGTTAGAGTTCTGAGTAGGGGATATTCCCTGATCGAATGGGCTTATTGGACTGGATGAAGGTAGCTCTAATGGAACCAAACATCTGTTCCCGTGATCAAAGTGTGACCGCTTTTATCTCTCTTTTGCTATTGGATTACTGAATGAAGAAGACACTACTGAGCTCAGCATTGCTGACACTTGTTTTAACTGCCACTCAATCGACTCAGGCTGCTGATCCTGTTTGGCTGGAAGGTAAAACTGAGCAAAGCTATGCCATTCAGGTCTATCACAGCCCGACCTGTGGTTGCTGCAAAGGCTGGGTGGATCACCTGAAAGCTCACAACTTTAAGGTGGAATCGATAGAGATGCATGATGTGACACCGGTTAAGCAACAGTTTGGTGTGCCACCACGAGGAGCATCCTGTCATACGGCTGTAGTGAACGGCAAAGTGATTGAAGGCCATGTTCCCGCCCAGGATATTAAGCAGCTGTTGAGTGCAGAATCGGATATTCGTTTACTTACTGTACCTGGTATGCCATCCGGTGGACCGGGTATGGATTATGATGGAGCCAGAAAAGATGCCTTTAAGGTATACGCGGTCAACGAGGAAGGGCAGGTGAGTGTCTTTAAGAATTATCAGGATTATTGAGCGACTGCGTAAGGCAGGCTGAATAGGTAAAAAAACAAAAAGCGCGGGCAGAGCCCGCACTTTTTGTTTGCAGCATGATTAATCCCGATAACAGTAGTATCGGGATTAATAGCATTAAGCGTCGATACGCTTGTACTTCACACGCTTAGGTACATCAGTGCCGACACGCTTGTGGTAGTCTTCTTCGTACTCGGTGTAGTTACCGGTGAAGAATTCCACTTTAGAGTCGCCTTCGTACGCCAGAATGTGCGTTGCGATACGGTCCAGGAACCAACGATCGTGCGAGATCACAAACGCACAGCCCGGGAAGTTCAGTAGTGCTTCTTCCAGTGCACGCAGGGTTTCAATATCCAGATCGTTTGACGGTTCATCCAACAGCAGTACGTTGGCACCCTGCTTCAGAGTTTGTGCCAGATGCAGACGACCACGCTCACCACCGGACAGGTCCTTCACGAACTTCTGCTGATCGTTGCCTTTAAAGTTAAAGCGGCCAGCGTAGGCACGGGATGGTACCTGGTAACTGCCGATGGTCAGAATGTCCTGACCGTCAGAGATCTCTTCCCAAACGGTTTTGGTGCCGTCCAGGTTTTCGCGACTCTGGTTTACAAACGCCAGCTTAACGGTTTCACCGATCTCAACGTTACCGGAATCCGGCTGCTCTTCACCAGCGATCATCTTGAACAGGGTGGATTTACCGGCACCGTTACCACCGACGATACCCACGATGGCACCCTGAGGAATGCTGAAGTCCAGGTTGTCGATCAGCAGCTTGTCACCAAAGGATTTGGTCACGCCGTTAAAGTTAACCACCTTGTCACCCAGACGTGGTCCAGGTGGAATGTAGATCTCGTTAGTTTCGTTACGAGTCTGGAAGTCCTGGGACTGCATCTCTTCAAAGCGAGCCAGACGAGCCTTGCTCTTCGCATGACGGCCTTTGGCGTTAGAGCGCACCCACTCCAGCTCAGACTTCATGGATTTCTGACGGGAGGCTTCTTGCTTGGCTTCCTGCTCTAAACGGGCTTCTTTCTGCTCCAGCCAGCTGGAGTAGTTGCCTTCCCATGGAATACCGTGACCACGGTCCAGTTCCAGAATCCAGCCTGCAACGTTATCCAGGAAATAACGGTCGTGGGTAATGGCCACTACGGTACCGTTGTATTCGTGTAGGAAGCGCTCCAACCAGGCTACGGATTCGGCATCTAGGTGGTTGGTGGGTTCGTCCAGCAGCAGCATGTCTGGGCTGGATAGCAGCAGACGACACAGGGCGACACGACGGCGCTCACCACCAGACAGGTGCTCAACCTTGGCATCCCAGTCAGGCAGACGCAGGGCTTCAGCAGCCACTTCTAGCTTACGCTCTAGGTTGTGAGCGTCAGAGGCTTCGATGATATTTTCCAGACGTGCCTGCTCTGCAGCCAGCTTGTCGAAATCTGCATCGGGTTCAGCATAGGCCGCGTAAACCGCTTCCAGTTGAGTCTGAGCATCTTTGATCTCAGACAGGGCCTCTTCAACGATTTCGCGTACGTTTTTGCTGTTATCCAGCTCTGGTTCCTGCGGCAGGTAGCCGACATTGATACCCGGTTGCGCGCGAGCTTCACCGTTATATTCGGTATCCACACCGGCCATAATGCGCAGTAGGGTGGATTTACCTGCCCCGTTCAAACCCAGAACACCAATTTTGGCACCTGGGAAGAAAGACAGGGAGATATCTTTCAGAATTTCACGCTTTGGTGGGACAACTTTGCCCACGCGATTCATGGTATAAACAAACTGAGCCATGGCAGCAGTGTGCTCCTAAGAGTTAGCGTTTAAAAATGGATAGCCAGTCTGCAAAAAGCAGCTGTATTAAAGATAGGCGTAATCATACATCAGGGGGGAAAGATCACTAAGCAGTGATTGGTCACCACTTAGTGATTTTCTAACTTTTATATGCTTCAGCTCAGCCGGAGGAGCAGGTTGTTGCTGAGACGCAAGCCTCTGTTTCCGGCACAGAAGCTAATTAATATAAGCTGGTTTCACCTTCTGGACGTGTTTTAAAACGACGGTGCATCCACATGTATTGATCAGGGTGCAGGCGAATAATCTTTTCCAAGACCTCGTTAACCTGAGTGGCGTCGGCCAGGTCATCACCGGTGGGGTAGTTTTCCAGCGGAGGGAAAAACTCCAGCTGATATTGATTATCGGGTGTGCGACTGATGCTCACTGGCAGAGGCACACTTCCGGTCATTTTAGCCAGGCGACTGGTAATACTGACGGTGGCGGCTTCCACGCCAAAGAAAGGCGCAAAGATACTTACTTTAGGGCCAAAGTCCTGATCCGGGGTATACCAGAGAATATTGCCTTTTCTCAGTGTACGAATCGCCTTTTTCAGATCTTTTTTGTCGATCGTATCGCGATAGATCTTCTCACGGCAGCGGGTCATGATGTGCTCAAACAGTGGATTGTTATGTTTGCGATAGAAAATATCGATATCGTAAAACAAACTGCTGACCGCACCTGCCAGATCCAACGTACTGACGTGAGTACCCAGAATAATCACACCTTTGCCACTATCGATAGCATCCTGCATATAGTGGCCATTTTTGACCACGGAGATCTTGCGCAGAATCTCTGCCGGGCGGAACCAGGCTGTGGCGGTTTCGAATAAACCGATGCCGTTCTGAATAAAGACATCTTTAACCAGCTGCTGCTGTTCCTGTGGACTGAGTTCAGGAAAACACAACTCAATATTTCTTTCGGTAACCTTGCGACGACGTTTGGCCACTCGGCCGATCAGTAGGCCCAGCCATTTGCCCAGAAAGTATTTGACGGGCCAGGGGAGGTAGGCACAAAACCAGATAATGGCAAAGCCCAGCCAGGTCGGCCAAAAAACAGGGTGCCAGAAACTTGAGGGATAATTTTTACGGGCCATGGTAATTCCAGGTTAATGCTGTGGTTGCTATTTTAATCGCCATAGCAGTACGAGCAAAGCGCTCAGGCTAGGAAAATCAGTCATTTGATGACAAAGAGGACCCAGGAGGTCTAAAAAGTAATATTTTTACTTCTGTGTAGATAAAACTTGGGTCTCATAATCTCGACGTGTAATGACGTGTAATATTTATTCGCTTGGCAGGTGACTAGACTGTAACGTGAGATCCGTTATTCCGCCTGCAAAATGATCAAAGTGACTGAGTTGCTAAAGAAAAATATTGTCCGCTGATAGCATGGCTATCGTGACTCTGATGGACCGGAGAGTTATTGTGGACGTTTGCTGCATAACCTGGCAGGCGACTGTATAAGGTATTACAAAAATTATGCGAACCTCTATCTCTATTTGGGTCTGGTCCCTACTCTTAATGTTTATTTTGGGACTGGGTGCCAACACCTATCTTGAACTGGCCAATTCTCATAAGGAGATTCAGGCCTGCTACGAATCCAATGTGGTCCATATGGTGGATTCTGGTAAAAGTATTCTGAGTTACTACCAGCAAAAAGTAGAACGGGGTGAACTTTCAGAACAAGAGGCCAAAGCCCGTGCTCTGGAAGCCATCTCTGCTATCCGTTATGACAATGGCAATTATATCTTTATGGGTAATGCCGAAGGGGTGTCGATCAGCAATGGCATTAAGGAACTGGAAGGCACCAATATTATGGGCATGCAGGACCCAACCGGTTTGCCATTAGTGAAGCGTCTGTACGAAGCGGCAGCGGCAGGTGGTGGTTTTGTGCACTATCAATGGCCCGATGCCGTTAATAAGAGTGAACTTTTACCTAAGACCAGCTATGCCGATTTGTTTGAACCTTGGCAGTGGACATTGGGCACTGGTTTGAATATGGAGATGCTGCAGCAGGATTTCCTACGTACCCGAGATACCAGTCTCATCAATTTAACGCTGGTAGTCATCAGTGTCGGGGTTGTGATTTTCTTCTTTGTACGTCAGTTGATCAACCAAATGTCCACCGTTGTTCAGGCAATGTCTCGTTTGGCAAAAGGGGAGCATGACCTGAGTTTCCGTTTGAAAGCCAAAGGCAGTAAAGAAATGATTGAGCTTGCGAGTGGCTATAATCAGTTGGCAGAGACCTTACAGGATGTTGCCCAACGTGTGCATGCTGATGGAGAGCGTGTACGCAGAGCTGCCCAGAGTGTGGATATTCATCATCAATCCTTTGAGTTTCCTGATCGACCTGCAGAGAGTATTCAGGGGTTACTGGATGCGATTGAGCAGATCGCGGATCAAAATGAGCAGCTGCAACAAGCGCATATTAATTTACGTCAGTTAGCGGAAAAGGATTCCCTAACGTCGTTGCTCTCAACTCCAGCTTTTGAGCAGCAGGTGACGACGGAGCTGCAGCAGTTGAGTGACAATGTACCCCATAGTTTTTATTTATTGGCTTTTGATCAGGACCAGGAGCTCTCTACTCAGAGCGGGGATCTGTTATCGGAGCGTTTAAAAGCCGTCGCTGCAGAGCTGAAGCAGTTATTACCGCAGCATATGCGCATTTGTCGCAGTGGTGATACCAGCTTTATGTTTTGGGGCACTCATACAGACTTCAGTGAAGGCATGAAGTTAGCAGTTAAGGTACACCAAACGCTGCAGCAGATGATGCAGGATACATCGATGAGTTTGGGAATTAGCTCTGTGATTGGTGAAAGTAAGCGCTATGAGTTGATGCATAGTGAAGCTGAAAGAGCTTTATTACGTGCTCAAGCGGATGGGGGATCGAAGGTGTATGAGTATTAGAGTAAGAGCCTGCTATTACTCTAGCGTTCCTGTTTGACCGGCTCTCTGTTCAATAAAAAAGCCGGGCTTAGCCCGGCAAAATAAGTATTCAGAAGACGATAAAGAAGATGTTACGCCATAATGTGGTGGCCAGCATCCACATAGTGGACACCACCCGTAATGGCTGAAGACATTGGGCTGACCAGGAAGGCTGCCATATTACCCACTTCATCTGGAGTGCCCAGACGATGCAGTGGTGAGTGGCTTTCTGCTTCATGCAGCAGTTCGTCGAAATGATCGATACCGGAACCGGCACGAGTCATCATAGGGCCCGGTGATACGCTGTTCACACGAATATTCTTCTCACCCAGCTCAGCGGCCAGATAGCGTACAGAGCTTTCCAGTGCTGACTTGATTGGGCCCATCATGTTGTAGTGATCAACAACCTTTTCAGAACCGTAGTAGCTCATAGTGATGATAGAGCCGCCGTTCTTCATCAGTGGCTCAGCACGCTTCGCCATACGGATCAGAGAGTGGCAGGAGATATCCATCGCACGGGCAAAGCCTTCGCTGGTGGAGTCCACAACACGGCCATGGAGCTCATCCAGAGGTGACCAGGCAATCGAGTGCACCACAAAGTCAATTTCGCCCCACTGCTCTTCGATGGCTTCAAAAACCTGATCCAGCTCTTCCTGGCTCTCAACATTCATCGGTAGGAACAGGCGAGCATCCAGTGCTTCAGCCAGAGGCTCAACATACTTGCGAGATTTCTCGTTCAAATAGGTCACAGCCAGTTCAGCACCAGCGGCTTTCAGCGCCTTGGCACAGCCGTAAGCGATACTGCTTTCGTTTGCAATACCTACAACCAGGCCTTTTTTTCCTTCCAAAGACAGCGTCATTACATTTCTCCATTGAATAAGTCTGTTGTTTGAAACAAACAGTAGATGTACATAAATAAAGCGATACAGTCGTTTAGCTACATAACACGATTATCTAGATAAATGACTGCTTGATGCACTGCAGTATAGCGAAGGAAATATGCCAGTGCGTTGACAAATAAGAGACGGTTTAATGACACGAAATGTAAGGGTTTATAGTTAAAAAACAATAGCCTGCCGAGAAAAATAAAACCTGTTCACCAGATAGACATAGAGCAATCCGGTGAACAGGTCCATATGATCGAGCATACCTATAGCGAAGCGATTTATAGGTCATCTCAGCCTATCAGAAGCGAACTATATTGCATGGCTTCCTGTTGTTGATGTGGCCATGCTGTTTAAAACGGCTTGATTAGTACTGCTCGCTGTCGCGTGATTACCACTTATTATCACTCGTTTGGCCCCTGCTTCCAGGCCGTTATGGATATAACGCTCTTTTTTGCGCGCTTTAACCTTTTCCAGATCCACCAGAATAAAACCATCAATGCAGTAGCCAAAATCCGCATCAACACTGAAGTCCATAAACTGAATCCCGCCTTCTTCACACAATTCTGTGTACTGCTTGTACAAGGTAGGTACTGTGACTCCCAGATGATCCAGCTGTTCCCGTAGAATCAAAAAATCGCCTTGGGCATCATCACCAGAGAAGAGCTGATACATCTCTTTTTGTACTTCCGGTGATAGCTGATAAGGGGCGTTGGCTTTGGCCAGATTATGTTCAGAGCCGTGATAATGACTGTAGTAGTAGACAATCATATCCTTGGCGGCCTGAGGGTAACTATTGCTTAGACTCACCGGGCCAAACATATAGCGTATTTCTGGGTTATGACGTAGATAGGCCCCAATACCAAACCACAGATAATCCAGGCTGCGTTTACCCCAGTATTTGGGCTGTACGAAGCTGCGTCCCAGCTCAATGCCTTTGGATAGCTTGTCCTGCAGCATAGGCGAGAGGGAAAACAGTTCGTTGCAGTAGAGGGCATCCAAACCGGCTCCAGTGATCAGTGGTCCCGCTTCTGCAATGCGGTAGGCGCCAACAATTTCCAGCTCATCCTCATCCCACAACACGATATGGCGATAGTAGCGATCGTAGTTGTCCAGATCCCGTTTTTCGCCACTGCCTTCACCGACACGACGGAATGATATCTCGCGTAAACGGCCCAGCTCCTTCATCACAATGGAGTTTCTGGGGGCATCAAACAGGTAGATCTGTTTACCGTCTTTGGTTTCACCCAGCAGTTGAGACTGCTTGAGTTCACGGCGCAAAGTGCGGCGATCTTCCGGGTGAGCGATGCTCTTTTCCGTTTGAAAGATCGGCTTACGGTTTTTACATAACCGGTAAACGTGCTTTTTCAGCAGCTTGGCTTTATCCCGGTTGGATAGGTTGTCGATATCCAGCTGAGACATAGGAATGCTTTGGCCAATACGCACCGGCAGACGAACCTGGCGTTGTTTAAACATCTCCCGCAGTAGCATTAGGGTGCCCAGAGGTTTGGCCAGGGTCGACATACTGTAGAACAGTGAGGAGTTACGCCCGCCCACATGTATCGGCAAAATTGGACTATTGGTCTTACGGGCAAAATGTAGAAAACCGGCTTGCCAGCGACCATCCTTAATTCCAGCCGGGCCTGCACGAGACACCTCTCCAGCGGGGAAAACAATCACGGCTTCATCATTTTTCAGGGCATCCAGAATACGAGTCGTACTCTGCTTGTAACCCCTTTGCGTCATATTATCCACAGGCAGTAACAACGGCTGCAGCGGTGCAAACTGCATCAGTACATCATTGGCGACAATACGTACATCACGACGTACGCTGCGTACCAACTTCAGCAGTGCCAAACCGTCCAAAGTGCCGATGGGATGATTGGCAATAATCACAACCCGGCCTTCTGTTGGAATATTCTCCCGTTCGCTATCACTGACCACCAAGCTGAAATCAAAGTAGTCCAAGACCAGGTCCACAAACTCAGCAGCATCCACATCCTGGTGCTTATCGAGGAAACGGTTGATCTCCTGTTCCCGGCACAACCAGCGTAGGAAACGGAACAAACCGTTTTTCACGATAGGGTTGCGACGGGAGATGGCAGGAAATTTATCATTGACCACTTGTTCGATATTCACCACGGGATCACCTGTTTCTCAATGGATAAGCATGACAACTGCGCTTTTATGGCAACTTTAGGCAGTGGCTATGACAGAAAACTGACGTGGTCGTGTCAGTTTGGTGACACCCGCTGTGGTGTCGTAGCCATTTTTTGTTGGCCCAATACAAGATCTAACGCCTTTAAAGAGCTCTAGTGAATGTCGCAAGCGATCGATGAGAGAAGGTGCTTTGACTTTGATCAAGGCGAGGAAAATAGAAAAACCGATAAAATTGGTCAGGTTTATAAAACAGATTAAGTGCTTCCAATTAGTTGGTTTAGTTGGGGCATCAAAGAGGTTACAGCTATGACAGATATCGCCAGCTATATGACAGGTGTGCATCGGGAGTGTGATGATGCCTTTGTACAGGCGGAGCAAGCGATTGCTAACACAGACTGGGTGCAAGCTGAGTCCTTACTTACACAATTTGTGCAGGCTCTGGAGCACCATCTACAACAGGAAGAAGAACTGCTATTTCCACGTTTTGAGCAGGCAACCGGAATGACACAGGGACCAACCCAGGTGATGCGAATGGAGCACCAACAGATGCGTACCCATTGTGAATCATTGGCGCAGGCGGTATCTGAGCAGCAGAAAGATCAGGGCTTAGGCATTTGTGAAACCTTGATGGTGTTGATGCAGCAACACAATATGAAAGAGGAGCAGATTCTTTATCCCATGACCGATCGCTCGTTGGGTGGTGAAAGCATGGTTGATGAGCTGAAGGCATTCTGATTAATGAATCAGTCTATCGAACATGTATTGGATGTACGTTTGTTGGAAGCCCCTGAACCTTTTCAAAAGGTGATGCGGGCTCTGGTTGAGCTACCTGACGGCCAGGTCTTACGTATGGTACATCGTCGTGAACCCTTTCCTCTATTTAAAGTACTGCTGGAGAACGGCTGGCACTACCGCACACTGAATCTGGTTGATGGCGAGTTTGATATCCTGATCTGGCGTGCTAACGATGCGACATGTGAGACCTATTGCTCCCTGCCAGAATCAGATTTGGCCAGGCCCTGTTAACAGATCGGCATATCTACAATCTGTACATCGATTAGCCGCTCCCAGAGGATGCTTGTATGAACCTTGCTCAACTGGATACCCGCTTTATCCCACCGTTTCTGGTGCCGGTACGCTTTTTTATTACAGCCCCTCTGTTTGCGCTCTTAGCAGGACTATTATTGATCTGGCAAGGGGAGATGATCAGCCTGAGCCGTTGGGCTCCTGCGACACTGGCTTTTGTGCATCTGTTAACACTGGGTGTATTGTTAATGAATATGACCGGGGCAGTGATGCAGGTACTGCCAGTATTACACGGCCAGGCATTCCCCGGTATTCGCTGGTTACCCCACACCTTACACTTACTCCTCAGTGCCGGTTGTTTACTGCTGACAGGGGCTTTTATCTGGGGGGATGGTGGATTATTTTTCTGGGCCGGTATTCTGCTGAGTTTGCATATCGCCTTATTTACCTTCAATCTACTGAAAAGCATCGGTAATCCCTTTAAAGCCGGTTTCAGTGCCCAGGCTATGGTGCTGGCAGCCGCTTTATTACTGCTCACTCTGTTCTCGGGCTTAGGTTTGTTAGGTGGTTATCTGCCTGATGGACAAGCCCTGGATAAAAGCTTTACTCAGCTGCACCTTACTCTGGCGTTAAAGGGATGGAGCTTGTTGCTGATTTTTGCGGTGGCGCAGCAAGTTATTCCGATGTTTCATGTCACGCCGGACTTTCCCCGTTGGCTGGTACGTTTCTGGCCTTGGAGCTACAGTGCCTGTTTATTGGCTTATACCCTTTCACTGTATGCTAGCACTCCTGTATTAGCTGTGATTTTTCAGGGCTTGGAACTGCTGTTAAGTAGTGCTTTAGCGGTGCTAATCCTGCGTTTGATTCAGCAGCGCAAACGCAAAATCCCTGACAGTACACGAGCTTGTTGGCAGCTGGGTTGGAGCTTTTTACTCTTGGGTAATGGCCTATTGGCAGTATCACCTTTTTGGCCTGAAGGGGCAGAGAACTTGTTGCACTGGTGGTTGGGCTGCTGCTGGTTAGTCGGTTTTATACTCACAGTGATCAGTGGTATGTTGCTGAAAATTATGCCATTTCTATCGTACCTGCATCTACAGCAACAAGCGGGTATGCATATGCAGGCGATGATGTTGGTGCCCAATATGCATCAGCTACTGGAGCAGAAACACAGCCTGTGGTTTTTCCGTGTCTGGTTGGTTTTACTGGGGAGTTTCTTACTGGCTCCATTGGCACTGACACTGACCAGGTTGGCGGGTTTATGTTTAATGGTAAGTGCTATGTTTTTACTCGGTTTATTACTGAACTGTGTTTACCGTTACCGACGTTACCAGCAAGATATCCAGCAGGCTATTGAACAAGAAGGTTATGAAGCAGGAGCGTTATGAAACAGGAACACTTTAGCAAACTGGAAAATATGTATCTGGCAGGGCGCTGTAATGATCTTTACCAGCCGACGATTCTGGTCGAAAAGGGACAGGCAACCATCAGTTTTGCAGTACAAGAGAGCTTTTTCCATGCGGCCGGTGCCGTTCACGGTTCTGTCTATTTTAAAGCGCTAGATGATGCGGCTTACTTTGCTACCAATTCACTGGAACCACGCTTTTTTATGGTCACCTCCAGTTTTACCACCTATTTTCTGCGCCCTGTGACTCAGGGACAGCTGAAAGCCGTTGGCAAGGTGGTTAGCCGGAGTAAATCCCAGATGATAGCTGAAGCTATTGTTTATGATGACAGGGGCAAAGAAGTTGCCCGTGGCAGTGGTACCTTTATGCGCAGTACCACTGAGCTGAGTGAAGAGATCGGTTATTGCTAGGTATTAGCGGCCTTATGTACTGGATAAGTGGTTACAGCGGTTTTCTTAGCAGCACCACGTCATTATCAACAATCTCCAATTCCAGACCATATCGTTGTGCCAGCCAGTGAAAGCTGTTTTCTGAAAAAAAGGTGATATGGGTTTGGTCATTTTTATAATGCCAACGGGAAAAAGCTTCAGGGTTTAGCACCCGCTTGGTCATAATGCCCAGATAACCGCCGGGGTTGAGGATTGCCAGTAGGCGTTCCAGCTCTGTTTTGGGACCAGCCAGATGCTCAAACACTTCGGTACTGGTGATAAAGTCATAACTCTGCTGCAACACTTTTGGGTGATCGGCAAAGTAGAGATCATAGACACTCATCTGATAACCCTGCTCTTCCAGCATCAGAGACAGAGTCGGGCCCGGGCCACAGCCAAAATCCAACCCTTTGCTGCCTTTCGGCAAGCGCTGCTGAATCGGTACAGCCATACGGTTTAGAAATCTGCGATAGCCCTCATCCTCGGGGCCGTTTTCATGCTGTTGATAAATGGCTTTCTCATCATCACAGGACAGTTGTTGAGTCTTATCGACAAAGACCAGATCACACTGCTGACAGTGCCAATAACTCCGGCACTTATCGCTGTGATAGTGCTCAACTTGCTGGGTCTGACACAAAGGACATGCAATGGCGGAATCAGGATGAATGTCTGAAGCACTGGCTGGAGAATACAAGAGCAATAACCTATTACTTAAAAGATGCCAAATCATAGCCTGAGAGCGGTGAATGCAAAACCCAAAGCGGCACTCCATAGCAACAAAAACCCTGTTCCATGTCGCGGGGTGGGTGTCTATTGTCATTTTGTTGTCGACGGTGGTGGCTTTTTGGCAGTTTCGCTCGAATGCTGAAGCACTCTATTTAAGCCAGTTGGAGCAGTTTAGTCAGGAACGTCTGTCTAGGGAGAGACAAAGTTTTATCCTGGCCGAGTCTAATTTAAAACTAGCGCAGAAACGTTTTGTACAGCGTTATGAAGGTATTACACGACAGGAATATCTACAGCTGTTTGATCAGGTATTTCAACAACAGGGTGATGGTTCCTGGCGCAATCAGGAACCTTACACCAACATGCAGGAATACGCGGGGAATTTTGTTGATGATGATACTCCGCTGACAGAAGCAATAAAAAAGAAGGCGGTAATCTTCTTTCAGATCGCCAGCCAGTTCGGTCCCGCCTGGCATGAACAGTTTGCTAATCTCTATCTAATCGGTAAGGAGAATTACCTGACGGTGTATTGGCCAGAGGTGCATTGGACTCAGTTTGTACAAACAGATATTCAACTCTCTCAACAGCCCTACTATTTCCGACAGAAGGCTAACAATCCCACTCGCAAGCCCCAGTGGACCGATGTCTATTACGATAAAGTGGCCCGGCGTTGGTTGATCAGTGCTATTGCCCCTCTGGATCTTTATGGTGAGCAGGTGGGAACCGTTGGCCAGGATCTGCTGTTAAATGATTTTATGCAGCGCACCCTGGAAAAGTCCTACTTTGGCGCTTTTTATTTTATTTTTTCCCGTTCTGGTCACGTGATAGTGCATCCCGAATTGATGGAGCAGATCTATGCTGCGGAAGGAAAACTGCAGATACAGGATACCGATGATGAGTTACTTATTCAGGCCTATCAAAGTGCATTACAGCAGTATACCCGACTGAAGAACGAGCCCAATAATGATCACTATTATCTGGTGATTAAACATCTGCCGGAAGCGGACTGGTTTATGGTGATGGCTTATCCCAAATCTGCCGTCGCTGGGCGAGCCTGGCAGGATTCTCAGGTGGTACTGCAATTGGGCGGTGGTTCACTTCTGGCGGTATTGCTGCTGGTGTATTTAATCCTGCGCCGCCAGGTGAGTGCTCCTCTGTTTACGTTTATACGTACTACTCAGGAGATGTCGAACGGTAATCATCAGATAGTGCTACCTGCGCAAAAAAGTGAAGAGTTGCAGTCATTATGCGATAACTTTCAGTCGATGCAGCAGGTGGTGCGGGATAATCTGCAGCAGCTGCAGCAAGAGGCAGAGAAGAAAAGTGAAATCCAACGCGAGTTGGTTCATGCTCATGAAGCTTTGCAGGAGGCTAATGATCACCTGGAGCTTAGAGTATTGGAGCGAACAGCATCACTGCATAGTGCCAATGAAGAGCTATCAACCCTGCTGGATCAACTCAGAGAAACCCAGCAACAGCTGGTGGAATCGGAAAAAATGTCTTCACTGGGCGGATTAGTCGCAGGGGTTGCCCATGAGATTAATACGCCTATTGGCATCTGTTTAACCGCCGCGACCAGCTTGCTGGATGATCTGCAGTTACTGAAACAGAGTTACAACGCAGGCAAGATGACAGAAATGGATTTCAAAAGCTTTTTAACCCTGGCAGAAGAAAGCCTGCAGATGCTGGTGAGTAACAATCAACGGGCCTCCCGCTTGATCCAGAGCTTTAAACAGGTGGCGGTGGATCAGAGCAGCGAAGACAAGCGTCACTTCCTGCTTAAACCCTATATTCAGGAGATACTGTTTTCTCTACAGCCCAAATTTAAAAAGACGCAGCACAGATTGGAGATTCATTGTGATGAGGATATTGAATTAGAGTCTTACCCTGGGGCCTTTTCTCAGGTGATCACTAATCTGGTGATGAACTCACTGATTCACGGTTTTGAACATAAAACTGAAGGCATGATCTCCATTGAGGCCCACAGAGAAGATGATCAGGTGTGTATTCTGTATCGGGATAATGGCTGTGGTATGAGTTTGGAGGCTGTGGAGCGGGTATTTGATCCATTTTTCACGACCAAGCGAGGCGGTGGTGGCAGTGGTCTGGGTTGTCATCTGGTCTATAACCTGGTTACTCAGCAGTTGAATGGTTATATCCATTGCTCCAGTGAGTTAGGTCAGGGGGTGGTCTTTATTATTCGTATCCCGAGTAAGCTATAGCGCTGAATCGAAAGGCGAGATAAGAAGATAAAAAGGCCTGAAGTATTATCTCTTCAGGCCCCATTATCTTAACTGGCTTAGTTTATACACACTTACACAAAAGTGTTTCGATATTTTTTGGCCAATGGCTGAAGCCATTTGCTAAAGAGAAACTTTTGTCTGAGTGCTTAAGGCTTATTGCTGCAGTGACTGCTCCAGCTCCTGTTGGGCTTTATAAGCCCGGAACTCCTCGTACATTGCGCGTTCAGAGGTTGGGGTCATTTCAACTTTAGCAGCGGTCATTGCATTATCAAAAATGGCCTTGGTTTGTTGTTGGCCATAACCCACCATCACACAATACTGGTTTTTATCATTGATCTTAAAGTAGCCGCCTTCCAGCACCTTGGTACCACGTAAATTTTGCTCCGTTACCTGCTTGGAGACACTTTCAAACGTTGAGCCCGAGGTCATGGCCTTTTCGCTTTCAGTCACTCTCTGGTAGGTTTTGTCCATCGCTTTGATACGGCTTTCGATGGACTGAGCGATCATGGCGCGGGAGTTGGCGATAGCGCGTTTTTTATCCAACGTCATATTGCCGCTGGAGCTGACACAGGCACTTTCTGCAATACCATCTTCTACAATGGGTTGATCGATCCAGGCAGGGTAATCCCGCGGTGTTGGTTCAGGTTCAGCCATTGCTTCATCTTTTTTGGAGGAGCTGCTACAGGCGGATAATACGAGAGCCAATGATAATGCGGTTAAAGGGAACAAGGTTTTTTTCATGGTGCAGTCCTAATCCTTGAGAGTTGAGCGAAGACAAAGCGTTATCTGATCTATGTGGACACTCAGATGTTGGTTTATGTTCCAGGTTTTGAGCGCAAGACAGATTTGTCTGTCGACCAGAACTAAGTTCAGACTAGCAAAAAATCCCCTGGGGAACATTAAGCGTGTTGGTAGCTGTTACACGGCTTCTGTTTGGCTTCAGGTGGATAACCCTTGAGGAGTCGCATGTCATAGCCTATTAGTTAAGGGAAGGACTGATCATAGGTTGCTGTTATGCCGGCTAAAATTGGCAATACGCTTGCCCGCAGAGCGTTATGGATTTTTACCCCTCTTATTTCGCTGACCATTATCGCCGGCGTTTTGCTGCTGTTCGAACATTTTTTTCTCAGTGCTCAGAGCCTTTATCTAGAGCAGGTTGCCTTATATGCCAAAGAACGTATTGCACGGGAGCGTGTGCATTTCCAACTGGCAGAATCCCATCTGAATAAGGTTCAGGATAGCTTTGTCTTACGTTTTAATGCACTGGATCAACCGGACTATAACGCTCGTTTTCAGCAACTGATGCAGCTGGAAGACGATGGTAGTTGGAGGAATGCTACGGCTTTTAGTGACCTAAATGAGTACTCCGGGAACTATATTGATGACGATACCCCGGTGACCGATGAGCTAAAAAAGAAGATGGTGATCTTTTCCGATCTGACCAACCAGTTTGGCCCCGGTTGGCACGAGGAATTTTCCAATCTGTTTATCATCGGCCAGGAGAATTTTATTTCTGTCTATTGGCCGGAAGTGCATTGGACGCGCTTTTTGGATACGGATGTGGATTTAACGGAAAAGAAGAACTATTACCATGGCCATCATGCTCGTACACAGGGGCAGACGGAAGGCGGGCAGGTGGATATCGGGCATGATACAGAGGGTAAGCCGGAGTGGACCGGTGTTTATTACGATAATGTCGCCAGTAAATGGCTGGTGAGTAGCCTTGCCCCGCTGACGCTTAACCAGCAGCAGATTGGCACTATCGGTCATGATCTCTATCTGAATGATATGTTCCAGCGTACCCTGAATGATACTTACCCAGGGGCGTTTAATTTTCTGTTTTCACATACTGGTAAAGTGATTGTTTATCCCGGCTTGATGGAACAGCTGTTTATCACGGAGGGACAGTTGGATATCCAGGCAGTGGACTTTCCGTTACTGACAGAAGCGTATGACCGGGTTATGACTTTTGGCCATGGTTGGCAGGAATACCGCTCTGAAAATGATGATTACTTCGTTGTATTGAGTCACTTACCTGAGCCGGATTGGTTTTTTGCGACGGTATACCCCAGGCAGGAACTTACCGCAAAAGCCTGGCAGGAAGCCAAATTAGTGCTTTATCTGGGCGCATTTTTGTTAATCATTACCTTGGGTATGGTGTATTGGCTACTGCACTGGCAGGTGGGTAAACCTTTGCAGCAGTTTATTTTTGCCACTCATGGTATCGCTCAGGGCGATCGTAATATCTATCTGGATGATGATCGAGATGATGAGCTGGGGAATTTGGCGACGAGTTTTCTGGAGATGCAAAAGGCGATTCGTGCCCATACCTCCCAGCTTACCCGGGAGATCCATGAAAAAAACCTGACCCAGCAACAGCTGGAAAAAGCGCACCACGAGTTGCAGGAAATTAATGACCAACTGGAGCTTAGGGTGCTTCAACGCACGGAATCCCTTAAGCAGGCCAATGATGAACTTTCAACGGCGATGCAACAGTTGCAAGACACTCAGGTGCAGTTAGTCGAAGCGGAGAAAATGTCTTCACTAGGCAGTTTGGTGGCGGGGGTTGCCCATGAGATTAATACGCCGGTTGGTATCTGCCTGACGGCGGCTTCCAGTATGCAGGATGATCTGCAGGAACTGCAGAAGAAGTATCAGGGTAAAGCGATGACAGAAACGGACTTCTCCGGTTATCTGGCGCGTACCGACGATACCCTGCAGATTATGATGACCAATAACCGTCGAGCCTCGGAGTTGATTCGTAGCTTTAAGCAGGTCGCAGTGGATCAATCCAGTGAAGAGCGGCGTCAGTTTATTCTCAAGCCTTATATTGATGAAGTGCTGCTCTCCCTTCGTCCTAACCTGAAAAAGACTCGACATAAGGTTTCGGTGCATTGTGATAGCGATATCGTATTGGATTCCTACCCTGGCGCTCTGTTTCAGGTACTGACCAATCTGATTATGAACTCACTGATTCATGGTTTTGATGAGCACGAACAGGGCGAAATTGCGTTGGATATCCACCACGACGAGCATTCATTGACCTTGATCTACAGCGATAATGGCAAAGGGATGGATGAGGATGCAGTGCAGAAAGTGTTTGAGCCTTTTTACACCACTAAACGAGGAGATGGCGGTAGTGGCTTGGGGGCTCACTTGATCTACAACCTGGTGTCACAAACTTTGGGCGGTTCTATTCGTTGTGAGAGCACCAAGGGAGAAGGCACCTGTTTTATGATCTCGATTCCTCTAGTCGCATAGCAAGGCGGGCTAAGCATAGCGGTCTGATTGATGGACAGGGGCTCAAGACTGATAGCCAATAGCTCAATATTCTGTCGTCCTGTAGCTGAGATCCGACTAATCGTCCCAGGATTAAAGGTAAAAAGCCCGACCAATCTGGCCGGGCTTTTTAGTGCTGCACGAGTAGAGAACTCGTTAGGTCGGTACTGTATTAGAACAGTACACGGGCACGAATGGTGTGCTCAACAGAGCGCAGCGCATCCAGAGCCTGAGAGCTGTACTCTTTATCCACATCAACCACCACATAACCCACTTTTTCGTTGGTTTGCAGGTACTGACCGGAGATGTTGATACCGTTATCAGACAGCACTTTGTTGATGCTGCTCATTACACCCGGCACGTTGTCGTGCAGGTGCAGCAGACGGTGTTGACCTGGGTGAGATGGCAGAGCCACTTCAGGGATATTCACCGCGCTGGTGGTGGTACCGTTATCACTGTACTTGATCAGCTTCTCGGATACTTCCACACCAATGTTTTCCTGGGCTTCCATGGTGGAACCACCTACATGAGGAGTCAGGATTACATTGTCGAATTCGCGAAGTGGCGAGATAAATTCGTCGTCGTTAGAGCGTGGTTCTACCGGGAATACGTCGATCGCGGCACCCAGTAGTTTGCCACTGCCGATCACTTCTGCCAGTGCATCAATATCGACCACAGTACCACGGGCTGCGTTCAGGAAGATGGAGTTTTGCTTCATCTCAGCAAACTGCTCAGGACCCATCATCCATTTCGTCGCTGCTGTTTCCGGTACGTGTAGGGAAACCACATCCGCACGGTTCAGCAGTTCTTTCATAGAACCCACCTGACTGGCATTACCCAGAGGCAGTTTAGTGATTACATCAAAGTAGATCACCTTCATGCCCAGAGATTCAGCCAGTACAGACAGCTGAGAACCGATGCTGCCGTAACCGATAATACCCAGTGTTTTACCACGGATCTCGAAGGAATTTTTCGCAGACTTCAGCCAGCCACCACGGTGACAAACCGCACTTTTCTCCGGAATACCACGCAGCAGCATAATCGCTTCTGCCAGTACCAGTTCTGCCACGGAACGGGTGTTGGAGTATGGTGCGTTAAATACGGTGATACCACGAGCCATAGCGGCTTGCAGATCAACCTGGTTGGTACCGATACAGAAGCAACCCACGGCGACCAGTCTCTCCGCTGCGGAGAAAATGTCTTCGGTCAGCTGGGTGCGGGAACGAATGCCGATAAAGTGGGCATCTTTAATAGACTCTTTTAACTGCGCTTCAGGCAGTGACGCGGCATGATACTCAATGTTGGTGTAACCCGCTGCTTTGAAGTTTTCAACTGCAGACTGGTGCACCCCTTCAAGTAGAAGGATTTTGATCTTGCTCTTGTCAAGAGACGTCGTAGCCATTGTACTGGAATCCTCTAACGGTACGGCAAAAGTGCCGTGCTGAAGTAAGCTGTAGCGAACAATCTGTTGCGTAAGGAAAGGTGTTGGGGAAAGCTGGCCAGTAACTGGCGTACAGAGGTTGTGCCGTCAAGCGTATTTAATAGGGTAAATTTGTAACCTCTGCTTCCACCTTCCGGTAACAACAGGGAGATTATGTTACCACAAGAAAATGTAATATCCGTTCAAGAATTCCTCATTTTCATAATGAATCTACTTCATTTGAGGAGATTTTTTACCAAAAGTGTCTATTCATCTGCTTTTTTCGCCGATTTTCCCGCTTTTTAGTTAACAAAGGTTATGCGTGCACCAACTTTGGTCGCGATGTAACAAACCTCACGGTGAAAGATCAAAAACCGTGTTCATCGGGCCAGAGCTTGTCTTTTGGTAAACGACCACTGGCCGACACTAATAAACCTTCCGCTGTTAAACGGGCGCTTTGCTCACCACTGCCGTGGAAATCTGCCACCTTAAACTGACTGTTTACAACACGGTGCCAGGGCAGCTGAGTGCCTTCCGGTAGTTGCGACAGCATACGTGCTACCTGGCGGGCGTGGATGCCGGGCAGCATCTTGGCTAATCGACCATAAGTGGTAAAACGGCCTTCCGGGATCTGGCTGAGCAGCAGAAAAAGCTGTTCCTGAGGAGATATATCCATAGTGTTTAATTTATTTTCCGATAAATTCACCTGATCCTGGCAATTTTTGCAGTGAGATACTCGACCCCAGAATCAGATGGGTTATAGTGCTGAGTCATAAGTATCACCTTGCTAGTACGCTGATACAAGACAGGCGTTTATACCCTGAATCGAATCAGCCTCCCCCTAAGGTGAAATAGCTGAAGATAACAAGAGAAGACCGGTGCGCGAGCGCTTTCAGAAGAGCTTCTAAAGAACTTTTAAAGAAATGCTCGCCCCAAAGGTTTTACGCTGGAGAAGCACATGCAACTGAACGCTAAGTTTAAAAAATGGGCCGCAGGTTCTCTGCTGGCCGCAGCCACTCTGACCACCAGCCTGATCGCTCAGGCGGAATCCTATGTCGCCATTACCCAGATTGTTGAGCACCCATCACTGGATGCTATCCGTCAGGGGGTCAAAGATGAGCTGGCAGAGCGTGGTTATAACGAAGGTCAGAACCTGAAGTGGAACTACGAAAGCGCTCAGGGTAACCCGACCATTGCGGCTCAGATTGCGAAAAAATTTGCCGGTGATGGCCCGGATGTGATCGTAGCGATTACCACGCCTTCGGCACAAACAGCTGTGGCATCGGCGCGTGGTATTCCGGTGGTTTTCTCTGCAGTAACGGATCCTGTGGGTGCCAAGCTGGTAAAAGCGCTGGATAAGCCAGGCCGTTGGGTGACCGGTACCACCGATATGCTGCCAATGGGCAAACATATGGATCTGGTGAAACAGGTCGTGCCGTCTGCTAAATCTGTCGGTGTGGTATTTAACCCAGGTGAAGCCAACTCCGTAAGCTCAGTAAAAATGGTGCATGAGACTGCACCTGAGCGTGGCATGAAGGTGGTTGAAGCAGCCGCAACGAAATCTGCTGATGTGCTGGCTGCTGCCCGTTCTCTGGTAGGTAAAGTGGATGCCATCTATCTGCCGATCGATAACACAGTCATCTCTGCGCTGGAAGCGGTACTGAAAATCGCTGAACAAGCCGATATTCCTGTGATCACCGGTGATACTGATTCTGTAAACCGCGGTGCTATTGCTGCGGTAGGTTTTAACTATTATCAAGTGGGTCGTCAGACTGGTGTCATGGTTGAGCGTATCCTGAAAGGTGAAAAGCCAAAGAATATCCCAGTTGAGGGTATCGAGAAGATGGAGCTGGTGCTGAACCCGGCTGCAGCTGAGCGCATGGGCGTAACACTGTCTCAGGATTTGATCCAGCAAGCTAAAACGATCGTTAAATAATACCAGGGTATTGTCAGTCACTGATTACGCTGACTGTCCCCTCCCCTTGTTCTGCCCGTAAAGTTATCCACACCCGGTTATACCGATTAGGATATCCACACGGGCAGAGCTGTTTTCATCGAAACGATTTCCGATTCTCTTTAACCCTGGCAACATTAAGCGGAACTATAGTGAGTGCAATAGCCTTTTTCGGAGCCATTGAATCCGGCCTGTTATTTGGTCTGGTAGCCTTTGGTGTTTTTATCGCCTTCCGGGTACTGGATTTTCCTGATCTGACCGTGGATGGCAGTTTTCCATTGGGGGCTGCGGTAGCAGCAACACTGATTGTATCCGGCTGGAATCCCTGGGTGGCCACCGCTATGGCCATGGTCGCTGGCTGTATGGCTGGCGCATTAACCGCCTGGCTGAATGTGCGTCTGCAGATTATGAATCTGCTCGCCTCTATTCTGACCATGATTGCACTCTACTCCATCAACCTGCGCATTATGGGCAAACCCAATGTGGCGCTGCTGGGTGATGAGACGGTGCTGACCCCGTGGGAAGAGTTGGATATCGCTTTTTATCTGATCTCGCCGATTCTACTGACCTTTGTCGTGCTGGCAGTGTACTTTCTACTGGTACGCTTTATGACCTCCGAGACTGGTCTGGCGATGCGTGCCACCGGTGTAAACGCCAAGATGGCCCGTGCCAATGGTGTGCATACCGGACGTTTGACCATTATGGGTGTCGCACTGGCAAATGGCCTGGTCGGCTTGTCTGGCGCTCTATTCGCCCAAACCCAAGGCACCGCTGATGTCACCATGGGTGTGGGGACCATTGTTGTCGGCCTGGCAGCCGTGATTGGCGGTGAAGCCATTATGTCCACCCGGACCATCGCTCGTTGGTTGTTTGCCTGTCTGATCGGTGCCATTCTGTATCGACTGGCCATTGCCGTAGCACTGAATACCGATGCCCTGGGCCTGCAAGCACAGGATCTCAACCTGATTACCGCGGTACTGGTGACTCTGGCAATCGTGATGCCACGTCTGAAACAGCTCAAGCGTAGCGGAGGTGCTGCATGATAGAAGTAAAAGAACTGCATGTGACCTTTGGCGCGGGCACACCGCTGGAAAATCACGCCCTGCGTGGTATCAATCTGCAGATTCCAGAAGGTCAGTTTGTGACTGTGATCGGCAGTAACGGTGCCGGTAAATCCACCTTTCTAAACTCCCTGGCCGGTGAAGTGATCGCCGATACCGGTAGCATCGCTATTGATAATCAGGATGTGACTCGCTGGCCGACCAATAAGCGTTCTGCACTGGTGGCTCGGGTATTCCAGGATCCACTGGCAGGCACCTGTGAATCCTTGTCTATCGAAGAAAATATGGCGCTGGCGCTGAAACGGGGTCAACGTCGTGGCCTCAGCCGATCGATGAAAAAAGAGTACAAGGAACTGTTTCAGGAGCGTCTGAGCCGTTTAGGCCTGGGGCTGGAAAAACGTCTGGGCGATCGTATGGGTTTATTGTCCGGTGGTCAGCGTCAGGCAGTGAGCCTATTGATGGCCACGCTACAACCGATGAAGATCCTGTTACTGGATGAGCACACCACTGCACTGGACCCTAAAACCGCTGCCTTTGTACTGGAACTGACCCGCGATATTATCGCCGAGCAGCAGCTGACTGCACTCATGGTCACGCATTCTATGCGTCAGGCGCTGGATGTGGGAGACAGAACCCTAATGCTGCATGAAGGCAATATCGCCTTTGATGTCCAGGGTGATGAGCGTGAAGGCCTGGATGTACCGGATTTGCTGGCGCTGTTCTCACGCAATAAGGGTGAAGAGCTAAGTGATGATAGCCTACTGCTGGGCTAACTGACTTTTCTTCTAACTGCCTGTTATTAAAGTCTGAGATTCAGGCTTTAATAACAGCTCCTCTACTTATTTCTCCGAAAACTCATTCAAATCTTCTTCACTCGCTTTTAAGAGCTTTTCTTCACATTGTTGAGTAATAACCTTCATTCGACTCGCGGAAGGCCTGAAAGCAGATCTTACTGTTAGTATGTCGGTTATTTTGTTCCGACCTAAATGATGCGCTTTAGATTTCATTAGAGTACCTACACATAGCTATAACGTATTGCGTTATAGTTTGGCTGGGCTTATGCTGAAGCGATGATCATATCATTCAAATCTAAAGAAGCTGAATTGATCTGGCTTGGACAGGGATCACGCAAGCTACCGCAACAGATGCAGAATGTGGCCCGTCGCAAGCTGCGTATGCTGCATAACGCCCAATCATTGGACGATTTAAAGATACCACCCGCTAATCGTTTGGAATCATTAAAAGGCGATAGATCGGGTCAGTACAATATCCGTATCAACAACCAGTACCGCATTTGCTTTATCTGGCAAGCTGGCCAAGTGATGGATGTTGATATTGTGGATTACCATTAAGAGATTAGTGTGATGTTAGACAATATTCACCCTGGAGAGATTCTACTGGAAGAGTTTCTTCAACCGATGAATCTGAGCCAGAATGCATTGGCTAGAAGCATTGGTGTACCACCGCGCAGGGTTAATGAGATCGTATTGGGTAAACGAGCCATTACTGCAGATACAGCAGTAAGGTTGGCTAAGTTTTTTGGTACCAGTGCTAAGTTCTGGATGGGGCTGCAGGACGACTATGACCTGGAAGAAGCCGAGAAAAAGGTCGACCTAGCGGCCATCGAACAGTATCAACCTGCTTGTTGATTTTTAGCGGAAATATATGAGGTTTTCTGTGCAGCAAAAGCGGTATTGATCAGAGCCAAAGGTATTTCAGGATCAAATACCTTTAGCTCCAAATCCTCAGCCTGCTACGGCAAACGCTGCACCAGCAGGGTTAGCAACTGCCAGAACTCTTCCACAGATTTCAGCTCAACCTTCTCTTCCGGCGAGTGAGCACCGCGAATCAGTGGGCCAAAAGAGATCATATCCAACTCAGGATATTTGTAGCCGATAATGCCGCACTCCAATCCCGCGTGAATTACTTTCACATGAGCTTCTTGGCCCATCAGCTCTATATGGCAATCCTGGAAATACTGCAACAAATCGGATTTGGCATTCGGTGTCCAACCTGGGTAAGCACCGTCAAACTCCACATCTGCACCAATCAATTGGAAGCCACTACGAATACGTTCGGCCAGGGCTTGAGTAGCGCTGTCTTTTAGTGAGCGTACTAACAGGCAAGCTTCGAATTTTGCCTGATCACCGTTATGTGTCAGGGTGACAATACCCAAGTTATTAGAGGTTTCCACCACACCGGCAAAACCGCTGTTGCTCATCTGCTCGACACCGCAAGGAGCGGCATTCAGCACATTGATTAGCTGTTGGGTATCATTAGCGGATAACGACTGATCAGCTTGAGATTCAGCCACCTGCACGATCAACTCATGATCGGTTTCGGCCAGTTCCTTATTAAATACGGCCACTTGCTGCTTCAGCGCATCAATAAAAGCAGCGTGTTGATCCGCAGCCAAAGTAATTACTGCTTCGGCTTCGCGAGGAATTGCATTACGTAGGGTACCTCCATTAAAGCTCGCCAGACGGAAAGCAAACTCGGTCTGTAGAGTATTAAGCGCACGTACTAACAAACGATTGGCATTGCCTCGACCTTTATCGATATCTAGGCCTGAGTGGCCACCGCGCAGACCGGTAAACAGGATTTTCAGCGCACTATCATCGTTACTGTGCAGGCCAAAGCAATGGTTAACATTAACATCGACACCACCGGCGCAGCCAACGTACACATCACCACGATCCTCAGAATCCAGGTTAAGCAGCCATTTTCCAGTCAGCCAGTTTTCCTGTAGCTCCAACGCGCCGCGCATACTGCTTTCTTCTTCGATGGTCAGCAGTAGCTCAATGGGGCCGTGTTGGATATCGTCCGTATCCAGAATCGCCAGGCCTGCAGCGACACCCAGGCCATTATCCGCCCCTAGGGTAGTGCCTGTTGCCGTTAACCAATCGCCCTGAATCTGAGTGGCAATAGGATCGGTTAGGAAGTTGTGGTCAGAATCCTGGTTAGCCTGAGCCACCATATCCACATGGCCTTGAATCACAATCGTTTTACGCTGTTCAGAGCCTGGGGTCGCAGGTTTTTTAATCAACAGATTACCTGCTTGATCGCGTTCATGACTGAAGCCTTTGCTGTCAGCCCACTGCTGTAATTTTTCAACTACAGCTTCTTCATGTTCTGAAGGGCGCGGCGTATCCGCTAACAGCTGGAAAAAAGACCAAAGGGGTTGTGGCGCTAAAGTGGCCAGGTGTGCATTTTTACTCATGGGGTATCAATTTCTTCGCTAGTTTTTGTGTTTATTTTAAGGTAATAACAGCCTGTGAATAGATCGTGTTGCTGCGACTGAGCAGAATTTTGGGACTATTCATGACTTAACTGTAAATTCGTCTGGGCAGTGTAAAAGAAAGGGGAAAAATAGCCTGTGGTATAAGTAAAAAGGGAGGTCTTAAAAGCCCCCCTGAATAGCTGAAACGTAAAGGGTCGTTATCGTAGTTGTTTGAGGTAGCGGTTTTCTAAGTGTTCACGGAAATACTGTGGATTCAGCGCTTCACCACTGGCAGCCTGAACCAGTTCAGGCGTGGTCAGGAAACTGGCTTTCTGCCAGATATTATCATTCAGCCATTGGCTGATCTGACTGAGATCACCGGCTTCAATCTGGGCTTCTACATCACTGATCTGTTGCTGAATACAGTGGAACCACTGCGCGGCATACATGGCACCCAGAGTGTAGCTTGGGAAGTAACCAAAGCTGCCATCAGTCCAGTGGATATCCTGCATACAGCCATCTTTGTAATTGCCTGTCGTATCTATGCCCAGATAAGCCTGCATCTTCTGCTGCCATAGCTCAGGAATATCATCCACTTCGATCTGACCTTCCACCAGCGCGCGCTCAATCTCGTAACGTAGCATCACATGAGCAGGATAGGTGACTTCATCTGCATCGACACGGATAAAACCCGGTTCAACCTGAGTGTAAAACTGGTACAGATTTTCTGGGCTAAAAGCGTCTTGGGCGCCAAAGGTTTCGCTGATCTTAGGTGACAGATGTTTCAGGAAGCTACGGCTGCGACCCACTTGCATCTCAAAAAACAGACTCTGACTTTCGTGAATGCCCATGGAGCGGGCTTCGCCCACAGGCTGTCCCAGCCAGTTTCTTGGCAGATTCTGTTCATAACGGGCATGACCGGTTTCATGGATTACGCCCATCATGCTTTCGGCAAAGGAGTCGGTGTTATAACGGGTGGTCAGGCGCACATCTTCAGGTACACCACCACAGAAAGGGTGACTGCTGACATCTAAGCGACCGGCGTCAAAATCAAAGCCCAGCAGTTCCATGGCATACTGACCCAGCTGTTTTTGCTGTTCGATGCTAAACGGCCCTTGAGGTTTTGGCAGATTGCGGGATTTCTGTTGCTCCTGCACATTCTGGATCAGATCCGGTAGCCAGGTACGCAGATCACCAAACAGACGATCCACTTCCGCAGAGCGCATCCCCGGTTCATACAGATCCATAAGGGCATCATAGGGTGATAGGCCGGTTTTCTCGGAGCGAAGTTGCGCTTCTTCCCGGCTCAGTTTGACCACTTCTTTTAGGTTTTCAGCAAAGCCAATCCAGTCATTTTCTTTACGCTGGGTACGCCAGGCGTGTTCACATTTGGAACCTGCTTTGGTTTGGGCCAGTACCAGATCTTCCGGCAGCGCATGAGCACTTTCTATCTGGCGTTTAATCTCACGCAGGTTAGCTTGCTGTTCAGTATCTAACGCTTCCTGTTCGGCAGCGGCTAACCAATCGCTGACCTCATCGGCCGTGGCCAAGCGGTGGCATAAGCCGCCCAGTTCTGCCATGGCATTAGCTCGGGCTTCATTGCCCTTAGGCGGCATCATCGCAGCCTGGTCCCAACCGGCAATGCTGAGCAGATGGCCATAGTGGTGCAGTTGTTGAAAGCGTTCGGTGAGCTTTTGATAGTTGTCCATAGTGTTTCTCTAATGCGTTATTGTCGCTGGCCAGGTCTTTTGCAGTGTATGGGATATCTGGTGCTTTGAGTGTATTTAACATCTCACAGAGTTTTGCGACAAATCAGCCTTTTTCATAAATCAGTAAAAAATTAATCAATTGGGGCAGATATATCGGCAAAGATGTGTAAATATATGTGAACCATTTCACAAAATTACATCCCACGGAGTAGGACCATGAAGCGCGCTGTAGCCTTACTGTCTTTATTACTGCCGCTGTCTGTTAATACTTTTGCCGCTTCTGGCGAGGGTTATATGGGGGTGTTTGGTGGTGCCATGATGGCCGAGGGTCTTGAAACCAATAAGGCTGACCCACGCATTGTGACTTTGGGGCGTAAACTGAATTCCCGCGTGTCGCTGCAGTTGGAATACTCCGATGCAGAAAGCTTTAAAACTCGGGTGAGTGATGGTTCAGGAGGCGAAACGCCCTCTGATGCAGAGTTTAAATCTACCGCAGCTTATATCGTGTTGACTCAGCCTGCAGGTGGCTTAATCGATATTAATCTGAAGTTTGGCTATGTGGATATTGATTACGACTTTAATGCGGATCTATCCCATGAGCAGCGTGAGCGTTACAGTGATCAAAGCCAATCCATCGGTGGTGGTGTGACGCTGAAAGTCAGTAAGGGCATGGTATTAAAAACCGAATACACCCAACTGAAGGATGATGTTTATTACCTGACGGCAGGTGTTGAGGTGGCGTTGTAAGCCAGAGTCGTGTTGTAAGGCTTAGTCGTAATGAGTAGATCCCAGAATTGATGAAAAAAGGCTTTCTTTATGAAAGCCTTTTTTTGTTTAGGGCAGGAAAGCTGCATTGATAGGGCGGTTAGCGTTTAGCTTTTATAGTGCGTCCAGCGCTTCACTGAGTTTGGTCACACCGACCACTTCCATGCCCGGAATCTGAGTTTTGGGCATATTGGCTTTGGGCACAATCGCGCGTTGGAAACCATGTTTGGCTGCTTCCCGGATACGTTCCTGGCCGCTGGGCACGGGACGAATCTCACCAGATAGTCCCACTTCGCCAAAGATCACCAGATTATGGGGCAGAGGCTGATTACGCAAACTGGAAACAACGGCCAGTAACAGCGCCAAATCCGCACTGGTTTCCAGCACTTTTACACCTCCCACGACGTTAACAAATACATCCTGATCACCGGTAAACAGGCCGCCGTGTTTATTCAGTACCGCCAACAGCATCGCCAAACGGTTATTATCCAGGCCGACACTGATACGACGAGGATTAGCCAGATGAGACTCATCCACCAGGGCCTGAATCTCCACCAATAGCGGGCGGGTACCTTCCCACACCACCATCACAACACTGCCTGGGGCTTCTTCCTCTTCACGGCTCAGGAAGATAGAGCTGGGGTTTTTCACTTCGCGCAAACCGGTTTCCAGCATGGCAAATACGCCCAGCTCGTTAACTGCACCAAAACGGTTTTTCTGCCCGCGCAGGGTACGGAAGCGACTGTCTTCTGAGCCTTCCAGCAGTAGGGAGGCATCAATCATATGCTCCAGCACCTTAGGACCGGCTAGAGAACCGTCTTTGGTCACATGGCCGACCAGCAGCAGTACGGTGCCGGTTTGCTTGGCAAAACGGGTCAGGGCAGCGGCACACTCCCGTACCTGACTAACACTGCCCGGCGCGGACTGAATATCATCCAGCTGCATCACCTGGATGGAATCCACTACCATCACCTTGGGTTTCATCTGCTCTGCGGTGGCAATAATGGATTCCACATTGGTTTCCGGCAGCATCTTCAAGCCCTGAGACGGTAGGCCCAAACGCTGTGCACGCATCGCTACCTGCTGTAGGGATTCCTCACCGGTGATATAGAGCGCCGTCATCTGTTGTGCCAGCTGACACAGCACCTGTAATAGCAGAGTGGATTTACCGGCCCCAGGGTGACCGCCGATCAAAATAGCCGAACCCGGCACCATACCGCCGCCCAGTACCCGGTCAAACTCGCTGATGGTACTGGTAAAGCGGGGCAGCTCCTGCAGATTGATTTCCGATAGATCCTGAATCTGGCCATCAGCCGCACCGGCATAACCCGCCCGTCCGGCGGAGGATGAGCTGCTGTTACGACTGCTGGCCGAACCCAGGCGCACCTCTTGTACGGTATTCCAGGCTCCGCAGTGACTGCATTGTCCCTGCCACTTTTTATAGTCTGCACCACAATCGATACAGACAAAGGCGGTTTTGGCTTTGGCCATGGTTTGCTTCCAGTAGAAAAACGAAAGCCTAAGGATATGGATAAATATACATCTCTGGCAAGGTTGACGTTGAGGTAAATTCGCTATTGCAGCGCAGGGCATTCTGTATCATGCTGGTCGGCGGCTAACGGAGTCGTATGGGCCTGTTCCCATGCGAGGATAATTAAAAAAAGATCGGACTATTTAGAGAGGGTTGCATGAAACCGGAAACGATTGCCCTACACCACGGTTATACCGCAGACAACCAGAATTCAGTGGCGGTGCCTATTCACCAGACCACCTCCTTTTCCTTTGATGACGCCCAGCATGCGGCGGATCTGTTTGACCTGAAAGTTCAGGGCAACATCTACTCCCGTATTATGAACCCAACCTGTGACGTGCTGGAGCAGCGTGTTGCGGCACTGGAAGGTGGTATTGCAGCCCTGGCGGTTAGCTCAGGTATGGCGGCGATCACTTATACCATTCAGACCCTAGCTTCTACGGGCGACAACATTGTTTCCATCAGTGAGCTGTATGGCGGCACCTACAACCTGTTCGCGCATACGTTGCCACGTCAGGGTATCGATGTACGTTTTGCCGATAAAGATGATTTCGACAAGCTCGAAAGCCTGATTGATGCCAATACCAAGGCGGTTTTCTGTGAGTCTATCGGTAACCCATCCGGTAGTGTGGTGGATATCGCTAAGCTGGCAGAGGTCGCTCACAAGCACGGTGTACCTGTTGTGGTTGATAACACAGTAGCGACACCTTTCCTATGTAAGCCTTTTGAGCTGGGTGCGGATATTGTCATTCACTCTGCGACGAAATATATCGGCGGTCACGGTACTACGATCGGTGGTGTGATTGTCGATTCCGGTAAGTTCCCATGGGCCGATAACGCTGAGCGTTTCCCACTATTGAATGAACCGGATGTGTCTTACCACGGCGTAAACTACGCGCAGGATGTGGGTGAAGCCGCCTTTATCGTCCGTGCCCGTGTGGTACCGCTGCGTAATATGGGTGCGGCTCTGTCGGCTCAAAGCGCTTGGAACCTACTGCAAGGTCTGGAGACCCTGTCGCTGCGTATCGAGCGTATCTGTGAAAATACCCAGAAAGTAGCGGAATTCCTGGAAGGTCACGAGCAAGTGAGCTGGGTGAAATACGCCGGTCTGGAAAGTCATAAAGATAATGGACTGGCAAAAGAATACATGGGCGGTAAAGCCTCAGGTATTCTGAGCTTTGGTATTAAAGGCGGTCGTGAAGCGGGCGCTAAGTTCTACGACGCTCTGCAACTGGTGCTGCGTCTGGTCAATATTGGCGATGCCAAGAGCTGTTCTGCGATTCCTGCTGCCACGACTCACCGTCAGCTAAATGATGAAGAGCTGCTGGCTGCGGGTGTGAGTGCCGATATGGTACGTCTGTCGATTGGTATTGAACATATCGATGATCTGCTGGCAGACCTTGACCAAGCACTGGCTGCCGCGAAATAATAACGCCAAAATTGGTTGAGAAAACGGGGGGCTTACTTAAGTCCCCCGTTTTTATTTGTCTGGAAAAAATTAATCAAAAAGGCGATTTTAATGCGTGCTTTATTTCTGGCGCTATTAGTGGCGTTAACGACGGTAAAACCAGCGTTTGCCGGTGAAGCTCCTTCAAGTATCTGGCGAGCGGGTCTTCCGGCTTCGGCTTTAGCGATGGCGTTAGCTAATGTGGCGAAAGCGGATGCGATGTCAGTGGGTGTCGGTCCTTCTGATGATGTGATATCGACAGAAATTGGCCTGCGTTGGGATCTTATGGAGCCTGAGAAGTTTACTGATACCTTCTCCTACGATAGTTACTTTCAAGTCAGCTACACCCTGTGGCAGATGCCTGATGAGAAGGTCAGCTATGAAACCTCCAATAATACCCTTGATGTGATGCAGGGTTTTCGCTGGTATTTTACCGAGCGTCAAAGCTGGTTGGCTTATGTGAATACCACCTTGGGTATCAGTGCCATGAGCAACAAAGAGATTGATGATAAAAAGCTGGGTGGCCACTTCCAGTTTTCACAGTACGCCGGTTTAGGCGGTTATATCACGCCAAGATGGCAGTGGGATTTTGGTGTACGTCACTACTCTAATAACGATATCTACAAAGAAAACGAAGGTATTAACTTCTACCGCTTTGCGATCAGCTACAACTACGATCACGACGATAAATAAGCACTCACACAAACATTTCTCTTTAGCAGATGGCTTCATTCTTCAGCCGCTGGCCGAAAATATCGAAATACTTTTGTGTTAGTGTGTAATGTCTCTAACCCGACCTGATGAATAGTATCGGGTCGGGGCTGACTTGTAAGTCACCTCCCTGCCTTGTTTATTCAGCGTCTGCTAATTATTCTATTTGTCATACAAATAGAATAATTACAGTTTCTGTAGGAGTGTGCTATGAGTCAGTCAATCAGTCGTTTCCCCGTGCCTGAAACCATTGAAAACCTGCCTGATGACCTGAAGGAGCGTATCCTGGCGGTACAGGAGAAAGCCGGTTTTATCCCCAATGTTTTTCTGATGCTGGCTCACCGCCCTTTGGAAGCCCGCGCCTTCTTTGACTACCACGATGCGCTAATGGAGCGTGAATCCGATACGCTGACTCCTTCTGAGAAAGAGATGATCGTGGTGGCCACCAGTGCCCGTAATCAGTGTCTGTACTGTGTTGTGGCTCATGGCGCGATTCTGCGTATCTATAGCAAGCAACCTACGATTGCCGATCAGGTGGCGGTCAATCATAAAACAGCCGACATCAGCGAGCGTGAGCGTGTAATGTTGGATTTTGCCATGTACATCTCTCAGGATGTGGGCGAGCTGAATGATGAGTGGGAAGAGAAGCTAAAAGCGGTCGGTTTTACTCAAGAAGATATTTGGGATATCGGCTCGATTACGGCTTTCTTTGGTTTGTCGAATCGACTGGTTAGCCTGACCAATACACCGCCAAATGATGAGTTCTATCTGATGGGGCGGGTACCTAAAGATAAAGCATAAGCAGGGCTAAACTCTTCTATACCGTGCTTTATGGTTTGAATATTGAGCTAACGGCTCCCGTGGCTTATCTGAGTCAGTGGGAGTGGTTAGCTTAAGCTATTTTCAGTCTTTCCAGTCTCCATCTCTTCCCTGCTTAAGATAATCAGGTCGTCGCCTTAAACATAATCACACCGACAAACAACATCAGTAGCATGGTAGAGAGCATCCAGAAGCCAAACAGACGATCCAGACGGCGGGTGAGGGTATCGGTACGCTGGCTCAGTTTCCAGGCGCGTTCATTCAGTTGGGTGGTTTGTTCAGAGCGAACATCATCAAGACTTTGGCGCAGACGCTTCTGCTTATCGCTTAGCTCGGTCACCAGTTCTTTTAAGTGCCGATTCTCTTCTTCAAGGCGTACCAGTCTTTCTCGGGTTTCCAACTGTTGAGCAATAGAGAACTGCTCTAACTCAACCACTCGGGTATCCGTTTTGGTTTCCTGCATGTCCTGTTGGATATCACTCATAACAACCTCCCTGCCAGCCTGTGTGGCTGATGATCCGTTTGATAACGCGTTTTTACTGGCCAGGCTGATGCAAAAACGGCTCTGTTAAAACGCTAGGCTTTTTTACAGCATAGCGTTAAATATCAGAGCCGTCTTTGGACAAATCAAAGGATATGATTTGTGCAGGTGTTTGCTTGTATTAGGTATTACTTGTACCAGGTACTACTTGTGATAACGGGCACTTAGCTCGTGTACCGCATCAACAAAGACCTTGGCGTGCTCTGGGTTAGCAAACTGGTTGATACCGTGACCCAGGTTAAACACATGGCCGGCACCATGACCGTAGCTTTCCAGAATACGGCCTACTTCAGCCTTGATGCCTGCAGGAGAACCAAACAGTACATTCGGGTCCATATTACCCTGCAGAGCCACACGGCCTTTGGTGCGGGCACGTACGCTGCCCAGTTCGGTGGTCCAATCCAGACCCACAGCATCAGCACCGGCTGCGGCGATATGCTCGATCCACTGACCGCCGTTTTTGGTGAACAGAATGACAGGTACTTTACGGCCTTCATGTTCACGGATCAGGCCGTGTACGATCTGCTCCATATACTTCAGAGAGAATTCCATATACGCCGGAGTGCTCAGTGCGCCGCCCCAGGTATCAAAGATCTGTACCGCCTGAGCACCGTTTTTGATCTGGGCATTCAGGTAGCTGGTTACGGACTCAGCCAGTTTTTCCAGCAGTTGGTGCAGCATATCCGGTTGGCTGTACAGCATGCCTTTAATATGACGGAACTCTTTGCTGGAACCGCCCTCTACCATATAAGTAGCCAGGGTCCATGGACTGCCAGAGAAACCGATCAGAGGCACACGACCGTTCAATTCGCGACGAATGGTTTTTACTGCATTCATCACGTAACCCAGATCTTTATCTGGATCAGGGATCGGCAGGGCATCAACGTCAGCTTGAGTACGTACAACTTTTTTGAATTTAGGGCCTTCGCCGGTTTCGAAGTACAGACCCAGATCCATGGCATCAGGAATGGTCAGGATATCGGAGAACAGAATCGCCGCATCCAGATCAAAACGCTCCAGAGGTTGGATGGTAACTTCGCAGGCCAGATCTGCATTCATGCACAGATCCATAAAACTGCCCGCTTCGGCGCGAGTGGCTTTGTATTCTGGCAGATAGCGGCCCGCCTGGCGCATCATCCATACTGGGGTTACATCTACAGGCTGGCGCATCAGGGCGCGCAGAAAGCGGTCATTTTTCAGTTCTGTCATGATCTCTAAACCGGGTCAGTCAAATTAAGGGCTTGGGCTGTCATTGTGAGACTGGTCAGTCTGCCAGTGTGTTCAGCAGGCGTTAGACCTCATAACAGCCAACAAATTGCCTGTATTGTACCGGAGAGTGCTACTGCCTATAAAATAAAAGTCACATTATATCGTCTTAGTGAATAGTTTTTTTCTATGTAAATAACTATTTAGCAGCGTCTTAAATGATGACATTATGGCCCTCGCTGTTAGAATAGTTGCCCTCTTGATTTCCGGTCGAGGTGAATCGTGTCCGTAAAGTTTGTTGCATCATCCCGTTTGCCCACGCCATGGGGTGTTTTTACCATGTATGGTTTTGAAGATCCTGAAACAGGAAAAGACCATGTGGCGCTGACCATGGGAGATGTGGCCAGCGGTGAGCCCGTGCTTGCCCGAGTGCATTCTGAGTGCCTGACAGGGGATGCTCTGTTCAGCATGCGTTGTGACTGTGGCTACCAGCTGCAGGAAGCGCTGAAGCGTATTGCCGAAGAAGGTCGTGGCGTCTTGTTATACCTGCGTCAGGAAGGCCGTGGTATCGGCCTGTTAAACAAAATTCGTGCTTATCACCTGCAGGATGCCGGAGCGGACACGGTAGAAGCCAATGAAAAGCTGGGTTTTGGTGCCGATATGCGTGAGTACACCATGTGCCAGCCAATGCTGGATCATATCGGTGTTTCGTCAGTGCGTCTGATGACTAATAACCCGCGTAAGGTGAAAGCGCTGAGCAACTATGGTGTTGAAGTAGCTGAACGCGTGGCAATTCAAACCGGTATGAACCCGCACAATGAAGATTACCTGGCCACTAAAGCCGGCAAGCTAGGCCATATGATGGATCTGGATGGTTTCACTCAGGCGGCGGATGTGGATATCAACCGCACTAAGCCTGAAGAGGATAGCTAGCCACTTACTATTGATCCTGCGGCTTCTCCAACGGCTTCCTCTCTAAACGCAGACGCTCGATTTAAAACCTTGTTTATGAACATTCAGTTTTAAAAGAGGTCTGCGTGTCCGTCTCTGTGATCCTATTATCTCTATGCTGCTGAAGCTTAGTTCAGCATTACACGGTCTTTACCCAAAAACTCCGGTGCCTGCACGGATAATACCTTTAGCGGTTTATCAGAGGTGACGGTAACCGAGTGCGGGGTTCCTTCTGGGATTCTGATGTAATCACCCTTCGAAATCACCATGGTTTTATCGCCCATACGGAAATCCCCCTGGCCTTCCAGTACATATAGGGTTTCGGTGTGATAAGCATGCTTGTGCAGCGGTACCTTCTTCTTCACAAAAATCACAAAATCTGTGGAGTGGGAATCAGTGGATAGTTTGACCACGTGGATATTTTTCAGATCGGCAGGTGCCTGAATTTTGCTGACATCCTGCTGCTCAGCAAAAGCCTGACCAGAAAATAGTGCCGAGGTGATGGCTATAGCCGCTGAGAGGTGTTTCAGATAAGTTTTCAACAGTGTATCTCCTTTTACAGTGTCGGGACGGTGTGAATCACAACTTGTCTCACCTGAGTCCCAATGAAAGGAGATGGCGTTCCGGTAGGATGGGTTCTGGCTATGTAAGATGAGCCTGATCGCAGCCATTATTCGGAGATCCATCTCCAGGGTTAATCCTTTGAGTTCCTGTAACAGTCGCGGGTCTCCTGTGATACCACGGCTGGTTTGAGCTTTTTCTGATCTTGATGATCGGAGCTGTATCTAGGTCTTAGCCTGCTTTGAGTAGCGCTTAGCTTTGAGCAGTGCTTAGTTTTGAGTTAGCTTGGCTAGATAGTTCTGAATGCTTTGCTCGATACCTTCAGCATCCAACCCGCATTCGGCCAGCAATTGCTGATGGCTGCCCTGATCGACCCAGCGATCGGGCAGGCCTAGATTCAGCACTGGCTTGATCAGTGCATTTTGCATCAAGAGTTCATTGATACCACTACCAGCACCACCGGCAATAGCATTCTCTTCTATGGTGACCAGCAGATCGTACTCTTTGGCTGCTTCAATAATGGCTTGTTGATCCAGTGGTTTAACAAAGCGCATATTCAGCAGGCCGTAGCCCTGTTTCTCGGCAACCGCTTGAGCCGGTGCAACCATGGAACCAAAGGCCATAATCATCACCTTCTGGCCCGCTTGTTTCAGTTCCGCTTTACCTATGGGCAGTTCGGTCATCTGTTGTTGGATTTCAACACCAGGACCGGTACCACGAGGATAACGTACTGCGGCAGGGCCAGAATACTGATAACCGGTGTAAAGCATCTGGCGGGTTTCATCTTCATCAGAGGGTGCCATGATGACCATGTCTGGTACACAACGCAGATAGCTCAGATCTAGTGTACCGTGGTGTGTTGGTCCATCTTCGCCGACCAGGCCTGCACGGTCGATGGCAAACAGTACATCCAGATTCTGTACTGCCACATCGTGAATCAGTTGATCGTAGCCTCGTTGCAGGAAGGTAGAATAAATCGCCACGACGGGTTTCATGCCGTCACAGGCCATACCCGCAGCTAACGTCACTGCGTGCTGTTCCGCAATGGCGACATCAAAGTAACGCTCTGGGTAGTCCTTAGAGAACTGAATCAGGTCTGAGCCTTCACGCATGGCTGGGGTAATGCCCATCAGGCGTTCATCCTGCTCAGCCATATCACATAGCCACTGACCAAAGACGTTGGAATATTTAGGTCCGCTCTTTTTCTTCACCGGAGCTGGAGCCGGTTTTGCTTCCGGAGTGTTGTCTTTGCTCTCTTGAGATATTTTCCCAGACTTGGACTCTTTCTCCAGTTTGGTAATGGCGTGATAACCAATGGGATCTGCTTCTGCTGGTGCAAAGCGTTTGCCCTTTTTGGTAATCACATGCAGGAACTGAGGGCCGCTCAGATCCTTAATATTATTCAGTGTGGTGACCAGGGAGTGGATATCGTGACCATCGATAGGGCCGATATAGTGGAAGCCCATCTCCTCAAACAGAGTACTGGGTGACACCATGCCTTTAAAGTGTTCTTCGGTCTTGCGCGCCAGTTCCCAGGCTTTAGGTAGTTTAGACAGCACTTTTTTGCTGCCTTCACGCATCCGGGTATAGGCCTGGCTGGACAGTACCTTGGCCAGATAGGTGGCAAAGCCGCCGACGTTTTCTGAAATCGACATCTCGTTGTCGTTCAGAATTACCAGCATATTGGCATCCACATGAGCGGCATGAGATAGAGCTTCAAAGGCCATGCCGGCCGTCATCGCACCATCACCGATAATCGCGGCAACATGACGGTTCAGGTTTTGCTCGCGGGCGGCAATGGCCATACCTAAAGCGGCACTGATTGAGGTACTGGAATGACCGACACCAAAGGTATCAAACTCTGACTCACCCCGTTTAGGGAAAGCGGCGATACCGTCATACTGACGGATGGTGGTCATCTGTTCACGACGACCAGTCAGAATCTTATGAGGGTAGGCTTGGTGGCCCACATCCCACACCAGACGATCATCTGGAGTATTAAAGACATAGTGCAGGGCGACAGTCAGCTCGACGACACCCAGTCCGGCACCAAAGTGCCCGCCGGTCTGGCCTACGCTGTAAAGCAGGTATTCACGCAGCTCATTGGCCAGCTGGGGCAGCTGTTGCTCCTCCAGTTGGCGCATATCGGCCGGTAGCTGAACCTGGTCCAGTAGCGGCGTTTCAGGGCGTGAGACAGGTATTTCGTGGTACAGCGTATATTCAGACATAGGCGATTATCGTATCCGGGCACTAGTGATCGCGTTCAATCACATAGCGGGCCAGCTCTCTTAACAGATCAGCTTCAGGGCCAAAATCATTCAGGGATTGTTCGGCGTTTTCCACCAGCAGGCGGGCTTTTTCTTTTGCCTGCTCTAATCCCAGAAGAGAAACATATGTAGGTTTGTTCAGCGCAATATCGGCGCCTTGTTGTTTACCGAGAGTCTCGGTATCACTTTCCACATCCAGAATGTCGTCCTGAACCTGGAAGGCGAGCCCCAGTGCTTCCGCATACTGAGTTAATGCATCTAACTGTTTTGTACTAGCTCCACCGGCTATAGCTCCCATACGTACACTGGCGCGTATCAGAGCACCGGTTTTATGGCGATGCATATTCTCCAGTTCGACCAGAGACAGGCTCTTACCCACTGAAGCCAGATCAATCATCTGGCCGGCGACCATGCCTAAACTGCCACTGGCTTGTACCAGCTCCTGCAATAACTGTAGCTGACCCGTTTGATTCTGAGCATCCGTCAGTGCCGCAAAAGCAGAGGTTTGCAGGGCATCACCTGCCAGAATCGCGGTGGCTTCATCGTATTGAATATGACAGGTGGGTTTGCCGCGACGCAGGTCGTCGTCGTCCATGGCCGGTAGATCATCATGGATCAGAGAATAAGCATGAATCATTTCCACGGCAGCTGCTGGTGCATCACAATGATCCAGAGGACAGTTGAGTGCCTGGCCTGCAGCATAAACCAGCACAGGGCGAATACGTTTGCCACCATTAAAGACACTGTAGCGCATGGCTGATAGCAGTCGCTCGGATGAGGAGTGTGTATCAGACAGCAAAAGATTCAGTTGCTGATCAGAGCGCTCAATAAGCGGCTGAAGTTTCTGTTTGATTGCCACGGTCTGTATTTTTATTCCGTATGGGTGTTTCCAGCCACAGGTTGTTCTTTCAGCGTACCGTTATCTTCCAGTAGCTGACTGACTTTCTGTTCGGCGGCCTGCAGGCGGTTCTGGCAGTCTCTGATCAGGCGTACGCCGCTCTCAAAGGCTTTCAGTGACTCTTCCAGAGAGAGATCACCACTTTCAAGCTGGGTTACCAGGCTCTCCAGTTCGGTCATTTTACCGGCAAAATCTTTTGCTTTGGTAGTGGCCATAGATATCTCCCAAAATAAACCGGGAGACGTTACCGGAGAAAGGGTAGAGGTTCAATAGTTAAAACAGATAAAGCGGGTGCTAAAAGCGAACTCTTTGTAAATCATCTGTTTAACAAAGGGATTTTTTTACCAATCTTAATCTCTAACTCTGTTCTATGATGAAAACAAGCGCTAAAGTAGCGTATGAAAGCCATTCAACCTATGCGGAAAAGTCGCTATCATACGTGTTGAAATAAAAAGGTTGCATAATGTTACATAAGCGGTGAAATAGACCTCACTGCTTATGTAAAATAGTGCGTAGTGGATTTAAAGGAACCAAGGAGTTCTAGAGTGGATATCGCAACCCTGCTTGGTATTATCGGTGCGATCGGTATTGTAGCTATGGCTATGGTACTCGGTGGCGACCCGCTGATCTTTGTTAACCCGCCTTCTCTGCTGATTGTTATCGGTGGCTCCATGTTTGTTGTGCTGTCAAAGTTCAGCCTGGGGCAATTTTTAGGTGCAGTTAAAGTTGCAGCCAAAGCCTTTGCTTTTAAGTTGGAATCACCGGAAGAGATCATCGGTGTTCTGGTTGATGTGGCTCAGGTAGCTCGTAAAGGCGGCTTGTTGGCGCTGGAAGAGAAAGAGGTTGATAACAAGTTTCTTAAAAATGGTATGCAGCTGCTGGTAGATGGCCAGGATCGAGAAGTGGTGCGTACCATGCTCAGTAAAGATAGGGCTATGACCTTGGATCGCCACAAGTGGGGGTCAAAGGTTTTTGGTGCATTGGGTGATGTTGGTCCTGCAATGGGCATGATCGGTACCTTGATTGGTCTGGTACAGATGCTGTCGAATATGGACGACCCTAAGGCGATTGGTCCTGCGATGGCGGTTGCGCTTTTGACGACCCTGTATGGTGCGATGTTGGCTACCATGATCTGTCTGCCTATCCGCGATAAGCTTGAGCTGCGTATGACGGAAGAGGCGCGTATTCAATCGATTATTATCGATGCGCTATTGGCTATTCAAGCGGGCCAAAACCCTCGTGTGATTGAAGATATGTTGCGGACTTATCTGCCTTCTGGCACCAGGGACGATGCAACTTTTGATCAGCCTGCTGCAGAGTGACGTAAGCGGGATTGTTTATGGATGGGCCAGGGGAGTACTCTGGCCTTGTCGTCTTAGATACAGGGTTGTATAGATCGTTAATCTTCTGAGTTGATCCCACTCTGTTGAATGATTTGTTATAGGAGCAGTTTATGTCCGATGAAGCAGAAGAGTGCGAATGCCCCGAAGGGATACCTGCCTGGGTAATGACCTTCGCTGACTTGATGTCGCTGCTGATGTGTTTCTTCGTACTTCTGTTGTCTTTTTCTGAGATGGACGTCATTAAGTTTAAACGTCTGGCAGGTGAAATGAGAAATGCCTACGGTGTTCAGAATTTGCAGCGTGCTGATTCTGTGCCCATGGGTACCAGTGTCATTATGCAGAACTACACGCCAGGTAAGCCGGAGCCAAACCCGCTGGAGATTATTCAGCAGAAGTCCACCGAGCATGAACCCAATTTGCGCACGGAAAGCGTCAATACGGTGACGGAGACCGAGCAGGAGACTAAAGCTGACGCAGAGGCGATTGCTCGTATTCTGAAAGAAGAGATCGAAGAAGGTAAGATTCAGGTTGAGAGTCGACGTCGTAATATTATTATTCGTGTAGAAGAGAAAGGTTCTTTCTCGCCGGGTAGTGCGGTGTTGTCCGAGCAGTTCGAACTGGTAATGGATAAGATTCGTAAGGCGCTGGCAGCAACGCCGGGTAAGATCACTATTGAAGGTCATACCGATGATATCCCGATTAATACGGATCGTTTCCGTTCTAACTGGGATCTGTCTTCAGCTCGTGCGGCGTCGGTGGCTTATGAGCTTGAGTTGGATGATCTGGTGACGCCTGATCGTATGAAGGTGATTGGTTATGCGGATACCAAGCCAATTGTGCCTAATGAGAATCGTGAGAATCGCGCTAAAAACCGTCGGGTAGAGATTATTGTCGATCAAGGGGCTAGCGAAGAGCATGATGCGATTAGCTTCCTGGATGAAGATAATAAAGAAGCCGTTGAGAAAGGTGAGACCGAAATTAATATGGAAATTGAAGAGCGTGTCTTTGAGCTGAAGCCTGATGAGGTGTTCTAGGTTTTTAGGATTCTTGTAGAGGTTGTTTGAGAGCCCAGGTGAGTTTGACTTGCCTGGGCTTTTTTGTAGTGTCTGAGAGTTCTCTCTGATCTTGTGTAGGGGGGGATGATGGTAAAGAGGTGTTGTAAGTAGGAGCTGGAAAATGTTTTAGTCGAGTAGTCTGGGCTTTGCATTAATAAATGAAAGCCCTTTGGTGCTTCTCCCTTAGAGGGAGGGTGTCGGTCAAAAGTTGATTTTTTTAGGGGTTGCAATGATATCGATATGCTCCACTCCGCTATCCTTGTATATAGCCATTACTTGATCGATATCTCTATCACAAGGTATTAATTCTATACCGTTAAATGCATAAAACTGATAGTCATTATCAATTAGGAGGGTTTGTAAGTGCACTTCGGATGAGATATTACTTGTCGCTAGTAGTGCATCTGGCGAGAATTCAGTGACAATAGTGGGTTTGAACTTCTTCAAGCTTTCATATGCACCATTGATTGCAAGATATTCCGCGCCCTCTGTATCAATTTTGATATAATCCATTCTCTCTATATTACTAAAGAAAGAGTCCAGTTTAATGGAGTATACCGGGGTGCTGCCAAGAACCCTGCTCACTTGATCATTCATAGAGCGTATAAAGCCATTTGAACCTGAGTTGTCAAATAAGCAAAGATCATTGTTGTCGGAAACAGCCATAGGGATGATGTCAATATTGCTGAATGAGTTAACTTGTTTGGTTAAAGACAGGAACTTTACATTCTCAGAAAAAGGCTCAAAGGCATATACTTTACCGCTATCGCCTACAAGTGATGAGGCCAAAAAAGTGAAGTAACCTATATTTGCGCCTACGTCAAAAAAGCAGTCTCCAGATTTAACATTCTCCTGGAAAAACTTTGTGATATGTGGCTCATAAATATTGTGTTCATATAATGGAGCCCCTACTTGAGGGTCATTGGCTGGGATATACATTTTGTAACCAAACAGGTCGATGAGCTTTACATGGTCAATATCAACCTCACCTATATTTCTGGACTTAAACTCGGTAGATGTAAGGTAGGTTAGCATTACATCTTTTAGTCCTTTCCCTTCTAATGATGAGAGATGACCAGCCCACTCTTCTTTTGAAGGGTTGCGTCCTAGGATTAATCGGAAGCAGTAATAGATATCATCTGCTGAGGCTTTATCTACATAAGGGGTATTCCAGTAATCTTTTTTTTCACTTTCCGTAAAAGATTTAATTTTATCTAATATCTTCATCTCTATACCCTAAATGTTAATTAAGTCTAGCTTGTCTTTTGTAGGTGATAAGAAGATTTGTGCTTAATGATGCTTTATATGTAAAGATATAGTGTAAATGGCTTTTAAAAATCTTTTCCATATAGCGAAAACCTTGCTTGATCCCAGAGAAAAGGAGAATTGCTGATAAAGGGATGTTCTCTGGTATCAGCTTATTCTTGTTTCCTCAAAAGCGACAAAGTGTGATTGTACACCACATTGGGCGACAAAAAATCAGAAAAGTTGGGCTTCAGGATGTGAGGTATTTTGAGAAATGGTGAGTGGATAATCTAAAGTGGTGTTCAAGGTTGATTAGGCTGCTGCATCTACTGTTGGATAGAGAAAGAAGATTGCAGCAGGGGATAAGGCTAGTCAGTTATCAAACTGACTAGCCGGACTACCACGTAACTTCACCTGTGGGGAGGTGATCTAGCAGCTTTAAGGTTGCTGTGTCATTCTCCATTTTAGGTAGTTGTACTCGCTGTCGCCATCATATTCTGAAGGCTCAAACATTTTCCACTCACTGTATTCATTCCATTGAGAGATGATTACAGGATACATATTAGGATCGTGAGGTACAATATTTAACCAGCGTTGCTGTACATCCATTGGAATATATTCTAGGCCGCTTGGTGTTTTATTTGTCCGTGGGACATGTCTGTTGGTGAAATGCCATAGATATCGACCTCCACAAATATTCTTAAGGCTTTCCTGAATTGTTCCGCTCATATCGCTTACCGCTGCCGAGCGGTAAATATTTGGAGCGGCAGTCGGACAGCTATTTGCGAGGTTATCAATCCAAAGAATATCGGTACGTGATGCCAAGTATTGGTTGATCTGGGCAATTAGATCAGGGCGGTCTTCTAGCCCATTTACAGGAGGTAGTCCTTCAATAAGAATAACAACCTTTCCATCAGTGGTTTTAACACTAACGGCATCTACTCTTTGCATGACAAAGTCAACCATCTTCTTTAGTTCTGGAAGAATGGACTCAGGGCCTTTTTTAAGGTAGTCGTTAAAGGATAGAAATGGAGCTACCTGTACGCCTTTCTGCCAGGCAGCCCATCTTACTTCATCATAAAGCTCCATAGGTCGTTTCCATTGGCCTGTTGGTGTCCAGTAAGAGCCGTAACCCCATCCTGCCTCATCGTTTGGTATTAAGAAAGCTGCTACAGCTGTATGGCCGCCTAACCCTTGGATCTCTTCCATCTGTTTGAGATAGACGTCTTTATTTCTAAACATGTAGCCTTGATCGCTAGGGGAGCTGTATGTTGCAGGGCCTTTTCCCCAGTTTAGTGGCCAGGTAGAAGACCATACTTCGTCTGGCCTCTCTGGTACCTGCTCGTACCACCATTTTGCTGAAGTGGGGTGAAAGATCATAAGGTTTTTGATCTTTTTCCCATAATCTGGGTTGGCTCCGCCTTCGCCTTTATGGGTGAGGACGTTATTCATGTCTACAGCAAAAGCTATAGTATTAAGTGATATTAGAGCTAAAAAAGCGAATAGCCGTATCATTTTCAATTCCTATTTGAGTTTGATGCGGAGCGGAAAATACGTGAAAAATAATAATATTAATAGCCTATTATAAGTAGGGGGAATAATGCTGCTGATGGGTTGTTGTTTTTATTATATTATGTATGTCATTGGTTTTATTTGTTTTATACCTGAATCAGTGATTTAAATTTCGATCCTGCCTGAGACCCCTTCTTGCTC
>CAYFGP010000027.1:0-47987 GCA_964342385.1 uncultured Oleiphilus sp. | reverse complement strand
GCTACCTGATGTGCGCGACGGCATGAAGCCCGTTCACCGCCGTGTACTGTTTGCCATGCATGAACTGGGTAATGACTGGAATAAACCATATAAAAAATCGGCCCGTGTTGTCGGCGATGTGATCGGTAAATATCACCCTCATGGTGATAGTGCGGTGTACGATACCATCGTACGTATGGCACAGCCTTTCTCGATGCGCCACATGCTGGTGGATGGCCAGGGTAACTTTGGTTCCATCGATGGTGATAACGCCGCTGCAATGCGTTATACCGAGGTGCGTATGGCCCGTATCTCCCACGAGATGCTGGCTGATCTGGAAAAAGAGACCGTTGATTTTGTTGATAACTACGACGGTACCGAACAGATTCCTGAAGTACTGCCGACCCGTGTACCTAACCTGCTGGTAAACGGCTCGTCTGGTATTGCTGTAGGTATGGCGACCAATATTCCGCCTCATAACCTGACCGAAGTGATCAATGGCTGTCTGGCCCTGCTGGATGACGGTGATCTGACCGTTGATCAGCTGATGGAGTTTATCCCAGGTCCTGATCTGCCGACTGCCGGTATTATCAATGGCCGTGCGGGTATCCTGCAGGCGTATCGTACCGGTCGTGGCCGCATTTATATGCGTGCCCGTCACCATATTGAGCGTGACGATAAAGCCAATAAAGAAACCATTATTATCACCGAGATCCCTTATCAGCTGAACAAAGCCCGTGTGATCGAAAAGATCGCTGAGCTGGTGAAAGATAAGAAGATCGAAGGTATCTCTGAGCTGCGTGATGAGTCCGATAAGGACGGTCTGCGTATCGTTATTGAACTGAAGCGCGGTGAGTCCGGCGATGTAGTGATCAATAACCTGTTTGCTCAGACTCAGCTGGAAAGTGTCTTTGGTATCAATATCGTTGCACTGGAAAATGGCCAGCCGAAAGTATTGAATCTGAAGCAGTTGCTGGAAGCCTTCCTGCGTCACCGTCGAGAAGTGGTTACGCGCAGAACTGTATTTGAACTGCGTAAGGCCCGTGAGCGTGGCCACTTGCTGGAAGGTTTAGCCATTGCTTTGGCGAATATTGATCCTGTGATTGAACTGATTCGCACTTCGCCATCGGCCTCAGAAGCAAAAGAGAAGTTGATTGCAGGCAGTTGGCAGCCGGGTAATGTGATTGCGATGCTGGAGCGTGCCGGTGCCGATTCTTGTCGTCCAGATGATCTGGAAGAAAGTTTTGGCCTGAACGATGGCGTTTACCGTCTGTCTCCGGCTCAGGCACAAGCGATTCTGGAACTGCGTCTGCACCGTCTGACCGGTCTGGAACACGAAAAACTGCTGAAAGAATATCAGGATATTCTGGCCAAGATCGCTGAACTGGCGAGTATTCTGGCCGATTCCGAAAAACTGCTGCAAGTGATCCGTGAAGAGCTGCAGGCGATTCGTGAACAGTACGGCGAAGAGCGTCGCACTGAAATCATCAGCAGCCGTCTGGATCTGACCATGGAAGATCTGATCAACGTTGAAGATATGGTGGTGACCATCTCCCGTAGTGGTTATGCCAAGTCTCAGCCGTTGAGTGATTACCGTGCTCAGCGTCGTGGTGGTCGTGGTAAGTCTGCCACCGCCATGAAAGATGAAGATGTGATCGAACACCTGCTGGTGGCATCAACTCACGACACCATTCTATTGTTCAGTAACCGAGGCAAGGTCTACTGGCTGAAGGTGTACGAGTTACCACAGGCGGGCCGTGGTTCCCGTGGTCGCCCTATGGTGAACCTGCTACCGCTGGAAGAAGGCGAGCATATCAGTGCCCTGCTGCCGATGCCTAAGCCAGACGAGAAAGCGGATGATGATGCCGAAGGCACAGAAGAAGTGAAAGACAGTGCTGCGCTGAAGAACGCGGCACCGTTTGTGATGATGGCAACGGCTAATGGTACGGTGAAGAAGACTTCTCTGAGTCAGTTCTCCCGTCCACGTAGCAGTGGCCTGATCGCGCTGGAAATTGAAGACGGCGACCGTCTGATTGGTGCAGCAGTAACTAATGGTGAAAACCATGTCATGCTGCTGAGCAGCGCCGGTAAGATGATTCGCTTCGACGAAGAGAATGTGCGCCCGATGGGCCGTACTGCTCGCGGTGTACGCGGTATGAAGCTGCCGGAAGGCGCAGAAGTGATCTCGCTGATTATCCCGCAAACCAATGTGGTGGCGGATGATGGCAGCGAAGCAGATACGGATAGCGTTGCAGTAGAAGCGGTTGACGGCGCAGAAGTGATCGATGATCAAATCTATATTCTGACCGCGTCTGAAAACGGTTATGGTAAGCGTACCAGTCTGGAAGCCTTCCCGGTGAAAGGCCGTGGCGGCCAGGGTGTGATCGCTATGCAGACCAGTGAGCGTAATGGTCAGCTGGTATCGGCGATTCAGGTAGGTGCTCAGGATGAGATGATGCTGATCACCGACGGTGGTACTCTGGTGCGTACCCGTGTGGCGGAAGTGTCTGTTTCTGGCCGTAATACCCAGGGTGTGACTCTGATCCGTCTGACGGATGAGCGTCTGGTGACTGCGGTACGTGTGGACGAGCCAGAAGATGATGGTGAAGTAGACGACAGTGATGCGGCTGCAGAGGGCGATAATCCGGCCAATATGGACGCAGAACAAAATCCAGCGCAGAATGATGCGCCGGACAGTACAGAACCCGAACAGGGTGTTGAATAATCCGAGGGTAAAATAAACCCTGGGAAATAATAAAAAACAGGGGCCTTAGGCCCCTGTTTTGTTTGCTATTTATTGATTATGCAACCGGTCTGGATAAAACCTGACTGACATAACAGAGGACCAATAAAGAAGCAGTGCTTCTTTTGTGAGTACATCGATGACACGTAAATACAATTTTTGCGCGGGACCGGCAGCTTTACCCGAAGCTGTGTTAGTAAAAGCTCAGGCAGAGATGCTGGATTGGCAAGGTCGCGGTCTATCCGTGATGGAGATGAGTCACCGTAGTAAAGAGTTTGTGGCGATTGCTGAGCAAGCCGAGCAGGATCTGCGTGATCTGCTCCAGGTGCCAGACAACTACAAGGTACTCTTTATGCAGGGCGGTGCCAGCAGCCAGTTTGCCATGGTACCGCTGAACCTGCTGGGCAAAGGCGGCACAGGCAACTATGTGAAAACAGGTGTCTGGTCGAAAAAGGCCATTGCTGAAGCCAAGCGTTACAACGCCATCCATCTGGCAGCCGACACCGAAGGTAACAGCTTTACCTCGGTACCTGCGCAGAATGAAATTGTATTGTCCGACGATGCGGCTTATCTGCACTTTACCAGCAATGAAACCATTGGTGGTCTGCAGTTTGATTACCTGCCTGAAGTGGGTGATCTGCCACTGGTGTGTGATATGTCATCCGATATTCTGGCAGCGCCGCTGAATGTCAGCGATTACGGTGTGATCTACGCCGGTGCCCAGAAAAATATCGGCCCGGCAGGTCTGACGCTGGTGATTATTCGTGATGATCTGTTGGATCAGGCGATGGAGGTCACACCATCCATGATGAACTACCGTGTCGCTGCGGATAACGGTTCCATGTACAACACGCCACCGACCTATGCCTGGTATCTGTCCGGTCTGGTATTTGACTGGCTGAAAAACGAAGTCGGTGGCCTGGAGAAGATGGCTGAGATCAATACCCGTAAGGCGAACAAGCTTTACTCGGCCATTGATAACAGCAGCTTCTATGCTAACCCAATCGCTGTGGCGAATCGCTCGCAGATGAATGTACCTTTTACCTTGGCCGATGCGGCATTGGATAAGGTCTTCCTGCAGGAAGCGGAGCAAAACGGTTTACTGAATCTGGCCGGTCACCGCTCTGTGGGTGGTATGCGCGCCAGTATCTACAACGCTGTGCCTGAACAAGCAGTGGATGCCTTAATCGCCTTTATGGCTGACTTTGAACAACGTCACGGGTAACAGAGATGTCAGAAGCAGAACAGTTAGCGGTCCTGAGAGACCAGATTGATGAGATTGATCAGACCATTCAAAAGCTGATCAATCAGCGTGCTCAGTGCGCGCAAAAAGTTGCAGAAGTTAAGCTGGCATCGGGTAATGGTGATATCCAGTTCTACCGTCCAGAGCGTGAAGCTCAGGTGCTACGTCGTGTCATGGATCGCAATGACGGCCCTTTGCCTGATGAGGAGATGGCGCGTCTGTTCCGTGAGATTATGTCGGCCTGTCTGGCACTGGAAGAGCCGGTTAAAGTGGCATTCCTGGGCCCTGAAGGGACCTTTACTCAAGAAGCGGCACTGAAGCACTTTGGTAACTCAGCAGTGACCACGCCAATGGCAGCCATCGATGATGTCTTCCGTGAAGTGGAAGCGGGTGCCGTGGCTTACGGCGTGGTTCCAGTTGAGAACTCCACCGAAGGTGTGATCAGTCATACACTGGATAGCTTTATCGATTCTTCCCTGCAGATCTCCGGTGAAGTGGTACTGCGTATCCATCAGGATCTGCTGGTGGGCGAGAATACTCGTAAGGATAAGATCTCCCGCATCTACTCCCATCCATCATCACTGGCCCAGTGCCGTAAGTGGTTGGATCAGCATTACCCGAATGCAGAGCGCATTCCGGTCAGCAGTAATGCGGAAGCGGCCCGTTTGGTGAAGAGCGAGTGGCACTCAGCAGCGATTGCTGGTGATATGGCGGCAAAACAATACGGTCTGGAAAAGATCGCTGAGAAGATCGAAGATCAGCCGGATAACTCCACTCGTTTTCTGATTATTGGTACTCAGGAAGTACCGGGCAGTGGCGAAGATAAAACCTCAATCATGGCAGCAACCCGTAACCAACCGGGTGCACTGCATGAGCTGCTGGAGCCGTTTCACCGTCATGGTATCGATCTGACCCGTGTAGAAACCCGTCCATCAAAAGTGGGTGCGTGGAACTACGTCTTCTTTATCGACTTTGCTGGTCATGCCGACGATGCGCGTGTGAAACTGGCGTTGGAAGAGGTCGAGCAAAGAGTGTCCGATATCAAGATTCTGGGCTCCTATCCAAAGGGTGTGCTGTAATCACTCCCGTTTAGCGGTAATCTCAGAGTAGAAGCAAAACGGGAGGCAGGGCCTCCCGTTTTGTTGTGGCAAAGATGCTGGCTTTGGTTTTGTATCGGGTCAGCTGTATTTTATCCACAAGGGCTAACAAATAGCATGGCAGCACTCAATAAGAGCGTTGCTCGAGAATAGCTATCTCAATAAGAAAACAATAAGGCGGAAATCATTATGGCATGTGACTACATTGAATTGGCCAACAAAGGTGTTCAGGGTCTGCAGCCTTATCAGTCAGGGAAGCCGGTTGAAGAGCTGGAGCGTGAGCTGGGTATTAGCGATATCGTAAAGCTGGCCAGCAATGAGAACCCTCTGGGCCCAAGCCCAAAGGCGTTGGCAGCGATCCATACGGTATTGACTGAGCTGACCCGATATCCAGATGGCAATGGTTTTCGTCTAAAAGCGGCTCTGGCCGAAAAGTTGGGTGTGGATACCGATCAGATCACACTGGGTAATGGCTCCAACGATGTACTGGAGATGATCGCGCGTTCTTATCTGACTGCGCATAGTGCTTCTATGTACTCTCAGCATGCCTTTGCGGTCTATCCGATTGTGACTCAGGCCATTGGTGCTCAGCATATTGCGGTACCGGCAAAAGACTGGGGTCATGATCTGGAAGCGATGGCGGAAGCGATCACCGATAAAACCCGTGTTATTTTTGTTGCTAATCCGAATAACCCAACGGGTACCTGGCTGACTGAAACTGAGCTGCGTACTTTCCTGGATAAAGTGCCTGAGCGCATTGTCGTGGTATTGGATGAAGCCTACACCGAGTACGTGGCTCAAGATGAGTTCCCAGACGGTATCGCACTGTTGAAAGATTATCCAAATCTGGTAGTGACCCGCACCTTCTCCAAGGCTTATGGTCTGGCAGGTCTGCGTATCGGTTACAGTGTCAGTAATCCTCAGGTGGCTGATATTCTGAACCGTATCCGTCAGCCGTTTAATGCCAATATTGCGGCTCAGGAAGCGGCGATTGCAGCGTTAAATGATGAGGCGTATCTGCAGCAGAGTGTTGAAGTGAATGCCGAAGGCATGAGTTATCTGGAAGCTGAGTTTGCGCGTCTGGGTCTGGAGTTTATCCCATCAGTGGGTAACTTTATCTCTGTTGATGTCGGCCAGTCGGCAGCGCCTGTGGATCAAGCCCTGCTGAGTGAAGGTGTGATCGTACGCTCTGTTGCGCCATACCAGATGCCAAATCACCTGCGTGTGTCGATCGGCACAATGGACGAGAACCGCCGATTTATTCAGGCGCTGGAAAAAGTGCTGGGGGCGTTAGCGGGTGAGCAACAGTAATTTTTCTAATCAAGCGCGTCAATCTGGCAAGCCATCTCTATCGGTAGAAAACGACTTTAGCGGTCAGGAAATTACCGCCATTAAAACCACGCTGATCATCGGTCTGGGCTTGATTGGTGGTTCCCTGGCGTTGGCGCTGAAAAAAGCGGGTTTGGGCGGTACCATTATCGGTTGTGACCGGGATCAGGATGAGGTCGATCTGGCGATTAAGATCGGTATGATTGATCAGGGTTCTACTCGGGCAGAGGACTGGATCGCTCAGGCGGATCTGATCGTGATCTCGGTACCTGTGATTGCTATGGAATCCGTGATGCAGCAGATTAAACCCCTGCTGCGTTCCGATGCGCTGATTACCGATGTGGGTAGTAGCAAAGGCTCTGTACTCGCGGGTGCTGAACGAGTGTGGGGTTCTCTGCCGGATAACTTTGTTCTGGGCCACCCGATTGCTGGTTCCGAGAAAAGCGGTGTTGCGGCTGCGCTGGTGGACTTGTATCAGCATCATAAGGTAATTATTACCCCAGCGGCCAATAACCCCGGTCCTGCGGTACGCTGCATTGCCCAGATGTGGCAGGCATGTGGTGCAGACGTGCTGAGCATGGATATCCCGCGCCATGATGAAGTGTTAGCGGCCACCAGTCACCTGCCTCATATGCTGGCGTTTTCTCTGGTGGATACCCTGGCCCGTCAGGATGAGAGTCTGGAGATCTTCCGTTATGCGGCGGGTGGTTTCCGTGACTTTACCCGTATTGCGGCCAGTGACCCTGTCATGTGGCGAGATATCTATACGGCAAATAAAGACGCTGTGCTCAATGCGTTAACCCAGTTTGAAGAGGGTTTGGCAACGTTACGCACAGCGATCGAACAATCAGACAGTGATGCCATGCTGGGCATCTTTACCCGGGCTAAATCGGCACGGGAACATTTTTCAAGAATTCTGGAAAACTCGGCTTATATCCCTATGGAAAACAAATTGATTCATTACCGTGCGGCACCGGCAGGTGCGCTTTCCGGTCGTTTACGTGTACCGGGCGATAAATCCATCTCTCACCGTTCCATTATGCTGGGTTCCCTGGCGGAAGGTACCACTAATATTAAAGGCTTCCTGGAAGGGGAAGACAGTCTGGCGACGCTGCAGGCGTTCCGCGATATGGGTGTGGTGATTGAAGGTCCTCATCAAGGTGAAGTCACGGTGCACGGCGTTGGTCTGCACGGTCTGCAGAAACCTGCTGGCCCGCTGTATCTGGGTAATTCAGGTACTTCCATGCGTCTGCTGGCAGGCCTGATGGCCGGTCAGGACTTTGACGTCGAACTGACTGGTGATGCTTCTCTGACCAAGCGTCCTATGGAGCGTGTGGCTAAGCCACTGCGTGATATGGGTGCTGTGGTTGAAACCGCTGAAGGTGGTCGTCCACCGATGCTGATCAAAGGTGGTCAGCAGCTGAAGGGTATCGACTATGTCATGCCTATGGCCAGTGCCCAGGTGAAATCCTGTGTGCTGCTGGCAGGTCTGTATGCTGACGGTGAAACGCAAACCACAGAACCGGCACCGACTCGTGATCATACTGAACGTATGCTGACTGGTTTTGGTTATTCTGTCGCGCGTGATGGTGCTAAAGCCGCCCTGCAAGGTGGTGGTAAGCTGACAGCTGGAGATATTGATGTGCCGTCTGATATCTCTTCGGCGGCCTTCTTTATGGTAGCGGGTTCTATCGCACCGGATTCCGAGATTGTGATCGAGCACGTAGGTCTGAACCCGACCCGTGTGGGTGTGATCAATATCCTGAAATTGATGGGTGCAGATATCACGCTGGAAAATGAAGCCGAAGTGGGCGGTGAACCTGTTGCGGATATCCGTGTACGCTCTGCTCCGCTGAAGGGTATCGATATCCCTGAGGATCAGGTACCACTGGCCATTGATGAATTCCCGGTACTGTTTGTGGCTGCGTCATGTGCTGAAGGCACAACGCGTCTGCGTGGTGCAGAAGAGCTGCGTGTTAAAGAGAGTGATCGTATTCAGGTAATGGCGGATGGTCTGCTGGCGCTGGGTGTGGATTGCACTGTGGTTGAAGACGGTATTGATATCGTTGGTGGTACCATCAAAGGTGGTTCTGTACACAGTCGTGATGATCACCGTATCGCTATGTCGTTTGCCGTGGCTTCTCTGCGTGCCGAAGGCGAAATCTTTATCGAAGATTGCGCCAATGTCGCGACTTCTTTCCCAGGCTTTGTTGAGCTGGCCAATGGTGCGGGCTTCAGTCTGAGCGTGGAAGAAGAGTAGTCTCTATGCAATGGGGTTAAGTTTTAGCTATTAGATTGGCAAAAGCTTGGCCTATTAAAACGCATTAGATTCAATAAAAGCCTTTGCCCGAGTTACGGGCGAAGGCTTTTTACTAATCAGCATTAATCTTCGAACTATAATAAGCAGCGAAACAAAAGTTTCTGGAACGCAGGATTTGCGCTTTCGGGTGTTTTATCAGATATCGACAGGCTTTTGTTTCGCTAGGTATTGGATGAGATTTTATTGTGATTCCTGTTATTACACTGGATGGACCGGGTGGTGCCGGTAAGGGAACGATCAGTCAAATTATCGCAGGTCGTTTGGGCTGGCATCTGCTGGATAGTGGTGCGCTGTATCGACTGACCGCACTAGCGGCAGAGCGTCATGGTGTGGCGTTTGATGATGAGTCGGCATTAGCCGATGTCGCGCGTCAGCTGGATGTAGCGTTTCTACCTGGCGAAGAAAATGAGCTGGTACGTGTTATGTTGGAAGGTGAAGAAGTTTCCAAAGAAATTCGTACTGAGAGCTGCGGTAATAATGCTTCTAAAGTGGCGGCTCTGAATGCCGTACGTGATGCCCTGCTGCAACGTCAGAGAGACTTTAAACAAGCGCCGGGTGTGGTAGCTGATGGTCGTGATATGGGGACCGTGGTATTTACCGAAGCACCGCTGAAGATCTACCTGACTGCCAGCGCTGAGGAGCGGGCCAATCGAAGAGTAAAACAGTTGCAAGATAAAGGCATTGATGTTAAATTCCAAGCCATTTTAAGCGAGATACAAACTCGCGACGAGCGTGATATGAACCGTGCTGTGGCACCTTTGAAGCCGGCAGACGATGGTATTACGCTGGATACTACCGATATGTCGATCCCGGAAGTGGTAAACCACATCATCGATTTGGCTAGAGAACGTTCTCTGGTCTGATGGTGTTTTTTCTTTTTTCGGGGCTGTGTCGGGCTGAGCGTCATAGGGAATGATCGTACTTAATCTGATAAACGATCCTTGTCTGAACCAGTGTTAACGCCGCCCGGTGCATTTTTTGAATGAAGCCCGTATTTACTGGTGATACGGAGACTGCGGAGAAGCAAAGCCATCGTGCACACTTTTGTGATGCCGGTTTTGTTATCCCTAACTGATGATTACACAGGAAAAATAATGAGCGAATTAAGCTTTGCTGAACTGTTCGAACAGAGCCTTCAAGAAGTTAACATGGAGCCAGGTTCGATCGTAGCTGCAACTGTAGTTGATATCGATGGCGACTGGGTAACCGTACACGCGGGCCTGAAATCTGAAGGCGTTATCCCACGCTCTCAGTTTGTTAACGAAGGTGAAGAGTTCACTCTGAACATCGGCGACGAAGTTCAAGTAGCTCTGGAAGCTGTTGAAGACGGTTTCGGTGAGACGCGTCTGTCTCGTGAAAAAGCGAAACGCGCTGAGTCTTGGAAAGGTCTGGAAAAAGCCTTCGAAGAGAACGAAATTGTTAAAGGTATCATCAACGGTAAAGTTAAAGGTGGCTTCACTGTTGACGTACATAACATCCGTGCGTTCCTGCCTGGTTCTCTGGTTGACGTACGTCCAGTACGTGACACCACTCACCTGGAAGGCAAAGAGCTGGACTTCCGCGTAATCAAGCTGGATCCTAAGCGTAACAACGTTGTTGTTTCCCGTCGTGCGGTTCTGGAAGCTGAAAACTCTGCAGAACGCGAGCAACTGCTGGCTAACCTGCAGGAAGGTCAAGAAGTTAAAGGTATCGTTAAGAACCTGACCGACTACGGTGCATTCGTAGATCTGGGCGGTGTTGACGGCCTGCTGCACATCACTGACATGGCTTGGAAGCGCATCAAGCACCCAAGCGAGATCGTAAACGTTGGTGACGAAATCCTGGTTAAAGTACTGAAGTTCGACCGTGAGCGTAACCGCGTTTCTCTGGGTCTGAAGCAACTGGGTGAAGATCCATGGGTGAACATCATCACTCGTTACCCAGAAGGTACTAAAGTTAAGGCTCGCGTAACTAATCTGACTGACTACGGCTGCTTCGCAGAGCTGGAAGAAGGCGTTGAAGGTCTGGTACACGTGTCTGAAATGGACTGGACTAACAAGAACATCCACCCATCTAAAGTTGTTCAAGTGGGCGACGAAGTGGAAGTTATGGTACTGGATATCGACGAAGAGCGTCGTCGTATTTCTCTGGGTATCAAGCAGTGCACTCCAAACCCATGGGAAGAGTTCTCTGGCAAGTTCAACAAGAACGACAAAGTTACCGGTTCTATCAAGTCTATCACTGACTTCGGTATCTTCATCGGTCTGGACGGCGGTATCGACGGCCTGGTTCACCTGTCTGACATCTCCTGGAACGAAGCAGGCGAAGAAGCTGTACGTAAGTACAAGAAAGGCGACGAGATCGAAACTATCATCCTGTCTATCGACCCAGAGCGTGAGCGTATCTCCCTGGGTATCAAGCAGCTGGATAGCGATCCATTCCAGGAATACGTAGCTGAAAACGACAAAGGCACTCTGGTAACTGGTAAAGTTATCGCTGTAGACGCTAAAGAAGCGACTATCGAGCTGGCTGGCGACGTGACTGCTACTCTGAAGGCTTCTGAAATCAGCCGTGATAAGGTTGAAGATGCTCGCAACGTGCTGAACGAAGGTGATGAAGTTGAAGCTAAGATCGTTAGCATCGACCGTAAGAACCGCGCAATCAGCCTGTCTGTGAAAGCGAAAGATGCAGCTGACGAGAAAGCGGCTCTGGCTAAAGTGCGTTCACAAGAAGTTGAAACTGCTGGTCCTACCACCATTGGTGATCTGATCAAGCAGCAGATGGAGCAGAACTAAGATTAATCTTAGTCTCTGATTCGATCTGAATCGAAAAGCCACCGTCTTGTACGGTGGCTTTTTTTTGCCTTTAAAAAATTTCCTTTTTTCTTCAGCTGTAATTAAGTGATCTCTGTAAAGTAAACCGCTTTTCTGTCAGCTGGTGTCGGCCACGCATTCTTATGCTTGTTTTTAAAGGCATTTATCTGATCGATATAATCATGTATGAGTTCCAAGAGTGGTTATTCTAATTGTAATGCTAAGTGGTTGATGTAATGGTTTGTAAGGGCAATGCACGACAAAATCAGGTATAAACAGACATATTCTGGTAAAAGAAAAATGCTTGAATGATAGTTTTTAACTGCTACATTGTTTTTGTTGCAGTGCAAAGTCGAACAGTCATTAGATGTCAGGCACAAGGCCCAAAGGATACAAGGATTGGCACATGGGAATTTCTTATCAATCATTTATCGGTAGAACAGTTGACGAGCTACCGAAGTTACCCGCCCGCAGTGAGGGCAATATCTCTCTGAATACCCCCGTTGGCAGCTGTGTTGATCGCTATGATCGCGTTTGGCTGGCGGATACCGCTCATAATCGTCTGGTCATTTTTGATCAGGATTTGGATCATATACTGGCGGCTTATGGTTCTACGGGCTCAGGCCCTGACCAGTTTAATATGCCTTTCCGTCTGCTGGCTCACCCAGACAAAAATTGGATCTATGTTACCGATATTGGCAATTACCGTGTTCATATTTTGGAATACGATGAAGCGCTCAATATCTCACACGTCACCTGTTTTGGTAATGAGCCAGAAGTGGATCTGAAAGGCCCTAATGGCATTGTTTATTATCAAAACAAGTTATGTGTTGCTGATGAGTTTTATGAAGGTGAAGATGGTCAAAGTCGTCTGGTTGTATTTACAGACGATGGTCGATATGAAAAAAGTATCCATCAGATTGATTGCAGCCAAAGCCAGGAGCCTCTTTATCTGCTGTGGCCGCAGGGTTTGAGTCTGGATCCTAGTGGTAACCTTTATATCGCCAATACAGGTTTTAATACCGTTGTGCGCTGTACCTGGGACGGTGAGGGTGTACCTTTCTCCGGTACGAAAAAATCCTATATTGATGGCTTAGAGTTGGCTCGGGATGTGTCCTGTGTGCAAGGTCGAATTCTGATTCCAGGTGGTGAAGCCAATGCGATCTCTGTTTATGCCATGAATGGCCGCAAGCAGGGTAAGCTGGATGGTTTTTTTGCCCCTATTCAGATTACAGAGCACCCAGGTGAGCACAAGCTGCTGATCACAGAACCGATTTTGGCTAATTTACAGCTGCATAAAATTAATCTTAAGTCTGTTCAGCGTGAAAACTCAAAAGCCACCGAGGTGCTAACCTTTGTCGGTGATGAAAGGGATAATCCAGGTCAGCTGCACTTTGTGACTTCGGTTGCTGGTGACATTACGCCGGGTACTCCACCGCAAAGCAGCTATAACAGCAATCATTATCTGGAACAGATGCTGGATCACCAGCAGGAGATGCAGGAACAGATCGTTCGTGCGATGCAGTTATCTGGTGCGCCTTCCTGGTTAAGCATGGGGATTAACTTTCAGACTGAGTGGTATCAGCGCTGGCAGGATACCTGGCTGAGAATGTTCCTGGGTGAGCGTTTTGAAGACCCTGAGGATCTGCTGTGGATGGTAGATGCGGGTAACTACCAGCTGCAGGCTACGGAAGATGGTGGTGAAAACAGCTTGCGTCCTATCAGCATTCCGATGCTGCCTGGCTCTCTGGGTGTGGCTGCTTTGACGCCGGATGAATGCCTTCCGGGTCAGTTGGATCATTCTGTTCCACTATTAGTGGTCAGTAACTTTCTCAGTAGTATTGTGACGATTTATCAGTACAGCCCTATGTTGGGTGAGTTGATTCCTTATACCGTATTTGGCTCTCAGGGCTCAGCTCCATGGCAGTTAAGCAAGCCTCAGGGTATTGCCATTGATCCTACCAATAACGATATCCTGATTGCAGACTCTGGCAATAACCGTATTTCCCGTTGGCGTTTAACTCTGGGCGGTGTTGCGGGCCTGGTGGATACCTTTGGTTCTCTAGGTGATGGAGACGGTGAGTTCCATACCCCTTCCGATGTGGCTGTGGATCAGCAGGGTCGTTGTTATGTCACTGATCAGTTTAATAACCGCATTCAGATCTTTGATGGTAAAGGTGAGTGGCTGAGTAGCTTTGGTGAAGAAGGCTATGGTGTTGATAATGCCAAGTTCCTGCTGCCGACCAGTATTGAACATGAAAATGGTCACCTGTTTATCTCTGACTTGGTCAATCGTGCGATTAAGGTCTTTGATACCAACGGAAAGATTGTGGATAGCTTCTTCGGTTTTGGTGCTGATGAAGATAAAGGTCAGTTATGGATGCCTTATCTGTTACATGTGCGGGAAGGCAAAGTTTACATGCCGGACTGCGCGTTAAATCGCGTGAATGTTTACCACTTTGAATAACCCTCTTGCACAAAATCCATATTTTCTCCTTATTCTGTAGAGAATATGGAGAAGCTCTTGTTTGAGTGTGATGAACAGATTTGATAGGCGGATTGACCATGGCAAACGTATTTAAGCGCGCATCAGGAATGCGTCTGAAACATAAAAAAACGATTCAACAGTCTACAGCGCAGTTATTATCTGATGGTGAATCAGAAGCGCTGTTGGATGAAGTACGGGAATTGATTCCACAGGTTGAAACTGTTGCCGCAGGGCAGGAGAAGGATGCCAATGAGCAGTTAAAGCTGTTACATGAACAGCATAAAGCAGTATTGGCAAAGCAACGTATGACAGGCCCCTTGGGCTAGTACCGCTCCCTTGGGAGTGATGTTTAAAGAGGATTAGTTATGGCAACCGGTTTTTCAAAAATCTCCATCGCCGCACGAGTATGGATGATTTTAGGGTTATTTGCAGTGGGCTTGGTGGCTAACACCTTGCTGGATGCTGCAAAAACTAGGGACCATCTGCGCGATAGTTATGAAAAAGGTGTCGTGCTGCTGGTACAAAGTGCTCAAGGCATTGTTGAGCATTACTATCAGTTGAGCCAGCAGGGTGTGTTGCCAGAAGCGGAAGCGCAAAAACAGGCCTTAGCGGCTGTTGCGGCAATGCGTTTTGATACCGGAAAATTTAACTATATCTTTATCGGTGATAAAGATGGTGTGCAGCTGACCAGCGGTGTAAAGGCGTTGATTGGCAAAAACATCATGGGCCTGAAAGACCCAACCGGTAAGCCGTTTGTTCAGGAGCTGTATCGTCAGGGGCGTGCAGGCGGTGGTTTTGTTGATTACAAGTGGCCAAACAGCAAAAACAAAGAGCAATTGGATCCCAAAACCAGTTATGCGGCTGAGTTTGGCCCATGGCAGTGGGTTTTAGGTACTGGTCTGAATATGGATGCTCTGCAAGCAGATGTACAGCGTTCTGAAGTTCAATCAATGACTCACGCGACTATTATTCTGGCTGCTCTATGTGTGTTGCTAGTGTTCTTTATTCGCAGTATTACAGGTCCGATCAATAATACTGTGCAGGCGATGAAAGATCTGTCTATGGGTGAAGGTGATCTGACTCAGCGTTTGAAGGAAGAAGGCAGCGTAGAGTTGGTAAGCCTGGCTCGTTACTTCAACCAGTTTGTATCCTCTATTCAAGGCATTATGCAAGGCGTTAGTGAGTCAGCTCACCGTCTGGCGAGTTCATCTTCTCAGATGGCTGCTTCTACTGCGGCAGTTGACGATAGTCTGCATCAGCAGAAGCAGGATGCGGAACAGCTGGCTAGCGCCATGTTGCAAGTAATGGCTAGTGTAGATGAGGTCACCAGTCAAACCGTACAAGCCACTGAATCTACTGTTCAGGCGGCAAAAGAGTCTGAACAGAGTCAACAGATTATTGAGCGCAATATTTCTGAAGCCCAGATGTTGTCCCGTGATATTAACCAGGCAGGTGAGGTGATCTCCCGTCTGGCGGAAGACAGCCGTAATGTCGATACGGTGTTGGAAGTAATTCGTGGTATCGCCGAGCAAACTAACCTGCTGGCACTGAACGCAGCCATTGAAGCAGCCCGTGCTGGTGAAGCAGGTCGTGGCTTCGCCGTTGTGGCTGATGAAGTACGCACCCTGTCGCAGCGTACTCAGGAATCCACTACTGAGATCCAGACTATCGTTGAGAAGCTGCAAGGTGCAGCGGAAGAAGCAGTAAGTGTTATGGATCAAGGTGCCCAGAAAGCAAACAGTGCGGCGGATACCTCCGCTTCTGCCGGTGAAGCGCTAAGCAATATCACCGAAGAAGTACTAGCGATTCAGCGTATGAATCAACAGATTGCTGCCGCTTCCGAAGAGCAGAGCACCACGGTAAACAGCATTAATACTAACGTGATGAGTATGCGTGATCTGACTGCTGGCGTAGCTGCTGAATCCGCTCAAATGGCGGCTGCCAGTCAGGATCTACAGAACCTATCTGGTGATATGATCAAGATGATCGAGCGCTTTAAGATCGGATAATCCAAGTATGGACTAACTGATTAAGCCACTAAAAAGGAGAAGCTGATGCTTCTCCTTTTTACTTTCTGTTTTATTGATCTGTGCTCAGAATAGGCTATTCCAGCCTTCCAGCCTTCCAGCCTTCCAGCCTTCCAGCCTCCCAGCCTTCCAGCCTAAAAAGCGCTACTGATTACCTTTCAGGCGCTTAACCAGACCGTGTAGCAGGCTCAGCTCAAACTTCTCCGGCAGATTGCGTTGGAAGTAGGCTCTTAACTTACCAAAGGTAATATCCTGTGGTTTGCCCTTAAAGTAATCCGCATTCTCCAGTGCCTTTTCCATGCGATCGAAAAAGAATCCCATCTCTTCATTATTAGGCCACTCGGATTGACCAGGTACCGGATTAAACTCCGTTAGGCTTTTTTGGTAGAGCTCATAGGTAATAATCTGTACTGCCGAGGCCATATTCAGGATGGCGTAGTCCGGATTGGCTGGAATAAATACATGGCGGTTACAGCGATGATATTCCTCAGCGGTTAAACCACTACGTTCGCGACCAAAGACAATAGCAATCTCGTCCTGTTCTGGCTGCTCTGCGATAAAGTCTGCACATTGTGGTGGGGTCATTGCTGGCACTTGATGGGAGCGTGGGCGTGCACTGGTGGCCACTACATAGGTGCAATCAGCTACCGCTTCTTCCAGTGATGAGGTCACTACGGCATTGGCCAGAATATCTTCCGCACCGGCCGCCATGGTTGAGGCTTCCTCGTGTGGGAACTCGGTTGGATTGACCAGATAAAGACGCTCCATACCCATGACTTTCATAGCTCTGGCGGCAGAGCCAATGTTACCGGGATGGTAGGTGTTGACTAAAACGATGCGGACTCGGTTAAGCATAGTGGGCTATCAGGATGGTTATCTAAGTTATGAACAGGGTGACTCAGTTAAAAACAGAGTGGCTGGATTTACCGCTAATTACCTGTGATTGAGCTAGCTAAAGCTTGGTCGAAATTGATCTAAGACTCAGTATCATATCGTAATGATATTGGTGAAATCACAGGCATAAAAAAGCCCCGCCATTATAGGCGGGGCTTTTAGCTTAGGGAAACATTCAGTGCTGAATATTTCTAAAGCGATCTGGTGCTAATAAGCAACCAAGGTGTTGGGGGGATTACATCATGCCGCCCATGCCACCCATACCGCCCATGCCACCCATATCAGGCATAGCAGCAGCACCTTTCTCTTCAGGTGCGTCGGTTACCATAGCTTCAGTAGTGATCATCAGACCTGCTACGGAAGAAGCAGCTTGCAGAGAAGAACGAGTTACTTTAGCTGGATCCAGGATACCCATTTCCAGCATGTCGCCGTATTCGCCATTAGCAGCGTTGTAGCCGTAGTTAGCTTCGCCGTTACGTACGTTAGCTACTACAACAGAACCTTCTTCACCAGCGTTGCTTACGATCTGACGCAGAGGAGCTTCCATTGCACGGAATGCCAGCTCGATACCTACGCTTTGATCGTGGTTGTCACCTTCCAGGCCTTTAACTTTGCCCAGAGCACGGATCAGTGCAACACCACCGCCAGGTACTACGCCTTCTTCTACTGCAGCACGAGTTGCGTGCAGAGCATCTTCAACGCGCGCTTTCTTTTCTTTCATTTCGATTTCGGTGCCAGCACCGACTTTGATTACCGCAACACCGCCAGCCAGCTTAGCTACACGCTCTTGCAGTTTCTCTTTGTCGTAATCAGAAGTCGTTTCTTCGATTTGAGCACGGATCTGAGCAACACGTGCGTCGATGTCAGCCGCTTGGCCTACACCGTCGATGATGGTGCTGTTTTCTTTGCTCATGGTGATGCGCTTAGCGCTACCCAGATGCTCAACACCTGCAGTTTCCAGGCTCAGACCTACTTCTTCAGAGATTACAGTACCACCAGTCAGGATAGCGATATCCTGCAGCATGGCTTTACGACGGTCACCGAAACCAGGCGCTTTAGTTGCAGCAACTTTAACGATACCGCGCATGGAGTTAACAACCAGAGTTGCCAGCGCTTCGCCTTCGATATCTTCAGCGATGATTACCAGTGGCTTACCGGCTTTAGCAACGCCTTCCAGAACTGGCAGCAGTTCACGGATGTTAGAGATCTTCTTGTCAACCAGCAGGATCATAGGATCGTCCAGCTCTACAGCCATTTTGTCCTGGTTGGTTACGAAGTAAGGAGACAGGTAACCGCGGTCGAACTGCATACCTTCTACAACTTCCAGCTCGTCGTCGAAACCACGGCCTTCGTCTACAGTGATAACGCCTTCTTTACCTACTTTTTCCATCGCTTCAGCGATGATGTTACCTACAGTCTCGTCAGAGTTTGCAGAGATAGTACCTACCTGTGCGATTGCTTTGGAATCAGCACAAGGAACAGCCATATCTTTCAGCTCAGCAACAACTGCTTGAGTCGCTTTGTCGATGCCGCGCTTCAGATCCATTGGGTTCATACCAGCGGCAACAGACTTCAGGCCTTCAGTTACGATCGCTTGAGCCAGAACGGTTGCAGTCGTGGTACCGTCACCGGCAACGTCGTTTGCTTTGGACGCCACTTCTTTAACCATCTGTGCGCCCATGTTCTCGAACTTGTCTTTCAGTTCGATCTCTTTTGCTACAGATACACCGTCTTTAGTTACGGTAGGCGCACCGAAAGACTTGTCCAGTACAACGTTACGACCTTTAGGGCCCAGAGTCGCTTTTACTGCGTCTGCCAGAGTGTTTACACCAGCCAGCATCAGCTGGCGCGCGTCATTACCAAATAGTACGTCTTTAGCCATGATAAAAAATCTCGCTTAAAAATAGGTTTTAATCAGTTTGATTCAGTGTGGAAAAGACGAATTAGTCTTCCAGTACTGCGTAGATTTCGCTTTCGCTCATGATCAGCAGATCTTCACCGTCGATTTTAACGGTGTTGTTACCTGCGTACTGACCGAACAGAACGGTGTCACCTACTTTTACGCTCATTGCTTGAACGTCACCATTGTTCGTTACACGGCCGTTACCTACCGCTACTACTTCACCTTGATTAGGCTTTTCAGTAGCAGAACCTGGCAGAACAATACCGCTTGCAGTAGTGGTCTCTTCTTCCTGACGACGAATTACAACGCGGTCGTGTAAAGGACGGATGCTCATTCTCAATTTACTCCTAAAACTAAAAGCTCTTTGTCTTTCAATCTTTAAAAGACGGGCTTGGCCCGATGTTTTTGTTATGCCCGTGATGGTTTGTCATCTGGGCTCAATACTGTGTTCAGTATTAGTGGGGACACAGTATTTGAATTCAATGGCTGAAAATTATTTTTTTCGTTCAAATTCACCATCAATCACATCACCGTTCTGATCACCACGATGAATGGCCGTTGGGTCCACTCTGTGATGCTCATGGGGTTGCTGATGTGATTGGTATTGCTGGTGCGTGTGAAAATGTTCGTAATCAGCCGTGTTAGACCTATGGATAGGGTTCACGGAAATGTTTTTCAAGACCTTGCTCAGAAGAAAATTACGACTTCCGGGTAATAAGCAGGCAAAACCCAGGGCGTCGGTGACAAAACCTGGCGTTAATAGCAGTGCACCGCCTACGGCCAGCACTATACCTTCGGCCATCTCTTTGGCCGGAATCTCGCCCTGATTCATCTTCCAGTTGGCCCGGTTAAGCATTGCAATACCCTGTCGTTTCAGCAGGGAGATACCGATGGCTGCAGTAAGAATCACTAGGCCAATGGTGCTTAAGGCACCGATCTGTTCGCCAACTTTGATTAATACCAGCATTTCCACTAGAGGGACGGTAATAAACAGCAGCAGAAATTTATTCATTGATTCATATTCCTGTAGTTTCAGAACACTATGTGGGGCTAAAAGTCAGGATTTCAAGCTGAAAAGCCGACAAAATTTGTTTTAAACACGGGGTTCGCATGCGCAAAAAAATGGGTTATATTGCAATGCACAAAGATTGGAAAAACACAAAAAGAATGGATTAAAACGAATATACCTAGGGGGTAATTATTATGGAACTGAAAGATAAAGTAGTTGTTATTACGGGTGGTGGTCAGGGTCTGGGTCGTCAAATGGCTCTGCGTCTGGCAGCTAAAGGTGCCAAGCTGGCTCTGATCGATCTGAACCAGGAAAAGCTGGATGAGACCGTAGGTCTGGTTGCAGAAGCTGGTTCTGAAGCAAAATCTTACATCGCTAACGTTGCTGATGAAGCTCAGGTTGAAAGCACTTTTGCTCAGATCGCTGACAATTTCGGTCGTATCGATGGCCTGGTAAACAACGCTGGTATTACCCGTGACGGTCTATTCATCAAAGCAAAAGAAGGTAAAGTGGTTCAGAAAATGAGCCTGGAACACTGGCAGCAGGTTATCGACGTAAACCTGACGGGTGTTTTCCTGTGTGCCCGTGAAGCAGCGACTCACATGATTGAAGGCGATACTCAGGGTGTGATCATCAATATCTCTAGTATCTCCCGTTCCGGTAACATGGGCCAGACTAACTACACTGCGGCTAAAGCCGGTGTTGCTAACATGGCTGTAACCTGGGCGAAAGAACTGTCTCGCTACGGTATCCGTGTAGGTGCGGTTGCGCCAGGCTTTATCGAAACCGATATGACTGCGGGTATGAAGCCAGAAGCGCTGGAAAAAGTATGTTCTGTTATTCCTATGAAACGTCTGGGTCTGCCTGATGAGATTGCTCACTCTGTTGAGTACATCCTGGAAAATGACTACTTCACTGGTCGTGTGATCGAGTGTGACGGTGGTCTGCGTATCTAATTGCTAGTTAATGTGTAGCATTAGGTATTAAAAAACGGGGAGGGCTAAGGCGCTCCCCGTTTTGTGTCAACTCCCTGTTTTCTCTCTCTGTTTTTTCTTCCTGTTTCTGGTTTCCGATTGTTTCCCTTTAATCGTATCTAGCTCAGTACGTTAGCATCGCTTTATTGGTCTCGATAATTTTCAGGCTGATGCCCTTCACCTGGCTCAGAGCTTCAATGCTCTTAAATGGACCATGCTCCTGCCGGAATTGAATAATCCGTTCTGCTTTTTTCTGACCCACACCCTTAATCAGAGTGAGTGTTTGCAGATCTGCCTGATTAATATTGATCAGAGAGCCAGAGACGGTGCTCTGATCGATTTGTTCGTTAGCCTGGGCGCTCAGTGCAGGTAGCAGGCTGAGATTGCACAGGAGAAGCACGCTCAGTAGAGCTTTCAGAAGTTTGCCCATCAAGCTTTGTGGTGTTGCTAACTTAGCTTGGGGCGCGTTTGAGCCGTAGGTTGTTTTTTGGGATATGATCTGCTTTGAGCCAGGGGTTAAATCAGTGTGCATTGTCCTTTCCTCTTGTTGTAACCATCAGTGGTTTGCTTAGTCACGGAACAAAAGTCTCCTGTGTATAACAGGCTCCGCTCTCCCTGCTCTTTGTGAGCTGTCTTTGTACTCTATCTTTGTACTTTGGAGAGGCGAGTATCGAGCTACTTTTGCTTCGCTAAGTAATAAACTTATTTCTAATATGGTTATTTTCCGTACGACTTTAGCTTAGAGACTCTATCTGGCCGACTTGCACTGTCTGAATAATTCATCCGTTTGAATAATTTGTCGTGATCTATGAATTTTGGGCTTTCTGGCTGGCTGATGATTGAGGTGATATCGAAATACTTTTGCTGTGCTATCTATGTATAATGCCCGTGCATTAAGTTGAGGATCTTTTATATGTCACTGCTTCCGGAAAACCCGATTATTGTTGCGCTTGATTATGCTGATGCCCAGCAGGCGCTGTCTTTTGTTGATCAGCTTGAACCTGGCCGCTGTCAGCTAAAAGTAGGTAAGGAACTGTTTACCCGTTCCGGTCCTGCGATTGTCGAAACTCTGACGCAACGGGGTTTTAAAGTTTTTCTGGATCTGAAGTTTCACGATATCCCAAATACTACGGCCCAAGCAGTATTGGCTGCTGCGGATAGCGGGGCCTGGATGGTGAATGTTCATGCTTGCGGTGGTCGCCCTATGATGGAAGAGTCGATCAAGCGTCTACGTGATAACGGCCATGACACTTTGCTGATTGCAGTAACGGTACTGACCAGCATGAATGAAGCTCAGTTGCGTGAAACAGGCGTTAATGCCTCACCGGCAGAACAAGTGATGCATCTGGCGGCTCTGACTGAGCAAGCGGGTTTGGATGGTGTGGTCTGTTCTGCTCAGGAAGCAGTGATGCTGCGTGATGCTCTGCCGCGTGACTTTAAGCTGGTCACACCGGGTATTCGCCCTTCTTTTGCTGAAAAAGGCGATCAGCAGCGAATTGTGACGCCAGGTCAGGCATTAAAAGATGGCAGTGATTATCTGGTAATCGGTCGTCCTATTACTCGTGCAGAAGATCCTATGCAGGCGCTGGAATTAATTGAGCAAGAAATTAAAGCTGCTCGAGCTTAATTGATTGCTACAGAGATAAGTTTGGTGGTGTTGTCAGTTCTAGCTGACGGCATCATCAGGGCGAATGGTGCCCCAGCTACGACAGCGAGGGCACTGCCATAATTCACTGAGTCCACTTTTAAAACCACATTGCATACAGCGGGAGGCATGGTTGGTGGTTTCGTGGCGATTCAACAGTTCCTCTAGCGTTTCCAATCGATGTTTTAAAACCCCTGGGGTTAATTGAGCGGCAATTTGTTCCAGTGAGCGGGCTGCCAGGAAAGGCGCGCGTAGCTTCTTGCGATCAATTAACTGCTCTAAAAACTCAATAGCGGTTTGAATGCCCAACTCTTCACTGAGCAGTTTCATTTTTAAACCGATGGCGGTACGGCTGGGATAGGCTTCGATTGCGGTATCTAATAGTTTATGCAGCTCCTTCTGATTCAGTAGAGGGGCAACTTTCGGCAATACCATGGAGTAGAAGCGGGGATCTTGCTCTGGAATTCGTAGCAGAATAGAGCGGGCCTTGCGGTTACTGTTGTTTTTAAATTCGATCTCAGCACTGGTCCAGTTTGCCCGGATGCACTGGGGGTCATTATAAAGTGCCTGCTTCAGCAGTTTTTTAGCCTGACCGTATTCCCCTTTTTCAATCAACTGCTCAGCCTGTTCACAGTAGTAGTGAGCCACAGCGGTCCTATGTTGCGGTCGCTCTTTTAGCAGGCGACTGTCACTGATAGCAATGGCTTGCTGCCACTCTTTTTCCTGCTCGTAGATCTTAATCAACAAGAGTTGACTTTGCTGCTGAATATCAGGAGAAACGGCATCTGATAGTTCAAGCAGTAGGCGCTCGGCACGGTCCAGTAAACCGGCAGCCTGGAAATCTCGGGCCAGTTCCAGTTGAACCTGTTGTGTCAGCGCCTTGCTTAAGGTTGGGCGGGCAAAGAGGTTTTGGTGCAGCCGAATGGCTTTTTCCGTTTCCCCTTTGCTGCGGAACAGATTGCCCATAGCAATATGGGTATCTATGGTTTCAGGATTGATTTCCAGCACCCGCATGAATGTTTCTATCGCCTGGTCCTGCTGATCATTTAACAGATAGCTTAGGCCAGTGAAATAGTCTTTATTCAGTTGGGTGCTTTGAGAGTGAAGCTGCTTTTTTTTGCTATTTCTGGAGCGTCTGCCCAGAAACCAGCCGATTGCTATTGCTGTAACCAGAGTGGCCAGTAATAGCAGTTCACTCATTCTCACCGTCCTTCAGTCCTGCAATACGCAGACTGTCCAGCTCTTTCTGAGCCAGTTTGCGGGAACGTTCCGCTTTCACCTGACCGCTTTTCAGACGTACATAGGTGCTTAAAGATAATAACCAACCCGCAATCAGACCAATGACCAAACTTGCAAGAATCAGTAGAGCAATACTGATTTCTGGCAATTTCACTATGATAAGGTCAATGGAGTAGGCAGCTGTGTTGCGAGAAGAGAATAACAGGCCCACGGCCATCAGAGCCAAGACGATGACCAGAAAAATACCACCTTTAATCCAACGCATTTTATTTCCTGTTAGCTGTTACATAAGTCGGCTGATTATGCCAGTAATCTTCAGGAATCTCATCTACGGGATAAGGGGTTATGCTATATCCGTTAGGCGTATACTCTAATCGCGCATACTTTTAGCTTCGTCCACCTGCTCGCGCAGCTCCTTTCCAGGTTTAAAGTGAGGGACAAACTTGCCTGTCAGATCGACGGCTTCACCGGTTTTAGGGTTACGGCCAGTACGTGGTTCACGGTAATGCAGAGAGAAACTACCAAAGCCACGGATCTCAACACGGCCACCGGTGGCCAGGGTGTCTGTGATCTGTTCAAGTAGAATACGCACCGCTGCTTCAACCTCTTTAGCGGATAACTCCGGTTGCTTCAGGGTTATTTGCTCGATTAATTCCGATTTAGTCATATCAACCTACCTGCTCTCGCGTTTGTTGTTTTTTGTTGGCTGCCTACCAGCAAATAAATTTAAGGATAAACCTGTATTAAACAAAAGGTTAGTGAAAAATCAATGGAAAAAGCCAGTTTTTTAATTTTTAACCACCGAAACGGAATTTTTTCGGTCTTTTCAGGGTGATAGCTAAATAATAAGACGATTTTTCCAGAATCGCTTTTATTTCACGGCAGATCATTGGTCTAACGTTGTAGAGATAGGGGGCAGGGAATGGCTTGGGGAATTCTCTGACGGCGCGGTATACTGTCACACAACTGAATAAAACAAGCTTTGGATATATCGCCCCAATGAGTGTAGAAGATGAAGTGAAACGCCTACAGTGGCAAAGCCGTCGTGGCATGTGGGAACTGGATCTGATGCTGGTACCTTTTGTACGTGATTGTTACCGCGAGTTGAGTGAGCATGATCGTGTGCGCTACGAAAAGCTACTGGAGTGTGAAGATCAGGATCTGTTTGTCTGGCTGATGCAGCGTGAAATTCCTGCGGAGTCAGAACACAAGGATATGGTGGAAAAAATTATCGCTTATGCAGAAGATGGTGATCTGTCTAAATTTAGGCACCTCTAAGCTCCACTATGGCTGGCTATTGGTCAGCCATATCCTACCTGTTTTTGCCTGTCTGTTTATTTTCCCTTTAGCCCTGTTCGTTGTCATTCCGCTGGCTATTCTGTTGGGCTATTACCATATTTCCCGTATTTTCAGTGTCCGGCGAGTTGTATCAATACAGGAAGTTGTCAGTGATGAGTCGAAGAAGGCCGGTTGGCTGTTAACCCTCGCAGATGGTACGGAGCAGAATGCTTGGTTGTATCGTTCAGGGATGTTTGGCGTCTATTGGATCTATCTATTATTTCTGGATAAAAAGGGGAAAAGCTATCCCGTGCTGATTTTTCCCGATAGCCTGGATCGGGAAAGCCGCAGACAGCTGCGGCTTAAACTACGGCATGGTTGATAGCGCTATTGATCACTAGCGCCATCAATGCATTGTGAGAATTGTGTGATAGGTGGGCAGAAGCGAGCTGAAAACGATTACCACTGATCGGGTGTAAGAATCGTATTTCTGGGCTCCGCACTGACCTGAGGGTAATCCAGGGTGAAGTGCAGGCCACGACTCTCTTTGCGCATCAGCGCAGAGCGAATAATCAGATCGGCGACTACTGATAGATTCCTGAGCTCAATCAGATCACCAGAGACCTTGTAGTTGGAGTAATACTCACCGATCTCATCATTTAGCAGATCAATACGATGTTTGGCCCGCTGCAGGCGTTTGTTGGTGCGCACGATCCCCACGTAGTCCCACATAAAACGGCGCAGTTCATCCCAATTGTGGGAGATCACCACATCTTCGTCGGAATCCGTCACCTGAGTTTCATCCCAAGCCGGAGCATCCGGTGGTTCTGGCGTGCTATCCAGTTTTTGTAGAATATCCTGAGCGGCTGCATCGGCATAAACCAGGCACTCCAGCAGAGAGTTGCTGGCCATACGGTTGGCGCCGTGTAAACCGGTAAAGCTGGCTTCACCAATGGCATAGAGGTTGGGAAGATCAGTGCAGCCCTTGGTATTCACCATAACACCACCGCAGGTGTAGTGAGCTGCAGGTACCACGGGAATAGGATCTTTGGTGATATCGATGCCATAGCTCATGCAGCGTTCATACACGGTAGGGAAGTGCTGCATAATAAATTCAGGGTCTTTATGGCTGATATCCAGATAGACGCAGTCACTACCCAAGCGCTTCATCTCATGGTCGATGGCACGGGCGACCACATCACGAGGCGCCAGTTCTGCTCGTTTATCAAAGCGCGGCATAAAACGGCTGCCATCAGGCAATAACAGATGGGCACCTTCACCGCGTAGCGCTTCGGTAATCAGAAATGATTTGGCTTGAGGGTGATATAAACAAGTGGGGTGGAACTGGTTAAATTCCATATTAGCGACCCGACAACCCGCACGCCAGGCCATGGCGATCCCGTCACCAGAGGAACCATCCGGGTTGCTGGTATAGAGATAGACCTTACTGGCACCACCGGTGGCGAGAATCACAAAGCGAGCTTTAAACACATCCACGTGCTCGGTCTGGCAATTCAGCACATAAGCGCCGACACAGCCATGACCGGGTTCATCCAGCTTACGGCGAGTGATCAGATCTACCGCCATTCGGTGGGTGTAGATGGTGATATTGTCTTTCTGTTTAGCCTGTTCAATCAGCGTGCTGGAAACTGCCAGACCTGTGGCATCAGCCGCGTGAATAATACGGCGGTGGCTATGGCCCCCTTCACGAGTCAGGTGATAGGGTTGATCGCTGTTGTCTTCATCGTTAGGGGTAAAAGGTACGCCCTGCTGAATCAGCCAGTCGATACTGTCCTTGCCGTTTTCTACGGTAAAACGTACCGCATCTTCATCGCACAGGTTATTACCGGCGACCAGAGTGTCCTGCACATGGGATTCAACACTGTCATCGGTATCCAATACCGCCGCAATGCCGCCCTGAGCCCAGCGGGTTGAGCCATCATCCAGCGTGGTTTTACTCAACACCGCCACATTACAATGGTCTGCCAGCTTAATAGCCAGGGCCAGGCCTGCAGCACCACTACCGATAATCAGGGCATCATGTTGAAAAACTTGGCTCATAGTCGCTGTGCTTCCCGCTGATTTTTTATAAAAAACTAAATTAATCTCTGAACTTGGCTGAACCTTTAGCCTAAGGTTGAGTCATAAGTGCAGTTGACTTTGGTATGAGATGGTAGATAAAAATCCACAAACAGACAAACCTGCATTTAACAGGGATTGATTATTTTGCCTGAAAAGCGGTTTTCTGTTTATTTTTAGCGGGTTAAATCTAATCTCGATCAAAGAAAATAGTGTGTATTACCCACCTGAATAGAGAAAATTTGATAATCTGCAGTTCACAGGCTGGAAAAGCCGGTCACATGGACTCAATCCCAATATTGTTGAGTGAGTACTGAGGCCGTGTTGAGATGTGGATTCTTCTTGTTCAGGGGCTTAGAAAAAATTACTTATAACTAAACAGCGGGACAAGGGTTTTCAGAAAACGCGATGCCATATTTTCTGACATTGTGAGAAAACATCTGAATACTTTTTTCTTGCTATATATCAGCAGAAGAATACTTTTGCTTTGTGTTTTAACGAAGGCTGTAAAGCGCATGTGGGATCACATGGATAACAGGCCTGAAACTAAGGCACGTCTGAGGTTGAGAGATGACTAAGGAAACGGATCAGCAGCTGGTTGAACGTGTTCAGTCGGGCGATAAACGTGCGTTTGATCTGCTAGTACGCAAGTATCAGCACAAGATTGCTGCTTTGGTCAGTCGGTATATACAGGATTCACACGAGGTACTGGACGTAACTCAGGAAGCCTTTATTAAAGCGTATCGGGCAATTGGTAACTTTCGTGCCGAAAGTGCCTTTTATACGTGGCTTTACCGAATAGCGATCAATACAGCAAAGAATCACATCGTGTCCCGAGGGCGAAGGCCCCCAGGAACCGATATTGATTATGATGATGCGGAAATTCTAAATAATGATGGTCGCCTGAACGACAATGCGTCGCCAGATCGCCGTCTTGAGCGGGATGAACTTGAGGCGACGGTATATCGTGCCATTAGTGCGCTACCGGATGAGCTTAGAACCGCCATTACCCTGAGGGAGATGGACGGTATGAGCTACGAGGATATTGCACAGGTGATGCAATGTCCGGTGGGTACCGTGCGTTCAAGAATTTTTCGTGCCAGGGAAGCCGTAGATCGTGAGATCAAGCGGTTGTTAGATCCCGAGTTAGTAACCCCGTAATTCGGATTAGTAACTCAGTAACCACAGTTTAGTGACATAGATAATTTGCTGATACGAATTGTCTACTGACGGAGACGCACGTTTTGCAGGGCCAAGTTTAGTGAGCGGCTCTTGATAAAGCAGCCTTAGTCAGTCGATATGTGTAAGTAGTTATTTGTGACGAGTGATCATAACGAGGTAAGCCATGAGTGATCATATTCGCCAATCGCTTTCAAACCTGATGGATAACGAAGCGGATGAGCTGGAACTGCGCCGTGTGCTGAAAGCCTGCGATGAGCAGGAAGAAGCCGTCGAGTGCTGGCATCGTTACCATCTAATGCGAAGCGTCATGCATAAAGAACTTGAGCAGGATACCCTGTTTGATATCTCAGCCCAGGTGTCTGCGGCTATTGCCGATGAACCCGCGCCAGAGCAAGAGCAACCGAAGGCTCCTCCAAGTTGGAAAGATAAAGTCGTTGCGATTACAGATGATTGGGCGGTAAAAGGCGCCATTGCCGCATCTGTGGCTGCGGCTGTTGTATTCCTGATGCCTGCCCCTGAAGCCGAACAGCCGATGTTGGCGACTCAGGAGGTCACCAGTTATCAGCAATCTTTGCCGAGTCGAGGCCTACAGCAGAGCCCTATCGGGATACAACGTGTCAGTGCTGGTGCCACGCCTGCGACACCACAATACCGTATGGCTGAAAATCCGAAGTATCAGCAGGAAGCCCTGATTCGCGGCTATCTGATGCAGCATTCGGAATACGTTGCCGCAAACGGTACCCATGGCATGATGCCAATGGCCCGTGTGGCCGGTTATCAAGCGGGTCAGCAGTAATGCTGAGAAACAAGCAAGGTAAACAAGGTCATGGTTTTCTTGAGCAATAAGATTTTGACTGGACGTCAGGCGCTTTTGGTGGAGAACTCTTCTCTGCCTAAAGAAGCACGACAGACGTTGCTAATGGCGGTGTTGCTGCTGACAACATTTTTATCAACAGCACTGGTCTCTTCCGTGAGTCAGGCATCGACTACGGCCGATCAGTGGTTAATTCGCTTTGTGGATGCGATGCACAGCTATCACTATAACGGTGTGCTGGTGTATTCCCGTGAAGGTCAGCTGGATACGGTTGAGCTGAGTCACGACGTCAGTGAAGCGGGTGAAGAAGCACGTCTGAGTTATCTGGACGGTTTACCGAGGGAGTTTTTACAGCACGGTAATCAGATTACTCAGAAGATCTCAGGTGAGACTGTTGCCAGTGATCGTATTCATGGTCGGAATCCATCCGGTCGCTTTTCAGGTGGGTTGGAGCAGGTTAAGAAATACTACCAGCTGCAGTTGAAAGGCCAGAGCCGGGTTGTCGGACGACCATCTGTCGTGGTTGAGATTATTCCACGGGATAACCAGCGTTTGGGTTACCGTTTGTGGCTGGATAAAGAGTCTGCGCTGCTGTTGAAATCGGTTACGTTGGACCCATTATCTCGAGAGCTGGAGACCTTTCAGTTTACTTCATTCACTTTTACTAAGCGTGATCATCCTCTGAAGAAATCTGAGAACGAGGAAGCAATGCCAGAGGCCTCACTGCCTTGGTTGCCGGAAGGTTTTGAAGTCTATATGGTGAAGGAGTCTGTACCGGTATCCGAAACTCATCTGGCCAATATGTTCAGCTTGTCAGATGGTGTGAGTACTTTCTCGGTCTTTGTTGAACCGCTACGAGCGGACTCTCTGGAAGAGGGCGTGCATCAGTACGGTGCAACTGTGGTTGTCGTGCGTAAAGTGCGGAATGAAAATCTGGCTCAGATGGTGACAGTTGTCGGTGAGATTCCGTTGCATACCGCTCGTAAGGTCGCTGCGGCGTTTTAGACTCAACATCTTAGACTAAATTTCGTTCGAGCTAGACAAGTGAAGTATTAGTAAGGACAAGCTTTAACAAAGGGACGTTAGATCATCAAAAAGAGTTTAGAAGAGTTAAAGCTATGTTAGAAGAGCAAGGGCTAGTGGTTGATGTGGATGCGCAGGGCGTCTGGGTTGAGACCTGTCGCCAATCGGCCTGTCAGAGTTGTTCTGCCAAAAGTCATTGTGGTCACTCGCTACTGGGCAAGATTGCCAAAGGGCAGACACAACGCTTTCTGGTGCGTACCGAACTGAGTCTGAAACCTGGTGATCAGGTGATGCTGGGTTTGGCGGAAGGGGCTTTTTTACGCGGCTCCGCTCTGGTCTATCTGGTACCTCTGTTGAGTATGATGCTGTTAGCCATTGTGGGTGAGCAGCTGGCAGGGCCTGACTCTCTCTACACTCTGTTATTGGCTTTATTGGGATTGGGCGGTGGTTTCACCTATGTGCGTTGGTACAGTCAGCGCAACCGCCAAAACCCAGATTATCAACCCGTAGTATTAAGAAAACTGGCTCAAACATCTCCTCAAACGGAAGAGATCAATTACATCGCCCGTTCAGGTTCTGGGCAGTAAGCGTGGATTTATGGAGGCTTGTATGAAAGCAACATACAGCAAGCTATCGCAATGGTTTGTAGGTTTTACTTTTTTACTGGTAGCGAGTATTACTCAGGCTGCTAGTTTGCCGGACTTTACCGAATTGGTTGAAGATGCGGCACCGGCTGTGGTGAATATCAGTACGGTCAAAAACAACGGCGGCAATCACGGCCCAATGGCGGGTATCGATAAAGATGATCTGCCAGAAATCTTCCGTCACTTCTTTGATGGTCGCCAGGGACAGGGTGGTGCTCCGCGTAGTCAGCCGCAGCAGTCACTGGGTTCCGGTTTTATTATCTCTCAGGATGGTTACATTCTGACCAATAATCACGTGGTAGAAAGTGCCGATAAGATTATTGTACGCCTGTCTGACCGTCGTGAGATGGAGGCCCGTTTGGTGGGGGCAGATCGTCGTACCGATCTGGCACTGTTAAAGGTTGAAGCGAAAAAACTGCCGGTGGTTGAGCTGGGAGATTCCTCCAAGTTAAAAGCCGGTGAGTGGGTATTGGCGATCGGTTCACCGTTTGGTTTTGACCATTCCGTAACCGCAGGTATTGTCAGTGCGGTAGGTCGTGCGCTGCCAAACGAAAACTATGTGCCTTTTATCCAGACTGATGTGGCGATTAATCCCGGTAATTCTGGTGGTCCGCTGTTTAATCTGGACGGTGAAGTGATCGGTATTAACTCCCAGATCTATACCCGTTCCGGTGGCTTTATGGGCTTGTCCTTTGCTATTCCGGTTGATGTCGCGATGAATGTCGCTGATCAGTTGAAAGAGAATGGTCGTGTGGCTCGTGGCTGGTTAGGTGTGATGATTCAGGAAGTGAATCGTGATCTGGCCGAATCCTTTGGTTTAAGAAAGCCGATGGGGGCTCTGGTTGTTCAGGTATCGAAAGAAGGTCCGGCAGGCAAAGGCGGTATTCTGGAAGGGGATATCATTCTGAAGTTTAACGGCACTGAGATTCAGCGCTCCAGTGATCTGCCACCGCTTGTAGGGCAGGTCCCACCGGGTGAGAAAGTTAATGTTCAGGTGCTGCGTGGCGGTAAGAAACAGACACTGCGTATTACCATTGAAGAACTGACAGATGGTAAAGCCCCTCGCTCTAATGTGAAAAAATCACCGTCTGTAGACCGTTTAGGCTTATATGTGATCGAACCAACGGCGGAACAGAAGCAGCGTTGGGATATTGATCACGGCGTATTGGTGAAGCAGGTTAAGCCCGGCAGTGCGGCTAACTCAGGTATTAAGCGGGGAGATCTGCTAACCATGATTAATGGTGTGCAGATTGTAGACCTGGGCAGTTATCAACAGGTATTGGATAACCTGGAATCAGGATCTTCCGTACCAGTTCGTGTCGTACGTAAAGGGGTTGCAACCTTTATTCCTCTGAAGGTGGAATAAACGCAGTCTCTGCCCTGATTAAAAATAAACTCTGATCATCTCAAAATGATCAGAGTTTTTGCTGATCAGGTTTTTGCTGATAAGAGCTTGGTTAAAGACTAAGGACAAAGATCGTTTTGGAGACAGGCTTGTGTCGTAAGAGACTGATTGATGTCCGGTTTATGACAGCTTTATGACTGTCAGTGATCAAATACAATTTCCGCAGAGACTAACATAGCGTCCAGAGGGCGAATCATGTAGACTCTGCACCTGCTTTTAGGGGCCATTTCTCGGCAGTTACCTCTCTTTGGTGAAAATAATACTGTGAGTCGTTTAAGTCATATCCGTAATTTTTCGATTATTGCCCACATTGATCACGGCAAATCTACGCTAGCTGACCGTTTTATTCAGACCTGTGAAGGCTTGAGTGAGCGTGAAATGGCTGCTCAGGTACTTGATTCTATGGATCTGGAGCGTGAGCGTGGTATTACCATTAAGGCGCAGAGTGTAACGCTGAATTACACCGCTAAAGACGGTAACACCTACCAGCTGAACTTTATTGATACCCCGGGACATGTGGATTTCTCCTACGAAGTATCCCGCTCGCTAGCCGCCTGTGAAGGGGCTCTGCTGGTAGTGGATGCGGCTCAGGGTGTAGAAGCTCAGTCAGTAGCCAACTGTTACACCGCCATTGAACAGGGCCTGGAAGTTGTTCCAGTTCTGAACAAGATGGACCTGCCTCAGGCAGAGCCAGAGCGTGTGGCAGAAGAGATCGAAGATATTATTGGTATTGATGCCACGGAGGCTGTACGTTGTAGTGCAAAATCCGGTTTAGGCATTGAAGATGTACTGGAAGACCTGGTAGAAAAAATTCCGGCTCCTGAAGGTGATCCCGATGGTCCGCTACAGGCGCTGATTATTGATTCCTGGTTTGATAACTACTTAGGCATTGTTTCTTTGATCCGAGTGGTTGAAGGTACAGTGCGTAAAGGCGACAAGATCCTGCTGAAATCCACAGGCAAAGCCTGGGGTGTTGATCAGGTCGGTATTTTTACACCGAAGCGTACTCCGACTGGCATTCTAAAAGCTGGCGAAGTAGGTTTCCTGGTTGCCGGTATTAAAGACATTCAGGGCGCACCTGTTGGTGATACGATTGTTGCCGCTAAAGCACCTGATACTGAAGTATTACCGGGTTTCCAGAAAATTAAGCCTCAGGTTTATGCGGGCTTGTTCCCGGTCAGTTCAGATGATTATGAAGATTTTCGTGATGCTCTGGAAAAGCTGACACTGAATGATGCTTCCCTGTTCTACGAGCCGGAAAGCAGTGATGCACTGGGCTTTGGTTTCCGTTGTGGTTTCCTGGGCATGCTGCACATGGAGATCATTCAGGAGCGTCTAGAGCGTGAATACAATCTGGATCTGATTACGACGGCACCGACAGTAATCTTCGAAGTTTTGTTGAAAAACAACGATATCATCCAGGTTGATAGTCCAGCTAAATTGCCAGACCCATCCAGCATTGAAGAGATGCGGGAACCGATTGCCCGCGTTAATATTCTGGTGCCTCAGGATATGTTGGGTAATGTGATTACCCTGTGTGTTGAGAAGCGTGGTGTGCAGATCGACATGCAGTTTGTTGGGCGTCAGGTTCAGCTGACGTATGATATTCCAATGAATGAAGTGGTATTGGACTTCTTCGATCGTTTGAAATCGGTCAGTCGTGGCTTTGCCTCTCTGGACTACAGCTTTGATCGCTTCCAGGCCGCTGATTTGGCGCGTTTGGATATTCTGATCAACGGTGATCGTGTTGATGCACTGGCGTGTATCGTGCACAAAGATCAGGTTCGAACCAAAGGTATGGGCCTGACCGAGAAAATGAAAGAGATCATTCCTCGTCAGATGTTTGATGTGGCGATTCAGGCGGCATTGGGCAATCAGGTGGTGGCTCGTCAAACCGTTAAAGCCCTGCGTAAAAACGTGACGGCGAAATGTTACGGTGGTGACGTCAGTCGTAAGAAGAAGCTGCTGCAGAAGCAGAAAGAAGGTAAGAAGCGCATGAAGCAGGTGGGTCGTGTTGAGATCCCACAGGATGCTTTCCTTGCGGTACTGAAAGTGGATAACTGATTATGGAAATGGATTTTGCATTACTGCTGGTGATTGCGGTGGCTGTGACGGGTGTGGGCTATTTAGCCGATGCCTTGATCTTCCGTAGTCGTCGTAAACAAGCAGTGAGCAAGTATCTAAGTGGTGATCGTCGTTCTGCCATGGACGCTGAAATCATCGATAAGCTGGAAAGGGAGCCCTGGTGGGCGGAGTATTCCCGCTCCTTCTTCCCTGTGCTGTTACTGGTATTGGTATTGCGCTCATTTCTGGTTGAGCCTTTCCAGATTCCAAGTGGCTCCATGTTGCCTACACTGAAAATAGGCGACTTTATCTTGGTGAATAAGTTTACCTATGGCCTGCGCCTGCCGGTAACCAATACCAAGGTGATTGAGCTGAATGAACCCGAGCGCGGTGATGTGATGGTGTTCCGTTTCCCGGAAGATAAACGCTTGAACTTTATTAAGCGTGTGGTGGGTTTACCGGGTGATCGTCTGCGCTATGAGAATAAAGTGCTCTATATTAATGGTAAGCCTGCGCCGCAAGAGTTTATTGCCGCCTTACCTGCGGGACGACCTGAGCGTAAGTTACTGAAAGAAAAGCTGGGCGAAGTAGAACTCGAAATCTACAACAGCCTGGAACCGGGACAGAATATGCGCGAGATCGTGGTTCCTGAAGGTCACTACTTTGTAATGGGTGACAATAGGGATCACAGTAACGACAGTCGTTACTGGGGTTTTGTGCCTGAGAATCTGATAGTAGGCAAGGCCTTTGCGGTGTGGATGCACTGGGAAGGTTGGAGTAGCCTACCGGGCTTCTCAGATGTCCGGGTGATTAATTAACAACAAGCAAAATAGATTGTACCGGCCCCTTGGGCCGGTTTGCCTTTTTCTGTGATAGAAAAAAAGAACGGATCAGCGTGAAAGCGAACTTAAAAAAACTCTGCGATAAGCTGGGTTATACCTTTGAAAATATTGACCATTTAAAATTGGCGCTGACTCACCGTAGTTACGGTGGGCGTAATAATGAGCGTCTGGAATTTCTGGGCGATTCCATTGTGAACTTTGTCATCGCCGAAGCTCTGTATCACCAGTTTACTGAGGCCCGTGAGGGACAGCTCAGTCGTCTGCGTGCCCGCTTGGTAAAAGGGGTGACCCTGGCGGAGCTGGCGCGTGAATTTGATCTGGGTGATTACCTGTTACTGGGCTCCGGCGAGCTGAAAAGCGGTGGTTACCGTCGCGATTCGATCCTGGCTGATGCCATGGAAGCGGTCATTGGTGCCATCTATAACGATGCCGGCATGGAAGTGTGTCGGGAACGGGTACTGGTGTGGTACAAAGACCGCCTGAAAAACCTGAACCTGAACGATACCCAGAAAGATCCTAAAACACTGCTGCAGGAGTTTCTGCAGTCCCGTCAGCAGGCATTGCCAAAATATGAGGTGATCTCTGTTGAGGGTGAAGCCCACGATCAGACCTTCTCTGTGGAGTGTGAAGTGGTGCTGCTGGAGAAGAAAACTCTGGGTGTCGGCAGTAGCCGTCGTAATGCCGAGCAGCAAGCTGCCCAGGAAGCGCTGCAGATCCTGAATGTTAAAAAGTGAGTAATCGCCTAATGAGTGATCAGACCAGTCGTTGTGGCTTTGTCGCCATCGTCGGTCGCCCCAACGTGGGCAAATCCACCCTGATGAACCATATTCTGGGTCAGAAGCTGAGTATTACCTCTCGTCGTCCGCAAACCACCCGTCACCAGGTGGTGGGTATTAAAACGGAAGATGAGGTGCAGGTAGTTTATGTGGATACTCCAGGGATGCACAAGCTGGAGAAGGATCGCAATAAGGCTATTAACCGCTATATGAACCAGGCGGCCAGCAGTGCATTGAAAGACGTGGATCTGGTGATCTTTATCGTCGACCGTATGCGCTGGACCGAAGAGGATGAAGTGGTACTGCAGAAGCTGGAGAATGTACGTTGTCCGGTGATTCTGGCGATCAATAAGATGGATCGTCTGGAAGACAAAGAAGCTCTGCTGCCCTATCTGGAAGAGTTGGCCGAGAAGCGCAGCTTTGATGCTATTATGCCGATCTCCGCTCAACACGGTCATAATCTGACTCAGCTGGAAGCCCAGGTACGTGAACATATGCCGGAGTCGTTCCACTACTACCCGGAAGATCAGGTCACCGATCGCAGCGAGCGTTTTCTGGCCGCTGAACTGGTGCGTGAAAAAATCATGCGTCAGCTGGGTGATGAGATCCCCTATCAGGTCACCGTTGAGATTGAAGAGTTCTCTGAAGATGACGGCATGCTCTTTATCGGTGCGTTGATTCTGGTAGAGCGTGATAGTCAGAAGAAGATCATTATCGGTGAAAAAGGCAGCCGTATTAAGCAGATTGGCCAGGAAGCTCGTATCGATATGGAGCGTGCTTTTGGTGCCAAGGTGATGCTGAACCTATGGGTGAAGGTGAAAGGCGGTTGGTCTGATGACGAGCGCGCTCTAAAGAGCTTGGGTTACAGTGATCTGTAAGCCTTTTCACCTATAATCAGTTTTATCAGTGATTTTCAGCCCGTTAACATATGATGTCTGTACGTGTTGAATGCCAGCCAGCCTATGTGCTGCATACCCGTCCTTATAAAGAGACCAGTGCCCTGGTCTCTTTACTGACCCTGGATTATGGCCGTATTGATGGCGTCGCCCGTGGCGTACGCCAGAAAAAAAGCCGTAACCGTGCCCTGCTCCAACCCCTACAACCTCTGCATATCTCCTGGCGCGGTGATTCCAGCCTGAAAAGCCTGTTTGATATTGAAGCCTGTGGTGCTCTGCCACTGTTGAACGGTAAAGCGCTCAGTTGCGTATTGTATGCCAATGAGTTGTTAACCCGTTTACTGTTGGTGGAAGAGCCTGATCCTGAGTTGTTTCGTGAATACGCTTTGTTACTGGTTCAGCTACAGCAGAAAGAGCAATTGGAACCGGCGTTGCGCAGTTTTGAATGGCAATTATTGCAGACTTTGGGTTACCCCATACTCTATCAGGAGTATAGTGGTGAGCCTTTACAACAGGATAGGCTGTACCATTATCATTGGCAGTCCGGCTTTCATCCCGTTGCTGCTGGACAAAAAGGTCTGGCAGGAGAGTCCCTGCTGGCGATGCAGCAGGGTGATTGGCTGGATGCGGTGGGTTTAAAAACCGCCAAGCAGTTAAACCGTATGGCTCTACAGCCATTATTAGGCGATAAACCCTTATTATCCCGACAACTCTTTCGTAGTCAGTCTCCTGGTGAGACGGCCACAAGATTAACAGACTAGTTAAGCTCAGATCGACTGACATGACTGGTCTGAGAAAAAGCATAATTTTATCTATGAACCAGCGATAAGGCTGGATCTGACAGGAGCTCAAACCTATGTCCGTTACACGTCTGCAACTGGGTGTAAATATCGACCATATCGCCACCTTGCGTCAGGCCCGTGGCACTTGTTACCCTGATCCGGTACAGGCCGCTATTCTGGCGGAAGAAGCCGGCGCGGATGGTATTACCGTTCACCTGCGTGAAGACCGTCGTCATATTCAGGAGCGTGATGTAGAACTGATCAAACAGGTGATGCAGACACGCATGAATTTCGAGATGGCGGTGACTGAAGAGATGATCGCCTTTGCGGAAAAGATTCGTCCGGAGCATGTCTGTTTGGTACCGGAAAAACGTGAAGAGCTGACCACCGAAGGCGGTCTGGATGTAGTCGGTCAGTTTGAGCGTGTCGCCGATGCCTGCAAACGTCTTGCAGCTGTGGGTTGTGAAGTGTCTCTGTTTATCGATGCTGATCAGGCTCAGATTGAAGCGGCAGCAACCATTGCGCCTGCTATCGAGCTGCACACCGGTCAATACGCTGAAGCGGAAACGGAAGCAGAGCTGGAGAAAGAACTGGCGATTATCCAGGAAGGGGTAAAGATCGGTCTGAAGAACGGCCTGAAAGTGAATGCCGGTCACGGTCTGCACTATCACAATGTTGAGCCCATTGCAGCGATCCCAGGTATCTACGAGCTGAATATCGGTCATGCGATTATTGCTCGTGCCTTGTTTGTCGGCCTGAAAGATGCGGTTGCTGAGATGAAGCGCATTATGTTGGCCGCTCAACCTAAGTAAGCTCTGTACTGGTCATTTTATGATTTTAGGTATAGGCACCGACCTGGCGGTGATTGAGCGTATCGGTCAGACACTGGAGCGACGCGGCGAGCGTTTTGCCCGTCGTATCCTGACCGATAATGAGCTGGAGCGTTTTCGTGCTCATCCCCAACCGGTGAGTTATCTGGCCAAACGTTTTGCCGCTAAGGAAGCGGCGGCAAAAGCAATCGGTACGGGGATTGGCACGATCAGTTGGCAGGATCTGGAGGTTCGCTCAGCGGAGTCTGGTGCGCCTCAATTGGTATTGCTTGGCGCAGCTGCCGAGCGTTATCAGGATTATCCACAACTGGTTTGCCATCTGTCGATCTCTGATGACGGCGGCTTGGCGCAAGCGTTTGTGGTCATTGAAGCCAGAGATTGATGGGTTGAGGCTTGTGCCAGCACAAGCCTCACTCCGGTTTATTTATGCGGTTTTAAGAGTCCGCTTTCTGTAGCAACTGCTGTTCCCGATGCCAGCTCTCCAGCTTCTCCAGCTCTTGATACAGCGTTTGCAAAGTACCTTGGGCTGCCACTAACTGATTCATTTTCAGCTGTGTTTCCAGTGTTTCTGTGGTCAGGGCCAAACGAGGTACACCACAATAACGAGTAGCACCATGCAGGTGGTGCACAGCGTGAATCATTTCTTCGATATCGTTACCGTTAAAGGCTTGCTCAAGACTGGTGCGGCTATCAGGAATACTCTGGATCAGCATCTCCAGCATCTCTTTTGCTAAGGCCGGTTTACCGCCGGCCAGCTTGATGCCCAGCTCCATATCGACCACATCATCGATAATATCTTCTGATGCCATGGCTCGCAGTTCATCATTGGCGTTATGCAACATACGTGGGCTAAAGCCTGTCCAGTGACGAATAATATTAGCCAGTTTCTGTTCATCAAAGGGTTTGGTCAGCAGATCATTTAACCCTGCTTTCAGGAACTTATCTCCCTCTTCAGGCAGTGCATGAGCGGTCAATGCGATAATAGGAAGCTCTTCAAATAGTGGGCTGAGATTTCGGATACGTCGGGTCGCTTCCAGGCCATCCATATCTGGCATCTGAATATCCATCAGGATCATATCCGGACGTTGGCTTAATGCCATCTCAATCGCTTTTTTACCATTATTGGCCTGGATTACATTGAGCCCGTATTCGTTCAGAAGGCTACTGGCCAGTAATAGATTTGCGGCGTTATCGTCTACCACCAAAATAGTCGGTGCCTTGGCCATCTGCTGTGAGCTATGGGAGGACGTTGCCTTATTGGCAGGGAGTTGGCTGATTTGAGAGCGATCTGTTTTCGGATGAGAACGAACATCATAGTCTGATGAGCTGTGACCTAGTGAGCTATGACCAGATGAAGCAGAGCCAGAAGGGTTATGTATCGAGGCGTTATGGTCAACAGAGAACTCTTTTCCATTTCTATTTTCGTTATGAATCCGCCCACGACTATCAGCTTGAGCTCTTCTATCCAGATAGGCGCCGCTTGGTGTCTGGCTATTAAAGTTATGGTTGCGGTTTTGCTGCAAGATGGCATCGATCGCTTCCTGCAGATGTTCCAGGCCTACGGGTTTGGTATCAACCCGGTGAATACCGGCACTCATATATCGGGTGATCAGATCCGCATCGTTACTCCCTAAGAGTACCAATACCGGAATCTTTTCTGCGAGTTTATGGCTTAAGGCCAGCGTGGCTCTATCGGTTGCTTCCTTGGCATTAAAGGCCAGTATCGCCAGATCGGCTTTAGGTTGCTGCACATCGATATCACTGAGGCTGTTGTAGCTTTTCACCTTGAAGCCAAAGCTGTCTAGCTGGTGGCTAAGGGCTGTTTGTGCCAAGGGGTGACTTTCGACCAAGAGTGTCTTCAGCGGATTAAAGCGATTGGCTGCAGGACTATCAAAGCTGTCTTTACTTAATGGGGTACGCAGCGTAAACCAGAAGGTCGAACCTTTACCGATTTCACTTTCCAAGCCGATTTCACCACCCATCAACATCACCAAGCGTTGGCAGATCACCAGGCCCAGTCCTGTGCCACCAAACTGACGGGTTTGGCTCGGATCGGCCTGGGTAAATGCTTTGAACAGATTGGCCTGTTGTTGTGCACTGATGCCAATGCCCGTATCGGTTACACCTATTTTCAGTAATAGATCGTCAGGGTTTTCCTGCTCGACCATGACACGCACGACAACTTCACCCTGTTCGGTAAATTTCACCGCATTACTCAGCAGATTGGTCAATACCTGCTTCAGGCGCAGGGGGTCACTGATCAGATGCACGGGGACATCGTCATAGATCATGCACACCATTTCCAGTTTCTTACGGTGTACTTCGGGAGCGAGCAGGGTGATGGCTTCATCCATCAGATCGCGCAGGTTAAAGGGGATCGATTCCAGTTCCAGCTTTTGCGCTTCGATCTTAGAGAAGTCGAGAATATCGTTAATGATCGCCAGCAGACTCTCAGACGCGTTATGAATATTACCCAAATACTCGTTTTGTCTCGGATTGAGTGGTGTACGACGCAGCAGATTACAGAAACCGGCAATACCGTTGAGTGGGGTGCGAATCTCGTGACTCATATTGGCCAGGAACTCGGACTTGATTCGGTTGGCCTCTTCCGCCTTTTTGCGGGACAGATCCAGCTCAATACTCTGAGTCTCCATGGTTTCCATGGTCTCTTCCAGTTCTGAGGTCGTCTGCTTAATGCTTTCTTCCAACTCACGACGACTGAGATCAATATTCTCACTCATGGTGTTCAGGTCTTTACTGAGCTGTTGGAATTCAGGGCAACCCAGAGCTTCAGCGCGGCTATCAAAGTCACCTGCGGTTAACTGACGTATGGTTTGGCTAAGCTCTTGAATGGGTTGTAAAAACTGGCGTCCAACTCTTAATGCAGTAATCAGGGTCACAATAAGTAGAGAGATCACTACCAACCAGTTCAAAATAATATCGTAGACGGTATCTAAGCGGGTTTGGCTTAAATTGATTTCCAGCTCTAACCAACCAACAATGCTTTGAGTTTGCACTTCCATGGGTGCAAATTGGGGCCCTGCTGGCATTTGATTCGTGTGTGGCCGGCTATTGGGGCTGGTGGAAAAGAGAGGATGAATAATGCGTAGCGAGGCATCGGAGTAACGCACTAACGGTTGATTTTGCAGACGATGGCTGGCATTGCTGACCGGGTACATGCTCGGGCCACCGTGAAGAATATTGGTACGTTTTTGATTATGGATAGAGACCGCGCGGATATCGGCTTCCTGCAACAATTTGTCCATCATTTGTCGCATTTGCTCTCGGTCGCCTCGTTCAATACTGAACGCCATAGGTATACTCACCTGGCGGGCCAGGGCTTCGCCGCGTTGCATCTGATTTTTTTCCAACAGGGCGTAGTAGTTTAAGAACAGATGAGTACTGAGTACTAACGCCGTCACCATGGCTGGCAGTAGGGCAATCAACAGAATTTTGTTTCGCAATGGCCAATGGTTCATGCAATAGTCCGAAGCTGGATTTTTTTTAAACGGATTGCTTGCTGTTTTTCCCGTATAGCTAAACTTGAGAACATGGCAAGCCTGTACACTGGTGCAGTCATTATACTGCTGGAATAGCCTTCGCCTAGGTTACTTAAAGCAGCAGTTATAAGGAAATAGCAAAGCATTATTTTGTAATTTACTAAAAATACCCCATATAAGCAGTCAGATAATTGGCCGGTCAAGCTGTTTGCGTGTAAAAGCTCGGTCAAAACCGGCAATGACTAGTTTGAGAATGATTATGTCCCGAATTCAAGACGAATTTTCTGAGTACCCAACTATTGAAGCCTTTGTGGGACAAACCCCTCTGGTGCGTTTACAGCGTCTGGCCAATAACACCTCTTCTGTTGTACTGGCTAAGCTTGAGGGCAATAACCCAGCCGGTTCGGTAAAAGACCGTCCAGCGTTGAGCATGATTAATCTGGCGGAGAACCGGGGCGATATTCAGCCCGGCGATATCCTGATCGAAGCTACCAGTGGTAATACCGGTATTGCCCTTGCCATGGCTGCAGCCATCAAGGGGTATAAGATGGTGCTAATCATGCCGGACAATATGAGCGAAGAGCGTAAAGCCTCTATGGCCGCTTATGGCGCTGAGCTGATTACTGTGAGTAAAGAAGAGGGCATGGAAGCGGCCCGTGATCTGGCACTGCAGATGCAGGAAGAGGGTAAAGGCAAGGTACTGAACCAGTTTGGTAACCCGGATAACCCGGAAGCTCACTATCAGAGCACAGGCCCTGAGATCTGGCAGCAGACCGGTGGCAAGATCACGCACTTTGTCAGTTCCATGGGCACCACGGGTACCATTATGGGGGTCTCTCGTTACCTGAAAGAGAAAAATCCGGATATTCAGATTGTTGGCCTGCAGCCGAGCGAAGGTTCCAGTATTCCGGGCATTCGTCGCTGGCCGGAAGAGTATTTGCCGACTATTTTTGAGGCAGATCGAGTGGATCGTGTGCTGGATATTGACCAGAGCGATGCGGAAGAAACCATGAAGGCGATGGCGATGCAGGAAGGCATCTTTGCGGGTGTTTCCTCTGGCGGTGCGATTGCCGGTGCTTTAAAAATTGCAGAAGAAAATGAAAATGCGGTAGTGGTGGCGATTATCTGTGATCGTGGTGACCGTTATCTATCTACGGGTGTATTTAACAGCTAATCACTTGCTTAACCTAACGGTTACTCGGTAAGCCTTTGTTAACTTTAAGCAGTGGTTTTGTAGCATTGCTGGACATGCTCAGATTAGCCGCTATTATCTGCCGCCAATGTGATACCCGAACGTTCGTTTTTTATGTAGAAGGCTGTTTATCTTTAGGCTTTCTTCATAGCTAAGAAAACGGTTCGGGTCACTCTGTGTAGATATAGGAGGCGACGTGCCTGAACTCACCATAGAACGCCAAAGCCACGATGGCCGCGGTATCGCCCGACAAAAGGGAAAAACCACTTTTGTTGAAGGTGCACTGGCAGGGGAAACTGTTCAGGCCCGCATCACCAAAAAACACCGTCGCTTTGATGAAGCGGTGTGCGAACAGATTCTGATTCCCAGCCCACAACGTATCGAACCTGACTGTGAATACTATGCCAAGTGCGGCGGCTGTAGCCTGCAGCACCTTGGCCTGGATCAGCAGCGGGAAGTGAAAAGCGATGCCTTAGTGGATCAGCTGCAGCGCTTTGGCAAAATCGAGCAGATTCCTCTTGAAGAGCCTCTGCTGGATGCAAGCTGGGGTTATCGTCGTAAAGCCCGCCTGGGGGTGAAATGGAATCGCCATGGTGAGTTGATTATCGGTTTCCGTGAGAAAGCCTCACCCCATCTAACCCCGATTCAACACTGCAAAGTATTGATGCCACAGCTGTCGGCACTGATCCCGTCCCTGTATGAGCTGATTCCTGAACTGGAATCGAAAAAGACCATCGGTCACCTAGAGCTGGCACAGGGTGATGAGGGCAGCGCCATTGTGGTGCGTCATCTGAAAAATCTATCCCATCGTGATCTGACCTTATGGCAAAACTGGGCACAGACACACAATACCCGACTATATTTGCAGCAGGGCAGCGCTAATTCGCTGACCTCACCGGATCACGAGGATGCACAAGAGCTGCACTATAACCTGGCAGGGTTAAAACTGGCGTTTCTGCCCAATGATTTTGTTCAGGTGAATCCGGCGATTAATGCCCAGATGGTGCAGCGAGCACTGGAATGGTTAGCACCGACATCAGACGATGTGGTACTGGATCTCTTTGCTGGTTTTGGTAACTTCAGTCTGCCGGTGGCGCAACGTGCGGCCAAAGTGGTGGGTATTGAAGGCGAACAGGCGCTGGTAAACCGGGCGAAAGAGAACGCCGCGAGTAATGGCATAGAAAATGCTGAGTTCCATCGGGCTGACTTAAGTCAGTCTTTTAAAGATCTACCCTGGGCGAAACAGGGGTATAATCTGCTGATTTTGGATCCACCGCGTACCGGTGCCCAGAATATCTGTCAGCAGATCGAACAATTTAATGTTAAACGCTTGGTGTATGTATCCTGCAACCCTTCAACTCTGGCACGAGACAGCGCCATTTTGGTGCAGCAAGGGTATCAACTGCAGAAGACCTGCATCATGGATATGTTCCCTCACACGACCCATGTGGAATCGATGGCGCTGTTTGAACGGGCTTGATTTCCACTGGAAGTATCAGGGGGGAACTGTTGCATCACATTGAATGTTTTATCCAATGGAATGGTGCATCACATTGAGGGAAAGAAGACGGCCGGAAGGATGACATGAGGGTTTATCATCCAAGCTACATTGTTCAAACAGGGCTTTAGGTAAATCACTGATCAGTGATTAATTTCAGCCATTGAGCAAACCGGTCAGCTTCTTAAGATACAAAAACAGATGCTTAGTCGATCAGACAGGGGTCTAAGCCGCGAAACAAAAGTTTTGTGGGCACGAGGCACTCTATGCTCCGGTCTCTTGAGTGGAGAATAGAGAATGGCTTTTGTTTCGCTAAGTAATAAACAATAAGAAACTGAACTTTCACAGGCAGAATCATGGTAAAAGTCCGCGAAGATCAACCAATCAATCCTGATGGCAGTGTCAACATCCCTGGATGGCTGAACCGCCTGCAGGATGATGCCACTCTGAGCAACCCTGAGCGCGTTGAAAGTGCGTGTGAACTGGCACAAAAGCTGGAGCAGGAGGCTGCCAGTAACGAAGAAAATGTTTGGGTTGCCTCTGGTGCCAGCAGCTTCCGTACCGGTTTAGAGATGGCCGACATCCTCGGCGAACTGCAGATGGATGAAGATACCCTGATCGCTGCGATCCTGTATCGGGCGGTACGGGAAGAGCAGATCAAACTGGAAGCGATTGAGGAGCAGTTTGGTGCCACGGTCAGTAAACTGATTCATGGCGTCACCGAGATGGCAGCAATCAGCCAGACCCAGATGCCGGAAGATGGCGTGGTGTTTGGTCAGAGCAAGAGCCAGCTGGAAAACCTGCGTAAGATGCTGGTGACCATGATCGACGACGTGCGTGTCGCCCTGATTAAACTGGCTGAGCGTACCTGTGCCATTCGGGAAGTGAAAAAAGCTCCCCGTGATAAGCGCATGCGTGTTGCCCGTGAAGTGTTTGAAATCTATGCCCCGCTGGCCCACCGTTTAGGTATTGGTTATATCAAGTGGGAGCTGGAAGATCTTTCCTTCCGTTATCTGGAAGAAGAACAGTATAAAAATATTGCCCGCCTGCTGTCGGAAAAACGTCTGGATCGTACCGAATATATCGCGAAAGTGATTGAACTGCTGGAAAGTAAACTCAAGGCGGAAAATATTGAGCCAGAGGTTAACGGTCGTGCGAAACATATTTACAGCATCTGGCGTAAGATGAAGCGCAAAAACATCGACTTCTCTGAAGTGTACGATGTGCGTGCCGTGCGTATTCTGGTACCGGATGTGAAGGACTGTTATACCGCCCTAGGTATTATTCACGGTCTTTGGCACCATATCCCTCATGAGTTTGACGACTATATCGCAACGCCGAAAGAGAACGGCTATCGCTCACTACATACGGCGGTAGTAGGCCCTGAAGGCAAGGTGCTGGAAGTTCAGATCCGTACCCATGAGATGCACGATGAAGCGGAGCTGGGTGTTTGCGCCCACTGGCTGTATAAAGGCACTGATACCAATCAGACCAGTGATTCTTATGAAGAGAAGATCGCCTGGTTACGTCAAGTTCTGGAATGGCATGAAGAGGTGGGTGATGCCAACGGCCTGCGCGAAGAGCTGCAAAACGACGTTGCGCCAGACCGTATCTATATCTTTACCCCGGATGGTCACGTCGTCGATCTGCCGCACGATGCCACTCCGGTCGATTTTGCTTACCGTGTACACACCGAAGTCGGCCACCGTTGTCGTGGTGCTAAGGTTAATGGTCGTATCGTACCGCTAACCTATCGCCTTAAAACCGGTGATCAGGTGGAGATTCTGACCTCAGAGAAAACCCGTCCTAGCCGTGACTGGTTAAATCCGGCTTTGGGCTACGCTCTGACCTCCCGTACCCGAGCTAAGATCCAAAGCTGGTTTAAACTGCAGGATCGCGATCAGAATATCGTTGAAGGCCGCCATTTGCTGGAGAAAGAGTTTAAGCAGCTGGGCCTGAATGGTCTGGATCTGAAGAAACTGGCCAAAGCGGTCAACTACAGTGCAGAAGACGATATGTATGCCGCACTGGGTGCCGGTGATCTGCGTATCGGTCAGGTGCTGAGCGTGGCGCAGAACCTGTTTGGTGAAACCGACGACGAAGAGCAGATGGAGAAATTCCTGACCAATCGTCGTTACCATCAGGGTGGTAAAAGCTCCGATGACGTCACTATTCACGGTGTTGGTAACCTGATGACTCAAATCGCCAAATGCTGTCACCCACTGCCGGGTGATGACATTATCGGTTATATCACGATTGGCCGTGGTGTTTCTATTCACCGTCAGGACTGTGCTAATGCCTGGCAGCTTCGAGAAGAAGATCCTAACCGCATTATCAATGTAGAGTGGGGCGAAAAGACCAGCCATATGTATTCGGTGGATATCCGTATCCGTTCCTGGGATCGTCCGGGTCTGCTGCGAGATATCACGCTGGTACTGGCTAATGAAAAGGTTAATGTATTGTCATCCAATACCCTGACCGATAAAAAAGAGAATCAGGCTAATATTCTGATCACTCTAGAAGTAGAAAGTTTACAGGTGTTGGGACGGGTACTGAATCGTATCGAACAGCTGCCGAATATTATTGAAGTGCAGCGTTTCTCTGAGAAACGCACCAGCTAGCTTGATCAGCTGATTAAAACTAAACGTCAGAAATTGACGTAAGCACTCACACAAAAGTTTCTCTTTAGCAGATGGCTTCATACTTTAGCTACTGGCTGAAAAATATCGAAATACTTTTGTGTAAGTGTGTATAAAAACGGCTGCAACCTTATGGAGGCAGCCGTTTTTTTATATCATCCGCATCTATCTATAATAAAGTTTAAATGCTGACTGGAGAGATATTGAGTGAGCCTGATTGTTTATAAAAGTTATGCTGCCCGAGTAGACTTTGATGCGAGTAAGGTTTGTCTTGTTGGCAAGATCACAGGTGTGGAGCCTGAGATTATTTTTTATGGCAAAACTCTGGAAGAGATTCAGTCTGAGTTCCATAAAGCGGTAGATCAGTATTTAGCGGCTGTGCAGGATAATAGGCCAGAAACGGAGTCAAAGATTTATTGATCATCTGATTAGCCTCTAACTGTTTGATTAAGCAAATAATCTTCTCCTGTAAGGAACAGGTGATTAATAATAATCCACCAAACTCGAAGTGTAGGGCTTGTATCGCTCGGCTAGTCTCCAGACAATAGTCTACTCTTTACGGATAGGTTTTTCTCCAGTGGTGATGTACAAGGATGGTGCATTGAAACGGCAATATTTTCCAATCTCCATTCCTTATCGATGTTCTGACTTGTGGCCATTAACCGTCAGATATCTCTCATCTCAGTGATAAGCACTCACATAAAAATTTCTCTTTAGCAGATGGCTTCATTCTTCAGCCACTGACCGAAAAGTATCGAAATACTTTTGTGTAAGTGTTTATAAACCTGCCAGAGCCTTGTGCGTTATTTCAGGGCTATCCAACAATCGATATCAGGGATGAAGCGTTATGTCAGATATTCG
>CAYFGP010000026.1:36096-48039 GCA_964342385.1 uncultured Oleiphilus sp. | reverse complement strand
GTTTGGGAGTAGCGCTACTTAGTTATCATGCGGCTTCTGGATGCGTTTGCCATGCACTCAGGGGTAGCGCTTTAAGATTTAAATGCTTGCGATAGGCGGATTCCTTCTGTTGATTAGATTAGCAAGTAATCAAACACCAGTTAGCGATTTAATGCAATCGCTGGCTGGTGTTTTTGTTTGGCTTGAAGGTAAGTGAGTTTGGCTAGGCTAGAGGTATGACGCCGTGTTAAGTAGTGAGCAACGCTACCACTTAACTTAAACCGTTGCACCATAAACACAAAAACCAACTTGAACTGAGAATGTCGAGCGTTGGGAATCTGTCGTAAACGCTTTGTTAGCATTATTTTTTCAAGACCATCTCAATGTTTTCACGGTATAAAACTGTCTGCTCATTTTCATAAAGCTCATTTGCAATTAACTTTAAACCAGAGGCTATCTCAGCGATATTGAAAGGGGCATTTTTTCTCTTACCCTTAAACGAATACAGATAATGAACACCATCTTTGTAGAGAACCCTGTCAAACCTTTCAAAGGTTGCATAAGAACCTTTTTCATTCATTGTAATGACCAGGCTTCCTTCCAAATATGGGAGTTCGTTTGGTTTACATTTATATGTAGATAATCGATAGCTTTCTTTTGACTCAACTCTTGGCTCTTTGTCTTCAATGAGTATAAATGCTTGTTCATATGTCTCAGGCTCTATATCACTATCCCAAATAAATAAAGGTATTGCTTGGTTGTGATCGTCTGCAAGCCAAGTTTGAAGGTTAGATTTTGTTTTACCTGTTTGGTTAGCCGATTGAGACTCTATAAATGACTGTCTATACAGATTGAATTTTTGGTTAAATTCTTTTGATTCACTATTTAAAACTAAAGATTCCGATTTTAAGTTTTTTACTTTCGATATGTACTCACGATAAAGTTCTTCTGAGTCGATTCGGACAAGAGTATCTCGCTTCAAACTAACACCTAGTGATGTGAAGTTAGCACTTCCGACGAGGACTATATCTGGTTCAATTAGATATAGCTTCCAATGTGTACTCATTCCATAACGAAAATCCATATATAGGCTTAAATTTTCAGATTTCGATTCGATAAGGTTCTCTATGTACTTCGGAGATGAGAACGAATTAATTGTGCCAATAATTAGCTCTACTTTATTTGTATTTGTTAGTTTTTTTATTATTGATTCTGTACCACTAGCAAAGGCTGAAACGATGGTTACTTTTGAGTTTTCAACGCTATCAAAAATCTGTTCTAAATCACTAAATTTATCAAAAATTTTCACTACTAGCTCCGAACCATAGATAATGCTAACGCCCGCATAAGGGGCTGATAATATTTTGCTAAAATGTGAGGCGAAGCGGAACCGAGTAAACTGTTAGCAGTCCCATGCTTAATGCGCTTATTAGGCGCTTTCCCCCAGTGATTCTTCGACCTTTTCTATAAGTTCAAAGGTGTCATTTAGTCGCCAAAGTTCAGAAATAACTTTGACATTTCCAACTACACTCTTAGTTCTAACTTCGCATAGCCCTGAAGAATATGTAAACTCAATTTGATCGGAATCGCTTGCTATGGCATTTTTTGTGAGTTTCTCAATGCCCCCTAAATCATTAATTCGATAGATATCCAATACAGTAGTATGTGCGCCACATTTATATTTAATTAGTACTTCTAAATTTTTATCATCATCAATATCTTGAAACTCTACCTCTGTGGAGTGCTCAGCAACAGTTTCTATTGGAATTATATAGCCTGAAGGATATTGATAGTAAAAGTAACGTTCATAAGTAGCTCTATAATCACCAGTGTTTACATCTTTGTACCAAAGTTTGTTTTCTGTGATTTTATGAACAAATAGAGAGTTGTCATTTGTTGTTTTAACGACATATTCTTTTTTGTATAGCCCATGTCGGTAGCTTGAGAAATGATTAACTTTGAACTTCTCGAATGTTCTTGAAACACTAATTTTTTTAAAAGAAATTCGACGTGCAATGAATCCACCAACAATGATAATCAAGAGCCACTTGATGACGTCCCAAGCAGCATTAGTCAATATTCCTTTAAAAAACTCTAAATCCATAACCATACTCGAATCTGTTGTGCGCCTAATGCCAAAAACAGGTGCGCCGTAAGCGTCACCTAGATTTTCTTGTTAGCTTCCTAGCCGAACTCTTTCCCAAAGAACATGTTGCTTGGATCATCCTCTAGCTTTATTATCGCTTTGTTTTCAAGTTCAAAATCTATAGAGGTTGAAATTTCACCTTCATCAGGAAAGATAATTTCATCTTCATTTAGAGTAATAATATATTGTATATCACCAATAATTTTTAGCTTTTTGTTGAGGTAATTGATAAGGTTTATTCTTGTCTTGTGCGAAATTCCGTGAAAGACTCCATCATGGATCAGAAATCGTGGTAAAGATCTGTTCGATATACAACTATTAAAGAAAACAGTTAAATCGTAAGCTACGATTTTGAATCGACCTTTTCCTAATGACTCACTTCGTGGTACTTCAATTGAGAATTTGAAAGGGCTTGTAGAATGCAACCTTGGCTCAATATTAAAATGTGTTTCTGTATCTGAGTCTGTTGTATCAACAGAGTTTGCAACTATATCAAGAAATATCTCTTTAGGCCTTTCTAATGCAATATTTAAACTGGTTTTTTCTTTAACTATTTCAGCAACACACTTGGTAACCTCAGTACGCTGATTGGAAATACTTAGTTCAACATCATCTAGCTGATTAAGAAAGCTACTCTTGGAGTCGAGGGCATTTTTTTCTTCTAATAACGTCTTATATGCAGACTTTATAGAGTCGAAAGCATTTTTTTCATCTAAACGCTTGTATAGCTCGCTTCTTCTAGCCTCAAGGATAAGAACTTTATCTCTTATGCCTTTTAGTTTTTTTGAATACTCCCCTTCCCGTTTATTAAGGAAAATATTTCTGTTGGCAGTAAGGTCTTTTCGGAATTGCAGAACTTGATCAAGCTCCTTTTTTATAAAGCCTGCAAATTGAAGACTGACTTCTCCATAGAGATCGCTAACTTTACGTATGTCAATATCGACATTTATTTCTAAACTTTCTTTTATGTCTCGCAACTTATTATTTATGGCCAAGTGTTCTTTATTAAGCTTTGATACCTCTGTGCTTATATTTTTTATTTCATCTTCCGCAAATGAAAAGCTGGAATCAAAATCAAACTCATCAAGACTCTTTTCAAACCCTTCAATCTTCCGTTCAATACTTTCAACTTCAGCACGAAATGAATCAACACTTTTGTTTGATGTTTCAGTTATTTGCTTTCTAATTCTGGTTTGGTCAGATCGAAACTGTTTAAGCTCAACTTGTGATTCATCGAATTTCCATGTCTTTGTATTATCGATACCAAGAAGAAACATATTTAAAAATAGAAGTTCAGATTTTCTTTTACTTCCTTCTATGAATCTCATGACTTCTTCGGAGGTTCTAGCATGAAAGGAATGATCATCTTGAATAAAAAAATTCATGATCGTCCTGAACCAACCAAGATCAAACACCCCAGTATATTCATCGGAATCTGATATTATTTTGAACAATATAACCCTTAGCTCTACATCATCATACTCTATTAATTGTTCATTGTTTTTTTGAAAATAAAACAAGTTTTTTAGATGTAAAATTACGTTGAATGCAATATGGAGTATTGGCAATTGAAAACTTTAATATGACGTTATGATTCTTAAGAAACTTATACTTCTCACTAAAGAAGGTCTTTTTTGGTCCATCAGCCAGCAAACAAAAGTCTATTAATTTGACTATTGTGCTTTTTCCAATTCCATTAATATCTTTATCTGAATTAGAGTATTTCCCAAGTATGATATTTAACCCATCTTTAAAAACAACAGGGTTAAATAAATTTGTTCCTGACGTCAATGATATTAATTTAAACATAATTTACTTTTATCTTGTAGTCGCAATAATCTATAAAACCAAGAGAGTATAAAAATATAAGTGAATCAAAAAACTGATCAGGTGTATAGTTCTCATGCTTTTTTAAGAACTCCTTCATTAGAACCTCAGCTAAGCACTCTCCGTTCTTTTTCTTTAGTATTTTTAAAACATGTGTAGCTATAACAGAAATATGCTCATTTAAATTCATTTCAACATGAGCGTTGATCATTTTTGTATTTCTCCAGCAGCTCTTTTGCCAAAAAGACATTGCTCAAAAAAATAAAAAAGCACTGCTCTTATATGATACTTGTAATAATCGTCGTCGCATTTTTGATTTGACAATATATCACATGTCAAATTAAGTCGACTAATAAAATCACCTTGCGTACCACTGAAAGTCATCCTAATTTTTGATCTCAATGCTTGTATGCCTTTTGATTTCTTGTTCTCAATTATCGACTTGATTTTGGGAAATAGCACAAGAAACTCTTCATATTCATCTATGAAAATTCGCTGATTTTCATCACTTACATTCAATTCCGTTTTTTCTTCAATGTAAAGTGGTTTATTGTACGGCTCATTCAGGTTGTTGTTATCACTAATATTAATAAGATCTTCAATCACTGTCCCTACAACATCATTCGATAAGTAATAATCAGGAATATCAAGCGATTGAAATATCAGATGTCTTTTTGTCCATGTTTGGAGCCTAATAAGCTCTACAATACTTTCGATGCAAAATACTTTAGAGTTTGTCTTAAGTGATTCAACATACTTTTGCATTGCGGAGGTTAGCTCAAGGTTTGTTACAACCATCCAGTTTGGATGAGTTGTAAGCCAGTTTTTACTGTAAGAATCAAAATCACCTTTAACTTTTGTCTTAAAGTCATTTAATGTGTATTTTTCAGGTGCATATGCTGCAAGGATGGTATTTCCATTCAAGATACCATCAGAACCTTGATCTTGCTTTTGTTTTATTCTTGTAAATTTTGATTCATATATAACTTGGAAAATCTTATCTAAGCAATCTTGAAAATATGTTGCTTTCAGACTTTTTATTTTGTCTCTTAGAACCGAACGGGCAATATTATCCATAATTATATTATCAGTTTGTGATATTCGATGTTTGTTTGGGGAGTAGTCCTACCCACAAAAATAGACACTTGGTTATGCGCACTTGTGCTTGGCTTTATTAGCCCCCCCTCTTATCAAGTTTAGAGATTATATTATCAAGCTTGAATTTCATTCGTTCATAGTTTCTCACCTGCCATACGAGGCGCAAACCTATCAACGTAAAGTTTAGAGCCATAAGGTATAGCAATGCGGTTGAAAACTGGCCAAGCGAATATAGAAAATTACTGCTGACATATGCATCTACGATAGGTGATAGATCTACACCTGTTCTAATAGAGTCATCTATCATCGCAGTAACTGACGCTGCGATTAGATCACCAATAACAAAAGCAAGCAAAGTTACAAAAATTATTTTTAACAACAAAAAAATAATGCAAAGGTAAAGCTCTGAGGGGTTTTCTAAATATTGTTCGATCTCCTCGAGCCTTTTTCGTAGATTTACGGATCTTTTCCTAGCTACGCTCGCGTTAAAACCTGCAAAGATATTTTGGGCGGGACCAGTTAGAATATTTGCTAGCATACTGAGCACAATTGCTAAAATAGACGACACCGCCCAGTTCACTTCTCCTATTAGACTTGTTCCTTCTCCCATCTAGGTCCTCCTTATTTCAACCTTTAATTCTATAAATTATGAGAAAAAATCAGGACGCCCATTATTTAGAAAAACACCTAACCAAGCAATATCGACAACATGTGTCGCACACACAAACTCAGATAACCAATGGTTACAATATTTAAAAGTAATAAAATGATAGCGAAGCACTACTTGCGTACTTCAGTAAGAATGAAAACTGCAGATTAACGATGGAATGCGTAACCGACCTCTTGAAGTGCCTTATACAAACAAAGCTTTAAACTGACTCACAGATGAGATCCAGGCCTGCCCTTTATCCCGAGCAAACTGTTTAAGGTGTTTGATAGCCCCATGCACGACTCGTTTGCAAACCTTCTGGCTGCATTGCTTTGAGCTAGTGGTCCGTATGCTTAGTTCGAAGATATTCATTAATAAAAACCTCTAACTAAGTCAGTAGGTTACGTATATAAAAACGATCTTTTTTAACCATACGGTCCACTAGGCGTTTTTCTGTGGTGACAGGAACAAAAAATGGGCTACCGAAATCTCCGGTAACCCATTCTCTTATCAGACCAAACCTAGCATTTGCCAAGCCTTCAGTACACGGCCTTAGCTCATAGATGCTGCCATTGAAGACTTCACTTTAATCGGTGCAGTTTCCTTCAGGAAGAACCAAATGGGGACAGCCATAATTTCAGCAATAATTTCAGCAGCACAAACGTGGTGGGCAAGCTCAACTCGGATAACCAACGATTAAGATATTTCGAGAGAATAAAACAACACCGAAGCACTACTTCCATGCTTCAGTAAGGAAGAAAAACCGTAGATTAATAATGGAAGGCGCTGCTCACCTCTTTGAGCAACCTTATACAAACAATGCTTTAAACTGATTCCCTGAAGAGACCCAAGCCAGCCCTTTATCTCGTGCAAACTGTTTCAGTCGCTTGATATGCCCTATCGCTCGACTGGTTTGCAGGCCTTCTGGTTGCATTGCTTTGAGCCAGGCATTTTGATCGATGTTGAGCCGTTGCAGTATTGGCGGTAGATGACTTGGAATATGTCCCCGCTTATCTTCTCGACAGCATCGCCCTGTCCAATCGATCAGCTCCAGATAATCCGCGTAATCAAAGGCTATTGAGTGGCCACTGTCTTTTTGTTTGGCTGAGAAGGATTTTAAGCGAGGGGAATCAGCGCTTGTTCTCTGTTCTGCATATTCCCTGATTCTTTGTTGGATAGAGGTAAAGTCTGAGTTCTCGGGGCAATCGGCCATTGCTGCTCGTACCGGATTAAGATCGACATAGGCCATACAGGTTAATAGCCCTTGTTCATCCAACAGAGCCTGACTTTTAAAGCGCCCCTCCCAGAATCGACCGGTGCAACGGTCTTCTTCATTGGCTTTGCGGGCGATATATTCATTCAGGCAACGCATAAACCAGCTGATATCAGCCAGTCTTTCACGCCACTTTTCGACAATCTCGTATACCTTTTCCAGTTCGGCGGTAGAGCTACACTCTCCTTTTTGATAACGCTGCACCAACATTGGGGCTTTGAATAGTAGTAGCCAGCGCTCAATCACGTCATCAATTGACCACTGAGCGGCTTGATCCTGATTGATATAAAGCACCAGATGGTAATGATTGGACATGATGGCGTAAGCGCAAACATCAATGGCAAACATATGATCCAGTGCGTTTAGCCGTTCTATGATCCATTGACGACGATGTTCAAAAGATTGGCCTGAGAATTGATCTTCACCACATAAGAATGCCCGACGTACGCAACGGGCGATACAGTGATAATAGGGTGTATCTGATGGGCTGATCTGTTCCTTGCGGGCACGAGTCATGATGCTTTCCTCCCTGAGCCTCGTTACTTTCCCTGATTGGAATTAAGCGTAGGCAGGAATCATCAATTCGTCCAAGGTCTGATATCTGTCCTTTATCTTTATCTCTTATCTCCTCCAGCAACACCGCCAAAGCCCGTAACAAATTGAGATTTAATCGCTCCACAGCCACCACCCCATCAGACAATTAAGGTCTTAATGAGGCTAACAAGCGGAAGACATGAGTGGAAATAATTTCTCTGAAAGGCAACCGTGCAAGAAAATCATAATTAGAAAACTGGCAAATGCGATCCTCACGCCTAAACTGTATATAAACACAGGCAATATCCTTAAAGCTAGAATACTGGAAAACAGCATCATGGAAGATAAAACTCACCATCCATCTCACCTACTCGACCCGAAAAACGACTACGTTTTCAAACGCTTATTCGCTGATGCACCAAAGCTATTAATTGCGTTAATTAATGCGGTTCGGGCCAATGAAGCAGAAATCACCGAACTTGAAGTCCTCAACCCCAAGATAGATCCCGAAGAACTAGCAGGGAAATACATTATTCTTGATCTTCAAGCGAAGGATGAAAGTGGTAAACGCTATAATATTGAAATGCAGGTAAGGCGTTATAATGCCTGGAGTTCACGCAGTGCTTTTTATCTGGCTAGATTGTTATCTCAACAGCTGAATCCTGGTGAAGACTACTCCACCCTGAAATCAGCGATTGGTATTCATCTATTAGACTTTGATCTTTTTCAGCAACCTGAGCAACAAAACCAAGCAGTATGGTGTTTTGAAATGCGCGACCACACTCAACCTGCGGTAAGATTAGGCAAAGAGTTACAACTGAACCTGATTGAGTTGAGAAAAGCCGATAAACTAGGCCTATCATCAGAAGCATTAAAAGCCTGGATCACTTTCTTTGAACATTGGCAGGAGGAACTTACCATGGCGAATATCACCTACCAACCTGTGCAAGAAGCACTGGAACGAGTCAAAGCCCTAAGTGCCGATGAAGAAACCCAGCGTCTGGCTTTTGTGCGCGAAAGAGCTCTGCATGATGAAGCCAGTTTGATGAAAGATGCAGAGCAAAGAGGCTTGCTGAGAGTAATAAACCGTCAGCTCAATCGACGTTTTGGTGAAATTCCTGATTGGGCCAAAGAAAAACTATTTGAAGCAAGCAATGATCAACTTGAGCAATGGAGTGAAAACATTCTGTTCGCTGACTCTCTGGAAGCCTTTTTTCAATCCGATAGCGAAAGCTAACTCATCATTAAAATCCTCAAACAAAAAACGGGCTACCGAAACATCCAGTAACCCATTCTCTTATCAGTCTAAACCGTACACTCAGAACACTGACTTAACTCATAGAAGCTGCCATTGAAGACTTCACCTTCACCGGCGCGGTTTCTTTCAGGAAACACGCCAAAATCGTTGCCATAGCTGAACCACCGGCAGCAATCCACATAACGATTTCCAGACCATAAATATCCGCAGCAAAACCGGCCACTGTCGGTGTGACAAAACCACCAAACAGTTCACCAATACCCATAATCAGGCCCAGTGCTGTAGCGACCTGTTTAGCGGGTACGGTTTCTGCTGGGATGGTTGCCATAAACAGGGTGAAACAACCCAGTCCGGTATAGGTCATAAATACCAGCGGTAGCATGGTACCTGCATCTTCCACATAGAGCAGAACAAACGGACAGGCAGTTGCCAGCAGGGAGAACAGGATCAGCGCTGGTTTACGACCAAACTTGTCGGAGAAGCTGGAGACAATAAAGCCCCACGCCATCCAGGCAATACCCAGGCTACCCATAATGCCGCCCATGGTTTCCGGGCTGAACTTTTTCACGTTCATCAGAAAGGTGGGCGTAAAAGAGATCAGGGTGATAAACCAAGAGATATAGAAACAGGAAATCAGCACACACAGAATGATATTTCTGTTTTTCAGCAGACTCATATAGTCCACTTTTTCTGTCTTGCTGTGCTCCTCTTTTACATCGTCATGCACATGGTTGTTTTTCACAAACAGCCAGATCAGCAGGGCAATAATGGCTCCAGGGATCACGGTGAAATAAAACGCACTGCGCCAGCCGAATTCGGTAGCGATCCAGATTAATACCGGTGGTGCGATAACTGCACCGATCAATCCAGGGGCAGAAGCATTAACCAGGCCCATATTTAACCCGCGACGTCCCGGTGTTGACGCTGCCGCCAGGAGTGATTGCGAGATGGGCAGAACAGGACCTTCGGCTACTCCCATTAACGCGCGGAATAACAACAGCGTCATAAAGGAAGTCACCATGCCCGACAGTGCAGAAAACAGTGAGAAGGCGATAACGGCCAGGACCAGCATGCCTTTTTTGGTTTCTTTTTTATCCGCATAGGCACCTAAGGTCGCCCCTGAAATTGCCCAGGTCAGTGCCAGTACCGATGACAACATACCCAACTGGGCGTTATTCAGGTTCAGCTCTTCTGCCACAAAGGGAAATAGAAACGACAGCGCCAGGCGGTCAAAAAAGACAAAGCCGAAACATAAAAACAGTATCAGCAGCAGTTTATTTTCATAGGTATTTATTGTTTTCATAATAACCTCGTTAATCAGGCCGACTGAGGCTGATCCAGAATAAAACTGGCACAACGTTCAGCGATCATAATGGTAGGAGCGTTGGTATTACCGGAGACAATATTGGGCATCACAGAGGCATCGCAGACGCGTACACCCTGCACCCCTTTTACCTTCAGTTCAGGGCAGACCACGGCGGTGTTATCACTGCCCATACGACAGGTACCGACCGGGTGGTAAACGGTTTTTGCGTGACTGCGCACATGCTGTTCAATCTCTGCGTCTGAGATATCTGCCTGAGCAGAAGGGCGCAGTTCGTGATCGATCAGCTCTTCCGGTGCCGGAGAGCGCAGAATCTTGCGCGCCAGTTTGACGCCGCGCACCAGTGTATCCACGTCCTCCTGTTCTTCCAGGGCACCACTTTCAAACATCATGGGGTCTTCAGGATTGTTACTGCGCAGGCGGGCAAAACCACGGGATTTTGGCCGTAGGAAACAAGGGTTAATAGACAGGCCATGACCTTCAATAGGTTCACGATCTACATCACCCACTAAGGTTGGCAGCACATGGAACTGGATATCCGGGTGGCCACTGCCACTGGTATCGACAAAACCACCGGACTCCACCACGTTAGAGGTCAGCAGACCTGTTTTGAAAAAGGTCCATTGCACACCGTGTTTCAGTGCCGTCAGTCCCTTATCGTTATCCAGAAGGCTGATCGGTTGCTTGGTTCGGGCATAGACCGACACTTCCAGGTGATCCTGATAGTTCTCGCCCACTTCCGGCGCGTTATGCAGCAGAGAGATATTGTGCTGTTGCAGCTGTTGCTCAGGGCCAATGCCCGATAACATCAGAATTTTGGGTGTCGATAGCGCCCCAGCGGTCAGGATCACTTCCTGATTCACCCGAAGGCTGGACAGTTGACCGGATTTATCTTTGATCTCTACGGCAGTGGCTTTTTTATTGCTGTCGAACAGCACCTTAGTGACAAAACAACCAGTACGAATCGTTAGGTTCGGACGGTTTTTCACCTCCGCCAGATAGGTACTGGCGGTACTGCCACGACGGCCATTAAAAGTAGTGGTGTGATAAAAACCGATACCGGCCTGATTATCACCGTTAAAGTCATCGTTATAAGCGATGCCCTGCTGCTGAGCCGCTTTAACAAACGCCAGACTCAACGGGTGGCGATAACGGGTATCACTGACCTTTAACGGTCCCTCATTACCGTGAAAAGGACCGGATAGGCGCATATGGTTTTCTGAGCGTTTAAAGGCCGCCAGTACATTGTCCCAGCCCCAACCGGTACAACCCTGCTGCTCCCAGGTGTCGTAGTCCTGCTTTTGGCCACGGATATACACCATGGCATTCACCGAACTACCACCACCCAGAGTACGTCCCTGAGGCACATAGGTTTTGCGATCCTGAGCCGCTTTCTGGGCTTCGCTCTCATAGATCACAGTACGTTCTGTGCCGATCACGCGGATAAAAGTGGCGGGCATATGGATAAACTGAGTGTTATCCGCCGGGCCATCTTCCAGCAGTAAAACCTTTTTTCCCGCCATCACCAGACGATGAGTAATCACGCAGCCGGATGATCCGCCCCCGACCACGATGTAATCAAAACTGTCCATCTCTTACCTTTCATTATTGTTAAGCGCCCAAACCAAGGCAGTCAAAATTGCTTGGGCTGTATTGGCGTTAAATAAGAGGGGTTGGTCATGCCGAACTCTGCCCGGCAATACACAGCAACCCACTACTAAGGCTGCAGTGTCAGCGATGGCAAGAAAGTGCGCTTAACCGGATCAGACGGTTCTTTTAACTTGGATCTAAAAAGGCTGGAGGCTGGAGGCTGGAGGCTGGAGGCTGGAGGCTGGAGGCTGGAGGCTGGAGGCTG
>CAYFGP010000026.1:0-35996 GCA_964342385.1 uncultured Oleiphilus sp. | reverse complement strand
GAAGATGATAAAGCGTTAACTGCAACTGACTAATCTATTGATCAAAGACGACAAAACACACGCTTCACCGCCTGCAAATTAGTTAACATATTTACTAGTTTTCCACGCAAGCCTAGAATGTCTGAACGGTGTGGTATAGACCGAAAACAACAACAAAAATCATACGAACACGACAGATACGGGGGAGTAACCCTATGCATGCCTCTATCTCACAGCAGGGCTTAGCCGACGCACTACAGCCGCTACAAGCAGAAGCAGAAACAGCTGCTGATACAACACCTGTTCAGGAGATCATCTCAACACTGGATAAAAGTCATCCCGAAGAAAGACGACTCTATTGGGAAGACTATATCAGCCAGAACCTGATCAAAATTGATTGCCCGGTTGAGCCTGAAGAGGGGTTAACCGCCTCGCTGCAACAGTCTCATTTCGGTGACTTGAAAGTGAACCGCATCAAAGCCAATGAGCACTCTATTCAGCGCAGTCTGGGCCATATTAAAGGCGATCACCGGGAATCAATTTTCCTCTGCCAGATGTTAGCCGGTGCTGGGTTCTCTTATCAGGGCACCACCTGTGTGCACCATAGCCCCGGTGATATTGTGTTATACGATACCTGCAAGCCTTATGGTCAGGGTTTTCCCGGTGATATGGAGATGATCGTGGTGGATATTCCCCGTGCTGTACTAGGGGATTATCTGGGGGAGTGGAAGTACAACGATCTGGTCAAAATCGATAAGGATACCGACCTGTTTGATTACAGTGCCAGTGGTATCTATCAGGCCCTGACTCAACCCTGTCACACCGATGGCGAACGGGCACAAGCGGCACAAAGGTTACTGGAAAACCTCTATGGCATTCTGGAACGTCGGCACAGTAACAGTAAAAACCGCTCTTTGATGCATATTCTGCATCAGTGCAAAAGCTATATTCACAACCATCTGAATGATGAAAATCTCAGTGGCGAGCAAGTCAGCCATAGTCTGAATATCTCCCGTCGCCAGCTGGCGCGTGCCTTTGAGCTGGAAGGCATCTCTGTTAACCGCTATATCTGGAATCTGCGCCTGGATAAATGCCGGGAAGATCTGCTATCTGGTCGAGCCAATAATCTCAGTGTCAGCGATATCACCTTTAAGTGGGGTTTTAACCATTCCGCCCATTTCAGTCGCTTATATAAAACCCGCTTTAATGAAACCGCGACACAAACCCGACAGTTAAAGCAGTAGACTGATCACTCGTCTCTTTGTCGGTGTTTATCAAGATAGTGCCCACAATCAACAGATCCGTCTGGGGCGGTTAATCCGCCCATTTCACAAGCTCATATTATTGCCCTACCTATCGTGCCATTAGCCAGAGGCGGTCAAGCAGTTGCTAAGCCAATCGCTACTCCCTGCAGTGATTTGCACTAACCAGCCAACAGGTTCCCAGGCCTTGGCTCTTGCTCTGCCTCTGGCGGTTTTCGATAGCGCCCTATTCAATACCACAATAATAATGAGCTTTTATGATGAACAAAAAGCTCGCAACACTTCTGGCAGCGCCAGCCCTATGCACGTCCTTAGCCGCAACGGCTGCGAACGGTGAGCCTAACTTCTTTGGCACCCTAAACTTTGGTATTCAGAAAATTGAAAACCAATCGGATATTGATGGTGAAGCCTTTGAAGCCTCTGTCGGTGTCAGTGGCAGCTATAAAGTGGATGATTTCACTCTGATCTACAAACTGGAAGCGGAGCTGGCCCAAGCGGTCAATATGGACAACGGACAAAATGATATCGAGATTGAAAACGCTCTGGTGGTTCTGCCTACTCAAGTTGGTGCCTTTATCGTCGCGCCACGGGTAGAAAGTGGCCACCAGAATGATATGTACAAGATGGTCGATATCTTCGAGGTCAATGCCGCCAGTAATGTCACCCTGTGGGGCCAGCCTGAAGCGGCGACCTCTGTTTTTGCCTATAAAACCCCGACCTTTGCCAATACCTATATTGTGGCTGCCGCGCTGACGCTGAACCAGGCGGGTACGGCAAACAACTACAACAAAAACGTGGTTGATGCATTGGCTCTACGTGCAATCTACCAAGCCGATAGCCTGTATCTGGGTTTAGGTAATGTGACCGTTTCTGATGATCAAACCGGTGCCAGCAAGGACTATAACCGCGCCAGTTTTACCGCAGGTTATCAAACCGAGCAGATGCAGCTGGGTGTTATGTTTGAATCGCAAATGGATCATCCATCCGGCTCAGATACCGATGTGATGGGTGTAGCGGCAGACTTTAGTTTTGGTAACGGCCTGTCTGCCGGTGTGGGTTATACCGACCGCAATTCAGATAACAATGCCTGGGATGACAATATGCTGGCGTTTATCGCCCGTAAGGATATTGGTGAGAATATTCAGGCTTGGGTAGAAATTGCTCAATATGATGAGGGCAATGATAACTACTCGGCAGGTATTAAGGTCGATCTGTAGTGCTCAACTAATATCGGCCCTTTCTCTATTTTTTAATTTGCTATTTAAGCACTCACACAAAAGTACTTGTTCCAATCGCATTCAGCCAGACAAGCTATTTCAGAATACTTGTCAGGATATTTGAAATAATGTCTGGCTGCTTATTTTCATTCCCTTAAGTGCCGCAGATACCGCCGTCTCTTTTAACAGCATGGTGCTCACCAAGACAGGAACCGGCTTGGTGTTTGTCAAAGTTTGTCTAAATTTAGGTACTTAAGGTTTTTTTCTTTTAAGCAGCGTTGATATCAGGTGTTCTCGACCACACCGATACTGATCGCCAGATGTACCAATTCAGATAGCGACCCCACGTCCATTTTCGTCATCATATTGGCACGGTGGCCCTCAACGGTTTTTTTGTTGATACCCAGCTCATCCGCCATTTCCTGATTGGATAAACCTTTGACCACCAGCTCAAACACCTGACGTTCACGCTTGGTCAGACTGTCATAATGGGCCCGACGATCCGATAACACGCCCTGTTGTGCTCTGTTAGCACTGTCTTTTTCCAGTGCGGCTTGAACATGATCAATCAGAGCCTGATCATTAAAGGGTTTTTCAAGAAAAGTAACCGCACCTTGCGTCATAGCGGTAACGGCCATATCGATACTGCCGTGGGCAGAGATCATAATCACTGGCAGATCGATCTGGTGCTCTGGTAGTTTTTTCTGCGCCTGTACGCCACTCATACCCGGCATACGCACATCCATAACGATGCAACCCGGTGAACCCGGTTGATAGGCTTCGATAAACGCCATCGCCGTGTCATAACAGCTGACCTGCAGCCCGACGGATTCCAGCAGCCATTTCAGGGAATCCCGAACATCCTGATCATCATCGACCACATAAATGGTTTGGTTCGCTGTTTGCTGGGCGTTATCTTCCATTGTTCTCTTCTTTCTTTCTATCTATCTGGCTGTGCTTATTTCGGGCTGGCAGCTGTTATACCTGATTCAGCGTAAAACTAAAGCAGGCACCACCTGTCGGGTTATTTTCCGCCCAGAGTTGACCGTCCTGGCTTTCAACCAGAGACCGACTGATCGCCAGTCCCATACCTAAGCCGGTTTTCTTGGTGGTGAAGAACTGCTCAAATACCTGATCCAATACTTCAGAGGGTAGGCCGATTCCCTGATCTGTGACCGAGATTTTCACCTTGCCATCCTGCTGACTGATAGCAGAGATCTCCACTTTACGATGGTCTTGCTTTATCTGGTCTTTATTCGTTTGAGCCTGATCTGCTTTTTTACCAGAGTCCAAGGCGCTGTCTAAAGCGCGATCTAAGGAGCTATCTAAAGTACTACAGGCTTCAATACCATTGATCATCAGGTTTAGCAGGATCTGCTCCAGCTGGATACGATCGGCAAATACACTCAGTGTTTGATCACTAATATGGTTTAACACACTGACCTGATGTTTCTCGGCATTAGCGGCGCAAAATTCTATCAGATCCTGCACCACGTCACTAAGCTTCACCACTTCCTTATGGGGTTCCTGCTTGCGGGTAAAGTCCATCATATGGTGAATAATATGTCCCGCACGCATTGCGGTGGATGACATCTTGTCCAGTGGGAACTCCAGCTCACGCCAGGCGATCTGTTCCTGACCAGAGAAACGACGCTGAATGCCGCTGACGTAATTTACAATAGCGGTCAGGGGCTGGTTTAGCTCATGGGCCAGACTGGAGGCCAGTTCCCCCATGGCAATCAAGCGCGAGGCGTGGTTAATCTCATCCTGATAACGTTTTAGCTCCGCCTGAGCCTGTTTTGCTTCGGTGAGGTTACGGGCCACCAGTGAGTAATACTCCAACGGCCCCTGAAAGGAGAAATGAGCCAGCAGTTCCAACAATACCGGTACTTTGATGCCATCATGCCCTTGCATTTCCAACTCACAGGACCAGGCTTTGTTGTCCGCGCTATTGTCCGCCACCGCAGAAAAACCTTGCTCGGTCAGCACCTTAAAGCTGGCAGGCGTTAACAGAGCATTAAGCTGTAACTGCTCAAAGGCGATACCCTGTAAAGCCAGCGTCTGCTGTGCGGCTTCATTCAGGTGGGTGATCTGCAGATCAGGTGTAACAAACAGCACCAGATCACTGCTGCGCTCCAGCACCCGTGCCAAACGCTGATTGGCCTGTTCCGTTTCGATACGATGGCTGGCATCACGAGACACCACCAGGATCTCTTTGAGCTCGCCGGTCTCGGGATCACGCATACTGCGGCTGGTGCTTTCCAGCCAGATATAGTGGCCATCCTTGCAGCGAAAACGATAGGTATGGGTATAAAGTCCACGCTGATAGCTGACTGTAGGACTACGGCGTTGAAAGTCTTCCACATCATCCGGGTGATACAGTTCATAGGCCGACAGGCCGATAATCTCATCCACTTCATAACCCAGCAGATGGGTCACTGCAGGCGAAGCATAAATAAAACGCCAATCACCTGGGGTATGACGGGAGATCATATCGGTGGATTGCTCCGCCATTTCAGCCAACAAACGATTACGCTCGGCATCATCCGCTGCTGTGCTAGCTGAAGAAGGTGTTCCTGTGGCTGGAATAGGCGTTGAAGAGGAAGGATCTGTCATAGCGTGTTGAGGACTATTTCTACCGGGCTGAAGTGCTTTGCCTCCGAGCTTAAGCTTTGCCCGGTCAGGTGCCATATCGTGACTTAGCAGCATGGTACATGACCTCTTTATAACGCTCAACGTAGCGCAATAATTAGCGGGGCTACCTTATTTGGCAACCCTGCAAATAATTGGCACGAAATGCCCTACTCTGAATCTATTTTTGAGAATAAACCGAGATGACCTACGCCAATTCCTTCACCAACTCCCGTAAGGCAAACTTCTGAATTTTACCGGTGGAGGTCTTAGGCAGTGGCGCAAACACCACCTGTTTTGGGGTTTTAAAATGAGCCAGATTTTCCCGACAGAACAGGATAATCTCCTCGGCACTGGCTTGCTGACCGTCTTTGAGTGTCACCACTGCACAAGGCACTTCGCCCCAAAATTCATCAGGTCGAGCCACCACGGCCGCTTCCATAATAGCGGGGTGTTGGAACAGCACGCCTTCCACCTCAATGGTGGAGATATTCTCACCACCGGAGATAATCACATCCTTAAAGCGGTCTTTGACCTCGATATAACCATCCGGGTGCCAGACCGCAATATCACCGGTATGGAACCACTCATCTTTAAACGCTTCTGCGGTGGCTTCTGGGTTACTCAGATAGCCCTTCATCACGCTATTACTGCGAATCAGCACCTCACCCTGAGTCTCACCATCTTGCGGTACCGGCTGACCACTGGCCATATCCACCACACTCAGATCGGCGACACCTGGTGCACGTACCCCCTGACGAGCCATTTTCTTGGCTTTTTCGCGTAATGGCAGTTCCGCCCAGGCTTCCTGTGGATCACAGAACACACTGGGGCCATAGGTTTCGGTTAAGCCATAGGCGTGTACCACCTGAATCCCTAAGGCTTCCATACCCTCGATAATACTGGCCGGTGGCGCAGCGCCCCCTGTGGTCACCGTCACCTCATGATCCGCTTTAATCTTTTGCTCTTCCGGTGCATTAAGCATCATATTCAACACCACTGGAGCACCACAGAAGTGAGTCACCTTATAGCGGCTAATAGCTGAGAAAATATGATCCGCCCGCACATGGCGCAGGCAGATATGAGTCCCCGCCACAGCCGTTACCGCCCAGGGATAACACCAGCCGTTGCAGTGGAACATCGGTAGGGTCCACAGATAGACCGCATGTTGCGGCAGCTGCTGGCCCATAATATTACTCACCGCATTCAGGTAAGCACCACGATGATGATAAACCACACCTTTTGGATTCCCCGTGGTACCTGAGGTGTAGTTCAGGGTGATCGCTTGCCATTCATCCTCAGGCAGCTGCCAATCAAAGTCGCTATCGCCTTCTGCCAGCAGGTCGTCGTAACTCAGCTCACCGAGCAACTCCCCTTCCACAGAGCTGTCATCCACATCAATCACCAGAGGCTTTGATTGGCACAGTGTCAAAGCCTCGGCAACGGTTGCAGAAAACTCTTTATCGGTAAACAACACCTTGGCTTCGCTGTGATCCAGCATAAAGGCGATGGTTTCAGCATCCAGACGAGTGTTCTGAGCATTAAGCACTGCACCCAGCATAGGAATGGCAAAGTGCAGCTCCAACATCTCAGGGATATTGGGCAAAATCCCCGCCACGGTATCGTTTTTACCGATACCTCGTTGGCTTAAGGCGCTGGCCAGCTGTTTACAACGCTGGTAGGTTTCGCTCCAGCTACGGGATAGATCGTTGTAGACCACAGCGGTACGATCCGGGTGGATCATGGCGGTTCGACTAATAAAGTTTACAGGGCTCAACGGCACATAATTGGCCCCATTTCTGTCTAAATCCACTGTATAGGCGCTGTTATTATTGTTGTTTTCCATCATCACATCCTCTGATAGCTAAAAGCGTTGTGAATAGCGATAAAGCCCTGTTTTAGAAGGTTACTGACCGAGCGATAGCCTTTCCGTCTTGGTAAAAGTCCTAGCCCAGCGCTTGCATTGCCTTAATATAGAATCAACGCAGAAACTTCATACTGAAGGTTTTAAACTGAGGCGCATCAGAGCGTCTGACCCACTCAAAGCCCACCATCTCACGGGTTACCATACGAATACCTTCATCGCGCATACGTTCGATAGCGTATTCGGTATCCACAGGATTACGTGCTGAGATCGCATCGGCGACTACAGAAACCTCAAAACCCAACTCCTTCAGACGCAGGGCGGTTTGCATCACACAGACATGAGCTTCCATACCGCAGATCACGATGGACTTACGATCCACGGCCTTAATGGCATCCAGACACTCTTCCGAATCAGCACAGGAGAAAACAGTCTTCGCGACAAAAGTGCCCTCATCCAACAGACTTCTGAGCACTTCCGTAGTTGGGCCTACCCCTTGCGGATACTGCTCAGACCCCAGTACCGGTACTTCCATCAACTGGGCTACTTCCATCAGCCATTGGCAGTTTTTGATCAGGCTTTCACTTTCATAAATGCCACCCAGTAGCTTTTCCTGTACATCAATCACTAAAAGCGCGGAATTATCAGCACTGATTAACATCGTGTTCTCCCTTATTCGCCCCCGGTCACCACCGGGGGTAAAACATTCAGCAAAGGCTCAAAGCTAGGCTGTTTAATTTCTTTTTCTCTGATTATTCCTCTGAGAAAAACCAAGGGTTAGTACTTGGTTTAAATCTCAAAGGCTATCAATAAAGCCCTAAATCATCAGTACCAAACCTTAGCTTGGACGACGATCAACCATATTGGTCGCGGTACCCTGGGCAACCACCTTGTCTTTCACCTTACATACGGTTTCCAGCTTCACGCGGCGGCGTTGCTCATTGATCTCCAGTACGGTTGCTGTAGCCACCACGGTATCGCCAATATGAACCGGGGCTTTAAACGACAGCTGCTGATCAATATAGATCGCACCCGGCCCCGGCATACGCGTACCCAGTACGGCAGAGATCAGGCCCGCACTGAACATACCGTGCACGATGCGCTGCTCAAACATGGTCTGCTCGGCATACTCCGCGTTGATGTGCACCGGGTTGTCATCACCGGTAATACCAGCAAACAGCACCACATCTGCTTCGGTAATAGTTTTGGCGTAGCTGGCTTGCATACCCACTTCCAGATCTTCCAGGTAATAACCGTGCAGGGCATCCATCATCTGAGTGTCTGACATTGTTCTCTCCTAAAACATTTCTCAATTGCTAAGCAGCGTAATTTTGTTATCTCTCGATCCAAGAGATTATAAATATAGATATAAACACTCAAAAAACCAAGTACAAACCCTTGGTTTATTTTTTAGGCTTTGCTAACCTGATCTACACTTAAGGCAGAGAAACAGTCGTTTCCAAACGAGCAAGAGCGGAAAGCAGGAGGACAAGATGACAGCACAAGACAGCAGTATTCTGACCAAAACACTCCAGCGCATTATGCCGCTCTGGCGAGAGTCCAGCCTCGGCAGACGGGCAAAAGATACTCTGGAGCTGTCACCAGATCTGAATCAAAAAGATGAACAGGAACTGAAACACTGGATCGAAGCCTGTCTGGCCAGTGAAGGTGGTGAAGTTGCCGCCCGATCCAAAGCCGCAGCCCTGGGGCGCAGTTTTATGTCCCTGAATGAAACCGGACGTATGCGTTTTCTCAAGCTGCTATCGGAAAACTACGGCGCGGATGAAAACCAGATCAACCGTATGATTCTACGTTGGCAAAGCAGTGCGGGTATTGAGCGAAGCGCCTGCGAAAACGATCTGCGCCAAGCGCTGGAACCAGCGCGTATGAAGCTGCTGACTCAGTTTAATGAATTGCCAGAGGGCGTGAAGTTTCTGGTGGATATGCGTGCCGATCTGCTGGCGTTAAATCGCTCTCACCCTGAATTAACACCACTGGAGCATGACCTTAAACGCCTGCTCACGTCCTGGTTTGATATCGGTTTGCTGCAGCTGGAACAGATCACCTGGCATTCCAGTGCCGAGGTGTTAGAAAAACTGATCAGCTATGAAGCCGTACATGCGATTAAAAGCTGGGATGATCTGAAAAACCGCCTGGATTCAGACCGTCGTTGTTTTGCCTTCTTTCACCCCAGTATGCCCAACGAGCCGCTAATTTTTGTGGAAGTGGCACTAGTGAATGGCCTATCCGATAACGTGCAACATCTATTGGATATCAACGTTCCGGTGCTGGATATCCAACAAGCCGATACCGCAATTTTTTATTCCATTTCCAATGCGCAAAAGGGTCTGGCGGGGATCAGCTTTGGTAACTTCCTGATTAAGCGCGTGGTCAAACTGCTACAGGCTGAGTTCCCGCAACTGAAGCATTTCTCCACCTTGTCACCGATTCCCGGTTTCTGTCGCTGGCTGCATAACCAAGAGCAGGTGTTAGAGGAGCAGAGCTGGTTAGCGCCTTTGTTGACTCAATCGTTTAATAGTCTGTCGATTAAACAAGCGGCTAACAGCGCGCAAGCCTCTGAAGACACTCAAACATCAGTACCTGAGGTAGAGGTGGAGGTGGAGGTGGAGGTGCAGATAGAGATCAGTCCAGAGCAGCAGGAAATCCTGATCAACCTGGCCGCTTATTACCTGACCAGCGTACGACGTAAAGCCAAACCAGGTGGGCTATCTGGAATCAATGAAGTGCTATCAGTGAAAAATCCTGTGGCGCATTTCCATCTCAGTAATGGCGCACAAGTGGAACGTTTGAACTGGCTGGCAGATAGCTCAAACAATGGCTTAAAACAGTCCGCTGGCCTGATGGTGAACTACCTCTACAAGCTGGACAGTATCGAAGATAACAGTCGCAAATACAGTGAACAGGGTGAAGTGGCCACTTCATCGGAAGTGAAGAAACGCCTGAAAGCACCGTGTTTAAAGCTTTTTGAAACGCAATAAAACCTTTTAACAATCAATAAAAACAACAAGGCACTAAGCCAAATGCTTAAGGCGATAGACCTAAAAAGGAGAATTTTATGACTCAACGCATCGCAGTAGTAACCGGTGGTACAGGTGGCCTGGGTGTCGCCATGTGTGAAGCTATGTGCCAACAGGGCCATAAAGTGATTGCCACCTACTACCCGACTGATGAGACAGAAAAACAAGCCAAGGAACAGCAGGCTGAGTTACAGAAAATGGGCACAGAGATTCTGCTGTTCCCACTGGATGTGACCGATTTTGATAGCTGTAAAAGCTTTGTCGCGACTGTAGAAGCTGAAGTCGGCCCAATCGACATCCTGGTCAACAACGCAGGTATCACCCGTGATGCACCACTGAAGCGTATGGAACACCAACAGTGGCAGGAAGTGATCGATACCAACCTCGGCTCTATGTTCAATATGAGCAAGCAGGTGTTTGATGGCATGTGCAACCGTGGCTGGGGCCGTATTGTGAATATCTCCTCACTGAACGGTGAAAAAGGTCAGTTTGGTCAGGCGAACTATGCCGCCACTAAAGCAGGGATCTATGGTTTTACCCGCTCTATCGCTCAAGAAGGTGCCCGCAAAGGCGTAACCGTAAACGCCGTATCGCCGGGTTATATCGATACCCCTATGGTGCGTCAGGTACCGGAAAATGTACTGGAAAGCATTGTGCAGGGTATCCCTGTCGGTCGTTTAGGTCAGCCGGAAGAGATCGCCCGCGCTGTGGCTTTCCTGACTGCGGAAGAAGCCGGTTTTGTGACCGGTACCAATATGTCCGTTAACGGCGGACAGTATATGAGCTAAATCTTTCAATATTTCAGAAGCTGGCTAACAACCTAAGAGGTTAAAAATCTACCAAATCTACAACCTATCTATGTTGTAGATTTGGTAGACCAAGCCAGCTCCAAAAGCACAGTTCTCAATGCTTAAACCCTCTCCCCTCGCCACGTATACCTCAGGCCACGCTCGAATTATAAGGAACCCATTATGAGTGACTATCTTGCCCCTCTGGATGATATGAACTTTCTGTTAAGCGAAGTTGTCGATTTTCCCAACGTAGTGGAACAGACCGGTTGCGCCGATGCCAGCCCAGATCTGGTCAGCGCTATTCTGGAGGAAGCCGGTAAGCTGGCGACCTCGGTGATCGCCCCCCTGAACCGTGTCGGCGATGCCCACGGTGTGCAGCTGACAGATGAGCATAATGTGGTCACGCCGAATGGCTTTGCCGAGGCCTATCAGGAATACGTCAACGGTGGTTGGGGCTCACTGCAGTTTGATCCACAGTTTGGTGGTCAGGGTCTGCCCTTTTCCCTGGCGATTCCCGTACAGGAGATGTGGCACTCCGCCAATATGGCCTGGGGTTTGTGTCCTCTGCTATCCCAAGGTGCAGTTGAGGCGATTTCCGCCAATGCCAGCGAAGAGTTAAAAGCTCAATACCTGCCGCAGATGATCAGCGGTGAGTGGAGCGGCACCATGAATCTGACCGAGCCGAATGCCGGTTCAGATCTCGCAGACGTAAGCGCCAAAGCGGTACCGGACGGCGATCACTATCGGGTCTATGGCCAGAAGATCTTTATCACCTGGGGTGAGCACTCCATGAGCGACAATATTATCCATCTGGTACTGGCCCGCCTGCCCGATGCGCCACCTGGGGTAAAAGGAATTTCGCTGTTTTTGGTGCCGAAGTTCCTGGTGAATGCCGATGGTAGCCTGGGTGAGCGTAACGACTGTAAAGCGATCTCACTGGAACATAAGCTGGGTATTCACGCCAGCCCAACCTGTGTCATGAGTTATGGCGATAACGAAGGTGCTGTCGGTTATCTGGTGGGCGAGCCTCACCGGGGCCTGGCCTGTATGTTCACCATGATGAATAACGCTCGCCTAACCGTTGGCCTGCAGGGGGTATCCATCTCTGAACGGGCCTATCAGCAGAGCTGCCAATACGCCCGTGAGCGGATTCAGGGTATCGCGCCGGGAGAGAAACAGAACAGCTTTATTATCCATCACCCCGATGTGCGCCGTATGTTAATGACCATGCGCAGCCTGACCGAGGCCGCCCGTGCACTGGCTTATACCGCCTGTACTGAGGTGGATCTGGCAGAAGCGGATCAACTATCGGACGAACAACAGGCTCGTCATAAACGTCGCTTGGCACTACTCACACCTCTGGTGAAAGGCTGGTGTACCGAGATCGCTCAGGAAGTGACCTCACTGGGCGTTCAGATCCATGGCGGTATGGGTTTTATCGAAGAAACCGGTATTGCGCAGCACTTCCGCGATGCGCGCATTCTACCAATCTATGAGGGCACCAACGGTATTCAGGCGATGGATCTGGTGGGGCGTAAGCTGGCCTTTGATCAGGGGCTAGGTATGTCCGAACTGATCGACGATATTCAAGCCTCACTGGAAAACATCTCTGCTTCCGATACGCTAAGTGCCGCTCAGATCAAACGCTTTGCCGATAGTGTAGATGAGCTACAAGAGTCATCCCAGATTCTGCTCAAATGCGGTGATAACAAGATCACCGGCGCGCTAGCATTTAACTTTTTGATGCAGGCGTCTTATGTCATCGCCGGATGGCAGATTATTAAAGCTGCCGATGCCGCCGCGAAGCATCTACAGACCGACAGTAACCAGAATTTCTATCAAGCCAAGGCTGCAACCTGTGCCTTCTATCTGGATCAGATTCTGCCACGACAGCAGAGCTTTGCCAGCACCATTGCCAATGGTGCTCACTCAACCCTGGCCATGCCTGAGGAGCTGTTCTAAAGCTCATATACCGCATCAAGTCTTTGAAAGAGGCCCCTGGGCTTCTTTCATAACCCAATCGATTTTAAAGAGAACAAACCATGTATATTGATGGCGTCTGGTTAGATAACTCCGGCGGTGACTCCACTGCCAACTCTCCTCGCAACTCAAAAACGAATAACTCAACAAGCTACTTCCCAGTTTTTAACCCTGCAACCGGGGAACAGATAGGTTCGGCATTAGACAATACACCCGAGCAGGTGGAATCAGCCATTCAAGCCGCTGCACGGGCTTTTAAATCATGGTCAGCCACCACCGCCTATGAGCGCTCCGCTTGTCTGTATAAAGCCTATCAACTGATGCTGGAACAGAAACCACAGCTTGCAGAACTGATGACCCGCGAGCAGGGCAAGCCATTGAAAGCCGCGCTGAATGAAGTGCAATATGGTGCTGACTTTCTACTTTGGTATGCCGAAGAAGCTAAACGGGTTTATGGTGAGTCGATCCCATCCGCCAGAAAGGATCAACGCTTCTGGGTCAACCAGGTGCCCGTGGGTGTTGTTGCAGCGATTACGCCTTGGAACTATCCCATCTCCATGATCACCCGTAAGATCGCCCCCGCTATTGCGGCAGGCTGCACCATGGTGCTAAAACCAGCAGAAAGCACGCCGTTATGTGCGATCGCTATGTTTAAGATCTTTGAACAAGCGGGTTTCCCACCGGGTGTACTGAACTTAGTCACTGTCTCTCAACCTGCTGCTACCGGCGAGCTATTTTGTACTAACCCAGCAGTACGCAAACTGACCTTTACCGGCTCAACCCCTGTGGGTAAACATCTGGCTACTCTGGCAGCACCGCACCTGAAACGTGTCTCTATGGAGCTGGGCGGCCATGCTCCAGCGGTAGTCTTTAATGACTGTGATCCGGTACATGCTGCCAAGGGTTTATCTCTGGTGAAGTTCCTTAATACCGGTCAGGCCTGTATCAGCCCGAACCGTATCTTTGTACAAAGAGATGTTGCCGAGCCTTTCCTGGCCGAACTCACCAAACGAGTGAAAGGGATGCAAGCGGGCAATGGCATGGAGCCTAATGTGCGTATCGGCCCACTGATCAATCAAGTGTCTATCGATAAGGTTTCAGCTCAGGTAACGGATGCTATCGAAAAAGGCGCAACCTTACTTTGCGGTGGTGAGCCACTTAACTTAGACGGCATGGAAAAGGGTCACTTCTACAGCCCTACAGTACTGAGCAATATCACCCCAGAGATGAGAATCTACCGGGAAGAAACCTTTGGCCCTGTGGCTCCCGTCATTATCTTTGATAACGAAGAAGAAGTGTTGGAGATGGCTAATGATACCCACTATGGCTTAGCCGCCTACGTTTATACGGAAAACCTCTCCCGCTCAATCCGCATGTATGAAGGCCTGAACTTCGGCATTATCGGTATTAACGATATCAACCCAACCAGTGCTGCGGCCCCGTTTGGCGGAATGAACAATAGCGGCCTGGGCCGTGAAGGAGCTAAGGAAGGTATTCAGGAATATCTGGAAACGAAACTGGGTGGGATTTCGGTTTAGGTTTGGAAAAATCGATCAAGAGGAGCCGGTCTCAATGAGAGACCGGCACATAAACTTTTAGCGTTTGATAAACAGCCATGATCTAACTCAGGACTACAGAAACATTCTTAGCAGCGCACGAAGTCTCTATAATCAGTGTTTTTCAAACTTTAAACTCAAAGTGGCTACCATCTGCCATCTCAATATCCAGATTCAGCTTTCCGCCCATAGCTTCAATATATTTCTTCAGCGTTGAAAGCTTGATGTCCTGCCCAGGCTTTTCCATTCCTGCGATAGAGGGTTGCTTGACACCCATATCATTAGCCAGTTCCTTCTGGGTCAACTCAACTTTTTCCCTCAGCTCAGCCAGATGAATATTCAACAACATTGCTGTTGCTTGCTGTTCTGCCTCAGCAACAACTTCTGGTTTTTCGTCTGCAAGGATTTGCTGCAACGTTCTACCCATGGCTATTCACCTTGTTCTAGGAAGTAGATATATTCTCGATCGGCAATTGGGATCATGCGTTTGTAAAAACGTTTCTCATCACCTTTTTTGCTACCAGCACACAGTAGGGTGCCTCTTCGAAGTTCCACATATCGCACTCCTTTGCAGATAGGTTTAAGCCTATATTCACTCCGCTTAACTTACAAGATTTCAGTGTTGCCAAAGTTGTTCCGTAACCATAGCAACACGAGTAATGAAACAGATCTAATCTTTACCCAACACAAAAGAGTTAGGGAGGCCAGTGAATACTTTCCTCCCTGATATCGAGTAAAGGCCTACAACTTAAACTGCCCTACAACCTTATTTAACCGTTGCGACAATAGCGTAAGCTGTTCACTACTTTGGGTCGATTGCTCCGCACCCTGCACCGCTTCTTCTGCTACTTGATTGATGGTATTCAGATTAGTCGTGATCGTTTCAACCACGCTACTCTGCTGTGACGCAGCACTGGCTACCTGGGCATTAAGATCTGCCAGAGTGGTGACTGAGTCCAGAATCGCCTGCAGTGAACTATCCGCTTGTGCCGCCTGATCGATACTGGTATCCGCTTTAGAGCGGCCTTTATCCATCACAGCCACTGCTTTTTCGGTACTTTGCTGGATACTATGAATCATACCCTGCACCTCATCGGTGGAGGTTTGGGTGCGTTGCGCCAGCCCCCGTACCTCATCGGCCACTACGGCAAAACCACGACCTGCTTCACCCGCACGGGCCGCTTCAATGGCAGCATTCAACGCCAATAGATTAGTCTGCTCAGTGATATCCCGGATCACATCCAGAATAGAGGAGATATTCTGGCTGTCCTGCTCCAGCTTTTGGATTGCACTGGAAGCCTGCTGCACCTCACCGGCTAAGGCATCAATAGAGGCACTGGTCAGCTGGATCACATTCTGGCTCTGACCCGCTTCCTGTTGTACATGCACGGTAGCATCGTTGGCTTGCTGAGCGCTATTGGCCACTTCCTGGGCAGTTGCTGTCATCTCGGTTGCAGCAGTCAGGATCATAGCCACCTCATCCTGCTGACGCTCCACCCCTTTGCGGGTTTGATAAGAGATAGCAGCAGAGTGTTCTGCTGCTGCAGTCAACTTATCGCTGGATTCGGCGATCTCTCTGATCATACGCTGCATACGATCCACCAGAGTGTTACAGGCCTCTGCCAGGACTCCGGTTTCATCACTGCGCTGGATATCCAGTTTCTGCGTCAGATTACCATCAGCGACCTTACTCAGTACCTCAACCACACTGCGAATTGGACGCACAATGCCACCGGCAACCATCCAGATCGCAACCAGAGCCGCCAACGTAACCAGAGAACCAACAATCACCTGACTGCGGGTCGCATCAGCAACCACTTCTGCAATGCTGGCATCCATCTCGTTCACTGAAGCCAATACCACGGAACGGGGTACCGCAATCAGCAACGACCAACTGACATCAGTCCCTTTGATAGTGATTGGCATAGCGGCACGTACCCAATCCTGTTCTGGGTAATCATTAATGGCGGTTTGACCCGACTTAACAGCACTTAACTCCTGCTGCCACTGATTACCGGCACTTGCAGCCAATGCCTGCCCTTGATTCTCACCTTTACTATGGGCTGCAATAGTGCCGTTATGACTGAGGATAATCACCTCACCCTGACCATCGTACAGAGAGCCGCTGATCTCTTGTGCGATTCGCTGAATAAACTCCAACGAGATATCGACACCGGTCACACCGTGGAATTTGCCCTCTATCAGTACAGGCACAACCAGAGAGGTGGTCAGCACTTCTTCCCCAATGGGTGACGGAGAACGAGGATCAATGACACAGGGTTTTAAGCTTTCTTTCGAACACAGATAGTACTCACCGGTACGGGAACCGTTTTCCAGTGGGGTTTTATCTTCGTATTTTAACAGCGCGGTCTTTTCCAACCCTTTATCGGTCGTGTGCCAGTAGGGAATAAAACGACCGGATCTATCATAACCAGGCACTCTGGGACTGAAGAAGTCATCGATATTATCCAGGCCACCGGCCTCCCAGGCAGTAAACACACCGAGCAGCTGAGGATTATATTGCGCAGTACTCTGTAACAGGCCATCGATACGATCACGTAGCGAGGTATCGTACAGTTCACCAATCTTGGCGGTACTTTTCAGGCTGATCAAATTACGGGCCAGAGCATTGGCCTGATCGAGGGAAACATCCAGATAGTTACGCACCACTTCACCACCGTAATTTACCTGGGCGGAGAGTTCACGTTTTACCTCGGACATGAGTAAGGTTTTACTTTTCTCCTGCACCAGCTGTTGCATATCGCTGTAGGTTTTAAAGGAGAAAAACAGCAGTACCACCACCGAGAACAAGAGGGCAGCCCCTGTCCACAGCGCGATGCGGGTTTGTATCGATTTCATGCGGGTCTTCCTGTGGATCTGTTTTTATTGTTTTACATATCCATGCAGGCCAGACATTCTCTAGTGCTTCCATAATGACCGAAAACGGTAACTTGCTCTTATATCGAGTTGCTTTGTTTCGGTGCAGTTAGCCTATTTATAAGCGGGCTATGAGTGAGTCAGTGGTTGTTCGCGGACCACTTTACCCTCACGTTTGACCACCCGTGGCTATTATTATTTTGTTTCCGTACTACCAGATATGTCGTTATGGCATACACAGCATGTACATTTGCTTTTTCAAGCACGTCAAAAACACGATTTTTTGTAGATACTTTTTAGATGTTATGACTCAAATAACGAGTTATCTGAGTACACACTCAAGCTTTTTTAAAACCTTAAAGGCTTTATTGCTCATCCTCTGTACGACAGGGATGACGGTCTTTTAAAGACTCTTTTATTAGGTGTGGATAAACCAGTGGGACAACCGGTTTATCCACGTATTTGAAGTGCTGATGTTGGACTCAGTACGTATCCAGCCACCAGATCACTTCAAACTCTTTCGGCTGCATTTATCTTCTGTAGCCTTATCATTTTCCTAGCGATTCACCGGCAGCTTTAGCCTTCTTTTTTGGCAGCCAGCTTCTGGTGGATATTGTTCTGACGGTAGTTCAGAACAGGGTGCAGTTCGGTCATCTCAAAGCCGATACTCATATAACGACGATCAAATACCGGCTGCAGTTGTGCGGTAAAGGTTTCGAATACTTTATCTGCGGCCGCTTTCAGCACTTCCGGCTCACGACCCGAACCCACTTTGGCAGTCAGATGCACAAAAGTATTCTCTGGATCACCTTCACCAATACGATAGTGCTCACAACGGATAGCGCGGGTACGGATACCGCCGATAGGGAACACACCGGTACCAATAGCGGTTTCGTTCAGCGCTTCAAACAGGGTAGGGATATCCAGATCGTCATCCAGATTGGCGGAATATTCCATAATAAAATGAGGCATGGGATCTCCTGAAACAAAAAGGCCACAGGGCCCGTTTCTTATAAAAACGGGGGGACTGTGGCAAAAGAGCACAACAATCAATACGATCAATCCCGGTAAAGACACTCATTAGAGAGCGATCTCAGGTGGCCTATACCGGGGTTGTTTATTGCTTGCGATCTACTAAATCTGTCTACTACATCGGTTCGTGACACCCTCTACCGATAGATTAGTGATAGATGGCGTCACGGCTGAATCGCTTAGCGACCCAGTACAGGTACACGGTGAGTATCGTGAGCGATACACACGTTTTTGGTTTCCATGTAGAAATCAAAACTCCAGTCACCACCGTCACGACCGATACCGGACATTTTCATGCCACCGAACGGAGACGGCAGGTTACGGTTGTTTTCAGAGTTCACCCACAGCATACCGGCTTCAACTTTGTCCGCCATACGCATGGCACGACCAGTGTTAGCGGTCCAGATATAACCCGCCAGACCGTAAATGGTGTCGTTAGCCAGCTGTACCGCTTCTTCTTCAGTGTCGAATTCGATCGCAGTCAGTACAGGGCCAAAGATCTCTTCCTGAGCGATACGCATGTTGTTTTTCGCTTCAACAAACAGCGTCGGCGTTACGTAGTTACCTGGACCCATTTCGTCACGCAGAGACTTACCACCCACAGCAACGGTAGCACCGTCTGTTTTAGCAATCTCAAAGTAGCTGGTCACTTTATCGTAGTGACCGGTATGAACCAGAGGACCCACTTCGGTGTTAGGGTCCAGAGAGTGACCCACTTTCAGGTTGGCCACACGCTCTTTCAGCGCTGCCAGGAACTTGTCCTTGATACCGCTTTGGATCAGCAGACGGCTGGAGCTGGTGCAACGCTGACCGTTCAGGCTGTAGATCATAAAGACTACGGCATCCAGAGCACGGTCGAAGTCGGCATCGTCAAATACGATCACTGGGTTTTTACCACCCAGTTCCAGGTGCAGACGCTTCAGTGTATCGGCCGTCTGTGCCTGAATCTTTTTACCTGTCGCAGAGTCACCTACCAGGGCAACTGCTTTGATTGCAGGGTGTTGAGTCAGAGTCTTACCAGCAACAGCACCAAAACCGTTAATGGTGTTCCAAACACCTTTTGGCAGACCCGCAGCTTCTGCACACTCGGCCAGAATCGCACCGGTCAGAGGGCTCAGCTCAGCTGGCTTGTGTACGACAGTACAGCCTGCTGCCAGTGCTGGAGCGATCTTCCAGGTCGACAGCATGAAAGGCGTGTTCCATGGCGTGATAACCGCCACAGGACCGATTGGGCTACGAACGGTGAAGTTGGTGTGCTGGTCCTGGTGCAGAGACAGACCGTTACGGGCTTCAGGTGCCTGATCCGCGAAGAAACGGAAGTTAGCCGCACCACGTACCGCCGCCTGACGCATAAAGCGCAGAGGCTGACCACAGTCCATCGCTTCAACCAAAGCAATCTCTTCAGCGCGTTTTTCCAGCTCGTCACCCAGACGGTGCAGAATCTTCTTGCGCTCAGCACCTGGAGTGGCTGCCCACTCAGCTGCTGCTGCCGCTGCCGCTTCACAGGCTGCGTTTACATCTTCGTCAGTGGCTGCAACCACTTTACCCAGGTAGCTCTGATCCGTAGGCGTGGTGTTATCAAACGTCTCGGTACCAGTACCCAGAGTCCACTCACCATTGATGTAGTGACCCAGAGTGTTTTCTTTAAAGCGGGCCAGATAACCCTCGGCTTTAGCGATATTTTCGTTCAGTTCACTCATTTCGAAATCTCCTAAGGTTATCTGATTAGTATTTGTCGCCGTAGAACTCTTGCTCAGACACGATGTACGTGGTCAGAGCACCGACTTTTTCAATTTCACACACTACGGTGTCGCCAGGCTGCATATCTTTCAGACCTTTTGGCGTACCGGTAGCGATCATATCGCCTGGCTTCAGGGTCATGATCTTACTCAGGTATTCCACCAGGAAAGGTACGTCGAAGATGATGTCTTTCGTGGTGCCTTCCTGAGTCAGCTCACCGTTTACGTGCGTGGTCAGGCGCAGATCAGAAATATCCCCTACGTCTTCCTTGTCAATCAGCCATGGGCCGATTGGGCACAGGGAGTCACGACTCTTCACACGCAGGTTTGGACGGTAGTAGTTTTCCAGGTAGTCACGGATCGCGAAGTCGTTACATACGGTGTAACCGGCGATGTAATCCATGGCATCTTCACGGGAGATGTTCTTACCTTCTTTACCGATTACCGCTACCAGCTCACACTCGTAGTGTTGGAATTCGATATTGTCCGGACGGTAAGAGTTCTGCTTGTGACCGGTCAGAGTGTTGGCACCTTTCAGGAATACCAGTGGCTCTTTTGGTGGCTCAAACGCCAGCTCAGCAGCGTGATCCGCGTAGTTCAGACCCAGCGCAAAGATGGTGCCTGGATTTTTAATTGGTGATAACCAAGTCACTTCGCTTTCGCTGATAACCGTACCTTCAGCAGTAACCAGATCACCCTGATCGTTAACGGTTACGTCCAGCTCGACGTCATTATGTGATTCTTTACCTTTCAGTAGTACTCGTGCGCGTTTCATTGATTATGCCTCCACCTGGTTAGTCAGTTCAGTTACACCGGCGATAGAAGAAGTCACTTTGTCGCCTTGTTTTACTGGGTGACGGTCACCAGGGAAGCCCACAGCAATCGCATCGCCAGGTTGCAGCGTCATAATGTTAGAGATGATGCTGATCAGCTCAGCAACACCACGGTGCAGTTGACTCACAGGCAGTTCGGAAACAGTTTCACCGTTAACCTGAGTCACAACCGTCAGCGCTTGTGGATCAGCCACATCGCTGGCAGGTACCACAACAGCACCGACAGGTGCAGTACCATCCTGGCACTTACCTTTGATATCTGGACGGTAGTAGCTTTTCTCTGGCAGAGAGAAATCATGAGTCAGGGTGTAACCCTCAACGTAGCTCAGTGCTTCTTCTGCACTGGTACGACAACACTCTTTACCGAATACCACGGTCAGGCTCGCACCCACTACCAGGCCTTCTTCATTCCAGGCGATGGTGGCACCGTCGGTGTTCCAGGTGTTGTGCGGCTTGAAGTACAGTACCGGCTGAGTCGGTGCGGCTTTGTAGGGTGCTTCGTTAAAGGTCGCATCCAGTTTGTCTAGCTGTTGCTGGTCGTTCAGTGCAACGCACACCAGCTTCCCTGTTACGATAGGGTTAGTACTCATTTGCTCTATCCTATAGTTTTCTAATCTGATGCCCGGTGTTTACCGGTTTGGGTAAACACCGGGGCTTAAAATCTTTGCTGAAAAGGCTAATTCTGTGCGCTAGCTAATCTATTGCGAAAAGCCAGCCCGCTGCTTAGTAGCCGCTGGAGCCAGAAGACTCTAGTTCTTCTCCAGACTTAAACTTTTCCGCCAGCTGCTTAGCGCCATTGCTGAGAATCAGCGTATCCACACCCACACCGACAAAGCGGGCACCCACTTCAACGTAGTGCTGGGCTTTAGCAGGGTTGATACACAGCAGGCCCGCCGCTTTACCCGCCGCAGTAATGGTGCGAATACCATTTTCAATGGCTGCAACCACTTCCGGGTGATCCGGATTACCGATATGGCCCATCGATGCAGATAGATCGGAAGGACCGATAAATACCGCATCAACACCGTCAACCGCAGCGATTTCAGCCAGGTTTTCGATAGCGGTCGTGGTTTCCGCTTGAACGATCAGGCAGATCTCATCGTTCGCGTTTTGCAGGTAGCCTGGAATACGGTTCCAGTTTGCGGCACGAGCCAGGGAGCTGCCCAGACCACGAATACCCTGTGGTGGATAACGGACCGCTTGTACCAGCTCACGGGCTTGCTCCGCAGTATCGACCATAGGTACCAGTACAGTTTGCGCACCGATATCCAGAATCTGTTTCAGCAGTGCAGTGCGACCTTCCACCGGGCGAATAATAGGCGCAACATCGTAAGGCGCCATCGCTTGCAGGTGGGTGGTCATGGCATTCAGATCAAACGGCGCATGTTCACCGTCGATCAGAGCCCAATCAAAACCAGCACCGGCGCAGATCTCTGCGCAAGTACCGCCAGGTAGCCCGAGCCATAAACCCCATTGGGTTTTGCCTTCTTTTAGCCCCTGTTTAAATTTATTTTTTGGCAGTTCCATCGTTGTGTGCTCTTTCTCTGAATGGGCTTTAGTTTAGACAAAACGTGCCGTTACGCTGCCCAGAGGACCAAAGTCCGCATGAACCGTATCGCCGGCTTTTACAGGTACAGGACGGGTGAAAGAACCGGACAGGATAAACTGACCTGGCTCCAGGCCAACGCCATGAGGAGCAAAACGCTTACATACCCAGGTGATACCATTTGCAGGGTTACCCAGAACACCTGCTGCCACACCGGTTTCTTCGATCTGACCGTTCAGGTACAGCAGACCAGCAGACCAGCGCAGATCAATCTCTGTTGGCTTAACCGGACGACCACCGAAGATCACACCTGCATTTGCCGCGTTATCAGAGATGGTGTCGAATACCTTACGGGTGTAGCCCGTTTCAGGATCGGTACGCAGACAACGGGCGTCGATCAGCTCCATCGCTGGGATCACGTAGTCCGTAGCGTTCAGTACGTCGAAGATGGTGACGTTTTCACCGGACAGCGGCTTGTTCAGCACAAAACCCAGTTCCACTTCGATACGTGGGTCCAGGAAGTCAGAGGCTTTAATCTCAGCGCCATCGTCAAAGAACATAGACTCCAGCAGTACACCGTAATCAGGCGTGTCGATCTGAGAAGCCATCTGCATCGCACGGGACGTCAGACCAATCTTATAACCACGAACACTGTCACCTTCAGCGATCTTGCGATCTACCCAGCACTTCTGGATCGCATAAGCGTCATCCATATCCATTTCCGGGTAATCCAGCGTCAGTGCCGGAATCTGTTTACGTTCCTTCTCAGCCTGGTACAGGCGATCCGCAGCTTGTTTGATTTGATCTTGAGTCAGCATACTGTGTCCCACTTGTTATAAATTGCGTCTCGGATAGGGCTGGTTGTCTGTTAAATGACGAAAAACCAATACTGATCCCTATCAGGTTGTCCCTATTAGATAACATATTAATTAATATGTTAAGTATTATCTGAAAAAAATTTCTTTAAAAGGCTTAAATCTTTATCTATCAGGGGCTTTTCAGCAGGAGAAGTGCTGGCAAATCATTGGATATGGAATAAAAAGCGTAGCTATCACACCCTGTAAAGCACTACGCTAAAACATTTAGATAAAACTCTGACCTGAGACGAGGGCCTATGACAACAACCTATAACAATCAAAGCGACTTGGCAGAAAATAGCTGATCAATCGGTTGTGGCCGTGAGACACCATAACCTTGTGCGTAATTAACGCCCAGCTCCCTTAACAACTGCTCTGAAGCATCATCTTCAACAAACTCAGCAACGGTTTCTTTGCCCATCAACTGGCCAATCTCATTGATGCTTTTGACCATCGCTCTGTCGATGGGGTCGCTGCAGATGTGTTTCACAAAAATACCGTCAATTTTGACGTAATCTACAGGCAGAGTTTTGAGATAACCAAATGAGGACAAACCACTACCAAAATCATCCAGCGAGAAGCGACAGCCAATCGCCTTCATTTTCTTAATAAAAACAACGGCTTCACTCAGGTTGCTAATGGTGGCCGTTTCCGTAATCTCAAAACAGATCCTTTCCGGTGCAACACCGTATTCCTGCAAGATATTCTGCACATACTCCAGAAAGCCAGCATCATTAACAGAAAGACCTGAAAGATTAACGGATAGACTAATATCTTCACTGAGCTCGGTGGTCAGGAAATGGCACACCTGCCGAATCACCCAGCGATCTATTTTTGGCGAAATGCCATAACGCTCCGCCGGAGGTAGAAAGGCACCGGGAGGAATCACCTGCCCCGTATCATCGATATAACGCAGCAGTACTTCATAGTGACTGTCTTCATCCCTTTGCAGTGCTTTAATTTCCTGAACGTAGAGCTTAAAGTTATTGTTTTCCAGCCCCTCATGAATCCTGTTGACCCACTGGTATTCCCCAAAGCGAATCCGATCTTGCTCACTATCCTGATGATGATAGCTGCGGTTTCTGCCCAATTCTTTGGCGGTGTAACAAGCCGCATCAACCTGACTGAGTACTGTCGCTGAGTCTGGAGAAAGCTCATCCAGAATTAGCCAGCCAATACTGATAGTGATCTTGAAACTCTGTTTCTCCCAGAGAAAGGAGAAGTCTTCCACTGTTTGCCTGATATGCTCAACAATCTGGGCTACTTTATCGGAATCACAATGTCGGATTAACACAGCAAACTCATCGCCACCTAAGCGGGATACCAGATCACTCTGACGCACACAGTGTTGAAGCAGAGTGCTAATTTGGCGGAGCAATTGATCACCTGCCGCGTGACCACAGGTATCATTGATCAGCTTGAATTGGTCAATATCTGAAAAAAGAATCGTATGTTGAGTTGGATGCTCCTGACTCTGAATCTGGGCCTGCTGCAGTGTGATCTCCAATTGTTGTTCAAACTCATGTCGATTCACCAACCCTGTTAGCATGCAGTGCTTAGCCTGATATTCCAGCTGCTCCTTCAACAGGTGGGAGTCGGTAATATCTTCCTGGGTACACAAATATTGAGTGATATCACCTGAATCATTTTTAATCGGCGAAATAATAATCGCAGCCCAATAAAGCTCACCATTTTTACGGCGATTCTGAACATTGCCACGCCATTCTTGTCCACTGCCAATTTGCTGCCACATCTGCTCATAGAACTCATCGGAGTGCTTACCTGAATAGAGCAACTTGGGTGTTTGACCGATGCACTCTTCCGCACTAAACCCTGTTACGGCACAAAAGCGCGGATTCACATAAGATAAAACCCCTTTGGGGTCTGTAATCATCACCATGCTGGCACACTGCTCAACCGCCAGAGAGAACTTTTGCAGCTCTTTTTGCGACTCTTTAAATTGAGTGATATCCCGAGTGATAGCCAGATGAGCAATAATCTCTCCCCCTTCACTACGCAGAGGCACTGCATGACTTTCAACGCTCTTTCGACTGCCATCTAAGCCGAGAACATCATATTCCATACAAGCCTGCTCACCTTGGAAGACCCGGTGATTGAAAGCGATATAGGCTTCACGATCTTCTGGTGCTATCAGGTCATAAACTGAACCATAGCGCACCTGATCAATCGAGGTCGCTTCAACAATATTGAGACCAGCGGGGTTCATATCCAGCAATTTACCATCCCTGGCAACGGTTTTAACGCACTCTGGTTCTGAATCAATAATCTGCTGGATCATCTTTTTCTGCTGTTCAAGCTGCTGATTCTGTTCCCGAATATGGTGTACCTTGCGGTAATAGGTATACCCAGCAACCAAAACTAAAAGCGATAACAGGGAACGGAAATAAAATACGATTGGAGAAGGATCCAGCAGACCAGAAATATAGCCTGCATCAGTGAAAAAAGCGGAGCCAATTAAAGGATCAAGCAACCAGATTGCCACGATCAGGCACACCGTCATCACTGTAATACGTGTGACGAAACCATATTTCCCTTGCGATCTCTTTAAGTCCGCCGAGTATTTACTCACCAAGTTCCCCTGTTTCAGTTGATTAATTCTCTAAACAATCGTTGTACAACAAAGAGTTGCCGTATGCTCTGATCATAAGCAAGAGAATAGCAAAATACCGACGTTCAGGCCTGGATGTTTTAGAGTTTTAGAAATCATCGACATACAAAACGACAGCTTAGACACGCTTACACAAAAGCCAACCTACAAAATGAGTCAAAAGTGACTCATCGACCTTAGATACTACGAGTCAAAACCAACTCAAACCCCATATCACCAGGCAAACAAAAAAACACCAACTCATTGTTTATTAAGTATTTTTCCAGTTTGGTATAGCCCTTGCTCTATCACTATCAGCCAATGCCAAACCCGCTATCTGGGTTGCTGGCTGATAAACCTTACACTGGAGAATAATAATGAAATTTATCGCCAAAAAAGCCGCCGTTTTATTTGCATCAGCCCTAACACTGGGAGCCAGTAGTTTGGCTTCCGCTGCTCGTTGGGATATGCCAACCCCATACGGCGACGGTACCCACCAGACTCAGGTGGCACGCAGTTTTGCGGAAGAGGTGAATACCAATGCTCAGGGTAAACTACTGATTAAGGTTCACTCAGGTGGCTCTCTGATCAAACACCCTGAAATCCACCGCGCGGTGAAAACCCGTCAGGTACCCATTGGTGAAGTGTTTATTGGCCGCTTAGGTAATCTGAACCCTATCTTCAAACTGGATAATATCCCTTTCCTGGCCACAGACTTCGACAGCGCAGAGAAGCTGTACCAAGCGTCTAAGCCAGCACTGAACAAAGCACTGGCAAAAGAAAAACTGATTCTGCTCTATACCTCGCCATGGCCTGCTCAGGATCTGTACTCCAATAAGCCGATCAATAGCTTGTCTGATCTGTCTGGTCTGAAGATGCGCTCTTACAGCCCAACCACCTCTCGTCTGGCGGATCTGATGGGTACCACACCGGTGAATATCCCGTTCAGCGATGTGGCGCAAGCCTTCACCACCAACGCCATTGATGCCATGGTGACTTCACCTAGCACCGGCGTAAATAGCCAGAGCTGGGACTATATCTCGCACTTCACCACCATCCACGCCTGGATTCCAAAAAACATGGTCTTCGCTAATAAGCGCATGTTTGATCGTCTGGATAGCAAGACTCAACAGGTGGTTCTGGATGCTGCAGCCAATGCCGAGAAACAAGGCTGGGCTCTGGGTCGTCGTCTGGCCGTAGCTCACACAGAAACACTGGCGAAAGAAGGCATCAAGGTATCTGAGCCAAGCAAAACCCTGCTGTCCGAGCTGGAAGCAATTGGTGACACCATGGTGAATGAATGGCTGCAGGAAGCGGGGGCCGATGGCCAGGCTGTACTGAAGGATTATCAGGCACGCTAAGTCTATTACGGCTTAAGTGAGCTCTGGTTAAGCTTCGGTTTCACGATTTTGGACTCACGGTTTTAGATAGTAAGTTCCACCCTGATTGCATCATCTATGGTTCCCCCTGAAAAGCCGGACGATGCTGCAATCAGGGACTCCAGAGTCTCTTTGCCATCAAAGTGCTGCTATCACAATGCTTCTATCAAAGCGCGTCGATCAAGCTCAGCCATCGGATAACAATAAAATGAATACTATAAAACACTACTTCTATCTGACTTCTGCGGTGCTATCAGGCAGCTGCCTGGTGGTTATGACACTGCTGATTCTGGCCCAGATTGGCGCACGTATGCTGGGTGTCATTATCCCCTCCTCAGAAGATTTTGCCGGTTGGTTACTGTCAGCCACCATCTTCTTTGGTCTGGCCTACACCTTTAACTCTGGCGGACATATCCGTGTCACCATTCTGCTATCCCGCCTGAGCGGTAAAACCCGTTTTATCGTTGAGCTGTTTAACCTGCTGATTGGCTTAGCAATCTGTGCTTACCTGGCTTATTACACCGCTTATACCGCCTACGAATCCTATATCTACGAAGACGTTACCGATACCTATCTGGCAGTGCCACTGTGGATCATTCAATCCCCTATGGCATTGGGTTCCCTGTTTCTGACCCTGGCCATGAGCGACGGCTTAGTGACGGCACTGAGTGGAAAAATACCGGGCTTTGCAGCCCAGGAAGAAGATGCATTAAGCGTGGAGTAAACCATGGATATCACACTAACCGGCATTATCTTAGTAATCTGTATGTTGCTGATGCTGACCAGCGGTATCTGGGTCGCATTAACCTTAACCGGCGTGGCTATTGTCGGCCTGCAGCTGATCGGCAATGAGAGTATTGGCTTACTACTGGGTACCTCATCCTGGGGGGCGGTTACCGGCTGGTCGCTAACTGCCCTGCCGCTGTTTATATGGATGGGTGAAATTCTATTTCGCACCAGCCTATCCCGAGATCTGTTTGAAGGTTTGTCACCGCTGCTGTCTAAGTTTCCGGGCAAACTGCTGCATGTAAATATTCTCAGCTGCGGTATTTTTGCTGCAGTATCAGGCTCTTCTGCTGCAACGGCTGCCACTATCGGTCGTATGACACTGCCTGAGTTATCTCGTCGTGGTTATGACGACACTATGTCCATCGGCACCCTAGCCGGTTCCGGCACTCTGGGCCTGTTGATTCCACCTTCAATTATTCTGATTGTCTACGGTGTCTCGGCCGAGGTATCTATTGCCCGTCTGTTCCTGGCTGGAGTGTTGCCTGGCGCACTGTTGATCGGTCTATTTATGGCATTTACCACCATCTGGACACTGATGCAGAAACGCGCAGGTAACAGTGCTGATGAAGTGCAATACACTCTGAAAGAGAAGCTATTTGCCTTAAGACGCCTGATTCCTATCGCTCTGCTGATCAGCTGTGTACTGGGTTCCATTTATCAGGGTATCGCCACACCGACAGAAGCCGCAGCCTTTGGTGTTGCAGGTTCTCTGCTGTTATCCGTGGTAATGGGTAGCTTCACTCTGACCGGCTTTATCGACAGTGTGGCAGGTGCGGTGAAAAACTCCTGTATGCTGGGCCTGATTCTGGTGGGTGCACACTTTTTGACCCTGGCTATGGGCTTTATCGGTATCCCTAATGCCCTGGCAGAGTGGATCGCCTCTCTGGGTTTAAGTCCGATTCAGCTGATCCTGTGTCTAACGGTGTTTTTTGTCGTGATGGGCTGTTTCCTGGATGGTATCTCAGTGATTGTACTGACCACCTCTGTAGTGCTGCCGATGGTGACTCAGGCCAATATCGACCTGATCTGGTTTGGTATCTTCCTGGTGCTGGTGGTTGAGATGTCTCAGATTACACCACCTGTAGGCTTTAACCTGTTTGTGATTCAGGCTCTGACTGGGAAGAATATTCTTTATGTGGCCAAAGCGGCACTGCCGTTCTTCTTTATGATTGCACTGGCAATTGTACTGATTACCGCCTACCCATCCATTGTGCTGTATCTGCCAACGTTGATGACATCTTAAGAAAGTGAGTTCATAAAGCAGGTACTAGCTAAACAGAATTGGAAGTCGTGCTGAACAGGGATGTTATTACTCACGACTATAAGCCTGAGAAAAAGGTTTCAGTTTATAAAAACACTGTCTGGCAGTTATTCCTTTTCCTGCCTAAACACCTCAGTCTGCTCTAACAACCACTGGCGTAAAGTCGCTATCTCTGGCAATTCAGCAAGATCATTGCGGCAAACAAAATAATGTTCTCGACTGGGCGCCGGATAACACTCAGTAACCGGCCGAATTAAGCGCCCATCATCTAACATATCTTGTACCAGATGCTGCCAGGCCAACCCTATTCCCACATCCTGCAATACCGCGTCCAGTAACATAGGAAAGTGACTGAATGTCATATCCGTTTTGATAACTTGCGCTTGGCTAGAAAACTGCTGCAACCAAAACGTCCAATTTATAGGTGACCACCAGCGGGCTTTCCAATGCTGTGGATCAAGCTCGAGTAAAGGTAGAGAGAGTAAGCCCCCAAGCGTATTTGCCTGAGAATAAGCCGCTAGAAATGCAGGAGTACAAACCGGGAATACCTGCTCAGAAAACAAGAAGTGAGCCTGATAGCCCGAGCTTTCTTCTAAGCCTAAAGTAATCCCTGCATCAAAGCGCTCTGCCATCAAAGGGCTTTCTTCCACACTGATCAAGTTAAGATGGAGATCAGGATATAAAGCGCGCAGACTGTTTAAGCGCGGAACTAACCACAAGCGGGCAAAAGAGCTGGTGACATAAAGATCAATCTTACCGGACCAGGCCCCGTGCCTGATCTCGCGACTGGTTTCAGCTATATCACATAGACTCTGATGAACAGTGCGGTATAGTTTGCGCCCTGATTCCGTCAGATCCACACGGCGATGGCTGCGGACAAATAATGCTATTCCCATCTCCTCTTCCAGATAACGTATCTGTCGACTTACTGCGGCCTGGGTAACGCAGAGCTCATCTGCTGCCAGCTTAAAGCTACTCAATCGAGCTGCCGCTTCAAACGTACGCAGGGCATTAAGAGGGGGAAGAAAGAGAGGTTTTTGCACTAAACACCCGATGTCATAAGGCCAAAAAGAGCATGTAATAATAAGCCTATTAACAACAGAACATAATAGGCTTACAGCAATCAGGCTAATGCAGCGAGGGTTTATACTGTTCCTCTAACAGGTTCAGGAAGGCCTCTTGAGGGATCGGTTTGCTCAACAAATAACCCTGCAGTTCATCACAACCGTGTTGTTGCAGGAATTGTTGCTGTTCCTGAGTTTCGACACCTTCAGAGATCACCTGTAATCCCAGGGAATGAGACATAGTGATAATTGCCCGGATCAGACTTTCGTCATCAGGGTCACCCGGTACATCTTCCAGGAAAGAGCGATCAATCTTCACCGTATCTACAGGTAAACGCTTCAGATAGATCAAAGAGGAATAACCGGTACCAAAGTCATCAACAGAGATACGAATGCCCATATCCCTCAGTTGTTTCAGGATAGTGATCACGCGCTCAACATCCTCAATCACCACGGTTTCAGTGATCTCAAGCTCAAGTAACTCCACGGGTAGACCTGAGGTTTCCAAAGCAAAACGGATATCCTCAAACAGATGACTATCCAGCAACTGGCGCGGGGATAGATTCACCGCAACCGGTACTGCAAAGCCTTGATCCTGCCATTGTTTAGCCGCCTGACAGGACATCTGTAATACCTTACGCCCAAGATCAATCACCGAGCCATTTTCTTCTGCTATAGGGATAAAGTGATCCGGTGGAATAAAGCCATCTTCTGGATGAATCCAGCGTACCAGTGCTTCTGTACCAATAATACGCTCACCATCTACAGAATATTTGGCCTGGTAATGCATAAATAACTGATCGTCAGTTTTGAGTGCTATTGACAGATCCCGCTCCCGACGCAGGCGTTGCTCTGCTTGGGCATTCAACATAGTGTCGTAGAACTGGAAGCCAATTTCCTGGCGGGATTTAACATGATAACGCGCCACATCCGCGTGGCTAACCAGAGTTTGGGCATCTTCCCCATCGTGAGGATATAGTGCAATACCAACACTCAGTGAAATATTAACGGCGACGCCATTATCCAACGGAACAGGCTGATTAAACTGAGCCAGAATATTACCCGCCAACTGTTCAATAGGACCCGGAGCACTGGATTTAAGCTCCACCAAAGCCAGAAACTCATCGGCATTAATACGGGATAGAGTGGCACTGCTATCCAACTGACTTTTGACTCTTTGCGCTACTTCTCGCAGTAACAAATCACCAGCCTGATGACCATGCTGCTCATTGATCTGTTTAAAGTGATTGATGTCGATATCCAATAACGCCAGTATCTGCTGATTACGGGTGACCCGGACCAGACTTTGTTCCAGGCGGTCAAAAAAGAGGCTTCGATTAGGCAGATTGGTGACCGTATCGTAGTTCGCAATGCGAACCAGACGCTCTTCTGCATCGCGCAGACGGCTGATATCACTCATCACGACAATATATTGCTGCATATTTTTATCGACGGGTTTATGCAACAAGCTATAGCGGTTTGAGACCTGAGCATCACCTGAAGTGTTAACCACAGAGATAGATATCCAGGCCGGGAAAGCACTGCCGTCTTTACGGCGCTGCTGAATCTCACCTTGCCAATGCTTATGGTTTATCAGGCCTTTTTGAATTTCGTTATGTTCCTGCATCAGGTTACGGGCAATTTTATACACTTCCTCTTGCTCATAACCTGTAAGCTCTGTGAGCGAACGATTGCATAGTAGGCTTTGGTTCTGCTCATCAAAAACCAGAATACCTTCAGCTGTATCTTCAAAGACCTGATTTACCAACTCCAAACGCTGCTGGTTTTGCCGCTGTTCGGTAATATCAGTGGCAATACTACCCATGGCATACACTTGTTGCTGTTCATCTAGCAGAGGGAATTTACTGGTCAAGTAGGTGCGAATACCGGTCGGTGTTGCCAGATCCATCTCATACTGGCACGGTTTCCCTGTTTCCAGTACCAGTTTATCGGAAGACTGCAGGAAATCGGCAAAGGCCTCTGGGAAGATATCTCGATCAGACTTACCAATGATTTCATCCTGTCCCGTCATCTCACTAACCTTGGCATTGACACTCTGATAACACATATCGGTGCCTTTAATAGCCACCAAGCCCGGCGCATTTTGAATCACCGCCGACAGACGCTGCTCTCTTTCCCGGATATGCTGAGCCATCTGGTTAACCGCATTACCCACACGAGCAAACTCTTTAAAGCGCTCGTTGGGGTAATCCTGTTCATGGGATAAAGAAGCGGTTTCTTCCGCATAGTTCACCAGCCGGTGTAGAGACCTTTGCAACAAGCTACGTAGGAAGTAAAAGATGATAAAGGCGCTGCTGAGAATGATTAGGGCACTGGTACCTAAACGTCCTGTGTAGGCTTCTTCCAAAATCTCTAGCCCTGTATCGGGAATTAAGGCCCTGATTTTAAAGTGCTGATCCGCAATCACTAGATCGTACTGATAGGCAATACCTTCAGGTACACGTTGAAAAGGCTGGTTAGAAAACTGAGCCTGATGCAATAGCTGCACCTGATCATTATGCTGACTGATTTGGGCCAGGATTCGAGCATCCTGCATCAGTAGTACGGCTTGAGTACCGGTTAACAGCTTAATCTCATTCAGAATCCAGAAGTTGTCATTTAACAGCACATAGACATATAAATGCCCCAACACTTTACCCAGGTCAGAATGAATAATCGGTAGCTTCAATTGCAGAAAGCTTTGCCCATCATCAGTAATGCGGTTCTGCCACTTTTCAGTTAGGGCAGGCCGACTAGCTAACTCATTAAAATCGATGTCCAAACCGAATAAGGAAAAAGGAGTGGAAGTTACACGCTCGCCCTGAGTATTCTCCAATACCAGAAGATCAATTTGATCCCCCGCCTGACTCTGCATGCTGTCATCCATCTGCACCTGAGCCGACATCATATCACCCGCTAACAAGCTGGATTTAATGCTATTACTTTGGGTAATCTCATTACTGATGCGGGCAATATTGCTCAGCTGTTGCTCAAATAGGTAGTTCAACACACGCTTATCGCGTTGCTGCATCATATTGATCTCTTCAGACAAGGCTTTTTGTGAGCCCTGATAAGCAGGGACCAATAGCAAAGTCACAACGGTGATAAGGGTGACAACCACCACTGAGAACAAGACCGTCGCGAAGCTGAGTTGGCTTCCTTTCGAATTTTGCATATGCGCCTATTTATACACCTTAGTGATCTATACGATGCTTAAACGTACAGGCTTTTATTATTGTTGGTTGCTATAGCGAAACGCTTGCTGCTGTAGGGCTTTTAACTGACTGTCCGACATCTCTTTTTCAATCAGACGAATATCTCCAGAATAAATATGGGGGACTTGATGGGCCTTCTGTTCCATATCCAGACGAATCGCTTCTGCCATAGCGACACCATTATCATCATTTAAACGCATCACGGTAAAATCCAGCTCTCCTTTCTGAATCGCATCCAGCTCAGCACTTCCCCCACCCCAGCCATTAATCTGAATTTTCCCGATTAAACCTTTCTCGCGCAATGCGTCTAAAGCACCAAGGGCAATATCTGTAGAACAGGCAAAAATCAGCTTAAGGTCGGGATACTCTTGCAGAGTATTCAGGGTCGCATGATAGGCTTTTTTACGATTGCCATCCGTATAATAGCTGGCCACCTGTCGAATATTGGAATACCGCATCATCTTCTGTACAAAGGTATCCCCACGCATCTGGCTGACATACCCCCGTGAGAAGTACAACATCAGATACTGGCCTTCACCCTGCATATCATCCGCAATTCGATCCGCTAATATATTGGTGCCCAGCTCATGGTCAAAGCCAACATAAAGGAAAGGACGGCGGGTCTGCCAAATCTTCAATGGCGTAGTGACATTTTGCAAAATCAGCTTAGGTTTACCCCGCAGTAAAATGCGCTCAATCATACTTCTATGGCGCAGAGCATCCATAGTAAACACCAGATAATCTGGTTGCCACTTGATAGCTTCGGCTAAGTGCTCTGCCTGAAGACGTAAATCAACCGAAGGACGGGAGTAAAAAGTACGTAACTGATAGGGCAGTTTCAAAGCCTTTAAGCGAGCTTCAAACGCAGACGTACTTCTTAACCAATAATCAGAACTTTGAATCGCAGGATAAATGACAGCAATGCGTACAGGTTTTGCGGCTTGAATCTTAGGAGTGACGGCAGCGGCAGACTCCCTGACTTGCTCTGAGAATGCCTCCATTGTTTGGGTCTGATCCGGGTGCTGTTTCAGGTATTCGCTGACTCGAATATATTCCTGCTGTGCATGGACAGATGTGATACTTAATGCGACCAAAAAAGTACAACACATGGACACAAAATATCTGACCCGTTTCATCTTTTCTCCCCCCAAAAACAGCAGCAACGTCCCTATTCGACCTACATAACTACTTAAAATCAAATAAAAATTACTGGAAAATCCACTTAATTAACACTTTGTCGATCTTGATTACCCTAACATACAAAAGTTTACATTAAAGACCAAAAGCTTGCAGGTGTTATCTTACGAAAAGGCAACAGAAAAATGACACTAAGTGTCGCAAAAACAAACATCCATGCTAACGGCCTGACCAATAAAATTCAGCCCAGGCTTTATGGTCGTCAGGGGAGAGAAAGCTCCACGCCAAAACACGGCTGACCTTATTCCCCTGAGACATATTTAGCGTTTTTACCTGACTGGCTTTTACTTTTTTCAAACGCTGATAGAGCTTAGGTAAATTTTCTTTTTTCGACACCAGGCTGGTAAACCACAAGCACTGTCCTGAAAACTGCGCACTTTCGTCGATCATCTTGCTCAGAAAAGCAATCTCACCACCTTCACACCACAGCTCAGCATTTTGACCACCGAAGTTGAGTGTGGGTTTCTGCTGAGGATAAGGCGACACAGGCTTACCGGATTGGCCTTTACCCTTCGAAAGATTCCGAACTTTCCGCTGTGTACCCTTGTTTGCCTCATTAGCAGACGTGTGAAATGGGGGATTACACAAAGTGAGATCAAATTTCTCATCAGCTTTGATGATATTGCTAAAGATAGAATCACTGTCTTTCTGCAAACGACAACGAATCTTTCCTGACAGATTGCGGTTCATTTTCACAATCTGCTCAGAGGTACTCACAGAAATGGGATTAATATCAGAACCGATAAAAGACCAACCATAACTTTGACTGCCAATAATAGGATAGACGCAGCTGGCTCCTGTACCGATATCCAAAACTGAAATCTTCTTCCCCTTGGGTGCCTTACCACCATTTTGTTTGGCCAATAGATCAGCAATGTAGTGAATATAATCCGCCCGCCCCGGTATCGCAGGACACAGATAGCCTTCGGGAATATCCCAAAACTCTACGCCATAAAACTGTTTTAACAGTGCCTTGTTTAGAAGCTTAACCGCTTGAGGATTACTGAAATCGATGGACACATCCTGTCGAGGTGTGAGTTGGGTAAAGGCCTCCAGCTCAGGTTCCAAAGCCGTCAGTTTGGCAAAATCGTAGGGGGCATTGTGCGGGTTACGTGGGTGCAGGTTGGTTTTTTTCATCAACAACTCATCGAGATAACAGGCTCAAGGCATAATTGTACCTTGCCAGCACATTTCTTGTCTTAGAATCAGCTGTTGATATGGATCTCACTAACCCGGATATTTCATGTGTAGCTCGATTACCATAAGTTTTGAGCTGCTTCT
>CAYFGP010000025.1:0-48087 GCA_964342385.1 uncultured Oleiphilus sp. | reverse complement strand
TTAATCAAACAGACTGAAACCTGTTCATTGGACAACTATCTTGAAAACTACCGCTTCTGCTTTATTCGTATTGGTTGTTTTTTATGTGCTTCTTATCAGTTGCATAAAATGGCTTGATATGAGTTGTAAAAGGTGAGGTTGAAATGATTAAAAGTATATTGATCGTCTCTGTTCTGGTTGTACTTTTAGAAGGTTGTGTCGTAAATCAAACTTTAGAGGAGGATAATAAGAACTCAAGTCTTACTCATGGTCAGGTTCAGATGACGTTGAAAAAAGGGGTAACGACCAAGTCAGAAATAATTGAAACGTTTGGAGCTCCCAATATTACAACTATCGATTCTAATAACCGTGAAGTCTGGACATATCAAAAACACGCGACTGTAGCTCAGTCTTCTTCATCTTCCAGTTACGGGACAATCATTCTTTTTGGTGGTAGCCAAAAAGCATCGGGTTTTTCTCAATCATCAAGCACGATTACTTTGATTATTAAGTTTGATGAAAGTGACAAGGTTTATGACTTTAAGAGTCGATCAAGCAGCTTTTAATGAGGAGTCTTATAATGAATAAGAGATTATTGTCAGCAGCCGTTATTGGTTTCGCTGTGACGGCAACAGGGTGTGTCGGCTCTAAAGCAACAACTAAAACGTCCCTGGAGATACAGTCTTTTCAGTCGAAATCATTTGAAACATCTAAGAATGTGGCCTTTGCATCTGTTGTCTCTGTGTTTCAAGATCTTGGTTATATTATCAAAAGTGCAGATAAGGATACTGGCTTTATTACCGCTCAGAGTGCTGCTAAGGGCTCATCTACATTTAAGAAAATTATGTTGGGTGTTTCTTCTAGCTCTAAAACTAATGCTACGGCATTCATTGAAGAGATCGTGAAGGGAAATACAAAAATACGACTGAACTTTGTGAGTAGCATATCATCCAGCTCACAATATGGACAAAATAGTACTGAAGAAAATGTTATTGATGATCCTAAGGCTTATCAAGTTGCATTTAATAAAATTGGTGATGCCATTTTTATTCGCTCTGGAAACTAGTCATTAGTTGATTTTCGGATACACCTTCTGTTTTCTCTCTTATAGGAGAGGTTTCTGGTGTATCTGAAAGCTCTTGTTTGGATACCGCTGTATATACACACTTACACAAAAAATGTTTCGATATTTTTTGCTAATGGCTGAAGCATGAAACCATTTTCTAAAGAGAAACTTTTGTGTAAGTGCTTATCTAAAATAATAGTTGACCAATGATAAATTGCTGTATTCTCCTGTCATAGGCAGGAGAATATCGAAGTCCTCTTGGTCTAGGTGAATATCTTGAGCGCTAGTCAGGTCGATCTTATTGGTCGATGAGTTAGGTCTTGCCTGCACAAATGCTTGAATGCTTATCTTTTGTCCCTTCCTCTTTCACAAGCCAGTCTCTAAAGCTCAAGGCCTTGAAATAGGCATAAGGAAGCAATTTCCCAATTGTCACTATCAGTGTCCTATGATGTATAAATACTTTATTGTTCAAGGTGTTATAGTAGGACGGTACGGGGCGGTGCTTAGCTTTTGGAATTTACTCAGCTAGGCTGTACCACATAGTTATCTTTTCCAAGGCAGGCGATTAATGTACCGAGTATGCCTCACCATCATGCTGTTCTTAGTGGGTCTACCGGTTTTGGCTGAACCTGTAATACGTATCGGTGCTCCATTACCTTTCACGGGAAAACTGGCATTAGAGGCCAAAAAGCAGCAAAGAGGCTACGAGCTTTGGGCCGAGATTATCAACAAACAAGGAGGTATCCGGGTTGATGGTAGGCAGCATAAAATTCAAATTATTTATGCGGATTATCAATCTGACTCGGGTAAAGCTCGAAAGACTGTTGAAACATTAGTCCTGAAAAAAAGTGTCCATCTGCTTTTTGCTCCTTACGGTTCTATGGCAGCAAGGGAGGCTTCGCCTGTCGCACAAAAGTACCGTATTCCCATGATCGCGGTCACCGCTTCTTCTTATCAAACCTATAGTCGCGGACATAAATACCTTTTTGGCATATTCACCCCAAATAAAACACTGATCGAACCCCTGATAGATTTGGTGCAACAAACACTACCCAGTACCGGCAACGTAGCCTTGATTGTACGTAAAGACCTCTTCCCATTATCTCTTGCTCGAGAAGTTCGAATTGCTAGCCAAGCGCGGGGAATGAATATTATCTTTCACAAAGACTACGGCATTAATGCCCTTGATTATTCGCAGATATTGCGGCAACTGCAAAAGCGCCAACCCGGTTGGATATTTGCTCTTGGGTACACCGCAGATTTAGCATTGTTACGACAGCAAATGGCAGAATTTGGTATTACTGCACCTGTATTAACGATGATTGCAGCACCCGCTTATCAAGAGTTTATCGACATTACCGGAGAGCTCTCTGAGAATATTACGAGTGCTACCTGGTGGCACCCCGCAGTCCGCTATAAGGGGAGTGATATCTTTGGGACAACAGAAAACTTCGTGCAGATTTTCCAAAACCGTTACGGCAAATTGCCGGATTACGTCGAAGCTTCCGCTGCTCTTGCGGGCGTACTCTTCCAACTGTCCATTGAGCGCGCTAATAGTATTGACGGTAAGTTGGTACGTGATGAATTAGCCAAAATCGACGAAACGACCTTCTGGGGGCCCATCAGGTTCGGAAAAAATGGGCAAAATGACGCTCTGATTCCATTAGTTTTCCAAATTCAGCAGGGTAAACCGGTGATTATCTTTCCTGATAATATCTCAACAGGAGCGCTTAGGAAGAATGCTAACTGAGCGATTTATCGGATAATTATAATTTTCTTTGGTTACCCTATAGTCTGTGGTTTACAGGCATGTTTGTGGGGCCTAGGTCCAGGTCCAAGTCCTGTGATGTTAATTCAATGATCTTGATCTTTTTGTTGACTATACCTCTCACTACACTTCTCCAACGCCATATCAACAAAATCCCGAATGCCCTGCACGTTACTGCGAGATTTTAGCCAGCAGATATGCTCCGTCGTCTCGTTTGGTTCCTCTTTAATCGGCACCTGAGCCAGCCCTTTATCTTTCGGTACATCCTCTACAAAGGCAAAACCAATGCCTAAACCTAAGTGCACGGCGTGGCAGGTTTCAAAGCGGCCATCCAGGCAGATGTTGGGTTCTGGGTAGTGGCCTTTACTGGCGAAAGCCATGTCAACGTAGTCCTGAGTGATGGCTCCTTTCTTGGTATAGATCAGAGGGTGATTCATCAGTTCATCGACGCTGACGGTATCCAGTTTGGCGATTTTATGGTCGATAGGCACGATGGCGACCAGTTTATGGGTATGGAAGGAGAGACGGGCCAGTTCGGGGTTACCATTTTCTACCGGAAACATACCGATATCCACTTCGCGGGCTAATAGCATGGCTTTGCACTCTTCGGTGGTGCCATTGATCACTTTGACATTCGCGTCGGGGTAGAGTTTGCGGTACTCCACGGTTAACGGCAGAAATAGCAGCGGTGATGAGGTGGCGACCTGAATATCCCGGTTGCGGGCGGTGAGGTCTTCCTGTGCCAGCTGTTTAATCAGGGTTTCCAGATCCTGATATTGCTGGGTGATCTTATATAACTTGCGACCGAGATTGGTCAGTTTAACGCCGCCGTGATTACGCTCCAGCAGTTGGGAATCAAAGCGTGCTTCCAGTTTTTGCATCTGTGCGGTAATGGCCGGTTGGCTGACACTTAAGAACTGGGCGGCACGACTGAAGTTGCCCTGTGTCACCGTTGCATTAAAGGCTCTGATCTCGGCCATTGTAATATCCACGCTGTTCCTCTTACTCGATTCTGTATCAAAAGTGCTCTGAAAACCACGGCTTACGGGGCTTGTGGTGGTTTGATTAAAAAGTGTCCAGGTTTTCCCTGTGCTTATAGCTATAACTTCTCTTTATAATTTCAGATGAATGTTTAATTTTTGTTTAAACATTGTGTCATCTTTCTCCCCCAGACTTAGCCTCATCAATTTTTTGTCTATACCAAGAAAAAATTAACCCTGCTTCAACTTAAAAATACGAAGTGAGAAAGATGATGAGAGCGCCCCGTAAAACCTTGATGGCGACCCTGGTTGCCTCGACTGTACTGGCTGGCCAAATGGCTTATGCTGCAAGCTGTGCCACTGTGGCCGATAACAAAGGTCTGAACACGGTTTACCCTCAGCAGCTGGAACTGAGCAGCTTTGAAAAGCAAACCGGTGCTGAACTGAAGCTGACAGAAAACCCTATGTTCGCTGCTGATGTTAAAGCAGGTAAGCTGCCGCCGCTATCTGAGCGTCTGCCGGAAGAGCCGCTGGTGATTCTGCCTTATGAAGAATGTGGTCAGTACGGCGGTACCATGAAGGGGATGTCCATCGCCTATGAATCCGGTACGTCTGAGATTCTGGCGTGGCGTCAGGTACAGCTGGTGCGTATGTCGGATGACCTGCAGACCATCAAGCCGATGATCGCGAAGAGTTGGCAGTGGAATGAAGACTTCACTCAGATCACCTTTAAGCTGCGTAAAGGTCTGAAGTGGTCCGACGGTGATGACTTCACGGCAGAAGACGTGGCGTTCTGGATGAACGATATTGTTAACAACAAACAGTTGCACAAGAACACGCCTAATCCATGGAATGTGGGTGTGAAGGCAAAAGTGGTCAACGACACCACGGTTCGTTTTGACTTTGATAAGCCTTATCCGGCGATGCTGACCTACCTGACCGGTTTCGGTTCTTACTACACGGCGTTTGCTCCGGCGCACTTCTTTAAAGAGATGCACCCTAAGTACAACAAGAACGCGGATAAAGCCGCTAAAGCCGCAGGTTACGACGATTGGGTTGCACGTTTTGATGCTTACTGGGATAAGTGGATGGATTCTCCACAAGCCTCGCCAATCGGTGTTGAGCTGCCGACCATGGAAGCCCATATTATGGATGCTGCTCCTACTACAGAGCGTCGTACCTTCCGTGCCAATCCTTACTATTTCGCGGTAGATTCCAGCGGTCAGCAGCTGCCTTACGTTGATAAAGTGCTGGAGCGTTTTATCGACAAAAAATTGTTCCCGCTGGAAATCATCAACGGCAACGTTGACCAGAAGTCCCAGTCTATGGATCTGGCCGCTTACCCAACCCTGAAAGAGAACGAGAAGAAGGGTAACTACGAAGTGCGTCTGCCACCGGGTGACTTTGGTCCGGCCATTATCTTTAACCAAACCCACAAAGATCCAGTACTGCAAAGCATCTACTCTGACCTGCGCTTCCGTAAGGCGATGTCGCTGGCGATGGATCGTGATGAGATCAACGAACTGCTGTACCTGGGGCTGGGCCAACCTTGGCAGGCGAGCCCTGTCGGTGTTGAGTGGCAGGAAGCTTGGTACGACGATTACTACACCGATTTCGATACTGATCAAGCCAATGCCCTGCTGGACGAGATGGGTCTGAAGATGGGCCCTGACGGCGTACGTCTGCGTCCCGATGGCAAGCCGTTGCGTATCCTATGGGAATACACCCTGCAGTACACCAAGAACGAGAAGTTTCCGGTGATGGTAGCGGATATGTGGAAGGAAGTGGGTGTAGACGTGATCCTGAAAGAGATCACTACTCAGCTGCTGCGTGAGAAATCTGCTGCCAACGACCTGGATATCAATATGGACTGGGCCACCGGTGGTGAGGTTTTCCGTCCATCCATCGCCTCTAACTTCTCTTACTGGATGCCTCCGTACTCCGATTTCTCACCGCAGACCGGTGTGCCTTGGCGCGACTGGCTGATTACCGACGGTAAAGAAGGCTCTGAGCCACCGGCATGGGCTAAACGTCAATGGGAGATTGGCAAGCAGATGCCAACGCTGATGCCAGGTTCTGACCAATGGATCAAGCTGGGTAAAGAAGGTACCGAGCTGTTTGTGAAGAATCTGGTAGTTATCGGCACTGTCGGTGGCGTCCCTCTGCCAAACACCGTTCACAACCGTATGGGCAACGTGCCGAACTGGAAAGTGAACACCTGGGCCTTTGGTTATTCACACCCAAGCCGTCCAGATCAGTGGTTTATCAAGCAACAGTAAGCCACTGAAACCTGATCCGAGGCTGATGATGTGACCTGACATCATCAGCTGAAGATGTCGTCTGTAACTGCTCGCGCGCACTCTTGGTCATAGTGATCAATCAATAATCGTCACTCAGAGAGTGTCGCAGAGCCTTCGCCTCAATAGGCAAACCAGCGGGTCAGAGCCGACCCGCTGGTGTTTTTATTTACCGTGATTTTGATATCAGACCAGCCCTATGCCACCGACCGGTGTTATGACCGGATCACGCTGTTTAATAGCGTCAACGATTGGACCGAACGGCTCGTGATCTGTGCGTGGACAAGCGTTTGCATAGGTATGTTCTGATAGATGGGATGTTTTTATGATTCGAATGATCATACAGCGAATAGTTTCGGCAGTGGCGATGCTGACCGTGCTTTCCATGATCTCCTTTGTACTGATTCAACTGCCGCCAGGTGATTATGCCGACGCTTACGCCGGTAAGAAGAGTCAGGGTGGGGCGGTGATGACCGCTGAGCAGATTGAGGAGATCCGCGACAAGCTGGGTCTGAATGAGCCGATTCACATTCAATATATCGACTGGGTGAGTGATTTTGTCCAGGGGGATTTTGGTTTCTCCTGGGAGTATCACCGTCCGGTGATTGATGTAGTGGCCGAGCGTATGCCGGTGACATTAACCCTGGTGTTTATGACGCTGGTGTTTACCTACTTTATCGCTGTACCCATGGGGATCTATTGTGCGCTTCGACAGTACTCACTGGGTGATCATGCGATCTCGTTGTTGGGCTATATAGGGTTGGCGATCCCGAATTTTATGTTCGCCCTGATATTGCTCTACCTCAGTTCCATGTTCTGGGGCACCTCGGCGGGTGGTCTGTTCTCACCTGAGATGCAGGATGCACCGTGGGGCTGGGAAAAATTCAAAGACATGATGGCCCATATCTGGGTACCTGTGGTGGTCCTAGGTACGGCAGGTACGGCGTTCCAGATTCGTACAATGCGCGCCACTCTGTTGGATGAACTGAACAAGATGTACGTTACCGCCGCCAGAGCAACGGGTATGGATGAGCGTAAGGTGATTATGAAGTATCCGGTGCGTATGGCGCTGAACCCTGTCGTATCTACTCTGGGTTGGGAGCTGACCAATATTATCTCCGGTGCGCCTATTGTCGGCGTGGTGATGTCCCTGCCGGATATGGGGCCGCTATTTCTGAACTCCCTGCTGAATCAGGATATGTACCTAGCCGGTGCGCTGGTGATGGTGTACTGCATTCTGGTGATTCTGGGCACTCTGATCTCTGACCTGCTGTTGATGCTGTTGGACCCAAGAATTCGGATGGGCGCTATGAAGGCCTGACCTGTTCGAGAACCCGATAAGCACAGTATTGATCCATCAGGATTCAAGCAGAATCAGATAGTACCCGGAGAGCAGAACCATGAGTTCAACGCAGACATCTCAAACACAGATAATAGCAACGGCAGAATCTTCTGCGGTTGAAGCACCGCCTGCAATAGCGGGCGGTACAAGTAATACGGCTAATAGCACTTTAAACACAAGCGGCACTTCAAATACGGTACAACCGGAAGGTCAGGTGCGTCGTTATGATCTGGCATCCCACTGGCAGCTGATGTGGTGGAAATTCCGCAAACATAAGATGGCGATGACCGGCCTGATTATTCTGGCGCTGATGCTGATCAGCTCCCTGTTTGCCGAATTTCTGTCGCCTTATGACCCGTTAAAGCGTAACAGTCGTTATGCGGAAGGCGCGCCGATGGGCATTCACTTCTTTGATGAAGCAGGTGACTTTCATCTACGTCCCTTTGTTTATGCCCGCAGCCTGAAGCGTGATCCCGTTACGCTGAAACGTAGCGCTGTCGTAGATACCAGCAAACGCTGGCCGATCCAGTTTTTTGTCCAGGGCAATAAGTACACCATGCTGGGCCTGATCGAGTCCGATATTCACCTGTTTGGTGTGGTGAATGAGAAGGGCAAGGTCAGCAAAAAAGCCTTTATCCACTTACTGGGTACCGATGAACTAGGCCGGGATATGTTCTCCCGTATTCTGCACTCCTCCCGTGTCTCTCTGTCGGTGGGCTTTATCGGGGTGAGTGTGGCTTTTGTACTGGGTATGTTGCTGGGTGGTGCAGCCGGTTATCTGGGCGGTTGGGTAGATGAAGCCATTATGCGCATGGTGGAGTTTATCCGGGCGGTTCCAACCCTGCCGTTATGGCTGGCGCTGGCAGCGGCTCTGCCTCGTGAATGGAGCGCGCTGCAGGTCTATATCGCTATTACTTTCCTGCTGGCAATTATCGGCTGGACTCATTTGGCCCGTCGGGTTCGGGGGCGCTTACTCTCTCTGCGGGAAGAAGATTTTGTGATGGCGGCGCGCCTGGCTGGGTGTAGTCACAGCCGCATTATTGCCCGTCATATGCTGCCGTCATTTATGAGTTACCTGATCGTGGATCTGACCATCTCTTTTCCGTACATCATTATGGCGGAGACCTCGTTGAGCTTTCTGGGTCTGGGTCTGCGTGAGCCGATTATCAGTTGGGGTGTATTACTGAACTCAGCACAGAATATCCAGACCCTGGCACAGATGCCTTGGTTATTACTGCCGGGTGCTGTGGTGGTGATTGCGGTACTGGCATTTAACTTTGTCGGTGATGGTCTGCGCGATGCCGCTGACCCTTATACCAAATAACCCGTAAGCCTGATGAACAAATAGAGATCAAAAATTATGAATCAGAATGAATTGTTACGGGTAGAAGAACTGCATATCAGCTTGCAGATGGATAAGGGATCGCTACCTGTGGTAAATGGCATCAGCTTTGGACTCAAAAAAGGCCAGATTCTGGCTCTTGTAGGAGAATCCGGCTGTGGTAAAAGTGTGACCTCATTGTCGTTGATGCGCCTGCTGGGTAAAGGTCTGGAGATCAGTGGAGGTCAGATTCTTTTCCGCCATCCTGAGTCTGGTGAGGTGACGGATATTGCGGCGCTGGGCTCTAACGATAAGGCGATGCGCAAACTACGTGGTGATCAGATCGCTATGATCTTCCAGGAGCCGATGAGCTCGTTTTCACCGCTGCATACGATCGGTGAGCAGATTATGGAAGTAGTGCGTCTGCATCGAAAAGTGAGCAAGCTGGACGCCCGAAAACGAGCCATTGAGCTACTGGATAAGGTGGGCATCGCTGATCCTGCACAAGCGGTTGATCGTTATCCTCACGAGTTTTCCGGTGGTCAGCGCCAGCGTGCCATGATCGCCCGTGCTCTGGCCTGTGATCCTTCGGTACTGGTGGCCGATGAGCCGACCACGGCACTGGATGTGACCATTCAGGCACAGATTCTGAAGTTGCTGAAAGATCTGCAGCAAGAGATGGGCATGGCGATTATCTTTATCACCCACGATCTGGGTCTGGTGGCGCAGATGGCTGATGAAGTGGCCATCATGTATATGGGTAATGTGGTGGAACATGGCGCGACACGGGCGATCTTTAAACAGCCACAGCACCCTTATACCAAGCGTCTGTTGCAGGCGATTCCTCGTTTGGGTGTGATTCAGGACAAACTGCAATCCATTGAGGGGAGCGTACCTAACCTGTTCGAACGCCCTGTAGGTTGTGCCTTTAATACCCGTTGTACCGAACAGCAGAGGGAATCTTGTCAGCAGCGTTTACCGGCCTTGCGTTCCATTGAGCAGCAAGTATCAGTTGAAACGTCTAAGACCGGAAATGTGGTGCCTAGTGACGTAATTCCAAGCCATGTGATTCATAGCGTGGCTTGTCATCTGATTCACCCGGAGGCTGTGGCATGAGCAATTTGAATTCTTTTGAACAGACTGAGGTCTCTATTCAGGGTGAAGCGACTATTCAAGTTGAAGAGGCTGCTCAGGTTGAAGCGGCTGTTCAAGTTGAAGCGGCTGTTCAAGTTGAAGCGACGGCGCAGACCGAAGCACGGCTAAAGCATCAACCAGAGAATGATCACCTGCTGGAGATCCGCAATCTGGAAGTGGCCTTCCCGCTGGGTAAAAAAGGCATGTTCAGGGATAACCGCCGTTGGTTACGGGCGGTAGATAATGTCAGCCTGAATATCAAACGGGGGGAGACCCTTGGCCTAGTGGGTGAATCCGGTTCCGGTAAAACCACGTTGGGACGTGCGGTGCTGCGTCTGGTCGAACCAACGGGCGGTGAAGTGATTTATCGCACGGGTAAGCCCGATGTATCAGGTAGAGCGCGCGGAGCTAAAAATGGTGCTGGCAGTGATAGTGCTAGAGAGATCGATCTAAGAACCGTGCCAATGCCAGAGATGCGCAATTTCTGGCGTCAGATGCAGATGATCTTTCAGGACCCTTATGCCTCTCTGAATCCACGGATGACCGTGCGGGATATTATCGCTGAGCCGTTGATTGTAAACGGTTTGGCAAAAGGTGATGCACTGAACGGTAAGGTGATGGAGATCGCCAATATCTGTGGCCTGAATACCGCCTGGCTGAGCCGTTATCCCCATGCGTTTTCCGGTGGCCAACGTCAGCGTATCGCTATCGCTCGTGCTTTAGTGATGCAGCCGGAGTTTATTGTCTGTGATGAGCCAATTTCAGCACTGGATGTGTCTATTCAGGCCCAGATTCTCAACCTGCTTAAAGAGCTGCAGCAGAGCCTGAAACTGACCTATCTGTTTATTGCCCATGATCTGGCGGCGGTGGCTTATGCCGCAGATCGGGTGGCGGTGATGTATGTCGGTCAGCTGATGGAGGTGGCTCCTACAGAATCCCTGTACTACCGCCCCCGTCATCCCTATACCGAAGCGCTGATGTCGGCGATTCCAAACCCGGACCCGGATTGTGAGATGGCTCCGGTACTGCTGGAAGGTGAACGTCCTGATCCGGCCAGTCCACCACCGGGCTGTCGTTTTTCGACTCGTTGTCCTTATGCAACGGATCAATGCACACAGTCGGTACCTGAATTGCAGCAGGTGGCGCAGGATCACTATGTAGCCTGTCATCGAGTGAATGAGTTAAAGCTAAAAGGCGCGCTGGAGCTGGCGGGTTAAGTATTAAGCCCAGGTTTATCCGAAGAGCCTTGTCGTCGGTTTATCTGAAGAACCTCGTAATAACACGATCCAATTGATTAATACCTCCTGTGGAGCACTGCTCCACGGGTTGGGCTAGCTTTGCCTGGATTCAGCAAGATCCAGGGAGCTGGAGACAACAAAGAAGAACACTATGAACAATAAAGTCGTTTTTATCCTAATCGACGGCCTGAACTTTGAAGTGGCCGAAAAAGAGCTGGGTTATATGGAAAGCCTGACCCAAGCTGGACTGGCTAAACGCTGGAAGATGCAGTGTGAACTGCCCAGTAACAGCCGTCCGTTGTATGAAACTGTTCATACCGGCGTGGCACCGATTGAACACGGTATGCTGACCAACGATCATGTTTTTTTAAGTCGTTGTGACAATATCTTCTCCATCTGTCGTCAGCATAATCGCCGTACCGCAGCAGCAGCTTATAGCTGGTTCTCTGAGATGTATAACAACCCGGTTTGGGATATTGTTGAACACAGCGAACAGGAAGATGAGAGTCAGCTGATTCAGTACGGTCGTTTCTACGAATTTGATGATTACCCGGACCAGCATCTGTTTGCTGATGCCGAGCGTCTGGTGCGTCGTCATCAACCGGATTACCTGCTGGTGCATCCCATGGGCTGCGATTTCTTTGGTCATCTGTTTGGAGGTGATTCGGCTCAATACGCCCGTAAAGCCGGTCGTATGGATCAGCTGTTAAGCCACTATGTACCGGTTTGGCGTGAACTGGGTTATCAAGTGGTGGTGACTGCCGATCATGGTATGGATGCTTATAAGAGTCACGGTGGTACTCGTCCCGAAGTACAGGAGATTCCTTTTTATCTGCTGGCGGATGGTATTAACGGTGGTTATATAGAAGAGGTGGCAGACCAGAAAGCAGTGGCTCCAACGTTGCTGAAGCTGCTGGAATTGCCTGTACCTGAAGTGATGAAAACACCTGCACTGATCTGATTAGTGCAGAGCGATTAACTATTTTTTACCTGTTACTTTTACCTGTGGCTCGAACACGAAAACAATAAAAAAGCGTGAATGAAACGAGGTAAGTTCATTGATGCAAATAATACGGATATAGCGATGAAATTGGCGATTTTTGACTTGGACGATACCCTGATTAACGGCGATTGTGCTTCTCTATGGTGTCGTTACCTGATGAAGCAGGGCATCCTTGATACCGGCTTTTTGGAAAAAGAAGTCAATATGATGGCGCTGTATGCTCAGGGGGTACTGGATATGCATGGCTACATGCAGTTCTTTCTGGAGCCATTGCGTCAGCGTACCACCCGAGAAGTGTCAATCTGGGTTGATGAGTTTATCCGTCAGGATATTATGCATCGGGTGCGTCCTGATGCGGTGCAGTGTATTAATCAGCATCAGGCCAATGGCGATAAGGTGCTGGTGATCTCTGCATCGGCAGAGTTTCTGGTGCGTCCTATTGCAGCCCTGATGGGGATCGATCAGGTGCTGGCGATTAGCTGTCAGAACTACAAAGGTCGTTATACCGGTCAAACCACAGGTATTTTAACCTTCCGTGAGGGTAAGATTACCCGCTTGCAGGAATGGTTAAACCAGCAGCCGGAAACACCATCGGGTAGCTGTTTTTATTCCGATTCAGCCAATGATCTGCCCTTGCTGCAATGGGCGGATGAAGCTTTTGTGGTTTCGCCGGAAGCGCGCTTGGCCCAGATCGCTCAGGAAAAGCAGTGGCCGGTTTTAAACTGGTAAGCTTTACCGCATGTCATCTTTAACTTTACCTGTATTTTTATCGTTATCTTCACTCTTCCCGTTGGCTCTTTCTAACTATGAACTTTAGCAAGAGCCTGGGATAGGCTGAGTCTTGCAGTATCCTCTTTTTGTCTAGCCGCGTATAATCTGCCCTTTTCAAATAATTGGGCACTACCTGTTATGGCGCGCATCCTGTCTCTGGATACTTCCACTGAAGCCTGTTCCGTGGCTTTAAAACTGAATGACGAAGTGATCGAAGATTTCAGACTGCTTCCTCGTAAGCACACGCAACTGCTGTTACCTATGGTGCAGGAGATTCTGGCTAATGCCGGTGTGTCGTTAAAACAGCTGGATGCCATCGCTTTTGCTAATGGTCCGGGTTCTTTTACCGGTCTGCGTATTGCGACCGGTGTGGTGCAAGGCTTGGCTTTTGGTGCTGATCTGCCTGTGGTACCTGTGACCACGTTGGAAACTATGGCCTTTACCCAGTATCGCGAAACTTACGCCCGCCATATTGTTTCTGCGTTGGATGCCCGTATGGGTGAAGTCTACTGGGCTGCTTATCACTGGAACGGTGATAGCTTTACCTGTTTGGCTGAGCCTGCGGTATGTGCGCCTGATCTGGTTGATTTGGAGCATCTGCCAAAAGAGCTGCAGGAAGCCGATTGGGTGGGTGTCGGTTCCGGTTGGCAGCTGTTTGATCAATTCTCTCCGATTATCCAAAGCCAACTGCAGCAGACCAATGCGGAGATGCTACCAAGAGCCGGTGATATTGCCCGTCTGGCAGAGTTGTATTGGCAGCAAGGCATAAGTGTCGCAGCGGAAGAGGCGATCCCGGTTTATCTGCGTGATAACGTGGCCTTTAAAAAGGGCGAAGGTCCGCACGGTAAGCCAGGTAGTAATACCTAAATTTCCCTCTGTTTAAAAACAGATAACTAGCTTTAAAGCCAGATACGATGGATGAATAGCTATTTTGCTGAGTGTTGGAAGGTAGAGCCTTTAGTCTGAGATAAGTGAATGAGCTTCACACTTTTTTCATAAGGTTTATGGTTTCTTCTCTTCTTTTTTCAGTGCTACTGTTCAGGCAGTGGATCGGTAAGAGCTATCACAGGCTAGTGAAATTTTACAGCTTGTGATGATCAGGGGAATGGAATGGATTGGATACAGGTTACTTTACTGGCGTTAATTCAAGGGCTAACGGAGTTTTTACCCATCTCCAGCTCGGCCCATCTGATTTTGCCCTCTATAGTGCTTGGTTGGCAGGATCAGGGGCTGGCCTTTGATGTTGCGGTACACGTAGGCACCCTGATGGCGGTGATGTGGTATTTCCGTCAGGATCTACGTCAGATGTTCTGTGCCTGGTGTGGCAGTGCTTTCCGTAAGCAGCACTGTCGCGATAGCTATATGGCTTGGGCGGTGATTGTTGCGACGATTCCTGCGGGCTTAACCGGTCTGGTGCTGGGCGGCTTTATTGAGTTGCATCTACGATCTGCTCTGGTGATTGCCATTACGACGCTACTGTTTGGTGTCTTACTGTGGTGGAGCGATAAAAATGGACGCCAGAATCGTGGCGAAAGTGAGATGAACTTTCGTGATGCGGTGTGGATCGGTTTGGCTCAGGCATTGGCACTGGTACCGGGCACTTCACGTTCCGGTATTACCATTACTGCGGGTTTGATGCTGGGTTTAACCCGGCAGGCTGCGGCGCGTTTTAGTTTTTTACTATCGATCCCTTTAATTCTGACTGCCGGTGTAATGAAAGCGATAGATCTGTATCAAGTAGGCTCTGAAGCTCAGGTCAGTCATACTTTAGTGGGTGGCCTTATCGCATTTGTTTCTGCGCTGGCGTGTATCCATCTTTTTTTACGTTTATTGGATCGTATCGGCATGTTGCCGTTTGTGCTGTACCGTATGGTTTTAGGTATCGCACTGATTGTGTTTGTGGTGTAACTGATGACAACAACATCTCTTTGGTTATGGGCGGAAAGCGCTGATTACCAATCCCTGCAAGAATTCTGGTTTGAACAACTGAAAGGTCGTTTACCAGAGCATCTTGATCTGCAACTCTGTTCTGAGCTACCTCGGACTATGGGTGATCTGGTTTTGATTGCTGGTGAAAACGGTCTGAGCCTGGGTGAAACGGGTAAAAAAGCTCCAAAACCCATTCAGGTGAACTTTGTCTCCGGTAAGTCCGCTCACCGACGTCAGTTTGGTGGCGGTAAAGGGCAGATGATCGCTAAAGCGGTCGGCATGAAATCCGGTGTTAAACCTTCAGTGGTTGATGTAACGGCAGGTTTAGGTGGTGATGCTTTTGTACTGGCCGGTTTAGGCTGTGAGATGCTGCTGCTGGAGCGTCATCCGGTTGTTGCTGCGTTACTGCAGGATGGCCTGAATCGTGCGGCGGAAGACTATGAGGCTGCAGAAGTCACGCAAAGGATGCGTCTGGAGCCGGGGAACTCTATCGAAAATCTGACCAGAGTGGTTGAGGAAAGCGGTTTTAATCCACAAGTGGTCTATGTGGACCCTATGTTTCCGGCGCGGGAGAAAAGTGCTGAGATCAAAAAGGAGATGAAGCTGTTTCATCAACTGGTAGGAATGGATACCGATGACGATCAACTATTGGCAGCGGCATTAGAAGTGGCAACCCATAGGGTTGTAGTAAAACGCCCTCGTAAAGCCCCGATTATTGCGGGTCCTGAACCGAGCTATGTGTTGGAAGGTAAATCCAGTCGCTATGATATATATACTAAGAAGCGTTTGGGTGAGGATTGATTTAGGGATCGTTTAGAAATGGTGCAAAGCATCAGAGATTTGGTGCTTGAGTAATGCTATTTACGCTCATCTAAGCAATAAAAAAGGAGCACATCAGTGCTCCTTTTTTATCAGTCGTAAACAAGAGATTATTCTTGTTCCTCTTCTGGGGGCTGAGCATTCAGTGTACCCAGAATAAAACCATTTACTTCGGACAGACGGCCACGCCACCACATACCACGGTTATTTGGAATAGGTGCGCCGCTAGTGTTGAAGAAACGAGCATCTTGCAGGTGGATGTAGTTCGCCTTGTCTGCTGCAGCTTCTTCGCCTTCTTTCGGTGCGTACATACCTGCGTAGGTATTAAAAGCTTGCTGAATAGCACCTAATGCTTCGTCATTGCCGAAATGGGCGGCAGTTTCAGAGATAAACTCGTCAGAGAAACCTTCAAAGTATTTACCGCCATTCACTAAGAAACCTGATACCAAGAAGCCATCCATTTGCAGGGTGATGCCAATTTCTAGGCCAGTGTTGTTTACTGTAGTGACCAGGCTTTCCAGAAACCAGTCTTTATTATTTGCAATCATATGATCCGTTGCGTCGCTCATCAGAATTCTCCTGAATAAACCCTGCGCTGTAGTAAAAGAATAAGTAAGCTTGATCCTACCACAGCTTTTAAGGAAAAAAATATCGTAATCATAGGGTTATTCGATAGTTTTGTGGATTTCTTCTCTTTTTTCGCTGGTAAGCTGCTGGATGCTGTGTCTAATTGCAGGATCAAATAGATCCCGGCATTCATCAGCAAGACTCTGCAGTTGAGAATCAAAGCAGAGTTTTTTCTCCTGATTCAGCGACAGATAGTCCAGAGATAATAAAACCTGAGTTAACTGTTGGAACAATGGCTTGTGGAAATACTCGGGGGCATTCAGGCCATGCAGAATGGATAAACGTTGAGCTAATGTCTGACTTTCTTGTTCCAGTTGTTGTTGATCAAAATAACCGGAGCCATGATGCAGCAGCAGTGCAACAATCAGATAACCTCGTTCCAGTGTTGGTTGAATCGGTTTAGCCAACATCTTAAATAGGGTTTGCTTATCCTGAGCGCCCTGGTTAATTTCAAACAGTTGTTCGTCGTGTCCGGATGTTTGTGCCTCTTGTATTAGCTCTTGTGTCAGTAGCCACTGGCATAGACGTTCAATTTCTGCAGGCAGTTGTTCCAGTGACCAGGGGAGAAACAGCTCTTTTTGTACCAGAGGATATAAACGATTCACTTGCTCGATCAGCGTTGCTTTGCTCAGCTGCCGTTGCTGGTTAAAGCAGAAGGCGATCAGTGATGGCAGGGCAAACAGGTGCAGAATGTTATTGCGATACCAGGTCATCAGTACGGCCTGGGTATCATTCAGTTGTAGCAGGTCGCCATAGCTATGGGGTAAACGGGTAACCAGTTGCAGCTTCTCTGCTTCTACCAGCAGTTGGGTGGCATCTTGTACGCATAAAGGTGCTGATAAGGACAAAGAATCCTGTGACCGTGAAGTCATTTGAGTCGCTGCGATATTGTCATTATGCAGCAGACGACAAAGCTGTAAAAACTCCAGTAGTGTGCTTTCCTCAAGAGTCAGGCGGCTGGAGGTCAGTAGAGCCAGAGCACTTAGATTCGCCCCGTTTAGAGTAGCCGCTTGGTTAATGCCGACGACGACCTGTTGAGACACTTGGTGGACGGCTTCTGATAGCCATTCAGGGCGCGACTCAGCCGAAGAGTCACGCCACTCTGGCACATGCTGATTGAGACTATGAGTCAGATCAATAGGCTGGCCAAACGACAGGCTTACCTTACCAAAGTGTTGTTTCAGAGTTTTTAGTGAACGTACCAGATCAAATAGGGATTCGCCTTTTTTCTCTTTGCCGCGTAGTTCACCCAGATAGGTGCCCGCTTCCACCACTTTCTCATAACCGATATAGACAGGTACCAGTTTGATTTGACGATGCGGGTTACGCAGATAACCGCGAATGGTCATGGAGATCATACCGGGTTTAGGACTTAGGGTGCGTCCAGTTCGGCTGCGACCGCCCTCGACAAAATATTCAGTGGCATAACCCTTGTTGAGCAGATAGGCCAGGTACTCAGAAAAAACGGCGGCATACAGTGGGTTATCCTTAAAACTTCGGCGTAGGAAAAAAGCACCACCACGGCGCAATAGCGAGCCTACTAATGGCATATTCAGATTGATACCAGCCGCGACATGAGGTGGCGTCAGGCCGTTATTGAATAGTGCATAAGATAGCAGCAGATAATCCATATGGCTGCGATGGCAGGGTACATAGACAATCGTGTTGTGTTTAGCAGCTTCCTGTACCAGCTCAATATTATGGATATCGACACCATCGTATAGACGGTTCCATAACCAACTCAGCAAAACATCAAACAGTTTTTGTGTACTAAAGGAAACATTAGCCACAATCTCATCAGCATAACGCAGAGCATTGGTCTGGGCTTTATGTTTACTTAGTTGTTCCTGTTCGACAGCTTGATGAATGGCCAGACGTACGGCATCACTGTCGACCAGTTGATGGATCAGTTGCTTACGTTCTGTCAATTCTGGTCCGAGAATACCCTGGCGCACCTGACGGAAGTGAACTCGTAACAGGCGAGCAGCTTTACGGCTGTGTTGATTTAACGTGGCCTGTTCGCTGGTGCTGATCAGTTCTTGTAGCGAAACTGGTTCGGCAAAATGCATCAGAGTATGGCGACCATGGAAGACGATATCACTGACTTGCTTGATAGCCTGACGCAGCCAGCCCCTCTGATCATTAAACAGATTACGTTTGTTTTGGCTTTGGCCGGGAGAGCGGCCCAAAAAGATAGACACAGGCACCAGTTGCACATCCTGCTCCGGGTGTTCCAGCAGGTGTGCCATAATTCTAACAAGACGCGGTGAGAGAGTGTGTTTAGGTAAACCCGATGGGCCAAATAAACCCAACTCGCGGTAATAACCTCGATGCAGGGCTAAGTAGCTGGCTGTTTCGCAATAATCGCCGCCGTCCGGCTGCTCATTTGTAAATATGATGGCCTGTTCAGAGTGAGGTAGGGCAAACTTACGACTGACATAGGACAGCAACAGGCGTTCGGTCAGGCTTTTACTGGACAGCACATAGCAGATACGACTGGATGCTTTAGTACTTTCAGCGGGCTCTGCTCCGTGAGCCGCTTCTGGATTATGTGAAGCTTGAGCTCGATTAAAAGCCTTCAGGCTATCCAGTTGTAGTGTATCGGGCTGTTTACCATGGAAGCGAATACGAATAAACAGCATCAACAGGGCTTGTAAGGCACGCAAGGCAATGTTTTGCAGCCGGTTGAGTAATGTATTGGCAGGTTCAACAGAACTGGCTGGGCGCATCATCTCGTATAGCTTCCTAAATATTTGCCGAAGAGCCGGGTTTGAGCAGACAAAACCGCCTGGTCATTACAATGTTATTAAACCCGCTAGTATACGTGTTAAAAGAGTTAAAGGCTTCTCTCATCTATAGTGTGGAGACGTTGTCTATACCGAATTATTTCGGCGTTACGGAGATCACTTTTGAAATACCAACCCTTACCGGATAAAGCCGAACGTGAGATGGCTGAGATCAGTCCTGCCAGCTTATGGCAGGTGGTGAAGCAGCATAAAAAAGAGCTGATACTGGCTAATCTGATCGCGATTATCGCAACGGTGGTCAGTGTGCCTGTACCGCTATTGATTCCTTTATTAGTGGATGAAGTCTTGCTGGATCAACCGGGGCAGCTGATCGCTTGGTCCAATGCGTTATTTCCCAGTGATTGGCACGGCCCTGTGTTGTATATCTCGCTGGTATTGGTTGCCACGATTGTGATGCGTCTGGTGGCCTTGGTATTGAATGTTTGGCAAACCCGGGAATTTACTCTGATCTCAAAAGATGTTGTGTTTATGTTGCGCAGACGCTTGCTGCAGCACCTACAGCGTATATCTATGGCGGAATATGAAACCTTGGGTAGTGGTGCGGTGGCCTCTCATCTGGTGACGGATGTGGATACCATTGATCACTTTATCAGCTCTTCGGTCAGTCGTTTTATTGTCGCGGCTCTGTCGCTCATTGGTGCTGCTGTGATTCTACTGTGGATGCACTGGCAGATGGCGCTGTTTATTCTATTGCTTAATCCGCTGGTGATTTGGGTCACCATGCGTTTGGGGAAGCATGTTAAGCAGCTGAAAAAAAGCCAGAACTCCGCCTTTGAGGCTTTCCAGTTGGCGTTGTCAGAAACTCTAGATGTGATCCAGCAGCTAAGAACCAGCAACCGGGAAGGTCATTATATCCAGCGTTTGGTTGGTAAGGCTCAGGCAGTAAAAGATCACTCGGCTAATTTTGAATGGAAAAGCGATGCCACCAGTCGTTTAAGCTTTCTGGTGTTTCTGTTTGGTTTTGATCTGTTCCGTGCCTTGGCAATGCTGATGGTACTGTTCTCTGATCTGACCGTGGGTCAGATGCTGGCGGTATTTGGTTACCTGTGGTTTATGATGGGGCCGGTGCAGGAGGTGTTGGGTATTCAATACTCCTGGTTTGCGGCTAAGGCGGCAACCGCTCGATTAAATAATCTGTTATCCCTGCAACAGGAACCGGTTTATCCGTGCCAGAATAATCCTTTTACTGACTCTGATACCGCCAGTATTGAGATTAACAATTTACATCTACGTTATGGTGATAACGAAGCGGTACTAAAAGGTGTGAGTTTAACGGTACAGCCCGGTGAGAAAGTCGCTTTGGTAGGCGCCAGTGGTGGTGGTAAATCCACCATGGTACAAGCCATTCTGGGTTTATATCCCATGGAACAGGGGCAGATCAGTTTTAGTGGTGTACCGATAGAGCAGATCGGTTTGCAGCAAGTGAGGGATTCCGTCGCAACAGTACTTCAGCATCCGGCACTCTTTAATGGTTCCATTAAGGACAACCTGACTCTGGGCCTGACATTTGATGACGAGAAACTATGGCAGGCGCTGGAGATTGCTCAGCTCAAAGACTTTGTTGAAGAGTTAGATGAGCAGTTAGCTACTCTGGTGGGGCAAAAAGGTTTGCGTCTATCCGGTGGTCAGCGACAACGTTTGGCTATTGCCCGTATGATCTTGGCAGAACCTAAGGTGGTGATCCTGGATGAGGCCACATCAGCTCTGGATACAGAGACGGAAGCTAAATTGCATCGTGCACTGGAGCAGTTCCTACAGGGGCGCACAACTTTAATTATTGCCCATCGGCTGAGCGCGGTGAAACAAGCTGATAAGGTCTATGTGTTTGATGATGGCTGTATTATGGAACAGGGTAGTCATGATGAGTTGCTTGAGCAGGGTGGGATCTATCACAAGCTTTATGGTGAACACCAGACTCACTAAATAGCTCAGACACTTAACACAATAGAGTTCAAGCGCTCAGTCAGAACTCAAACACTAAAATAAACAGAGCCCAAGACACTTTTGCTTTAAATGAAGCAGGAGTGTTTTGGGCTCTTTTGTATAGAGATAAGGAGAAATTCAGGAGCGTTGCTCACAAAATCTTAGCGACGCTGTTTACCACCGCGACGACCACCCTTACCTTTACCACCTTTATTGCCTTTGCCGCCATGACCACCAGGCTTTTTAAACGGTGCTGGCTTTTCCGCTGGCGCATGGAACAGTAAGTAAAGATCAACCAACAACTCAGGAATCTGTACCACCATGCGGTTGGTGATATCCAGATCAGAGACAATATCGTCCAACTCCTCGTCTGGGAACAGGCAGGAGATCGCCATAAAAGGTAGCAGCAATTCAGCGACATCTTGTTCGTGTTCACCAAACCAGATTTCTTCCCGTAGCATGACTGCTTCCATAAAACCGGCGCACCAGGCGCTGATTTCGCTGTCTTCCAGCTGTTCATCTTCTTCCAGTTCGGCTTCAAACGGCAGTTCGATTGTCTGGCCACGATAGAGTACGGTGCGGGTTTCTTCCTGCATCGTTTCCAGCCAAGCCAGCATTTGCTCTTCAGATAGCTCGTCATCAAACTTTGGCATGCCATTAAATACCACTGGCAGCCATTCGCCGGTAGGAACCGGGTCCGGGCAGATGGCCAGTGCCACCATAAAACCATGTAGGCCAATTACATCCAGTGCTTCAGGATCAACCTGATCCGATTCCAGAAAATCATAAATCTGGTCCAGGATCTCTTCGGAAATGACGGATACCGGGATCGATTCTTCTTTCATTTTGACCTCATTAACATGTTCTGGTTGAGCATCAATATTCAACCTGATGCGGTATTGTAACCCTTGGCTTTAGTTCTAGGGAGTCCTTTTAGTGTAAGCACTTGCTGTTTATCAATGTGTTTGCGGCAGTCACGATGGTTTTTAATTAGGTTGCCATATGAGGTTCTGCCTGTGTGATGATCGTCATCGAAATAAGTCGCTTCTTTGCGGTGAAAAAGCAAAGATCTCAGGTAATATTGGCTCATTGCCAAGCAGCGAAACATGATTTGTATTTCGTTATGTCTTTGGGTTTCGCTATGTATAAAGGATACCTACTTGTCACAAACCGCTACCTTATTCCAATTAAATGACAGTTTGCCTGAATGTTCAGACCCAAGCGATCCGGCTCAGGTTGAGATGGCGCTGCGTTATTCGATATTGTTCTGGTTGGCGAAAGCCGAGCAGCACTTTAATAAGAACTTTCCTCAACCTGAGCTAGATTTGTCACTGCGAGGGCGTTGTGCTGGGCAAGCTTATCTGCAAACCTGGAAGGTGCGCTTTAATCTGGGACTGTTAAAGGAGAACTATGAGGCCTTTATGCAGGAGGTGGTGCCTCATGAGTTAGCTCATTTGATCGCTTTTCGTGAATTTGGCAGTCGCATTCGACCTCACGGCAAAGAGTGGCGCTGGGTAATGGAGCATGTCTTGGGTATACCTGCCAGAACCACACATCAGTTTGATGTCACCCAGACGGCTAAGCAGAATTATCTCTATCGTTGCGCCTGTCCTGAGCGTACCCATGCTCTGACCATACGTCGCCATAATAAGATCCTTCGCGGTACCAATTACTTATGTAAAAGCTGTAATAGTGTTTTGGTATTTAATGGTGAACGTAAAGCAAAGTGATACAAAATCTTATTAAGTAAATGTTTCTTTAGTGGTATTAAAAGTATGACCCTAAAGTCGTATTTTTTGTTTTTTGCATTAGCGAAAGGTATGAACAAAAAATGGCCGAATGGTCATGATAATAAAATGTATTTGTAACCTATTGATTTTAAAGAAAAAAATAGTGCTACCAAGGTCTAATGTTTTCCCCGCCTTAGGGAAAGTATAACTTTGTGCACAAATTATGATTTTCGGGTGGGGTTATTTTTAACAACTCCACATCATAAAAATAAAACGCCCGGAATTTATTCCTCCAAGGCACAGAGGCAAGATAATGAGCGAACAACAAGTGTATCCAGTAGCTGCAGAAGTGGCTGAGAAAGCTCTGATTAACAAAGAACAGTATCAGACCATGTACGAACAGTCCGTAAAAGACCCAGATGGTTTCTGGGGCGAACAGGGCCAACGTATCGACTGGATCAAGCCTTTCAGCAAAGTTAAGAATGTTAGCTTTGACCCACACAATGTTGATATCAAGTGGTTCGAAGATGGTGTTCTGAACGCCAGTGCTAACTGTCTGGACCGTCACCTGGAAAGCCGTGGTGATCAGGTTGCGATCATCTGGGAAGGTGATAACCCTGAGCAAGATGAGAAAATTACTTACCGTGATCTGTACACCCGTGTATGTAAATTCGCTAACGCACTGAAAGGTCAGGGCGTACGCAAGGGCGATGTAGTGACGATCTACATGCCAATGATTCCAGAAGCTGCAGTGGCTATGCTGGCGTGTGCCCGTATCGGTGCGGTGCACTCTGTTGTATTCGGTGGCTTCTCTCCAGACGCCATCGCTGGCCGTATCATGAACTCTGATTCCCGTATCGTAATTACTTCGGATCAGGGCCGTCGTGGTGGTAAAGCCGTTCCTCTGAAAGAAAACGTTGATGAAGCACTGACCAACCCAGGTGTTAAAACCGTTGAGAAAGTGGTTGTTGTGAAGTGCACCGGTGGCGATATCGCATGGCACGAGCACCGCGATGTGTGGTACCACGATATCTTCGAAGCTGCGGCAGAAGAGTGCGCGCCAGAGCCAATGAGCGCAGAAGATCCGCTGTTTATCCTGTACACCTCCGGTTCAACAGGTGCGCCAAAAGGTCTGAAGCACACCACTGGTGGTTACATGGTTTACGCATCCATGACGCACCAGTATGTGTTTGATTATCAGGAAGGCGACGTTTACTGGTGTACTGCTGATGTAGGTTGGATTACTGGTCACAGCTACATCGTTTACGGCCCACTGGCAAACGGTGCGACAACTCTGATGTTTGAAGGTGTGCCTTCTTACCCATCTCACAGCCGTTTTGGTGATGTGGTTGATAAGCACAATGTAACAATTCTGTACACAGCGCCAACTGCGGTACGTGCTCTGATGGCTCAGGGTGACGACGTAATGGGCGACACCAAACGTACTTCTCTGCGTCTGCTGGGTTCTGTAGGTGAGCCGATCAACCCAGAAGCCTGGACTTGGTACCACAAAAACATCGGTAACGGCCAATGTCCTATCGTTGATACTTGGTGGCAGACTGAAACTGGTGGCATCCTGATTACACCTCTGCCGGGTGCCACGGATCTGAAACCGGGTTCTGCAACTCTGCCATTCTTTGGCGTTCAGCCTGCGCTAGTTGATGCAGAAGGTAAAGAGCTGGAAGGTGCCGTTGACGGTGGCCTGATCCTGAAAAACAGCTGGCCTGGTCAGGCGCGCTCTATCTGGGGTGACCACGAGCGTTTCGTTCAGACTTACTTCAGCACCTACCCAGGTACTTACTTCACTGGTGACGGTGCACGCCGTGATGAAGACGGTTACTACTGGATCACTGGTCGTGTAGATGACGTGATCAACGTATCTGGTCACCGTATGGGTACTGCTGAGATCGAAAGTGCCATGGTAGCTCACGCTGATGTCGCGGAAGCTGCGGTAGTAGGTTACCCACATGACATTAAAGGTCAGGGTATCTACATCTACATCACACTGAATGATGGCGTAGAAGCGGGTGATGATCTGCGTAAAGATCTGGTTAAGTGGGTACGTAAGGAGATTGGTCCTATTGCAACACCTGACTTGATTCAGTTCTCTGATGGCCTGCCTAAGACGCGTTCCGGTAAGATCATGCGTCGTATTCTGCGTAAGATCGCAGCAAACGAATGTGATGGTCTGGGCGATACTTCTACTCTGGCAGATCCGTCAGTTGTAGACAGCCTGATCGACGAGCGTCTGAACCGCTAATTTAGCTTTCAGAGCCCAAAAACTCCCATGTGGATAACACATGGGAGTTTTTTTTTGCAGGCAATAACCGCTGCAATAAGGTATTATTCAAGGAAGAATAGCTAAAATTATAATACTAGCAGGGAGTTGGAGGAGATTAATGGCACTAGCCCAGAAGATCATCATTGCAGACGATCACCCTTTATTCCGAGCAGCTTTACAGCAGGCCGTTAAACAGGTGGCCCCTGAAGCTGAAATTGTTGAAGCCGACTCAATGGAAGCTGTACAAAATGCAGCCAGTGATCATCCAGATGCCGACCTGATTCTGCTTGATCTGCACATGCCCGGCGCCCATGGTTTTTCCGGCCTGGTATTCCTGCGTGGACAATGTCCAGGTATTCCGGTTATCGTTGTATCCGGTACTGAAGAACCCCTGGTAATCCAACGGGCCATCGATTTTGGTTCCTCAGGCTTTATTCCTAAGTCATCCGGCCTCGATACTATCGCTTCTGCTATTGAAGAAGTGCTGAACGGTGAGGTTTGGCTACCCCCTGAAATCGCTGATACTTTAAGTGAGATCAGTGAAGAGCAGGCGCGTTTTGCCGAAGCTCTGTCGACACTGACGCCACAGCAGTTCCGGGTACTGAACATGCTGACTGAAGGTCTGTTAAATAAGCAGATTGCTTACGAGCTAAATGTTTCTGAAGCGACCATTAAAGCCCACGTGACTGCTATTTTGCGTAAGCTGGGTGTACACAGTCGTACTCAAGCGGTGATTGCAGCGAAACAGCTGGAAATCGATCCGCCAAAGATTACTGAATAAGCCATAAGCTTGTTTTTAGTGAATCGAAAATGCCAACCCCTGGGTTGGCATTTTTTATGGTCGTAACAAACTTTGTTAATATCTCTATTTCAACAGTGAGAAGCCTTAGTTTCATCTGGCTTAACTTGTTGTTGGATAAATGCTTTTGCCTGTTTTGGACTGGTAATACGCACAAAACGGATATGACTAAACTTTGGATTAGCCATCATGCTTTCATAGCGTTTGATATTGCTGTGATAGGTTTTTAATGTCCAAAGCAATACGGAATCCCGGCTCATAAAGGTCATAATAAAGCGTTCTTTATTGCCTGTTCCCGGCCAAAGCTCTTTGCCGCTAATACAGCGTAGCAGTGCCCGTGTTACTGCTTGATATAGCGTGCGCGGAAATGAATAATCGATCCACACTACCGTATCCACCTGAGCCCATTTGATTGGTACAGTGCGATTGTAGTTTCCATCTAACACCCATGTTGGTCCCTGAGTAACATTTTCCACCTTGGCAAAAAACTCTTCATCACTGGACTCAGTCCATTCAGGTTTCCAGTACATGGCATCCATTTCGTAATGGGGAATATTCAACTGTAAAGCCAGTTGACGACTGAAGGTCGACTTACCGCTGCCGCTGGTGCCGACTACGTTAATACGTTTCATTATTTCCTCGATATAAGCGGATCAGAATTTGATTAGTTTTCACTGGCTTGTGGTTACAGGCGACCAGCAAATTATTCCGCGCGAAGGCAGGTGTGCACCGATGGCTTGAGTACAAGCGGGTGCTGACTTAAAGCGTATGTAGGCTTGGAATCTCCTTATATTGTGGGTGTGTAATCCATTGCTTACCTATTTCAATTACTCATCTATTTCTATTAGTTCGCTGAGTGAGCCTTGGATTGATAGGGGGCGCAGATCATACTGGATTATGTTATTAGATGCGAATGATTCTTGATATTTTCTTTCCCCAAGTTATACATACGAAGATACTCACTCAGCGTATGCTCAAAAGTGTTCCCTTTCACACTATCTGTACTGACAGGAAGCCTGTTGTCATAGTTTATTAATCAAAATGTTTTATCTTGGTATATACCAGATTTTACTTTTTGAGAGAGATAATAATGACTGAGATTTTGCAGCAGATTGAAACTATTTATGCAGAGATGGGCCATAACCAGTACGGCGAAGGCATTACCCAAACTGAACATGGTGTGCAGTGTGCGAAACTGGCTAAGCGAGATGGCCAGAATAGCCAACTGGTTGTCGCAGCCCTGTTGCATGATATTGGCCATTTGGTAGAAGAGATCAGTGCTGAACACGGTAACTTCAAACACGATAAGGTCGGTGCGGATTTTTTGGCTCCTTATTTTCCAGCAGAGGTTACTGAGCCGATTCGTTTGCACGCTCAGGCTAAGCGTTATTTGTGCACGGTAGAAGAGGGTTATCTTGAGACTCTTTCTGAAGCGTCTCTATACTCCCTGAAGCATCAGGGAGGCTTGATGAATGAGCAAGAAGTAGAACAGTTCCGTGCGGAGCCTTTCTATCAACAGGCGGTGTTGTTACGTCGCTGGGATGATGAAGGCAAGGATATCGAATTAGCGGCAACGCCTTTTACGGAGTTCCTACCGGATCTGCAGATTGCTATGGCTGCTTAAGGATTTTGACTGGCGGTCTGATAGTTCTGGTCGTAATAGCTTATCTTATTGGCTGACAGTTGCCAGTAGAGAGAGGTTGGCTTTAAGCGTTCACACAAAAATTTATTCTTCAGCTGTTGGCTGAAAAATATCGAAATACTTGTGTGTCAGTGTATATAACGACTGAATGAGCTTCCAATGACTGATGTTGAACGGATATCAGTAAGGAAGCTCTCTCTTGGTGCCAGTGGGTATCTTTCAGTCAACCTATTTATCTGATTAGAAACGATAATCCACAGCCAGTTTAGCCTGAGTGCCATGACCAACAAAGACTGATTGAGAGGTAAAAGAACCGGCATACCAGCGTTCGTCGGTCAGATTTTCAACTTTTAATTTCAGGCTCAGGTCCTTGTTGAAACGATAGCTGGCCATCAGGTCATACAGGGTGTAATCCGGTAGATCAAAACTATTGCCGTTATCCACTGGACGTTCTCCAACATAGTTTGCGCCTAAGGCAACAGATAAACCTGTCGCACCTTGCGCTTCTACACTGTACTGCAACCAGATGGCACTACTGCTGGATGGTGTGCCTCGGGCCTGATTGCCTTCATTTTCCTGTTTATCTTCATCCTTAGTGATTTTTGCGCTGTAGTTGGAGTAATTGGCGCTTACAACCCAATGTGGGTTTAAGCGGCCCAATAAGCTGAGTTCAACACCTTCACTGCGAATCTCATCCACGACATTGGTAACTGAGAAGCTGGATACATCCAGTACATCGGTTTTGCGGATATTAAAGTAAGCGGCAGAGGCCGTCAGACTATCGGTTATGTCCCATTTGATGCCGTATTCCTGGGCATCTGATTCAGTAGCTCTTGCTTGGTCTGCAATCAGGCTAATATCAAACTGCTGGCCGTAGCTGGCGTAAAGCGCAATATTATCTTGAGGCGAGTAAACCAGGCCTAGTTTAGGGGCCAGAGTGTCTTTGGATTGGCTGTCATCGATAGGGTTAAAGGCAAACTGATCTGCGGCAAAAGTGAGGGTATTCAGGCTTTGCCCCTGAACATCATACTCATGGTGGTCATAGCGAGCACCAACAGTCACCTTCCACTCCGGGTTCAAACGAATTTGATCCTGGAAGTAGAGACCCGTAGAAATAATATCGGTCTCAAACTGGTTGAGTGTAACCTGATCGGTATAGTCGAAAGTGCCTCCTAAACCTGGAATGCCAGCAAGTTGGCTTGGCAAGGTGATACCAGTGATATTTTGCGGATCAAAGGGGTCAATAAAAGAAGCCAGACTGTAATTGGCTAATGCAGGGTTAACACCTACCAGTGTTTGGCGTAGTAGCGCGTTGTAATGGATCTTCTCATCGCGATCAACCTGACGTTGATTGACGTTAAAGCCAAACAGTAGGCTGTGCTCAACACCCAGTGCATCTACTTCTCCAGTCAGATTGATATCCAGATTAAGCTCATCTTTCACATCATCGGCTGTGGTAAAGGTGCGATAAAGTCTGGGATCAGTATTGCCCAGCCAAACCGGGGCACCATTTAAAGCACTTTGTACATTAGCAGGGAAGGGGTTAAACAAGGCATCGTCAGTATCATCATGACCGATACGGAATTTGCTGTTTAATGCCCAGTTGTCATCAACAAACCATTCGTGGGTCAGTTGGAAGGTGGTGATATGGGTATCAACATCGGTATCACCGCCCAGATAGCGATGTGCGGGTAAGGCAGAGATATCATCATCGATGGCTGCAATACCCTGATCACGAGTCTGTTTAAACTGATTAAACTCGAATTCGGCAGTGATCTTCTGGGTATCGTTGATGCGATAGCTGATGGCTGGCGCAATAAACTGGCGCTGCTGGCTGACGCTATCCCGATAGCTACCTTCATCGTTAAGCTGTACGTTGATCCTAAACTGCAGATCTTCATTAATAGCGGTGTTGTGATCCAGATTGAACTGATAAAAATCATCGGAACCTGCAATGACTGACAGATCGGTAAAATCTTCATTTTGTGGCTTTTTAGTGATCAGGTTGATAATACCACCGGGCTCACCGCGACCATAGAGTGCGGAGCTGGCACCTTTTAAGATCTCGACCTTTTCGATATTGGCCAATGGCGGAAAGGTAAAACCCTGACTTACTTCCCGTAAACCGTTCTTTAATACACCGCCGCTGTTTTCGTTTAAACGAAAACCACGAATATTGGTATGTCCTAGGGGGTCGACAATATTGACCGAGGCTGCATTGCGATAGATATCATCCAGATCCAGCGCCATCTGGCCTTGCAGGAGTTCCTGGTTGATCACATCAACCGGTTGCGGAATATCCAGTGTATAGGTATAGGTTTTGGTTGCCGAGTCGGCAAAGTCATTGCGGTATTCACCAGAGTGAATCTTTTCAATTACCGTCAGCTCGTCCAGCTGTTGCATGCTATTGTTCTGTCTTATCAGTGTATAGCTGCCGTCATCCTGTTTGACCAATTTCAGCTGATGCTGGGCGGCTAACTGCTTGATCAACTCCAGTGGCTGATAGTTGCCTGAAACGGCTGGTGTACTGAGCCCTTTTGTTAAAGCTGGATTAAAGGACAGGGCGATCCCCGCATTAACTGCAATATTGGATAGGCTGCGACCCAAAGGCCCTGCCGGAAGCTGTATTTCCTGTTGCACTGTTATCTGGTTTGGGGATTGAGTCTGGGCCAGTGTCAGGCTGGAAAAACTGGTGCTGGTAATACCCAGTGCGGCAGATAAAGCAATAGACAAGAGAGTACGAGTAAATAGTGGCTGTGCTGAGGTCGTGTTGAAAGAGGACGTGGCAAAAGGCATGGGAAAGTCTCAAATGTTTAGAGTGTTATGCTTATTGCCAGCCGAAAAAGAAAAAAGTATCACCCTGAATGAAATTTATTTTTCGAAAGCGTGTACCTTTTTCTTCTATCATCATTTTTTTGTATTGTTGGGCGAGCTTTGCTTCCCTCGATTTACTGAGTTGCCAGGTTGTACCAATAACCCGCCAAACGCTTGTGTTGTTTGATGTGATAGATGTTGGTCAGCATATTCAGGGTTTGTTCAAGTTGAGTAATGGGGTATGAGCCTGAAATACGCAGACCGGCCGCTTTGCCAGAGATATCAAACCAAACCTGGTGATAGCGCGAGAGTTCACGGGTAAACTCTTCTAGCGGCATGTTATCCGCCAAGAGCATACCTTGGGTCCATGCCGTATTCGCTGCAGTCAGTGGAGCCGGTGTTTCGATATGCTGTTCACTGAACTCCGCCTGTTCGTCTGCAGATATCACTATCTGATGGGTAGAGGGAACTTGGTGCGGCTCAATCCGTACCGCACCCTCCAGCACGGATAGCTGACTATGATCTTCAAATTGGCGCACATGGAAACGAGTCCCTAGAGCCTGTAATCGACCCTGAGCTGTGGCGACTTTAAAGGGGCGATTTCCGTCCAGGTCTTGTCCTGTATCGATTAGAACCTCACCCTTAACCAGATGAATCAAGCGCATAGAGGAGCTAAAGCTCACCTTGATCGCGGTATCTGTATTTAGCTGTAATTGTGTGCCATCAGCCAGCTGGATTTTTCTTTGCTCACCCCGTGAGGTTTTATGGTCGGCAATCCAACCCTGGGAATCCAGCAAACGCCAACTGCCCCAACTGATGGGGGCCATTAACAACAGTAGAGCAAACTTATTGATAAAGGCTCGACGACTGGTATCTTCGGGGCGGCTTAATGCGGGCATCGCTAAAGCAGGGGGAAGGTGGCCCAGCTTGTTTATCAAAGCTTCAGCTTTTAACCAGGCCTGAGCATTAGCGGGGGATGCCTGGCGCCAGTGTTCAAAGGCCCGGCGATCCTGATCCGAGAAATTACCTTCGTTAAACTTAACCAGCCAATCAGAGGCCTGATCCAGGGCTTCAAGATCCGGCGTTTTGTTTTCCAGCTGTTTCACAAACCACATCCCATCGTTTCGACCAATAAACCAGTCAACGTAATAGCTTAGTGCACTCATGGTGGTTACCTACTCAAATGCCAGATCTACGGTCAGGCAGTGCAGAAAGGCTTTTTTCATATAGCGCTTTACCGTGATTAAGGAGACATTGAAGTGGTCGGCAATACGTTGGTACTTCCAGCCCTCAAGTTGCGAAAGCAGAAAAGCCTGTTTGACTTCCGGCTGTAAACTGTCCAGTAAAGTATCGATCTCCTGCAGGGTTTCCAGAATCAGATAGCGCTGTTCTTCCGAAGGGACTTGTTGTTTCGGCAGTTGTGCCAGAGCTTCAAGGTAAGCGTGTTCCAAAGCTTGGCGTTGATACCAGTTCACCAAAATGCCTTTGGCGACAGTGGTCAGATAGGCTTTGGGTTCTTTGATATTTTGACTACGAGAACCCAATAGACGAGTAAAGGTATCTTGAACAAGGTCTTCTGCCTGAAAATCACAACTTAATCTTTTACGCAGCCAGTGATAGAGCCAATTGTGATGGTCACTGTAAAGTAGGCCGACATTGTGTTGTTCGGAAATGCTCTGTCCACTCATAACATCTCTATCAGGCTTGTTAAGTACAAATAAGAATGATTGTATTTTGCGTTTTAAAGAAGTGCAATATCTACAGGCTCGAAAATATCTAATGTTTGTGTACTGGTTACCTTTTATGGGTAGCAACTATTCTTTATGAGTGAAGGGGATGTTTAGCAAGATGATTAGGCATGTAATCAATCTGCTCAGCAAAGCAGATTATTTTGAGCTGTCGGTTCTTTTGGCCGCTTGCAGGTCATAGTTTGCACTAAAGTCCTGTTTTTCATTAGAAAACTGCACTTCATGCATGTGTATTATTAAAAATACTCATTTTTCTTCAAAAAACTTTCAACTTATAACCTAATCACATTAATGATTAGGGTTGTTATAATAGTTGGTAATTAAGGTTCAGATAGAAAAACAGATTGCCATGAAACAGGATCTACGAAGTAAGTTTAGTGACAGCAGCCGCGGTGTTTACCTGTTTGGTACGACACCACCAAAAGCGGGTACCACTCCTGAAGCCACGGCTGAGATTGCCGAGAAGCTGCTGCAACGTTTAGAGCACGTCGATTTCGACGGCCTGATTGTCTATGACATTCAGGATGAAAGCAGCCGCATCGATAAGCCGCGGCCTTTCCCTTATATGCAAACGTTGGATCCACGTGCTTACTCAAAACTGATTCGTGAAAAAGCTGAAAAGCCGGTGATCACCTATAAGAGTGTTTCTCAGCGTGATGCGGCATCTTTCACTCAATGGCTGGATGAAGCCTGGAATGAATACGGTGTACGAGACACCGTATTGGTAGGTAGCCCATCCTCAGATGGTGATATCCAGCTGAGCCTGAATGATGCTTATGATGTGATGAAAGATCATCCTGCTGATTTCCAACTGGGTGGTGTGACTATCGCGGAGCGCCATGCAGTAAAAGGCAATGAGCATGAGCGTCTGATGACTAAATCAGACCAGGGCTGTGAGTTCTTTGTTTCTCAGGCTGTTTATAACGCTCAGGCAACGATCGATATGCTGAGTAGCTATGCCCGTAAATGTCGTGAGCAGGGTGTTGAGCCAAAACGTGTGATTCTGACCTTCACCCCTTGTGGTAGCACGAAAACACTGGAGTTTATGGAGTGGTTGGGTATCTCTGTACCAGAAGCGACCCGTTTCCGTATTATGGATGCCCGTCAGCCGCTACAGGAATCGATCCGTATCTGCCGAAGTAACCTTGAGCAGATTCTGGAAGCGGTAGTACCACTGAATATCCCGATTGGTCTGAATATTGAGAGTTTGACTAACCGTAAGGAAGAGATTGAAGCTTCAATCCGTATGTTCAAACTGCTGAAATCCATTGTGGACCTGCGTTTGGCCGAAGCGGATCTCGTTTAAGTTGCTTGTGTTTAGGCTATTTAACTCTTTGCTGAATAGCCTTTGCTTAAATCACCCATGGTGAAGTGTTAATTCTGAACCGATACCGTGCCATCCAAATACAGGGCCAGCCTTGCTGCATATAGTGGTAGGCGGCTTTTTTGTATTTTGAGTTTTATTCCTTCCAACGACGCTATCCTAAATTATCTCATCAAAGCCCTTTTACACTTTCGCTTGTCTGTTGTGCTATTTTCTGTGCGATATAACCTATTGAATATTAAGCTTTATTTTCCTCAATTGATGTTGGCTATGCTTGATCTAACTCATGATTTTTATTCACTGATAAAAAGTAGGGCTTAAAAATAGAAAATGCACTGGTTTTGTGCGCTGTAACCCAAAAAGAGTGGAGTATAGAAGAAGGTGTAATGGAGTGAGGGGAAACGTGTTGGCGGAGGGTAAGAAAAGTGCTGGAAATAAAAAAGCCCCATGCTTGCGCAATGGGGCTAAAAGTAAGAGAACAACTAAAAGATAAATATAGCGAACTACTTAAAAACTAGTGTGCAGATAACGGTTTGTCTGCAAAATGAAATACTTTGCTAAAAGCCTGTTTAATCGCTGCGATACGCTTTGCCTTAGCCTCTTGCTTCTTCTTCGCCATATGCTCTTTATGCAGGCGTTCGAAGTATTGCGCTTCTGTTTCCGGGTACTGAGGCTGGCTAATCTGTAAAACGTATTTTGGGTTGTGGATAAACATGTTTTTAACGATCCCGACAGTTATTTCAACTGCCTAAGGTAAGGTGTCTAGTGAATATGCGTGCATTTTAGTGTTTCAATGTGGTGCGCACAAACGAAGTTTATTAACTTAAATGATGAGAAAAACTAATTATTTGAGTGTGGTGAAAGGTTGTCGGATTAATGAGGTGATGCGGGGTTATTCAGGGTAAACAAGCCGGTAATAAAAAACCCCTTATCTGTCAGACAGATAAGGGGTCGGGCAGGTTGCCTGCAAAGCAGGCTATTTTGGGTTACTCGCTATCAGAAGCGGCAGTACCACCAGCCTTATGACGCTCGAAATATTCGCGAGTCAGGCTGAATACCACAGGGCTCAGGATAGCAATGGCAATCAAGTTAGGGAGTGCCATCATAGCGTTCAGGGTGTCCGCTACCAGCCATACGAAGTCCAGACTCAGCGTTGCACCCAGAGGTACAGCCAGAATCCACAGCAGACGGTATGGTTTGATCGCTTTCACGCCAAACAGGAACTCAACACATTTCTCGCCATAGAAGGACCAGCCAATAATGGTGGTGAAGGCGAAGATTGCCAGAGAAATCGCTACCAGGTAGTTACCCAGGCCAGGCAGAGCATCTGCGAATGCCGCAGAAGTCAGCGCAGCACCAGATTCACCAGAAGTCCATACACCGGAAGAAACAATTACCAGACCGGTAATCGTACAAACGATGATGGTATCCAGGAAAGTACCCAGCATCGCGATCAGACCCTGACGAACCGGATCTTTGGTTTGTGCCGCTGCGTGAGCAATTGGCGCAGAACCCAGACCTGCTTCGTTAGAGAATACACCACGTGCAACACCGAAACGGATGGCTGCCCATACCGCAGCACCTGCGAAACCACCTTCAGCCGCGTGACCGGTGAAAGCACTTTCGAAGATCAGCGCAATAGCAGGACCAATCTGATCAGCGTTGATAGACAGAACAACTAAACCTGCCAGGATGTAGGCTACGGCCATCAGAGGTACCAGGGCACCGGCAACAGAACCGATACGCTTAATACCACCGATCAGTACAGCGCCAACCAGCACCATAGCGACCAGACCAGTTGCAACCGTTGGTACACCGAAGTTCGCTTCTACAACCTGAGCAATAGAGTTGGACTGTACAGTGTTACCGATACCGAAACCGGCAATTGCACCGAAGATAGCAAATGCAGTACCTAACCAGGCCCATTTCTGGCCCAGGCCGTTTTTGATGTAGTACATAGGGCCACCAACGTGGTTGCCGTGTTCGTCTACTTCACGATACTTCACTGCCAGAACAGCTTCGGAGAATTTGGTTGCCATGCCGACCAGGGCGGTCAGCCACATCCAGAACAGAGCACCTGGACCACCCAGGAATACAGCCGTTGCAACACCGGCAATATTACCGGTACCTACAGTCGCTGACATAGCGGTCATCAGTGCCTGATAAGGCGGGATTTCACCCTCGCTCTCTTCACCATCTTTAGCCTTGGTGCCTTTAAACAGCAGACTAAAACCGGTTCCGAGTTTGAGGATCGGCATCAATTTCAGACCCAGGCTCATAAAGAAACCTACGCCTAAAATCAGGATGAGCATAGGCGCACCCCATACGATACCGTTGATCGTGCCGATAATGGAACTTATCGATTCCATGAAGAATACCTCTTTTTATTTTTATAGGGGCTCTTGTTATTGGTTGATGATGCATGCTCAGAGCAAGCGTGCAGCATTTGGAAACTGCCTTTCTTATGCGTTAACAGGTTTCCTATAATAAACAATATACCTTCTTAGGATATTTTTGAACCTTCTTTACGCTTATTTGCGCAAAAAAGTCTGAAATTCACTGTCAGGCACAAAAGAGCCACCCGTCGTCCAGATGATATGAGTGCTACTATCTAACTGATTTTCTAGCTTAAAGTGGGCAAGATAGTCGCGTCCTTGATCCGTATTCAGCATAGCAGGTCCTGAGCAACCTATAGCGGCAGAAGGCTCAACCTGAATATTTTCTTCTTTATGTAGCTGTTGCAGGTGTTGATACAGAGTTTGATCGTAGCTGGTAAAGACACCGGACACTTCATCTCTTACCGCATCACAGACCCATTGCGCAGCCTGGCCAACCGCTAAGCCATCGGCATCCGTGGCGATCTTTAAATCAAACTCATACACACTGACCGGTTCACTGCCTGCTTCTCCCGCCATGCCCAGTAACATGCAGGGAGCCTGCACCGGTTCAGCAAAGAAACAATGCACGTGTTCGCCAAATAGGGCTTTTAAGCCAAAGGTAATACCACCGGGAGCTCCGCCTACGCCAGCAGGCAGATAGACAAATAATGGGTGATCGGCATCGACGGGAATATTTTGCTCATCCAGTTGCTGTTTCAGGCGCAGTGCGGCTACGGCATAACCCATAAACAGGCGGGGTGAGTTTTCATCATCGACAAAGTAGCTGTAAGGGTTGGCTTCTGATTGCGCACGGCCTGCTGCAACGGCGGCACCATAGTCAGCCTGGTGCTCTACAACCTGCACACCACGCTTACGCAGACGCTCTTTTTTCCACTCTTTAGCGTCTACTGACATGTGTACGCTGGCCTTAAAACCCAGAGCTGCACCGATAATGCCGATGCTCAGTCCCAGGTTACCTGTACTGCCCACTGCAATCTCGTATTGGTTGAAAATGCTTTTTGCATGATCGGAAAAAAGTTTCCTATAATCATCATTTGTGCTATTTAATAAACCTGAATCCAATGCAAGCTGTTCAGCGAAGCAAAGCACTTCATGGATACCACCCCGGGCTTTAATAGAACCGGCGACCGGTAAAGCATGGTCAGCCTTGATCAACAGGCGACCACCAACAGGATTAAGTGTGCGATGTAGCTGCTGGGTTGCCAGTAGTGGGGATTCAATTAAACCGGCACTGTTTTCTAACTCAGGAAACAGCTCAACCAGTAAAGGTGCAAAACGACGCAGACGGGCATCCGCAGCGTAAATTTCATCTTGTGCTGGTTTATCGGGTGCCGAGGCGGTTTGTTGGTAATAAGGGTTGAGCCAGAGTAAAGGCTTACCTTCACGAATAAGCTGTTGTTGAGTTAAGGGGATAGCCAGCGGTGTTGTTGTAGTCTTTGCCATGGTGCACCTGTCTGCGGAAATTTAAAATCTGTAGACAGTGTTGCGCGCAAGCGCTGGCTTTACAAACGATACTAATTGAAGCTGTGTTTAGTTTTTCTAAAAGCTTGGTGTTAAAAGTCACCACTGTCATGCTGAGATCCGACCTATGTTAAAAGCCCAGACCCTAACTGCCCTGCGAACCTTTGAATCTGCAGGACGTTTAATGAGTTTTTCCAAAGCTGCGCAGGAGCTTTGCGTGACCACAGGAGCGGTCAGCCAACAGATTAGAAAACTGGAAACAGAGCTGGGTGGCCCGCTCTTTATCCGTCAGGCTCGCTCTCTTGAGCTGACAGAATCCGGAGAGATATTGCTGACGGCGACCCATCAATCGCTAAATGCGCTGTCTATCGCGGTAGAAAATTTAAAGCATGCATCAAAAGAGCGGATAGTACGTTTAACTGCGATTCCTTCGTTTGCTTTCCATTGGTTGATTCCCCGTTTAGCCGAGTTTCATCAGCATTCGCCAGAGTTAAGGGTTGAGGTGCGTGCGGTTGCGGCGGCGTTAGAGCGTCTGGACAGTGATTTTGATCTGGCCATTGATTACAGCCCAGATAAAAACAGCCCGGGTTTTGATTCCCGCCTGTTATGCACGGAGGCCCTGATCCCCGTGATGGCACCAGGCTACCGGGAAGACTTTGATTGGCAGGATGTGAAGAGCTGGCAAGGTGTGGCGCTGCTACATGATACAGAGGCTTGGCAAGGTGCGGACCGCTACGCCGAGTGGCAATACTGGCTGCAGGCTCAAGGTTTAGAGATGGGCAAGGTGGCAGAGAACTACGCCTTTAACCGGGTCGATATGGCTGTTGAAGCCGCAGCCGCCGGTCTGGGTATCGCTCTAGCGCGGGAAAGCATTGTCGAAGAGGCGCTGAATAGTGGTCGTTTAGTCGCTCCTGGTCCAGCGGTGCCTTCTCCGGCCAGTTATTGGCTACGTGTGCCGGAACTGCATAAACAGGATAAAGATGTACAGCAACTGATCGAGTGGTTGCTATCTCAGACTCAGCCGGTTCAAACGTTGGCTGCCCGAACTCAGTCGACGCCATTCAAGCCTTCATCTATTGGGGCTGGGAAAGTTCAGTCGATTGATAGCGCCAGTAGCTATCAACCGGGCTTTGTCGCTAAAAGTGCCGGTATGATGTGATTTTGTGGTGATCTGGCATATTTTTGTCAGAGAGGTACAAGGAAGAAGCTCTGTATAAGATAGCAAGTCTGTATAAGACGGTAACTCTATATAAGACAACAACCCTATATAAGACAGCAACTCTGTATAAGACAACAAAAGGGCCTGCACAGTGTGATAGATCGCACTGGCAGGCTTTTTTGATTGTCTTCTATTTTGAGCTACCAGACCTAAAACTAGGCCAGTGCTTCCTGTACGGACTCAGCCAAAGGTTTGGTAGTGCGACCAATCAGTTGTTCCAGTACGCCGCTGTCATCAAACAGCCAACCTTCAGCCGCATATTTTTCAGCATCCGCCAGTGCACCGGCAAAACCTTCAGGCAGACCTACCTGTACCAGCAGATCACGAAACGCCTGTTCAGACATAGGCTGATAGTTCACGGCTTTGCCACTGTTCTCTGCGACCTGTTGGGCAAACTCCGCCAGGGTAAAAGCACTGCTACCGGCCAGTTCATAGACTTTACCTGCGTGACTCTGCTCAGAGGTTAATACTACTGCAGCGGCTTCGGCGTAATCGGCGCGTGCGGCAGAGGCAAATTTTCCGTCGGCTGCTGCACCGGCGACGACTCCCAGTCCTGTGGCATCAGGTGCCTGAGCACTGTAGTTTTCGTTATACCAGCCATTGCGCAGGATCACTGCGGGGATATCTGCGGCCTGGATCAGTTCTTCTGTTGTTTTGTGCTCTGCTGCTAGCATCAGAGGTGATTGATCGGCTTTTAAGATACTGGTGTAGGCCAGTAACTTGATACCTGCAGCCTGAGCGGCTTCAATCACCGCTTTATGTTGAGGCACACGTTGACCGACCTCGCTACCGGAAATCAATAGCAGTTTCTCCACACCTGCCAAGGCCGAAGGCAGCGTTTCTGGTGCGTTGTAGTCCGCTTGACGAATCTGAACACCTAACGCATTTAGATCAGTGGCGTTTTCCGGGCTGCGTACCAGCGCAACTATCTCTTCGGCAGAAACCCTGTTTAACAGGGAAGCGATAACCAGTCGGCCCAGTTGGCCATTTGCACCTGTGATAGCAATCATCAGTAATCTCCAAAATATCAAAATTGATTAACTCAATGGCTGAGCTTTTAAGTTTGAAAAGTCGTAGCGGCTTGAGCATGTCAGTGCTCTTTTGCCCCGCTCAACTTGATGACTGCAGTATGCGTGATCATAATTGTCGTCAGTAGAGGGTTTGTTTCGAATGGAGTGTTCCGATTTTGAGTACAGTGGGTTTTAACCAGCTAAAGCATCTGGCGATTTTTGTCACTGTGGTGGAGTGCGGCAGCTTTGCTGAGGCTGCGCGTAAGTTGAATACCAGTCGCTCTCGGGTTAGTGAACAGCTATCGGATCTTGAGGATATGTTAGGCGTACGTTTGCTACAGCGTTCTACTCGTCAGCTCTCAGTCACTCCTGAAGGCAAAGAAGTGTATGAAAAAGCCCGGATATTGCCTCAGTTATTGCAGGATATTGAAGGGATTAATCAACCTGAAAGACCCCGTGGACGGGTTGCGCTGACGGTCAATAACGATATTGCTCTTAAGCATCTGTCCCCGGTATTGGAGGGATTTTGCCAAAAGTATCCTGAGGTGCAGTTGGATCTGATTCTAAGCGATGACAGATTAGACTTGATTGCAGAACAGATTGATCTGGCGATTCGTATCGGTTTTCCCAAAGATGATTCTCTGGTTGCTCGGGTGATGCATGAGGAGCGTTTTACCATCTATGCCAGCCCGGACTATTTGGCCAAGAATGGCGTGCCTGACAATATCGAAGTACTTGAACAGTTACGTTGGTTGACGCTTATTCAAACCGGTGATGCAGGTATTGTACGTATGTTTCAAGATGGGCAGTTGTGTCTTATCAAACCCGAAAAATACTTTCGCTGTAATTCACCCCATATGGTGCAGCAGATGGTATGTAATGGATTAGGTGTGGGGTGTTTATTACCTGTGACGGTGCGTGATGAGATCGAAGCGGGCGCACTGGTGCCCATTATGCCTGAGCTCACCAGTGAACCGCTGATTTTTACCTTGGTCTATCCCTCAAGAAGGCAGGTGCCGTTACGGGCTCGCTGCCTTATTGATTATCTGTTGGAAGCTAAGATTTTTGCTTAGTCTTGTTTTTTTGTGATCCGGTTTTCTGTTTTGTTCTGCTCTGTTCAATTGAGTTGTTTTGTTCTCAACAGGCTTATTTCAGTTTATGGCTCTTCAATACTCGCGTTGCCATAGCTCTAAGAGGCGCAGGCTTCAGTGGTTTATGCAGTACGGTATAACCCTCGCGTTTGATCTCTTCCGCAACCGCTTCGGTCCGATCCGCGGTAATCATAATGCCGGGTAGCGGTTCATCCAGCATCTCATTGAGTGCTGTCAGTGCCATAACGCCGGTAACATCGTTGTCCAGGTGATAATCTGCCAAAACAATATCCGGGCGGCCACTGTTGCGAATTGCTGATTTTGCGCCGCCGATGGTGGTGGCCTTACTGACCCGGCAATCCCAGTTGCTAAGCATGGCTTCCATGCCTTCCAGAATTAATGGCTCGTTATCGATACAGAGCACGTGCAGTCCTGCCAGTGGATTGTTGCGTTTCTTAGCGGCATTTGGGCTGCCAGTGCCTTCACTTTTTGATGCTTCCTGCTGCAGTTCAGAAGCATCGCCATAAGGCACTTCAACACTAAACACTGTGCCTTGACCGGGCCACGAGCGTACACGGATTTGGTGTTTCAGTACCCGGCTCATACGATCGGCAATAGACAGTCCTAGTCCGAGACCTTTTTCACCCTCTTTATTATGACGCTCCGGGTGATCCAGGCGTTTAAACTCCTGGAAAATATCGGTCAGCTTCTCTTCTGGGATACCAGGGCCCGTATCCCATACTTCGATACGGATACTGTCTTTCAAGCGTCGACAGCCCAGCAATATCTTGCCGTGTTGAGTGTAACGGGAAGCGTTTGACAAGAAATTCTGCACAATCCGGCGCAGCATCTGGGTATCGCTTTTCACGATAGCGCTGGAGTTAATCACGTCCAGTTGCAAACCACGATCACTGGTGAGGGCACCAAACTCCGCTTTTAACGGTTCTAAGATGGTTGCCAGTTTAAAGGTGGTCAGATTCGGTAACAGTGCACCGGCATCCAGCTTGGAGATATCCAGCAAAGTACTCAATAACTCTTCGGCGGCTTTTAATGAGCCGTCGATATTGGTGGTCATGCGATACTGGTCGGGGTTTTCCTCTTTTACCTGATGTGCGAGGGCGGAGGTAAACAGACGTGCCGCGTTTAGCGGCTGTAACAGATCGTGGGAAGCTGCAGCCAGGAATCGGGTCTTAGAGGCGTTAGCCTGTTCGGCAATCTGTTTGGCCTGCATCAGGTCCTGGTTTAGATCAGATAGCTTTTGTGTCCGCTCTTTAACCCGTTCTTCCAATGTTTCGTTGGTTTCTTTCAGTGCGATCTCGGCGATACGGCGCTCGGTAATATCCTGATACAGGGCGAAGAAACCTAAGATATCATCCTGATCATTTTTATGGGGGGTATAGGTGACGAGACCGTAACGGATCAGGCCGTTATCCAGCGAGTGTTCCAATTCAAAAACACTGCGTTCACCTTTGAGTACCTTTTCAATATAGGGGCGGCGGGCCTCATATTGACTCAGTGTCAGGACCTTATAAATAGGCTGACCAATAATGGCGTTACGATCCACATTCATGGTTTCTTCGTAGGCCTTGTTGGTAAATAGGTATCTGAGATCGGTATCAAAGTAAGCAATCAATGCTGGCACATTATCGGTATAGATACGGATATTGTTTTCCGACTGAATCAGCGCTTCTTCAGTGCGTTTCTGCTGGGTAATATCCTGATAGGTATAAACAAAACCGCCGCCAGGCATGGGATTGCCCTGTACATCCAGTACGGTGCCGTCTTTACGGTAGCGCACATAACGGTGAGGTTCCCCGCGACGAATATTATCGGTTAACTGCTGTACATGTTCTTCCGGATCACCCAGACCGTATTCACCGTTTCTGGCATTAAAACGGAAGATATTCTCCATGGGCTGTCCCACCCGAATCATATCATCCGGGAAGTTAAACAGTTCCAGATAGTGTTGATTCCAGACTACTAAGCGCAGGTTATGATCCACTACCGAGATGCCTTGACTGACGTTCTCAATGGTGGCCTGCAAGAGTGCCCGGTTAAACTCCAGTACCTGAGAGGCTTCATCGACAATGGATATCACGTCACTGATTTGAATCTCTTTCCCCTGCAGAGCGGAATTGATCACGATACGGGCTGACGATGCACCAAGGACACCAGCCAGCAAGCGCTCGGTAAACTGAATGACCTCAATACTGGCTCTTTCGTCGGGTTTAAATTCCTTATTGTTTTGCTTCAGGAAGTAATCTTGAAAGGCTTTGTCGACACTATCTGGCCCCAGAAAGCGTTCACAAAGCGCCATCAGGTCGCCGACAGAGGTCGAGCCCATCCAGGGACGAGTGGTTTTGGTATTGCGGGTATCGATACTGTCGATAAAGGCTGAGGCCTGAATGCGATCAATCACGCGTTGTTTAGTCAGGTTAGAGATCGCAATATAGAAGCACAGATTAATACTCAGGCTGAAAACGACACCGTGGGTGAGAAAATCAAAATTAGCACCAAACAGCGCTTCCGGACGCAGCCAGTAAACGCCGCCAGGGCCATCAGCCAGAATGCTGGATTCGATCCAGCCCGCATTGACCAGACTTGGTAGCAGCAGGGTATAAGCCCAGATAAAGAAACCGGCACTCATTCCCGCTAAAGCACCGTGGCGATTGCCCCGCTTCCAATACATACCGCCAATCAGTGCGGGACCAAATTGAGCGACAGCTGCAAAAGCCAGTAATCCCGTGGCGGCCAGGGTATTAAATTCAGCCAGGGCACGATAACTGAGATAGCCCAGAGCCAGGATACAGACAATGGCGATACGGCGAATCCGTAAAACCATCTGGCCAAAATCGTGGTGCGAGGTGTTACCGCTCCATCGGAATTTTAGCAACAGAGGGATCACGATATCGTTAGATACCATAATACTAATCGCAATGGTTGCCAGAATAACCATACTGGTTGCGGCAGAAAAGCCGCCCAGAAAGGCTAGAAGTGTCAGGAAGTGGTCCTGAGCAGCCATGGGCAGTGTCAGTACAAAGGTATCCGGTTCTACCGTGCCATCGGGGAAGATCAATAAGCCTGCGGCGGCAATAGGTAAAACAAAGAAAGAGATGGCAAACAGATAAGAAGGGAATACCCAGCGTGCGGTGCGCGAATCATCCACATGGGTGTTTTCTACTACGGCCATATGGAATTGACGCGGCAGACATAAAATAGCCAGCATGGATAACAGGGTTTGAGCAATGAAGCCATTGTTTATAGGATCTTTGCTCAGCTGTTTTTCAATTTCCAGATAATAGCGTGCATGTGTGAGCAGATCATTAAAGCCATTAAACATGCCATAGGTGATATAGGCGCCTACCACTATAAACGCTACCAGTTTAACGATAGATTCAAAGGCGATAGCCAGTACCAAGCCTTCGTGATGTTCCGTGGCGTCAATATGACGAGTACCAAAAATAATAGCAAACACAGCCATCATAATGGCGACGTAAAAGGCGGTGTCGCTATAGATATTAACGGCAGTATCGGTCAGGGGCGCTGGATAGCTAGTGATTACGTTATAGGACATGGCTACTGCTTTTAATTGCAGTGCAATATAGGGCAGCGTTCCCACTAGAGCAATAAGCGTCACTAATACCGCTAAGCCTTGAGTTTTTCCGTAGCGAGAAGCGATAAAGTCAGCAATAGAGGTAATATTTTGCTTTTTACTCACACGGATTATTTTACGTATCAAACTGGAAAACAGCAGATACATAATAATTGGACCGAGAAAGATGCTTAGATAAACCCAGCTACTGTGGGTTGCTTGACCAACGGTGCCATAAAAACTCCACGAGGTGCAGTAAACCCCTAACGCCAGGCTATAAATAAAGGGACGACGAGAGTTGAGGCGGGTTTTACTGCGTTTTGCCTTGGTATCCCCCCACCAAGCGATTGAGAATAAAATCGCCATATAAATCAGTGAGATAATAACTAATACCCAGCCTTGGAACATACCCGGTCACCTAATGGAAATTAAAGCAAAACACGTCTGCAAAAGTCTTCTGATGTGCCCAACCTATAATCGGATGCTACGGTAATTTTGTGTAGAAAAACCTTTGCTTAGACACTTATTGTCTTTTAGCTGTGTGTTGGCTTCAAGGCAAATATCACTTTTACCTCTTTTTACAGCTTTGCACACAGTATTAATAGATAGCTGTTTAACGTGGAGAGATCGCTTGGGTTAAGACTAAAGTCAAAGGTTTAAAAAGCTCAGATTTGTTAAATTGTGTGATTGGCTGCTTTTTATACTGAAGAGCAAGGCCAAGCTAAAACAACAACAAAAAAGCGAATAAAAAGGTTAACCCATGAAACAAGAGCAAGCTGCAGCTTATTGGCGTGAGAATATTGAGCTGATTGTTCGTTATCTTATTATCTGGTTTGTAGCCTCCTATGGTTGCGGCATCCTCTTTGTTGATGAACTGAACAAAATCCACTTCTTCGGCTTTAAGATGGGATTTTGGTTTGCTCAGCAGGGCTCTATCTTTATCTTTTTGGCTCTTCTCGTAATGTATGCCCGCAATATGAACAGGCTTGACAAAAAATATGATGTGGATGAATAAGGTCGCGGTTGGCTAACAGTCGTTTGTCTGTATTACAAAAATAACAATCCACTTTTAGGATCGCCTCACTATGAGCCTTGATCTACTCACTTATCTGTTTGTAGGCCTGTCGTTTGCGCTGTATATCGGCATTGCTATTTGGAGTCGGGCAGCTTCCACTCAGGAGTTTTATATTGCTGGTGGCGGCGTGCATCCGGCAATCAATGGTATGGCTACCGCTGCAGATTGGATGTCAGCGGCTTCTTTTATCTCTCTGGCTGGAATTGTCTCATTTGCCGGTTATGATGCCTCAGGCTATCTGATGGGGTGGACCGGTGGTTATGTCATGCTGGCAATGCTGCTCGCGCCTTATCTACGGAAATTTGGCAAGTTTACCGTCCCCGATTTTATTGGTGATCGTTATTACTCTAATACTGCCCGTACCATCGCAGTAATCTGTGTGATCTTTATCTCTTTTACCTATATTGCCGGTCAGATGCGTGGTACAGGTATTGTTTTTTCACGTTTTTTGCATGTCAGTATCGATTGGGGCGTGTTGATTGGCATGGTGATCGTCTTTTTCTATGCGGTTTTAGGCGGCATGAAGGGCATCACATACACTCAGGTGGCGCAGTACTGTATTTTGATTTTTGCTTATACTGTACCGGCCATCTTTCTGGTGATGCAGGTGACTGGCCATATTCTGCCTCAGACAGGACTTGGAGCTACGGTGCAGGAATCGGTAAACCCCGCTTGGGCCGGAAAGCCAGTGCTCTTTGTATTGGATGACATTGTGCAGGAGCTGGGCTTTCATGAGTACACAACAGGTTCTCGATCTACTCTAGATACTTTCTTTATTACCGCAGCTCTAATGGCGGGTACTGCGGGCTTGCCCCATGTGATCGTACGCTTCTTTACTGTGCCCAGTGTACGCGATGCCCGAGTTTCTGCAGCCTGGGCACTGATGTTTATTGCTGTTCTCTATCTGACTGTACCCGCCGTGGGGGCGGTAGGGCAGCTTAATCTGATCAATACCATTAATGGTCAGCAAGGTGAGGGCACAGACTATACCGCTATGCCGCAGTGGTTTAAGAACTGGGAGCAGTCAGGCTTAATCGCTTGGAATGACAGAAACGGCGATAGCAAGGTGCAGTATGCGGCAGGTGAGGCTTTTGTCGGGGGTAAGCCTGAACTCACGGATAATTATGGTGATCTGGGCCAACGTTTAGCAGAAAACCCGATCATTGATACACAAGTGTCACCAGGCTTCGATGCAGGGCGGCAGCCTTTTGCGAATGAAGTATTTGTGGATAGGGATATTCTGGTACTGGCCAATCCCGAGATTGCCAATTTGCCGGAGTGGGTGATCGCTTTGGTGGCCGCTGGTGCGGTTGCAGCGGCGTTGTCCACTGCGGCTGGCTTGTTGCTGGTGATTTCAACCGCGATCTCCCATGATCTGTTAAAGAAGACACTACTGCCCGAGATTAATGAGCGGCAAGAGCTGGTTGCTGCCCGTATGGCTTCTGTGGCTGCGATTTTGATATCTGGATATTTTGGTCTCAATCCACCTGACTATGTCGCTGCGACCGTCGCTTTAGCCTTTGGTCTGGCCGCTGCCAGTTTCTTCCCTGTGATCTTTATGGGTATCTTCTTTAAACGTATCAATAAGCAGGGAGCAATTGCTGGAATGTTGGTAGGGCTGATCTCGACCTTGGCCTATATTATCTACTTTAAATTTCTGGGAGGGGCGACAGAAAATCTCTTTCTGGGGATCTCTCCAGAAGGCTTTGGCGCACTGGGGATGATGATGAACTTTATTGTCGCGTTTGTGGTGTCTTATGCCACGCCTGAGCCGCCGGAAGAGATTCAGGCCATGGTTGATCATATTCGTATTCCCAGAGGTGCAGAAGCGGCTCAGGAGCATTGATTACAATATCTTATATTGGCCTCTCTTTAAAAAGGTGAACGTAAAGTTCACCTTTTTTATATGTAAAGCAACAAGATAGAAATACTGGCTTTATATGCATAGCAACAAAATAAGCAGATTTATTTATATGCATAGCAGCAAAATAAAGCCGTTGAGCCTCAGTATCACTCTTTAGAGGCTTTATTCCAGTGCTCAAGGTGTGACCATTTGGTTCTATCTGCCCCCTTTTATGCTCCATAGCCTATTAGACCTTTATAGTAGAAAGCAAAAAAAAAAGAGTTTTTATGAGTCCTCGTGCCTGTTTTAACTTGTTGTTTTATAAGGTTTTTATGTGTTTTCTAATATTGGTGGTCGAGGTCTACTACTAATGTCGGGGATTACATCGTGAGGGATATTTTTAAAAATCGAACATGCCTGAAAAACAGGAACTTTCATAACAATAAACTGGGGATAAGGCGAAAGGCGTATATCGGTTATACAAAATGACAATGAGTGTCATTGATCAATATTCGTTGCTGGCTCCTCATGATTTGCAGGCTTTATATCCTGACCTCTTATATAACAATAAACGGAGAGCATCACTATGGTAGATGATAAATCCAAAGCAGTTGCCTATTGGCAAGCGAATGTTCGCTTGATCATTGGCAGCCTGGTTGTTTGGGCGATTGCGTCCTACGGCCTTGGAATTCTTCTGCGTCCTATGCTTGCTGGCATTACAGTCGGTGGTACCGATCTTGGCTTCTGGTTTGCTCAGCAAGGTTCAATTTTGACTTTCATCGGCATCATTTTCCACTATGCATGGAGAATGAATAAGCTGGATAGTGACATGGGACTTGAGGAGTAATCTGTAATGGATCAGTTTCTAATTAACGTACTATTTGTAGGTGCGTCCTTCGCGCTCTACTTTGGTATCGCAATCTGGGCCCGTGCGGGTTCAACGAAAGAGTTCTATGTTGCTGGTGGTGGTGTTCACCCAGTTGCTAACGGTATGGCAACGGCGGCGGACTGGATGTCAGCAGCATCTTTCATCTCCATGGCTGGTCTTCTGGCCG
>CAYFGP010000024.1:0-49367 GCA_964342385.1 uncultured Oleiphilus sp. | reverse complement strand
AGAAGCAGCTCAAAACTTATGGTAATCGAGCTACACATGAAATATCCGGGCTAAATCTAAAGAGATCATTCCGGCCCATGATTTTCAGTTCGATCCAATTGGAATGAGTTGTCGATGCCCAACGGGGCAAATGCTGAGTCATCGAGGTATAAGATCTAATGATCAGGGTGTTAAAATGGCATACTTTGAGGGGCGTTTATTACAATGCCGACACAGCAAAATAAAGCATCGCTGTATGAAAAATCCTGCGGCTGCAGGCCATCGTAAAGGAGCAGGTCGTCAGGTCTCATTTGCATTAAATCGTGATCGGTCTCCAAGCTATACGGACTGGATGAAAGTACGTGTTGATAGCACGAAAGGAAAAGAGATATACAGTCATCGAGTGTCAGTGGTTGAACCAGTGTTCGGCAATATAGGCACAAATAAAGGACTGAATCGTTTTAATCTCAGAGGTAAAACGAAGGTTGAGGGGCAGTGGCAGCTCTACTGTTTGGTGCATAATGTGGAAAAACTGGTTCGATCTGGTGACTTGGTTCATTAGCCGCCGGTGTGGCCGGCCTTTAGAAAGGAAAATAGCTGTAACTGGGGTTATAAGATCTGGTTCCGGCAATTATTAACAGAATAGGAAAATGAGGGCTATGGAACGAGCGGATGTACTGTGATCTGTTTTTCTACAGCCTTGTTATACGTAATTAATGGAGTGCAGTAATAGATGGAAGTAGTAGAAGCTGAACAATCTGATTTAGAATCATTTTTTGTTTATCTTGAAAATCAGCTCTCGGAAAATGGACAAGGAGGGTATCCGCTTTTCCTAACCATATCCAGAGAAGTAAAAGAACTGCCTGAGTCTTCAAAGCAGAAATTCATCGAAGGTTTCTCACATGAATACGGTGATTCAGGTTGGAGGAAGCTGTGGCTTGCAAAAGATGATGCCGGAAGTATCAAAGGTCATATTGATCTTCGCCATCATGGTGATGACAGCCGTTTTCACAGAGTTTTACTTGGCATGGGTGTAGATGCCACTTGTCGCAAACAAGGCCTTGGTCAAAGGTTGATTGATGCAGTCATAAACTTCTGCGAAGAAAAAGCAGAAATTGACTGGCTCGATCTTTGTGTATTATCGGAAAATATCCCAGCAAAGAACCTCTATCTTAAAACAGGGTTCAGTGTTGTCGGTGAGTTCAAAGACCAATATAGAATCGACGGTCAATCAGTCTCAGAGACAGCAATGACAAAGTACGTCAAAAGTCACGCATAACACGTTGCTTAAGAGTGATTCGGCACGCGTGGCATTTTTACGATGCAGAGGCCAAGGTATTGCATTGCTTACCTTGGCAAGGCGTTAGGCGACTCTGATAATGGCAGCAACTGTCACCTTCTTTATCCCCTATCTTTACTGCTCGTTCTAATGTCCGTGCAGTGACCTCCCATGCTATCCGTCTTAATCCATGACAAATGCTCATCCATATACGGCTGAAAAGTCGTTTGATGCAGATCATTGTTTTTCAGATTATTCCTCTTGCCAAAAGGCCTGGAGTGGCTGCGTTTTTAAACAGGATTGTTGTTCCTCTGCTTATTTTGCAGACAGCTTTTGTATTTAAAACCGTCGTCACACAACGAGCACTGCTCATAAACCCCTAAATAAAAGCACTTCGACATTCTTTCAACATTCCTGGGCGTTAAGCCTGAGTGTATGGCAATTGTCGTGAAAAACTTTTGTTTAGCTACTTAGCTTGTCAGCAGCGATTAATACAAGCACCTGTTCGATACGACATGTGGGAAACAGGTGAACAACAAAATCAGCTACAAGTGCCTATCGATATAATAAAAAGGATACTGATAGATGAATAAAAATACTGGGCTATTCCACGGAATAGATCCCACCTTGACCTTGATCTCTAAAATCCTGGTGATCGGGTTTGTCGTGGTTTGTGGTGTACTGGCGGATAAAGCCGGGGCGCTGTTTACGGATATGTCTGGGGATATCCTGCATCGGTTTAAATGGTTTTACCTGGCCATGGCTACCGGTGTGTTGTTGTTCCTGGGTTACCTGATGATGAGCCGTTTTGGCAATATCAAACTGGGTAAGGATGATGAGGCGCCTGAGTTTAGTCTGGGTTCCTGGTTATCCATGCTGTTTAGTGCCGGTATGGGCATCGGTCTGCTGTTTTGGTCGGTGGCTGAACCTATGTGGCACTATGCGGGCAACCCTTTTGCTGCAGAGGGTATGAGTCTGGAATCCGCTGAAAGCTCGATGCGCATCAGCTATTTCCACTGGGGGCTGCACCCTTGGGCGCTGTACATCACCGTAGCGTTGGGTCTGGCGTATATGTCCTACCGTAAGGGCCGTCCGTTAACCATTCGTGCCACGCTGGAGCCACTGTTTGGTGAGCAGCGTATGCAGGGCTGGTTCGGTCAGGTGGTCGATATTATGGTGGTATCGATTACGGCGTTTGGTATCGCGACCTCTTTTGGTCTGGGTGTCGAGCAGATGAGCACCGGTATCGAGAAGCTGTTTAATGTTGAGGTCAGTCTGGGTACTCAGATCGTGCTGATCTTTGCGATTTCGCTGATTGCCATTATGTCGGTGATGTCTGGTGTGGGTCGTGGTGTCCGTCTGCTGTCTATTGGTAATGTCTGGCTATCGGCTCTGCTGCTGGTAGGCGTGATGCTGTTTGGTCCAACCCGTTATATTCTGCATACCTGGCTGGAAGGCACGGCGGATTACAGTCAAAACATTATCGGTTTAAGCCTGTGGAGTGATGCTCAGGCAGATTCCCAATGGCAAAACTGGTGGACGGCGTTCTACTGGGCGTGGTGGCTGACCTGGGCGCCATTTGTCGGTATGTTTATCGCCCGTATCTCCCGCGGTCGTACCATTCGAGAGTTAGTTGTCGGTGCTTTGATTGCGCCAACGCTGATCACCTTCCTGTGGGTGGCGGCCTTTGGTGGCTCGGCGCTGAAGTATGAACATGAAGATCGTATCGCTCATGAGACTCAGGTGTCTGAACAGCAACTGACCGGCGAAGCCGCTGAGTTTAAAGGTGGTGCAATTCTGCAGGCGACTAAGGCAGATTCTACGCAAGCAATCTTTACCCTGTTTGATGAGATTGAAGCCCGCTCCGGTGCATCGGTAAGTTATGTGCTGAGTGCTCTGGCGACCATTCTGTTGGTGACCTACTTTGTCACCTCGGCGGATTCGGGTACCTTAGTGCTTTGTACGCTGACCTCCCGTGGTAGCCTGGAACCTCCGCAAGCCAGTCGTATCGCCTGGGGTTTGGTGATTGGTGCTATTGCTGCTGGTCTGTTGTGGGCCGGGGGATTGAAAACCGTGCAAACGGCGACCATCTGTGCGGCGCTACCTGCGGCAGTACTGGTGGTATTGATGGCAATTTCGATCCATAAGGCGATGCAAACTGAGGCGATTGCTCAGGTTAACTTTGCTCAGGCGATGACTCAAATTGCTGAGTATCAGAATGTCGAGTCGAGCGCTCCTGCGTCGCAAAAGGGCAAACGTCAGCAGAAGTCTAAGCAAGCGGAAGAATTAGAAACCGCCTAAGCTATTGTTTTACTGGCTAAGCGCGAAACATCAAATTCTTTTGTTTCGCTAAGAATTGTTTATCCTGTTTTAGTCATAAAAATACAATAATTAGAAGCCGCAATCTGAGCTAAGTGCTTAATTGCGGCTTCCCTGTTTTGACCGTGTAGGGCCGTTCGGGCCATAGCATTGAGGTTTTGCAATGCGTATCAAACCTTTACCACCGCTTAACAGCCTGGTGGCCTTTGAGGCTGCGGCTCGTTATCTCAGTTTTACCCGTGCCGCTGATGAGTTAAATGTGACTCAGGGAGCGATCAGTCGGCAGGTGCGTCACCTGGAGGATTACCTAGGACGGGCCTTGTTTATTCGTGATAAGCGGGCGCTGCTATTAACGGATACCGGTGCGGAGTATTACGAACATGTGCAGCAATCCTTGCTGCAACTTGCCAGCGCGACTGGAGATGTCTTGCAGTGGCAGGGAGAAAAACAGGTGACAGTGGTGACCACCAATGCCATGGCATCATACTGGCTGTTACCCCGATTTAATCAGTTTCAGGATGAGCATCCCGATATTGATCTGCGTATTATCGCGGTGGATTCACTGCGTCATCTGCGTCATAACGAATTTGATCTGGCACTGTTTTATTGTCATCAAGTGCCAGAAACGCTTACGGCAACACCTCTGTTCAGTGAAAATGTTTTCCCTGTGTGCAGCCCTGGGTATTTGGAGAAAAATCCACAGATCAGTCAGCCTGAGCAACTGCAGACCGGTACGCTGTTATCACTGGAAGTGAAAGAATATTGGCTGAATTGGCGCGAGTGGTTTGAGGGTTGTAATCTGCCATTTCCTCCGGAAAGTACACGTCGTTTGAAGATGAATAGTTACTTACTGGTGATTCAGGCAGCTCTGAATGGGCAAGGCATCGCTTTGGCCTGGGCTAACCTGGTGGATGAGTATCTGGCCAGCGGCCTGCTGGTACGTCCGGTGGATAAAAGTCTGATCACACAAGCCCAGTTTTATATGTTGGAACCGCCACAGCTGCATCGGCCTAAGCCGGGGGTAGAGACTGTGCGCAATTGGTTAAAATCTCATGCAACTTCGGAGCAGGTACTCGGCGATTAGCGCTTAACGAAATAGGGTTATTTTATCTCTCGTAGGGCCATTTGAAGCGATTCGTTTTTCTTAAAAACTTATTAAAAAGCTATTAACCGCATTATTGAAATAACAGTGAAAGGGATGCCGCGGGGTGTCCCTTTTTTGTTTGTGCTTTCTTTTCTTTTGTCGTTTTATCTGTCGTTTCTTTATCGTTTCCACTATTTGTTGTTATTCAATATTTTTCGCAGCTCTCTTATTGTCCTTTTTGTAGTTCGCAAATGCGAATAAATACTCCGTTAAAACTTATAAAATCATGTTAAATGCACCTATTTAGTGCTCATTTGTCATTTGTTTGCCAGCCAATATAAGCCGCTATTTCTGGCCATTATAAGAGTCACTAATAGTGGTGATATCTGCTTGTTGAGCCTTAGGGAATTATCAAGAATAGCCTTCAGAGTTTGCTTTCGACTGATGAGTCAGAGGCGATGAATTCTACTTAATACTGCCAGTTACGTTCCGATTGTTAGCATCAGGGTTGTTAGCGACGCAGCTGGTATTTGTTTATAGCGAAACAGTGATAGCGCAATAAAAGTCGTTTGATATTCTCCGCTCAACGGGTGCCGGGAATAGTGATTCCTAATGCAATACTTTTGTGCGCTGTTTAAGTCTGAAATAAGGATAACGATATGGCTTTTCCAACCCATTCCCCTTACGTCATTATTGGTGCGGGTATCCATGGTCTGAGCACGGCTTACCACCTGGCGTTACAGTTAAAAGCCCAGGGTAAAGGCAGTGGCAGCGATATTATTGTAATCGATAAATCTGGTATCAGTGCTGGTGCTACCGGTATTGCCTGTGGTGTGATCCGTAACAACTACTATCAGCCTGCCATGCGTGAGCTGATGGCTCACAGTGTGAAGGTTTGGGAAAGTGATCCGGTAGCCTACAGCTATCACCCAGTGGGTTATATGCAGATCAGCCCGGAATCGATGCATGATGACGTGGCGTCTATCTACGAGCAGCAGAAGGCCATCGGTTACGAGTCTCGCTTTATCGAAGGCGAGAAAGATTGCATGGATTATATGAAGGGTATTTTCCACGACTGGCAGGCGCAAGGGATTACTTCGGTACTGCACGAGATGCCAGGTGGTTACGCCAATAATACCAAGGCGATGTATGGTCTGGCGAGCAAAGCGGAAGCGGAAGGCGTGCGTATCATGTCTGGCGTGGAAGTGACCGGCTTTAAACATGCGTCTGATGGTGCGATCACAGCGGTTGAAACCAAGCGTGGCACTATTGAAACCGATTACGTGGTGATCGGTGCCGGTCCTTGGGCGAAGACGTTCTGGGATATGCTGGATATGCCAAAGACCGTGGATATCAAAAATCCAAACGATGGTTCTATCGCGACAGATATTCCGATGTGGGTTTACTGGTCTCTGCAGGAAGGCACGCTGGGTGTGGATCCAAAAATGCAGGTTACCAATGATGGCAAGATGCCGCCTGTGATCCATGTGGATTCCAACGCGCCACTGTTATCCGATGAAGATGGCTCCCTGATCACCGAAGATATGTGGGGTATCTACTACAAACCTGATTTCCACTTCGGTGGTGTGCAGGGTGGTGCTGCGCCATTTATCGTTGATAAGCCTGCGGATAAGGTGGAAGTTGATCCGTATGGTCCTGAATCCCCTGAATTTATCGTTGGCCCTGAGTTTGCTCATATGTGGGTGTCTGCGCTGGCACACTGTCAGAAACGTTTCTCTGGCACCATCGTAAAATATAAAGATGAGCCATCCGGTGGTATCGGTTGTTTCACGCCAGATAGTTTCCCTGTATTTGATACTGTGCGTAAGAACTGCTTCTTTATCGCAGATTCCAACCACGGTTATAAGATGCTGGGTGTCGGTAAGCTGGTCGCTGAAGAGATCTGTGGCGATAAGCCAGCGCTACTGGAGCCGTTCCGTCTGTCCCGCTTTGCTGAAGGTAAACTGCACCCAGTTTCCAACAGCCCGTTCCCATGGAGTTAAGCCTTATCTGAAACTCAATCTAGTGTTCAAACTTGCCTCTTGCTAACCGCCTGAACAAGAGCATTTCAAAATTTGCCAGCCAAGGTCAGAGGATATGGCAGTTTTTGCAGAAATCTTTTGTTTAGGTCATTGTGCAACTTTGGGCAGACGCGCGTCTGCCCTTTTTTCTTATAACTCTCTTTTCCTGTCGCGATTATTCTCTTGTTTTCAGTGACTTAATTATCCCGATAGCCTTATTATCAAACTATCAAAATGTCTTGGATTTAAGTGATCAGTACGACGTATTGGTTCATGAAAATGCCTGCAGTCACAACTGACGATAAAACGCTTACGAGGGCTTAACAGGAGATCATTATGCTAAAACCTGAAAAATCTGTTGAGTTTAGTGCGTTACGTATCTTGCTGACTGTAGCTGAGTCTGAAACCCTGACTCAGGCTGGAGAGAAGCTGAATATCACACAATCAGCGGTCTCTCAGGCGCTGAAACAGCTGGAAAGTCAGTTAGGTGCTGAGTTAGTAGTGAGGCGTTCCCGTCCGTTAAAGTTAACACCCAGTGGCCGGGTATTACGCCGTTACGCGCGTAAGCTCTTTGCCGATATGCAACGCATGCACGCGGATGTACAGATGGCTTCGGGCCATAGTCTGAGCAAGTTACGCCTCGGTATGATCGATTCCTTTGCCGATGCGGCTGGGCAACAGATTCTGGAGATGCTGATGCCTGTGGCGGATCAACTCACCTTGCGTACTGGGTTGGTGGCTCCGTTAAAGGAAGCCTTGCTGGAGCGGGATATTGATATGTTGCTCACCAGCGATCCTATGCAGGATCATCCCGAGCTGACCATGCAGCCGGTTTTGCGAGATCCTTTTGTTTTGCTGGTCGCTGAACACCATACGGAACTGTCCGGTAGTACAGTGTTGGAATTGGTGCAGTCTCTGCCGTTTATCGCCTATAACCGTCAGCTGCGTTTGGGCAGTCTGACTCAGCTGATTGCCCGTCGAATTGGTGTTGAACTGCCGACCCGTTTTGAGTTGGATAACACCACGACGCTACTACGCTTTGTGCAGCAGGGGCATGGTTGGGCTTTTGCCCCGGTGACTTGTCTGCTGCAAAATCCCGCGCTGTTACAGGACGTCAAAATCCTACCCATCGATCAAGGTAACCACGCCCGTTATATCTGTCTGTTATCCCGCCGTGGTGAGTTTGGTGATCTGCCACAACAGGTGGTGCAGATCTGCCAGGAGATCTATACCCAACAACTTGTGCCACAGTTACCGGCTTCAGCACCCTGGTTGCAAGATCAAGCCTATGCTATAGATGAGTTGCCGCCGTTATAGTTCTGAAGCTTAGGCATTTAACGCCGTACTGATTTTCTCAATCAACAGCTCGACCGTTTTAGGGGCTTTGCCCTGAAAAGAGTGCAGGGCATAGACAGGGATCTCTGGTAGAGAGTAGTCCGGTAAAACCTCAACCAATAATCCCTGCTGTTGGCTGTGCTGAAAAATAAAGTCGGGAAGGATGCCAATACCTGTACCGGATTCCAGCAGTGTTCGACACAGATGCAAAGAGCTAGCTCGGCACGTTGGTCGATAATTCAGTTCTTTTGTCTCACCTTTATCGCTTTTCAAACGATGGTTAATCTCTACGCCCTGCCAGCTGTTGGCGATATAGGGCAGATCTTCTAAAGCGCTATCCTGTTTGTCAGCTAGAAAACTTGGAGCAGCACAAAGCACATCTTTAAACTGGCCAATGCGACGTTGGCGTAATTGGCTGGCAGGGGAGTGGCCCACACGAATTGCCAAGTCGATGTTCTGTTGCATCAGGTCCAGTTGCTCATCACTGGCAATCAGCTCGGGGCGCAGTTCAGGATATTGTTTGATCAACTCGGCGATTAAGGGTGCGATCACAGGTGACATCAAGGCATCCGGGGCAGTAAGCCGAACTCGGCCGCTCAAAGTTTCATGGCTGTTTTTCACCTCTGACCAAGCTTCTTCAGCCACCTGATTCAGTTCCCGACAGCGTTGATAAAAGATCTGTCCTTCTTCGGTGAGGTATTGTCTGCGTGTGGTGCGTTTCAGTAGCACGACACCTAACTCTTGCTCCAATAACTTCAGATGCTGGCTAATCACAGACTTGGATAGTTCCAGCTGATCTGCTGCTGCACTAATTGATCCTGCTTCAACCACACGGGCAAACAGTGACATCTGACGTAATGGATTCATTTCTATTGTCCGTAATATCTAAACATTGATTTCTAATTATACTGTTTTTCATAAATATAAGATTCTTAGAATAGCCCTCATCAATCATATTTTTGAGGAGATCATCATGGATCAAACTATTCTGGAGCGTTGCGAAGCTGGTATCGAAGCCTGGAAAGCGGCGTTTAATAACCAGGATGCCGCAGGTTGTGCTGCTCAGTATGAAGAAAATGCGGAGATGCGCGCTAAGCCATTTGGCACGTTTAATGGTCGTGAAGCGATTCAGGCTTTCTGGCAAAACATTATTGATCAGGGTTTTGCTGAAGTTGAGTACAGCAATGTGAAATGGCAGGCCATCGGTGATGACGGTTATCTGCTGTCCTCAGAGTGGACTATGAACAAAGCCTTTGGTGTTGTGCATCGTGAACACTGGAAGATTCAGCCAGACGGCACCGCGCTACTGCATGATGATGAGTTTGAAGTACAGGGTGAGCGTTAATCTGCATTCGTTAACTAAAGACAGTTCATGTTAGCCAGTTCACTCAAGATAGCGATAGATCTGGTTTTTCTTTCGCACTGGGCTGCTAAATCAGACGGATAAATTCGCTGGTTTAGTGGTCCTTTTTTGTGTGTTTTTTATGTGGGTAAGCCATAGACCATTACAGATTTTCTACAAACGCACTACCTGATTTTGTTGTTTTCAATTCTTTGTAATCTACTTTGTGTATCTACAGTTCTCGGCCTATCTTGCTTTAGGAGTGATTTCTAATGTAAATACAGGGAAGACCAATGAAGCAAGCTGATACGGATCTACTCGACCCCAAGAATGACTTTGTTTTTAAAAAGATTTTTGCCAAAGCTCCTGACCTGTTATGTGATTTGATCAATGCTGTTCGGGAAGGGCGTCCAGCCATCGAAGAAATAGAAATCTTAAACCCCACCATAGAACCTGAAGAGTTGACTGGTAAGCATATCGTGCTCGATATCTTTGCTCAGGATATAGAAGGGAAGCGTTATAATGTAGAGATGCAGGTGCGTAAATACAGTGCCTGGAATGCGCGTAGCACCTTTTATCTTGCTCGTATGCTGACTGAACAGCTTAACAGCGGTGAAGACTATCTTGAGTTAAAGTCTGCTATCGGAATTCATCTGCTGGATTTTACGCTTTTTGACCAATCTGAGCATGTTGATCAAGCGGTTTGGTGTTTTGAAATGCGGGATAGGATTAAGTCTCATGTACTTCTTGGACAGGAACTACAACTGAATCTGATAGAATTACCCAAAGCAGATCGTTTAGGCTTAGCGAAAGATAAGTTAGCCGCCTGGATAACCTTTTTTGAACACTGGTGTGAGGAAGTGACAATGGCCAATATCGCCTATCAACCGGTACAAGACGCCTTGAGTAAAGTGAAGGACCTCAGTGCTGACAGTGAGACGCGCCGACTCGCTTTTATCCGTGAACGAGCCCTGCATGACGAAGTGTCTCAACTGAATGCTGCAACGGAAGAAGGTATTGTCAAAGGCAAAGCGGAGCAACTGCTACTGTTATTAAGCCTGAAATTTGAAGCGCTACCAGAATGGGTTAAGCCTAGGCTGTTTGAAGCGACTGATGAGCAGCTAACGCAATGGACAACTCGTTTTGTTCAGATGGACACCTTAGAAGATATCTTTGAGTCAAATCAGTAACAAAGCCCAAAACCAAAAAAGCCGGTAAGACACCTTACCGGCTGGTGAGCTGAAATCAGCTCAAGCTATAGTGAGCGTTTAACCAATGCGGTAGCAAACGCCCTCTAGTGCACAACTAACAACTCACTTTACGTGATGCACACCGAAACAAAGGCTCCAGGTATTACGTAGAGAAACCTTTGTTCCGGTGCTTGAAGAAATAAAGACCTTATTTCTTCTTCAGGTTTGCCTGAACAGTGGTGCTGTACCAATCCATAAAGTTAATTACACCGAACTCGAAGGTTTCGGAGTAAGGGCCCGGCTCATAAGCGAGGGAGTTGATGCCTGCCTGGTTCTCTTCACCCAGTACACGATCCTGGTCGTTGGTCGCATCCCATACCAAACGCAGACGCTCTACATCATAATCTTCACCTTCTACCGCATCTTTATGTACGAACCATTTGGTCGTTACGATAGATTCCTGAGCGGAGATCGGCAGTACACGGAACACGATAAAGTGGTCAGACTGCATGTGGTTCCAGGAGTTTGGCAGGTGCAGGATACGCATGGAGCCCAGGAATGGGTTTTTAATGCGGCCCAGCATCTTCTTACAACCCGGCTCACCGTCCAGAGTCATTACCTTTTTACCTTCCAGCAGTGGCATACGCACGATACGGTTACGGTGATGACCGAAGTCACGACGCTCGTGTGGAATACCTTCCGCTTCCCACTCAGCAGATTGACGGGCGTATTGATCTCTGAATTCCTGAGGAGCACGTGGATCGTTGGTGTCATCCCACTCCTGCAGAGTGTTCAGCAGCTCTGGGTGGTTACCGCCGTGACAGTGGTAGCACTCACGGTTGTTTTCAATAACCAGTTTCCAGTTCGCTTTTTCGTACATGTTGGATTCCACCGCCAGTTTGGTGTTTTCCACATCGTACGGTTCCATGTATTCGTCCATGGTTTTCAGGTATTCATCAAAATCATCGCCTTGTGGCGCTTCTTTCGCCAGACAGATAAAGATGAAACCACCACCCACTTTCGTGTGTGCTTTTTTCAGGCCGTGCTTCTTCATATCAAAAGCGTCGCCCATTTCGGTACCGGCAAACAGCAGGTTACCTTTCAGGTCGTAAGCCCACTTGTGGTAAGGGCAGATCAGGTTAGCCACTTTACCACGGTGTTCCAGACACACTTTAGAACCACGGTGACGACAGGTGTTGTGGAACGCTTGTACGTTACCTTCGTCATCGCGCACAACCAGCACTGGGTTCTGACCAATCTCAACAGTGAAGTAATCACCTTTAGTAGGGATCTCACTGGTCATACCCACAAACAGCCACTCTTTCTGGAAAACTTCTTCCATGTCGACGCGGAACATATGCGGATCATTATAGAGAGGCTGCGGCAGTGAGTAGTTATGCTCACGGGCTTCCAGCAGGTTAGCCATCTCTTTACGTGCCTCTTCGATAGTTGGGCATGTGGTGTTGATCAGATCGCTCTCTTTCATCGTGCTCATCTCGCTTTTATCCTCATATGCCAGATAGGCGTGGAGGTATATTGTTGTTCAGCTTTTTGACTTAAGCGTTTTGTTGTTTATTACATAACGAAACTTCTGTTTCGCTGCTCAGCGCTTAAGTTCGGGCTGTTCCTGTTGCTCTGTATCTTTGTCTCTTTTTGTTTTCAGACAGTGCGTCGTTCTTTATTTGGTTGTTAAAAGCAGCTGTTCTGCGATTACCTTACAAAGCGTGAGGCATTGCTGATGTGGTGTATTCTTGCGCAAGTTTTCCAGCTGGGAATGACCAAATACGACACAAGAAAGTACGTAAATCGACCAGTGGGTTCCAGAGGGCTATGGGGTGGTCGGTTTAAGCAAATATTTGTCGTAAATGGTTAATTCAGTGTTTTAAGTAGGGAAGAGAATAGGCGTCACGGGTGTAGCCCACCTTTTTGAGAGAGAACTAAGATGACAACTAATACAATACCTAGCCCTGCGAACGCTGATAGCTTTATTCCTGTAAACACCCAAACCTGGGTCAATGGCCGCCATGTGGTCCGTTGCGTAAAGGTGATTCAGGAGACCAGAGACGTCAGAACCTTCTGTTTTATGGCTGAACAACCGGTGATGTTCTTCTTTAAGCCCGGTCAGTTTGTGACTCTTGAGCTGGAGATTGATGGTCAACAGGTGATGCGTTCTTACACCATCTCCAGTTCTCCTTCTGTTCCTTATAGCTTCTCGGTAACGGTTAAGCGGAATCCGGGCGGCTTGGTATCTAACTGGCTGCACGATAATCTGGAAGAGGGGCAGGAGCTAGCGGTGCATGGTCCTGTGGGCCAGTTTAATTGTATTGATTTCCCTGCAGATAAGGTTTTGCTGTTATCAGGTGGTGTGGGTATTACCCCGGTAATGTCGATGGCTCGCTGGTGGTTTGATACCAATGCGGATGTTGACATGGTATTTGCTCATAGTGCCAGAACTCCAAATGATATCGTTTACTGGCGAGAATTGGATCACATGGCTTCTCGTGTGAATAATTTCTCATTACACCTGATCAGTGAACGTATCGAGAATGGGCAGGCCTGGCACGGATATCGTGGTTACCTGGATCAGGCCAAGCTGGAAATGATCGCTCCAGATTTTATGGAGCGTGAAGTTTACTGCTGTGGTCCGACACCCTATATGAGAGCGATTAAGAGACTGCTTGAATCTAACGGTTTTGATATGTCTCGCTACCATGAAGAATCCTTCGGTGAAACTCCAGAAGGTATCGAAGAGAAGGCGATTGAAGATGCCGAGATCGCTCAGGAAGAAGCAGATGCACTGACCCAATCGGATATGAATTGGGTTACCTTCAGCAACAGTGGTCAAAGTGTTCAGATCGCACCGGGTGAGACTCTGCACAGTGCGGCGTCTAAGCTGGGTATCAATATTGCTAAAGCTTGTGGTATGGGGATCTGCGGTACTTGTAAAGTGCAGGTCAAAGAAGGTTCTGCTTCAATGAACCACAATGGTGGTATTACGGATGATGATATCGAAGCGGGTTACGTACTATCGTGCTGTAGTGTGCCAGATGGTGACGTAGTAGTAGAATATTAAGGCGATGTTAAAACACTGAAACAGTGGTTATCTAATCCTATATCAGTGTGTATAAAAAACGGGTGCTAGAGAGCTAATACATTTGGCTTTCACACCCGTTTTGTGCGTTAACGACAGTATCCCGCTGTGTCAGAATAGTTATTCATTAAGCTTTATCTAATACCATTCCAGATAATTATCTTGGATATTTTAGTAGATTAGATAAGCGAAGTGTCATCCGACAATGATCCAGAATCGGTGTAAACCGTAATTAAATAACTGAGCCCATGGAGCCAGAGCGTGGAATCCGAGCAGATTGAAATTGCCAGTTTTCTGGCCCAGTACCCGCCGTTTAATGAACTACCTGAAGACGTGATCAACAAGGTTGCTTGTCAGATTGAGATCAGTTACTACCGGGCCAACAGTGATATCTATAAATTTGGTGACGTCATTCATGATCTTTGTGTGATTCGCAGTGGCGCGGTTGAGGTCTACCGTAGGGATGGCAATCTTTATAACCGCTTAAGTGAAGGTGATCTGTTTGGCCAGTTAGGGCTGCTGATGGGTAATAAAATACGTTTGCCATCGCGAGCACTGGAAGACTCTCTGATCTACTTTATTCCTGAGTTTATCTTTACTGAGTTATGCGAAAAGTATGAAACTTTTTCTGATTTTGTTGAGGTGGATGACAACCGGTCCCGTCTCAGCAATGCCGTGACTCAACAGAAAGAAAGTAATGAGCTGATGATCTCTAAGGTCACGGCTTTGATTAGCCGTGGCCCTGTGTGTATGGAGACCGATGCCACAGTACGTCAGGTGGCGCAGAAGATGTCAGAAGAGTGTGTATCTTCTCTACTAGTGATGCGTCAACCTCAGAATGAAGATGAAAGTGGGCTTCAATTAGCGGGGATTATTACGGATCGTGATCTACGTAATCGTGTCGTGGCAACAGGTCTGGATCTGGATACACCCGTGACTGAGGTGATGAGTGATCAACCAACCACTCTGGATGATGATGCCTACGCTTTTGAAGCCATGCTGACGATGCTGCGTTATAACCTGCATCACTTACCGATCCTGGATAATGGTACGCCAGTGGGGGTGTTAGCGACCTCGGATATTATCCGCTATGAGTCCCAAAGTAGCTTGTATATGGTGAGCAATATTCTGCGCCGTCAAAGCGTGGATGAGCTGGCACAGTTGAGTAAGGATATCCCTGCCTGTTTTGTGCGTATGGTCCATGAGGATGCTAATTCCCATATGATCGGTAGTGCGATGTCGGTGATCGGACGTAGCTTTAAGCAACGCTTGCTGGAGCTGGCAGAAGAATCTTTGGGGCCACCGCCGGTGCCTTACTGCTTTTTGGCGTTGGGCTCTATGGCCCGGGATGAACAGCTGCTGGCAACGGATCAGGATAACGCCCTGATTCTGGATAACCGCTATAACAAAGAGCTGCACGGTGAATACTTTGAGGCGTTGGCTCAGTTTGTCAGTGATGGCCTGGATGCCTGCGGTTACCGTTACTGCTCCGGTGGCATTATGGCGACTAATCCGCGCTGGCGTAAAACGCGAGTGGAATGGGAACAGTGTTTTGATCAATGGATTGAAGAACCAGATCCTGAAGCCCTGCTAAACAGTTCCATCTTTTTTGATCTGGATGGTGTCTGGGGTAAAACCGAATGGGCGGAGCAGCTAAACACCTTTATTGTGCGTAAGGCGAAGCGTTCACCGCACTTCCTGGGCTGCCTGGCTAGAAATGCGCTAAGTCGCACTCCGCCGTTGGGCTTCTTTAAAGACTTTGTCATGGAGCAGGATGGTCAGCATCGAAACTCCATGAACCTGAAACGCCGGGGCACAGCACCCACTGCTGATCTGGCCCGGGTGCATGGCCTTGCCGTGGGTTCTAAAGCACAGAACTCCTTCGAACGCCTAGACGATGTCATTAAAGCGGATATTCTGCCGAAAAACCGTGGCCGGGATATGAAGGATGCACTGGAGTTTATCTCCATGGTGCGGATTCGTCATCAGGCGTTGGATATCGAAGCGGGGCGTAAGCCGGATAACAATATCGAACCGGAAAACCTGACCGATTTTGAACGTCGTAACCTGAAAGAAGCGTTTCAGGTATTGAGTAATGGCCAGCGCTTTTTGAAGTTCCGTTATCCGTATACGACTAAGAGCAGTAAAAGCAGCAGTCAGAAAAAGAGCAGCAAGAAGAAGTAACTGGAGTCATTTATGCTACGGAAAGATCCGCCGGAAAATCTCGATTGGTGCGCACACTTTAAAGCGTTAGCGTTAGCGTTGAGCAGTATTGATCCCCAGTTACAGTCGTTCTATCAGCAGGGTTGTATCCCATCCGATACGCCCTTAGCTGAAGTGCCTTTTGTCGCGGTAGACTTTGAAACCACGGGGCTAGATGCTAAGCATGATGAAATTGTCAGCATTGGTTTGGTGCCCTTTGATCTGTCACGTATTCGCATGCGTGAGGCAAGACACTGGTTGCTAAAACCCCGTCGTAAGCTGGCCTCAGAGTCTGTGGTGATTCATGGTATCACTCATTCGGATATTGATGATGCACCTGATCTTGAGGAGGTACTGGGTGCTGTATTGGAAGCAATTGGTGGGCGTATCCCTGTGGTGCACTACCGCTATATCGAACGCCCGTTTCTGGACGCAGCATTAAAACGTCGGGTGAATGAAGGTATTCAGTTCCCGGTTGTCGATACCATGGAGTTGGAATCCCGTATGCATCGCCAGGGTTTTACTCGGAAACTGTCTCGTTTTTTAGGTCGAAAACCTGTCTCTATACGACTGTCAGACAGTCGTGTACGCTATAGCCTGCCTCGTTACAGCCAGCATCATGCCCTAACCGATGCCATTGCTACTGCAGAATTACTGCAGGCTCAGATCCGCCATCATTACTCGGAAGATACCCCAATATCTGAATTATGGTGCTAATGATCTATTTTTCTGCTTTTCTTTTCTAATCTGTTGATATATATGTGTTTTTTAGGTGCATGCTTACTCTGACAAGCCCTTTTTTAGTGCGTGGTTTCTTTTTTGATAACGCTCACTTTTTTGTAAGCTTTGGTAATCAAGGTCAGCTTGGTCTGACCTTTTAGTTTAGCTAAACACAACCGTTTTCCTAACCCCTGGGGGGACTGGTCAATGGTCAAAAAGTGGGGGTGTCGTTTTTAGATCATTCGCTCAGAAAAAATGTCGCTGACAGCGGAGTGGTGAAAATCAATTGGCATAATAATGTGCCAATCGCGTCCCATGACTGTAGCGTCAAACGGGCAACGCTTGATGAGAAATGCACAACAATCTGACGTTAAGTCCTACATAATAAAAATCATAACGTTGCTGCTTATCTGGCCCATTTATTGCCATTTGAGATGAGTAAGATAACGTTTAAGAGGGCAATTGCTATGTTAACAGCAAAAGATTTACACCCTGCTCCGGGTCAAAAGAACATTACACGAGTAGGTTTTCTTCTGTTGGATAATTTCACCATGATGGCACTGGCTTCTGCGGTCGAACCCCTGCGCATGGCCAATCAGTTATCTGGTGAAGAGTTGTACAGCTGGCATATGGTAACGGAAAAAGGTGAGCCTGTGCATGCCAGTGATGGTATCAGCTTTAATCCTGACTTCTCTATTGCTGAAGCAGTCAATCTGGATCTGGTGATTGTGGTTGGCGGTGTTGATATCACCCGTAGCTTTACCCAATATCAGGTGCAGTGGCTACAGTCTCAGGACCGTAAAGGCGTTAAGCTGGGTGGTATTTGTACCGGTGCTTATGTGCTGGCCCACGCCGGTTTATTGGATGATCATGACTGTAGCGTGCACTGGGAGTGTATGGCTGCTCTGCAGGAACGTTATCCCAAGGTGCATTGTAATAATCGCCTGTTTACGCTGGATCAAAAGCGTATGACCTCGTCGGGTGGTAATGCGCCGCTAGATATGATGCTGAGTATGATCACCAGTGATCATGGTTCCAATTTGTCTCGCGCCGTATCGGATATGTTTATCTGCGACCGTATCCGTAGTGATCAGGATCAACAACGTGTTCCTCTGCGTCAGGTGCATAAAGCGGGTGAATCCAAACCTAAGCTGATTGATGTGATTGAGCTGATGGAAAACAATCTGGAAGAACCGATCAGCCTGGATGAACTGGCCAGTTTTGTGAACGTGTCACGACGTCAGCTGGAGCGGATGTTCCTGAAATATGTGCATTGCTCGCCATCCCGTTACTATCTCAGATTGCGTCTGGATCGGGCACGGCAGCTGCTGAAACTATCCAGCCTGTCGATTGTTGAGATTGCAGCCGCTTGTGGTTTTATCTCAACACCACATTTCAGTCGCTGTTACCGCAAACATATCGGCATTTCGCCACGGGATGAGCGCAAGGTGGCCTGGGATACTGATCCAGCCCAAAGTGTACACACATCTCTGGTGGATGACGGTTTAATCAAAGGCTCTGATCGTGCCAAAGCCGCTCTACTGAGTGCTAAGGTTGAACCGAGTTTTGGTTCCGTAGCGTTGCAGTAATAGCCGCTGTAGTAATAGTCATTGTAGTAACCTCTAGTCCTTCATATCCTGAGTGATGGTTTGGTACCGGTTGAAAATCTAAGTGCCAAGCCATCACGGCAATATCACCACCACTATTACATTTGTTACATTATCATCACCGCTGCATCATCATGGCCGCATTAACACTGTTTTACAGGCTAAGCTGAGGTGTTGTTAAACAGCATTTTCAGTTGCTCAAGTATCCAGTTATGAATCGGGCTGTGATTGGAACGGCTATGCCAGGCGGCGATCACTTCAAATTGAGGCGTTTGCGTATCCAGTTCCAGTGCGACCACCTTATCATTGGGCAACAGTCGGGATGGGTAGAAGGCCACCATATCCGTTGCTGCAATAAGATCTGGTGCCGCTGAAAAGCTGGGCACCGACATCACAATATTGCGCTCTAATCCTTGCCGGGCAAACCAATCATCATGAGACCCCCTCAGGTTAGCTCGAGACGGTGAAATCACCAGTTGGGGTAACGCCGCGACTTCAGCCAAAGTTAACGATCGATTGGCCAGATCCGATCCGGCGCCTGCGACACAGATATGTTGCTCATCAAACAGCTTGAGATAGGGTAGAGAGTCGGGAATAAAAGCCGGAAAGGTTAATGCCAGATCAAGCTCACCGGACACCATTAATTGGTGCAGATTATCCGATTCAAAGTCCCGCACAATAATTTTTAATTCAGGTGCCTCACGACGTACTACCTGCAGTAACTGGGGTAACACTGCTTGAATGGCATAGTCTGTGGCGCTGATACTGAATTCACAATGATAGGTCGCCGGATCAAATTTCACCGGGGTTAACAGTGCCTCGACCTCTCTGAGTATGTGATGAACTCTCTCTTCCAGCCCTTCTGCTAAAGGGGTTGGCACCATGCCATTGCCTTGGCGAATAAACAAACGGTCATCAAATAGTTCCCTTAATTTTCTCAGTTGTTCGCTGATCGCTTGCTGAGTTAAACCCATCTTATGGGCAACCCGAGATAGGTTTCTCTCCTGCAACAGCGCTTCCAGTATGCGTAGCTGCTTCAGATCCAGACGATTGATATTGTTCACAGGGTTACCATTTTTATTTGTTAGAAGAACAAATAGGGGTTGTTTCTAATTGTATCTCTGTCTTTCTACTATGGCTATCGAGTTCAAAACAACCCGACGTATTACGGCAGTTTGCTCTGCCACGGTGTTGCTTTTACCCGATACCAATCTGGAGAGATGTATGAACCAAGTCGTCACAAACTTTGCGCCACAATCCTCTTACCAACTGTTTATTGGCGGTCAACGGCAAGACAGCCTTTCGGGTCGCACCATGGATAGCCTGAACCCCGCTACCGGAGAACTGCTGACCCAGGTGCCTCTGGCCAATGCAGAAGATGTCGATGCTGCAGTGAATGCAGCAGAAAAAGCCTTTCCGATCTGGAAGCGTACCTCGGCAGTTGAGCGTCAGGATGCGCTGTTAAAAATTGCCGATCTGCTGGAAGAGAAAAAAGATTTTTTTGCTCATCTGGAAGCGTTGGAGACCGGTAAGCCTATCCGTGAAACTGCCAATATTGATATCCCGCTGGCGATTGATCACTTCCGTTATTTTGCAGGTGTCATTCGCTCCCATAGCGATGAAGCGGTGATGATCAATGAACAAACCATGAGCCTGGTATTCAGCGAGCCGATGGGTGTCGTAGGCCAGGTGATTCCCTGGAACTATCCGCTATTGATGGCGGCATGGAAAATTGCTCCGGCCATTGCGACTGGCAATACGGTCGTGATTAAACCGTCTGAAATGACCTCTTCTACTCTACTGGAGCTGACCAAGATCTTTAAACAAGTTCTGCCAGACGGTGTAGTGAATGTGATTACCGGTATTGGTCCGGAAGCGGGTCAGGCGCTGCTGGATCATCCAAAAATAAGCAAGCTGGCTTTTACCGGTTCAACGGGCATTGGTTACAACGTGGCTAAGGCTGCATCTGAAAAGCTGATTCCGGCGACACTTGAGCTGGGCGGCAAGTCGGCCAATATCGTTTTTGCTGATGCTAATTGGGACAAAGCCTTGGAGGGTGGTGCGTTATCGATTCTGCTGAATCAGGGCCAGGTGTGTGAATCTGGTGCCCGCCTGTTTGTGCAGCAAGAGATCTTCGACCAGTTCGTCAGCGAACTGAAGGCTAAGTTTGAAGGCGTTAATGTCGGTGATCCTATGGACCCGAATACTCAGATGGGCAGTCAGATCAGTGAAGCTCAGATGACGCGTATTCTGGGTTATATCGACATTGCCAAAGAGGAAGGTGCCACCATTTTGACCGGCGGTAAGCGCATGCTGAAAGCGGGTCAGGAAAACGGTTTCTTTATCGAACCCACCATTATTACCCACGCCGATAACGCCATGAAGGTGGCCCAGGAAGAGATCTTTGGTCCCGTGGTTGTGGTGATCCCTTTCTCCACCGAGGAAGAGGTAATCGCTATGGCGAACCAATCGGATTATGGCTTAGCCGGTGGTGTCTGGACGCAGGATATTAACCGCGCCCTGCGTGTAGCCCAGGCGGTAGAAACCGGTCGTATGTGGGTGAATACCTATCATGAGCTGCCTGCTCATGCGCCATTTGGTGGCTACAAAAAATCCGGTATTGGTCGTGAAACCCATAAATCCATGATCGATGCCTACACCCAGAAAAAGAACATCTTAATCAGCCTAAACGAAAAGCCCTTAGGTCTGTTTTAAGCCTTTAGGTTTGTTTTAAGGCTTTGGCCTGCTGGTGCCAAGCATCAGCAGGTTACCGTTTCTTTCGTTCCTTTTATTTCTTTTGTTCTTTTTGTTTATTTTGTTTTTAGCTCAGGTACTTAGCCGTGAAAAGTGCAGCACTATTTAAAGAGGCTCGTCTGGGGCCTTACACCCTGAAAAACCGTATTGTTTTACCCCCACTGACCCGCTCCCGTAGCACTCAGCCGGGCAATGTCGCCAATGACTTGATGGCGAAATATTACAGCCAGCGCTCCGGTGCCGGTTTTATGGTGACGGAAGGTACTCAGATTGAACCTCGGGGGCAGGGTTATGCCTGGACGCCGGGTATTCATTCCCAGGAACAGGTTGAAGGCTTGAAAAAAGTCACTGATGCAGTACATGCTAAAGGCGGCGTGATCTTTGCCCAGTTATGGCATGTGGGCCGTGTATCCCATAACTCACTGCAACCGGATGGCGGTGCACCGGTTGCACCATCCGCGATTCGGGCCGATGCCGTGAGTGTATTTATCGAAACCGGGCCGGGAGAAGGTGCGCTGGCTGAACCCAGTGAACCTCGGGCTTTAAGCACCGATGAAGTCAAAGCTGGTGCAGTTATATGCCCAGGCTGCACGTAATGCGCTGGCTGCGGGCTTTGATGGCGTCGAGCTACACTGCGCTAACGGTTATCTGGTGAATCAGTTTATCTCGGAGCACAGTAATCAACGCACCGATGAATACGGCGGCAGTCTGGAAAATCGCCTGCGTTTTCTGAAAGAGATTATTGCTGCGGTGTCTGAGGTGGTTGGTCCCGAGCGTCTGGGTGTGCGTTTTGCTCCTTTGTTTGAAAGCACTGATGAGGATCGTGTGTATTTGGGGCTGGTGGAAAGTGATCCTCATACCACCTACATCGAAGCGATCAAACTGCTGAATCAGGCGGGTATTGCTTATCTGTCCCTGGCTGAAGCGGATTGGGATAACGCCCCAGATCTGCCCGATACCTTCTATCAGGCTGTGCGGGATAACTTCACCGGCACCGTGATGTACGCCGGGAAATACTCGCCGGAGAAAGCGCTGCGCGTATTGGAACAAGGCCATGGTGACATCTTTGGTTTTGGTCGTCCCTTTATTGCCAACCCGGATCTGCCGGAACGTATTCGTAACGACTGGCCACTGAACACGGTTGATCCTGCGACCATGTATGGCGGCACAGATAAGGGTTATACCGACTACTTAAGCTACTCGTTATAAGTGATCCGGCATAGCGCGGTGAATACCAATAGGGGTTGGTACAAGTAGAAACGGATACTTTGTTGCTTTGCCATTTTGACCATGGATGGTTTTTTCACTTGTTGTTTTTGTCTCTCATTTTTCTCTCTCATTTATGCTCTTATCTTTTCTCTAAGAGATCGGATCGCCTTGTGAGTAGAAAGACCCAGGAGTCTTTATGGATACCACATTGAAATCCTATGATCCCAGTAATGGCAAACTGCTGGGTGAAGTTGCTGTCACTTCCCATCAGCAACTAGAAACGATTGTTGCCACCGCCCGGAAAACGGCCCAAAGCTGGCGCGCACTGAGCCCTAAAGCTCGGGTTGAGCTGATTCAGGACGCCTTTTTACACCTGGAATCCCACACTCAAGCGTTGGCACTCTTACTCAGCCAGGAGATGGGTAAAGATATGCGTCGTTCCAGTTCAGAAGTAGGCGGTTCTCTGTTTGGTGCCCGTTATACCGCGGAACAGGCCGAAGCGGCATTACGGGAGCAAGCACCTTATCGTGGCACCAAACTGCAATACCGCCCTTTAGGTGTTGCAGCAGTAATCTCGCCCTGGAACTACCCTATGGCGATGGCGTGTAATCTGATTGTTCCGGCTTTGGTGGCGGGTAATACTGTGGTTTTTAAACCTTCGGAAGAAACGCCATTGATTGCACAGGCCTTTGTAGAACTATTGAACGAGGTTTTACCGGCAGGTGTACTGCAGATCGTGCATGGCGATAGGAGCGTGGGGCAGGCATTGGTTAGCAGTGATGTTGATCTGATCGCCTTTACCGGCTCTATGGCGGCGGGAAAACATATTATGGCTCAGGCCGCAGGTGGTCTGAAGCGCCTGGTGATGGAGCTGGGCGGTAATGATCCTATGATCGTAATGGCCAATGCCGATATTGAAGCCGCAGCGCGTTTTGCTGTCGCCAGCAGTTTGGAAAATACCGGCCAGATGTGTACCTCAACCGAGCGTATCTATGTGGATGAGGCGGTTGCGCCGCAGTTTGAACGCAGAGTTGTTGAAATTGCCGCTGACTATCATGTGGGGGCGTGGAATCAACTGGGTGTGCAGATGGGGCCTATCGTCAATGGTCGTCAGCACCAAAACATCATGGCTCATATCAGGGATGCGGTAGAGAAAGGTGCTGAGTTAAAACTGGGCTCATTGGATCAGCAACCGCCTTATATCACGCCAACGGTACTGACCGGGATGACGCCGGATATGCGTATGGAACAGGAAGAAACCTTTGGTCCTGTCATTGCTATCAGTCGCTTTAATGCCATTGATACCGCGATTGCCCGTGCCAATGATTCTATCTATGGCCTGGGGGCTGTGGTGTTTGGTGGACAAGGAGCCCAGGAAATGGCGGATCAATTAGAAGCGGGCATGGTCGCAATTAATCAAGGTGTCGGTGGCTCCGGTGATAGTCCCTGGGTCGGTGCCAAGCAGAGTGGTTTTGGTTTCCATGGTTCAGCCGAAGGGCACCGTCAGTTTGCTCAGGTACGGGTATTAAGTCAGCGCTGAACAGAGCGTATCGGTCGACAGAATTTGTAGATATAAAGCTAATAGGTAGATCAAGATGCAACAAGATAACTTTTACGTCGTGGCAGAAGAACCTGGCGCAGAACATCCGGCACTGCCAACATGGGCCAGCCGTCAAGATAACCCGGCCCAGTTGGCACTTAGTCCAAGCCAGGAGCATGGTGAAATCAAGCGAGTTGATATCCCCGGTGTGCCCGGTGCTTTCCAGATCCTGAATGCGCTGAGCCCTGAAGAGTGTCAGCGGTTGATCGAGTTAACCGAGTCTCTGGGCTATCTGGAAGATGCTGCCGTATCATTACCCAGAGATGTACGCCATAACGACAATGTCGTCTGGGTGGTCGATGAGCAAACCGATGGCATTCTCTGGCAACGCAGTCGAGAGTTTATGACTGATCCGAATAATATCTTTCAGGGCAAAAAGCCGGTGGGTATTAACGCCCGTTTCCGTTTTTACCGTTATCAGGAAGGGGATTATTTTAAACCTCATATCGACGGTGATTGGCCGGGCAGCCGTGTTATTGATAATGAGCTGATTGCCGATGCCTACCCGGATCGCTGGAGTAAGATGACCTATCTGGTACTGCTAAGTGATGATTTTGATGGTGGTGCCACTCAGTTCTGGGTAAATAAGGACGATCCGACAAAACCAGCGTTCAGTGCCAAAGAAGCCAATATGACGGATATCCGCACTCCAGCGGGTAGTGTGCTCTGTTTTCCCCATGGCCGACACCCAATGCATTGCCTGCATAGCTCAGAGCAAATTACCCGAGGTGTGAAATATATTATCCGCACCGATGTGTTGTTTGAGGTGTGATCGCTTTCACTGTAAGCCCGCTACCATTTGACTGGTGAGCGGGCTGATTTTTTGATCGACTTTTTATTCGTCTGATTGCTTTGCTATATCACTGCAGGCTTCGCAATATTTTAACGTTGTATCGTTGCCGTTAAGACCCCTGCGCCAATCAGAAAGCTTGCGCCGGTTCGATTCACCCGTTGTAGAGTTTCTCTGCGTTTAAAGCGTGCTCTCATATGTCCTGAGAATAGTGCCCAAAAGGTTACCGTTGCTGTCGCCAATGCGACGAAGGTGGCCTCCAGAATGATGAACTGGTTAAGAGCAGGTGCAGTGGGATCAACAAACTGTGGAACAAAAGCGACGAAGAAGACAATGCCTTTTGGATTGAGGGCAGTGACAATATAAGCACTCCAGAACATCGTGCTTTTTGACTTGCCTGTTGCTATATCCTTATTGGCTTGTTCCAACTGAGGCTCTGTTCGCCAGAGCTTAATACCAAGCCAGACAAGGTAGACTGCGCCTACCAGCTTCAGTGCGGTAAACAAAGTTGCGGAAGCTGCCAGGATAGCACCTGCTCCCAGTAAGGATACGGTCATCGCCGTAAAATCACCTAAAGCCACTCCAGGTACTGTCGCCCATCCCGATCGCTTACCATGACCCAATGCATAGCTGACAACCAAAAGTACAGTCGGTCCAGGAATGGCTAACAGAGCCATGCTGGCCAGTGTAAAGGCGATCCAGGTTTCAAGTAACATTCTTATCTCCCTATACATAGTGAAAGCTTTTATAGCAGATCTGAAACACTAATTTTCTGTATTTATCCGCATTATTTTAGGAGATGCAACTCGCTTATCGAGTACATAAAAGAAAGTTGCTGTTTAGCGATAAGCTGAGAAACTTTGTTATGTACCTGGTTTTTCGTGTCTATCTCGCATCAGTACTTACGACTATTCGTAACTAAAGCTGTTCGAGAAAGCATTTCACTTCTTCCTCTGGAGTTGCCCAGGATGTCACTAAGCGCACGACAGAAGAGTGTTCATCTTTCTTCTTGCCCCAAATATAGAAATCAAAATGCTCCTGCAGCTGAGCGATCAGATCATTGGGCAAAACAGCAAAGATCTGATTGGTTCGGGTCGGTGCTTCCAGTGAGTGTCCTTTCTCGACCAGGCTGTTAGATAGATCTTTGGCCAGCTTATTGGCTCGGGTGGCCAGGGTGAAATACAGGCCCTCCCGGAACAGTTCAACGAACTGCAGGCCCAATAATCGTCCTTTAGCTAACAGAGCACCGCGTTGTTTGATAATAAAAGCAAAGTCTTCTTTCAGGCTGTCGCGATTAATCACAATGGCTTCACCGATCAGAGCACCATTTTTTGTACCGCCAATAGTGAAAATATCCGAGTAACGGGCAATATCTGCCATGGTCATATCATTGTCGTCACAACACAGAGCCGTACCTAAACGAGCGCCATCAACAAATAGGTAGAGCTGTTGTTCCTGGCAGAATTGATACAGGGCTTCCATCTCACTTTTGCTATAAATCGTGCCGACCTCGGTGGCGTTTGATAGGTATACCAGCTTTGGTTTCACCATATGAGGCGCATGCATATGGCTGTCTAAAGCAGCCTGAACGCTGGCTACGGTGAGTTTGCCGTCAGTCGAGGGCATGGTGATGATTTTATGGCCTGCGGCTTCAATAGCACCAGTTTCACGCATGGCGATATGGCCTGTCTCTGCTGAGATAATGGCTTCATGGGGACGCAAAGACGCCGACATAATAATGATATTGGCCAGAGTACCTCCGGTGACCAGATAGACATCGGCTTGGTCGTTATCAATCTCGGAGCGAATCAGTGCTTTAGCATTTTCAGTGTATTCATCAAGGCCATAGGCGGTTTGCTGTACGAAGTTGCTGTCACTCAGTGCATCCAGAATAGTCGGGTGACAACCTTCGCTGTAATCATCTAATAAGCTGTATTTCATGATCTTTTTTCACTCATCAAAGAATATTGACGCTACTTTAATATTTTGAAATGAGAAGGCATTGTAAAAAATTGCAGTGATTGAATAATTGCGCATTATTGTTGCCCCGATATAGCACTGTCAGGCCGAGGGCTTGCTGAGTCTAGGATAATATTCTGTGTAGAGGAGGAGGCGTATATAAAGGAGATTAATACTGAGAAGGTGCGATGCCATACCATTTACGAAAGGCACGGACAAAATGGCTTTGATCGTAAAAGCCAACATCCACGGCGATCTGGGCCAGATTTTGGTTCGGCTGGCGTAGCAAGAGACAGGCACGTTCCAAACGCAGTTGAGTCAGCCAGTTATGAGGGGTTAAACCCATACTGCGTTCAAAGCGCCGTAAAAACTGATAGCGGCTAAGGTCACACAGTGCAGCCAGCTGTTCCAGGCTGATTTTATTAGCCAGATTTTCGTAACAGTAATCTTGGACACGATGCAGCTGTTGTAGGGATAGTCCGCCGGAAATGGCTTCTGGGATGACTACCTTTAGTTCTGTAAACAGGGGCTCAAACAGCTTTATCCAGGTTTCTTCTATTGGCAGAGCCGTTAGCCCAACGGTGTTTTTAATACCATCATAGCTTTGCATGCCGTCGTAAAGTCTGACTAGATTGGCGGCGATTTCAGGGTTCTCTACCATGGCTCCGGCAAAAAACGCATCGTCTTCTTTGCCCGCAAATTCAGCAAAATACTCACTTAAGAGTGCAGGGGCGATGCGGAAGGTGCGCATGCAGTATTCGCCATGTTCGTAACCGCTGCCATCGTGAATCTCGCCCGGTGGCATCACCGAGATACGGCCCGGTCCTAATAATACGGATTGGCCCTGAAAGCGCTGATGCTGTATGCCGTCTACCACCAGGCCGATATGGTAATCGAGGTGGTAGTGGGGTTTGAATTCAAACTCGGAGTAGAAACCTTCACTCAGAATCAAGTCGGAGGTATCGGGCACACGGTGATAATGGATCACATCTTTCATAACGACCTCCTGAGTGATAGTGGATTTAAGGGATCAATTGGGGGAAATAGGGTATTGATAAGGGGTAGTTTAGTATCCCGATTAGGAAAAGGACTGTCTTGTAAAATATTGCAGTCAGTTTTACAAATGGAGTTCTGACAGATTCGAGTACTTGCCTAAAAGACGGCAATGCTGCACTGCTGAGTACTCAGGTTGCACCGAGTTTGGGTTCTGTAACGTTGCAGTAATATAGGTTTTTAACTCTTTGGTTGTCTTATTTACAGACAGTTTATAGGCAGCCAGGAAGCTAATGTTTGGTTTTAGCTTCCTGAGTGCCGTTTGCCCTCTACAGGATGATATCTGCTAGTTGATATGCACCTATGTAAGCAAAAAACGTACTACAATTCTGTCGTCCCGCGATTAATCACTTTTAGTATAGATTTCGGAACGAGAGGAGTGTTGAAAGCTTTCCCAGGGATCATCGGTAAAGACAGTGAACTTGATCTGTTCCTGCTCTGAGGTGCCATTGGTGAAATAGCCAATACCTTGATAGGTGTTGTTCATCTCGGGATCAGAGCAATCCAGGCTGTTTAATGTCACACTAAACTCGTTTTGTGCTGGATCAATGAGTTCAAACAGGCCTGTTTCTGTACAGCCCCGTTCGCTATCAACATACTCAATAATCACTCCTGTATCACTCACTTCAATTGTTTGTCCCGTTGCTGTTGACCAGCTACCAACAAACTTATCGAGTGAGGTGGTTTGATCATCAAAACCAATGTCTTTGTTATAAGACAGTGTGCCTAAGGCGCTAGAAGTATAAATTTGCCAGGAATAATCACCGGAAAGTGAGTCATTGATTTGCATACGTGCTGTGATATCACTGGTTGCCGTTATCCCATGGACATCGCCTACAAAGACTAGTTCAGGCTCTTCTATGGTACTTGTGCCATAGAAACCGATACCGTCATGTTGCGATGTCGTCAATACTGTTCGACCATCTGATGCGATAAATAGCTCACTGCTGCTGTCATCGAATGTTCCAGAATATGACCCTGATATCTCCGCAGGAATAACAGGAGTGGCTCCTGAGCTGTTGTCTGTATCGTTTTCGGAATCTGATGAGCTACTACTAAAACAGCCTGTCATTAATAGCGTAACAGGTAATACCAGATGATAAGGCTTCATAATACGGTCCCTAAATAATGAATTCCTAAAAGCTAGAAGCACAGTGAGATGTCCCTAAATGCTCCTATTTTTGAGAGTCTACTCTTGGTTTAGAGTTAGTACTTTAAATTGTTTGTAACCATTTGCTAAACAAAAAAGAGCTTTAATCTACTCTGCTAAAGGTTTCTATACGAGCAGAGTGTTCATCATGATAGCTCCAGGGAAGATCAGCAAAAGCTGTGAATTTGATTTGTTCTTTTTCAGTAAAGTCGTAAGCGAAATAACCAATGCCCTGATAACTGTTGTTTAACGCAGGATCTGAGCAATCAAAACTATTGAGGGTGACACTAAACTCGTTGCGAGCAGGGTCAGTCAGCTCAAATAACCCGGTTTCTGTACAACCTCTTTCTGCATCAAAGTACTCACTGATTACACCCGTATTGCTAATTTCAACGGTTTGCCCCGTTGTTGTTGACCAGCGACCAACAAACTTATCGAGTGAGGTGGTTAAGTTGTCAAAACGCGTATCTTTAACGTAATCCAGTGTGCCCGAATACTCGATGCGGTAGAGACTCCAAGAATAGGTGCCTGTAAGTGAGCCATCAATATTCATCAGGCCCGTAATGTCGCTGGTGCTCCATACGCCATGGACATCGCCGGTAAAAACAAGCACAGAATCATCGATATGACTTGTACCATAGAAATTGGCATCGTTATTGATTATTTGGCTTAAAGCTGTACGGCCATCTGAGGCAACAAATAGCTCACTGCTGCTGTCGTTAAATGCACCATAATATACCCCTGATACCTCAGTAGGGATAACAACAGGAGCTGTTTCTGAGTTGTCCAGGGGCGGTTCTGATGTGTCGGGTGTGGACCCCGAGGTATTTGCAGGTTCTGAAACGTTATCTGTATTGACTGCTGTATCCGATGGGCTATTGCTGTCAAAGCAGCCTGTCATTAATAACGCAATAGGTAGTGCCAGATAATATGGCTTCATAACTTTATCCCTAAACAGTGAGTCCCTAAAAGTTAGAAAATCCTTAAGATCTTCTACAAATTCTCTTCTCTACAAGTTTACATCTGGTTTAGAAACCTCGCTCTGGTTTCTTTGTAACTATTTGATCCGCAAGGCTATCTTCAAAACTATTTTTAAATTCAATCTACCCTGTTGCGAAATCAAGCGATATTAATGAGATGAAATAACCCTGTATCAGACCAGCTGTTCCATGGCTGTTGACGTGACGATCTTATCCAGATCATCCAAGGCAGACAGTTGTTGGCGCACATGATTGAGTCGTTCCATGGAGCGGGCTTGTACAAACAGCAGTACATCGGTAGAGCCGCTCAAGGCATGGGCCTGGCGGATTTCAGGAATCGCTTGCAATTGTTGTTTTACTGCAATGGGATCAAAGGGACGGAAGGTGAGTTCAAAATAGGCACAGATCGCTTGTTCCTGTGACTCAAGGCCAAGTTCGACCGTATAACGTCGAATCACCCCTTTCTCTTCCAGCTTACGGATGCGTTCATTTACTGCGGTGCGAGACAAGCCTATGGTGTCGCCTATGGCAGCAACGGACTGGCGGGCGTTTTGTGTCAGTAGATCAATAATCGCTTGGTCAAACTTATCCATAGTGTCTTCTGGTGTGAGTATCTTCAGGTGCGAGTGTTTTCGGGTATGACTATCTTTGGGCAGTCAATTTTTGTACTTACTAAGGGGTAAACGGGCTGTATTTAATTTACTTGAATCCAAGCCGTCGTTTTGTCGGTCATGCAGACAGTTTCACTAAAATACCGTCGTTTTGCCAATTCCTTAGGTGGATCTGTCAGCAGCCAGGTTAGATCAATTCACGTAAGCTTTTTCCTGTGGCCAAAAACAATTTTTGGCAAAAAGATATGGGGACAAACAAAAGATTTGGCCCGCTTTTACTTGAAGGAGCTTAACCGTGACACAGCCAACCGAGCCAGTTTATTACCATCAGGGTGAGTTGCAAATGGAATCCTGTCAGATTCGTGCACTTGCTGGAAAGATGTCTACCCCATTCTATTGCTATTCCGAGGCCCGTTTGCTGGACAATGTGCGTCGCTGTAAAGATGCTTTTGAGTCACGGGGCATTCAGATTCACTACGCGATGAAGGCCAATAGCACCCTGCATATTCTGCGCTTGATCGCCGAACAAGGACTGGGTGTGGATCTGGTTTCTGGTGGTGAGATGCAACGGGCTTTAGCGGCGGGCTTTTCTGCATCACGTATGATTTTCTCGGGCGTTGGTAAAAGTCGTGCTGAGTTAAATGCGGGTATTGAAGCGGGCATTGGCCGGTTAGAAGGTGGTCAGATAAAAAGCAGTCAGTTTAATGTGGAATCAGCCGAAGAGTTGGCCTTATTGGCCGAGTTGGCGGAACAGCAGAATGCTCGAGTTAGTGTGGCATTGCGGGTGAATCCTGATGTCGCAGTGAATACTCACAAAAACATTACCACAGGCCAAAAAGGTAACAAGTTTGGTATCGATATGGAGCGGGTCTCCGAGCTGTGTCAGCACTATGCCGATAATAACCATCTGGCTATTGAAGGTCTGGCGATGCATATCGGTTCCCAGATCTGCGATACCGAACCTTATCGGGCCGCCATTGGCAAAATGATAGGTTTGGTTGATCAGTTGGCGCAGGAAGGGGTTGAGATTACCCGTCTGGATCTGGGCGGTGGTTTTGGTATCAGCTATGGCCAGGGTACGGCTTTAGATTTTGAAACTATTGCTGAAGTGATTGCTGCAGCAACCGAGGGTTTTAACGGTACCGTGATTGTTGAACCAGGACGTTCATTAGTTGCAGATACGGGTGTTCTGGTGTCTCGTATTAACTATGTAAAAGTGGCTGAGCCCAGATCGTTTGTGATTCTGGATGCGGGTATGAACGATTTGATGCGTCCAGCGCTATATCAGGCAGTGCATCCTATCGTGACAGTGAATGAGGCTGAGAATAGCACTGCACAGGAATATGATATTGTCGGCCCTATTTGCGAAAGTACTGACACTTTTGCCCACAGTTATCCATTGAGTGGTGACTTACAAGCGGGTGATCTGGTGGCGTTTCTTTATACTGGGGCTTACTGCTCAGTGATGAACTCGGCCTATAACAGTCGCACAATAATCCCTGAGGTGATGGTTAGTAGCAATGAAGCCAAGGTTATTCGTCAGCCTATTAATCAGCAGACATTGATGGCCTTTGAGCAAGATTTGCAGGCATTGTAACTGCCTTCGAGTGATAGCAGCAGAGAGTATGTGGTTAATACTCTCTGCCCGATAATACCTTCGAGGAAGGATGTGTGTGCTGGCTTCGGCTTAGTTTAGTCTTAGTGAGTACTTTCCTGGCGTAGAGCCTGGATTTCTTCCCGAGTTAAGCCCGTGGCTTGAATAATATGTTCATCTGGCATACCCATCGTGATCAGGTTACGAGCCGCTTTCTCTACACCTTGTTTTTCACCCTTCTGCATACCAATCTGTTCGCTATGCATACGTTCATTATCAATCATGCGTTGTAGATTTTCTGACAGCATATCTTGTTCCTCGACCAAACTATTGAGCTGTTGCAGGTTAACACTGGCATCCAATCGTTGCAGATGCCGCTTTAACCAGCGGGTAATGACTCGATCCAAACGTTTTTTGTTGGGATCATTTTTAACGTGCATCACTACACGGTCAACGGCTTGTTGTAGATTGTCCAGCCTGTTGGATGCTTTTTCAATACTAAAGACCGCACTGAGAGAGCTTTGTTTCTCTGCCAGTTCAGTATCGCTATAAGCACCTTCATCAATTAGATAATAACGCAAGTGGGGTTGATAGGGCTGTAAAAAGACGGGAGGCTCTGGTGTCACCATATCGTAGATATCGGTTGCAGCAGACCAACGTTGGACACCGTTATAGAGCACAATGGGGAAAACAGGTGGTAAACCTTTTCCTGGTGTAGTGGTTTTGTTTTTAAGTAGATGATCGTAAAAGCAGGCGACGTAGTGCATTAGCCGTATTGGCATAGAGTGATCAACACTGGATTGAAACTCCAATAGCAGATAGAGATAGGCTTCTTGTTGCTTACCCTGCCAGTTGATATTGACCGACCAAACCAGATCTTCCAGTTTTTCTTCGAATAGAGGTGTAATGTAGTTACCGTTACTGAGCTTTAATGTAGTGAGGTCCATAATGTCAGCAATTTCTGCAGGGGCAAAACCTTCAATCAATTGCTGAACCAGTTCTGGGTAGCTGAATAATTCCTTATAGCCTGTATCGTGATGTGCCATCTGTTAGTCCATTAAGCAGTTTTCCTAATATATTAGTCCATAAACGAGAGCTCTGGCTCGGTTGTGAGCTTAGCAGGGCAGATTGTCGATCTGATTTTGATAAGCTCACAACTAAGGCTAGCAGAATGGACTCGCTCCGCTTATTTCACCTCTGATGGCGATTAATAATTGGTTTGTTTTCTTTACCTCACAATCGCTGAGAAACGCTGAATCAAACCGGATAGCTCCGAAGCTTCAGCCCAAACCTGTTCGCTGATCTGTTGAGTGTTTTGTGCTGCTTGAGCCATCTGTCGAGATGATTTGTAGATCTGGCTCATCTGAAGCTTCATCTCTTCTGTGGTGGCAGATTGCTGTTCCGTAGCCGCAGCAATCTGGATATTCATGGTGCCCTGATTGCTGATCACCTGCTGCAGATGGGTAAAGGCTTTTTCGGCTTCCAGTGTACCTTCTGCGGTGGTTTTAGCCTGCTGTTCACACAGTTCCATATTATCCACCATCTCATGGGTCTGACCGCGGAACTGGGACAAAATATTATGAATATCCGTAGTGGATTGTTTGGAGTTATGGGCCAGGGTGCGCACTTCATCAGCGACTACCGCAAAGCCTCGTCCCGCTTCGCCAGCACGGGCAGCCTCAATGGCGGCATTCAGTGCTAATAAATTAGTCTGTTCGGCAATATCGCTGATCACCTGTAGTACCTGATCAATGCTATCGCTTTTATGCCTCAGTTCTCTCAGTTGTTGAGAAGAGTGCTGCATATTATCCGCTAGAGTAGTGGCCAGGTTTTCACTCTGTTTGATCAGGGACACACCTTCCAGACAGACCTCATCGGTTTTCTGAGCCGCGGTTGCGGCAGTATCACAGCTGCTAGCGACCTCACTAATAGCCGTCGAAATCTGTTCAATGCCCTTGGTAGCCTCTTTCAGGTCGTAATACTGTTGATCTGCCTCTTCGCTGACCTCGCTCACTTGCACCAATGCCTGCTGGATATGATCACACATTTGATCCGAGGCATCCTCCAGACGGTTCAGAATGGTCTTGATGGAGGCGTTTAAAAAGTGAAATGCCAGGTCTACTTCACCCACTTCATCCTGATCATCGCTATACACTTTTTGTGCAGTGGGATCATTGAAAACCTTACGACTTTTCTCTGCCAGGCGTCGGTATTGTGCCGCCTGGAAATAACCGGCGATAGCTACAGCAATCAGAGCAATCAGGGCTAGGATCGCCGTATGGGTATAGCTCAAACCCAAAGCCCAGCAGGCGAGTAAAAGGACAGGCAGCACGCAGCTTATACCTTGCAGAGTGGTAATCAGGGTGCGGCTTTTTATGCCGAGTGCTTGCCATAGATTCCATCTGCTTTTAGCCGATTTCTCATCAAGCTTTCTACCTTGAAGCTTGGCATATAGGGCTTCAGCACGATCAATCTGTTCCTGATTTGGGGCATGACGTACAGACTGATAACCGACAATATCCTTGCCTTTATAGAGCGGTGTAATATAGGCATCAACCCAATAAAAGCGACCGTCTGAGGTTTGGTTTTTTACTACACCGATCCAAGGCTTTCCCTTGGTGATGGTTTGCCACAGGCTATTAAACGCTTCTTTCGGCATATCCGGGTGACGAATAATATTATGGGGAGCACCGATCAAGTGCTCCTTCGTATGGCCGGAAAGCTCCACAAAATAGTCGTTACAATGCTGAATAAAACCCTTCTTATCCGTAGTGGAAATCACGCACTGTTTTGGATCAAGTTTGATTTCGGAAGCTTGACGATTCATGAGGCATAGCCCTCGGAAAAGTGGCGCGGGTTAGGCGCGTTGTGGGAAAAATTGTTTTTGTTATGGATGAGCTTGTTATGGTTTAAGTTGTTTTGGCTTAAATCGTATTGCTGACAGTAGCCGATAAAGCTATTGGCATCTAAAGGACGACTTAGCAGATAACCCTGAGCATAATCACAATTCAGCTCATGTAATTGATCCAGTTGCTCCTGAGTTTCTACCCCTTCAGCAACGACCTTTAAGCCCAGGCCTTTTGCCAGACCGATAATGGCTTTGGTCACCACTTGGCTTTCATGGCTGCTGGTCATGGTGTCGATAAAGCTACGATCCACTTTCAGTTTGTCGACCGGGAAACGGGTCAGATAGCTTAGGCTGGAATAGCCGGTGCCAAAGTCATCAATGGAGAGCACAAAGCCTGCATTCTGTAATGCGGCGATCACGGAAATAGCCGAGTTGGTATCGTTGATCATGGCGGTTTCTGTGATCTCCAGATGCAGACGATCCACTGGCACTTGGTATTGTTGCAAGATAGCTAAGAGTTTATTAGGCAGATCAGCGTACTGAATCTGTTGAGCGGACAGATTGACTGCCACACTGCCGGTGTAGTTCTCACCCCATTGCTGTAGCTGACGGCAGGCACTTTCGACCACCCAAAGGCCGATATCCAGAATCAGATCGCTCTGTTCTGCAATAGGAATAAAGCGATCCGGTCCAATATGACCAAACTCTTTGCTATGCCAACGCAGTAGGGCCTCAGCACCAAATACATTTTGCTGTTGCAGGTCGATCAACGGCTGGTAGTGCAGTGAGAGTTCATTTTTATCGATCGCCTGTTTTAGCGCCTGTTCAAGGCGCAAGCCTTCTTTCGCGTGATTCTGGCTTTCGATATCGTAAAACTGCAGATTATTACCGCCCTTGCCTTTGGCGTGGTACATGGCAACGTGAGCCTGCTCAATGGCTTTCCAGGCGTCATTATCCGGGGTGAAAAAAGATACCCCGACACTGGCGCTGATCTTCCATTCAATATCTTCAAATTGAGTGGTACCACTCAGGCTTTTTAACAGTGCTAGGCCTTCATTATGAGCAGACTCGGGAGTGCTGATATGTGGCGCGGCGATAATAACCTCATCACCAATAGACCCGCACATTAGACCATGGGGAAGAAAATGATCTTTCAGGCGTTTAATCAGAATATTAATAATATGGTCGCCAAAGGATAAGCCACACACCTGCTTGGCTTGCTCCATACGATCCATGCCCACATGCAAAATGGCGACCGGTTCCTGATATTGGTGACGGTTTTCATTCAGGTGATTGATCAGCATCTGTTGGTTCAGCAGGCCGTGACTGAATTCGTTCTGACTGGATTGTTCGCCGATGGTGGGTAGTACTTCTCCAGATGAAAAATAGTGAGTCAGCACACCCTGTTCATTGGTCACCACATAGATGGTTTTCTGTTCAGGGTATTCGCGGCCATCTTTGCGTCGATTCCAGATCACACCAGACCAATAGCCGTCGCTTTGCAGAGAACGCCATAGCTCCTGATAAAACAGCTTACTTTGGCGGCCGGAACCAAAATGACCCGGGTCCAGGCCTAGTACTTCATACCTTGAAAAGCCAGAGATCTCTTCAAAGTAGTTGTTCACCATGACGATATTGTTGTTTTCATCGGTCACGACAATCGAGTTTCGACTGGAGTTAAATATCCGCTCAAACAGGGACCACTGATCCTTATATTTTTGTCGCCAGCGAATATCGCGGATCAGACAAATCAGTTGATTATCAGCGGCCAGTGAAAGGGACCATTGGATATGAAAACGCTGCCCAGAAGCACTGTAGCCCTGGCTTTCAGCATCCAGGGTGCTTTGTTGTTCAAGAGCTTCAATCAGCTGTTTAGCATCGCTGTAGTTATCATTGATTAACCAACTGATCAGCTGATTATCTGGTAAACCACAGCTTGCAGCTAAAGTATTAAAACAACGATTGGCATAAGAAACGGTCAACTCCGGGTCTATATAGACCTGCACCAACGCCAACTCCAGCTGCGTCGATGATTGGGCTATGCCTTGTAATAAGTCAGAGTGAGGTGACATCTATTTCTTTCCTACTAATGGTTGTTCTATTGCTTCAATAAATAACAAGTTGGTTAATGGCTCTAAGGACTAATCTCGGTCATTCGACAACACAATATCCCTGCTCTGAGTAAGGCAGTAAAACGGAAATAATTGGTGACCGTTATCGATAACTTTTATGGCTAATCTGTGAATGAGTAAGACGGAGCAAGAAACCACACGTGAACTAAGTGTTTTGACGGTTTGAGTATAGGTGTGTGGTTGAAATCCTCTTGCCTGTTTCCGACTGTCAGAACCGCTTTTTTTGCCTCTTTATCATCAGAGATCCCTGAATCAACGTCTAACGACAAATCATGCGTACAAAGCATAACGAGAGGTTATGTCCTGCTAAGCAAAAACATTCTGGCTGTCTTTCCGCATGAGAGGAGAAAAGGGTGAGTCAATGTATAAAAAATATGTATTTAGGGATTTAAGTCATGGCTTGGTATCTCTAGGTGCTTAATTCTTAAAGCTAAAAGGTTTGCAAGCTGCACTTAATCACTGATAATGGTTAGCAACTATCTTGAGTATTTCAGGGTTGCCTACTTTTATTAATGGAGTTGGACAAATGGCGACAGTATCCGAACAGATTCAGCAGGTATACATTGGCTTATTAGGAAGAGCTGCAGATCTATCTGGTCTCGAGTATTGGAACCAGGAGATTGATCAAGGCACGCTGAGCCTGGAACAGTTACGTGCCAATATTGTCAACGAGCAGCCTGAGTATGCGTCGGGCTTAGGTGCTTTGGCGCGTGCCAGTGTGATTGTCGAACTCTATTCACGTATGTTTAGCCGTATCCCAGCAGAGGATGAGCTGGCTTACTGGGCTGAAGAAGGTGGCAGTACTGTTAATGTTGACCAGCTGGTGTTTGCACTAAGTAATGGTGCCGCTCAGGAAGACGCTCAGGCTTTATCCATGAAGACCGCCGCCGCTGAGCAGTACACGACTTCTGCCGGTGCAGATTACGATGCAACGGCTGCCGCAAATGCGGTGAAAAATGTGGGGGCCAGTGCCCATGGCTCTACCATTGAATTTACTGATGCCGATGCCACTGGTCGTGCCGATGAGTTTAAAGGTACTGAAGGTAATGATGTCTTTAGTGCAACAGGTGGCACCACAGACAGTGATGCAACCCTTGATCGAGAAGATACTCTGGCGGATAAGCACTTCAATGACACCGACGTACTGACCATTACCAGTGCAACGGATATCACAGAGATGGCATCTCTGATATCCGGTATCGAAACCATTAATATCAATTTGAGTTCAGCCATTCCTGCCACGGTAGATCTGGATGGTATCGCCGGTTATGGCACAACGGTTCGAGTGACCAATCTGGAAGATTCTGCGACTGATAGTGTGTTGCTACTGAATGTACCCGGCAATATCAATATTGTGACGGGCGAGAGAATTAACACGGTTAGTGCCACTATCGAGAGTAAAGATGCAACACTGGATCTGAGCGCAGCGACCAATATTCAGCTGCAGAACCTTGATGATGCTGGAGTGACGATTAAGGCCAGCGACGGTGCTCAGATCTCTCTGGATGGCACCGCTGCATTAGAAGACAGTGTCACCTTACAGTCCACAGGTCGAGTCAGTGTTGAAAGTGCGGCTTCGGACCAAGTGGAAAAACTGGGATTAGCGGGTAACGATGGTGATGTGGTTTATGTGCTGGATAGCACCGATGACTTACCAACAGAGATCGCTTTCTCAGGCAGTAGCAATGTCACCCTGGAACTGACTCTGGATCAAACCGTTGATTTAACCTCTACTGATACCTCCACCAGTGCAGCGACGACCGCTATTCGCCTCTTGTCCGGTGGCACCGGCGACTTCTCAAAACTGAATGTTGATTTTATTGAGTACGCTAATACCGATAGTGCCGGTACCTATAGCCTGGATCAGCAACAGGGGATTTTATTGTCTGCTGATGTCGCCAGTGGTTTAACCTTTGATACCGCAACAGACGGCACGACCGATATTGTTGATCTGAAAGTAGCAACTAATCAGACGGGTTCAATTGATATCAGTGACTTTGAGATTGTTAACCTGAACCCGGTGAGTAGCGCATTTGAGTTAAGTGAACTGACCGGTGATGAGCTAAGTACGATCGTTAATATCTTTGGCAGCCAAAATGTCACGCTGACCAGTGTGACTGCACGGGGTGTCAATGCTGATGATTTAACCGGTAATCTGACGATGACTCAAAGCGAGTTTCTGACCTCGATGACCGGTGGTGACGGTGATGATAGCTTTACCATCTTTGGTGGAGACTTTGCCCTGGATGCTGGCAGCGGCACAGATCAGGTGCTGTTTACCGATACTCTGGATCTGTCCGCCAATACCATTGATATTATCAATGTTGAAAAAATGCAGATTACAGCAGATGCCGCAGCCACTGTTACCCTGAACGGTTCAGAGCTGGATAATAAGCCTATTGCTCTTTCAGGCACCGGCGAAAAAGATGCTTTTGTCATTAAGATGGATCAGTCTGCATTAGATTTATCTACCCTGACTGTTGATGCCGATACGGTTAGCGTGACCGTGAACGGTGCCGATTTAACAACTCGGAAATTAACCATCGTGGGTTCAGGTAGTAACGATGATATCACCGGTAACAGCACCGATGATCGTTTAACTCCAGGCGAAGGTGAAGACAGGGTCAGTGGCTTAGGTGGTAATGACATCATTGAACTCGCTGAAACAGATGCGGCTAAAGATACTGTCGTTTTATCCTCTGCTGAGATTCAAGGGGTTGATGATATCTATAGTTTCTCTACTGAGGATGTGATTGCCTGGCAGACTTCAGATCTAACGGCAGCCAGTAGCATCACTTCTGGGAGCGTGTTACAGCTGGTGTCAACGGATACGGCATTACAAAGCTCTAGCGGTAGCGTGTTTTCCTTAGGGGGGAACAGCTCAACCTTCAGCATTGTAGAGCTGAATACGACACTGGATGATGATGTCACCCTGTCAAATACCAGTACGGGTTCAGATCTGCTTCAGGCTCTATCAGAGGACGCAACTCCAGTGTCTGGCATTAAGATTAATGCGGCTGGAGATAAAGTCGGCTTGGTAACCTATCAGAATAACAATGCCTATCTGTGGCATCTTGAGGAAGCTCGAGGTGGTGGTACAAGTGATACGACCGTGTTAGCTGAAGATATTTTACTGGTTGGTGTCGTATACGGTATTGAGCAAGGTGGGCTGGCTACCAGTAACTTTGTGGCTGCGTAATCAGAGCCTGTCTTTTGAGTTGAGCGCTTTATGCCCCGTGCTTAAGCACTCACACAAAAGTTCCTCTTTAGCAAATGGCTTCATGCTTCAGTCATTGGCAAAAAGATGTCGAAATACTTTTGTGTAAGTGTGTATGACCAGACTTTATAACTATGGGCTTTATTAAAGCGCCTTCTTTAAGAGAGATGTTTGTCATCTGATGCTCTACTCAAGCCCCAGGCAAGCGGATTGTTGAAAGGCAAATCGTTGTCTGGGGTTTTATCTTATCTGTCTATATTTTGTACTCTGGCGCTGCTTGTTTAAGTTGAAACACACGATGTTCCAAGCAAACATAGAATATTGCTTTTGCCCAGAGTGAAGAATCACGTAATACTTTTGATTCGTTATTCTTGATTCGACGTATAATAAAGTCATACCGACCTCTGTAAGGTTCAAGCCGCTATGAAAAGTCTTCTGTTCCGATTCTCTGTGACTGCTGTGCTGTCCGCTTCTTTATCTGCGTTTTCTTTAACGGCGATAGCTCAGGGCGATATTTACCAAAAACCTGCAGATGATTACCCGAGTATTATGAAGCGAGCACGTCTGGCAGAGGAGGAGCGTGCAGCCAGGGCTAGAGCTGATGCCGAAGCCAGGCGTGAGCGAATCCGCGTACATGCTGAAAGAGAGCGCAATTCGGAACGAGCCAAAGTTGAACATGAGCGCTCAGTCGCGATTAAACGGACGGAAGTTGATCGGGCGAGAGAGAAAGCCCGTTTTGAACAGGAAAACTCTGTCATCAAGTACCAGATGTCCCGTGAACGTCAGGCGATCTTAAATGCGATGGAACAGGAACGTTATCAAGCGGAGGTTGACCGACAGCTGGAGCTGAAAAAAGCAGAGCTAGCGCGACAACAGTCGATTTATTTTAGGGAACGTAAAGAAGCGGCTGAAAGAGAGTTTGCAGGACGCCGAGAGGCTAGCGAGCAGCAGCGGTTGAAGCGCATTTACTAATCTGCATGAATCTGCGCTAATCCGTCTTTTTCTTCATTTTTATGTGACCAGTCTGTAAGCTGGTTCCAGCCGTTTGAGTCCAATCTGGATTGGCTATTTTCTCTTGTCTAAGGATAGCTATGTCTGATCTACAGCTAAGATATTTCCTGGTATGTGCGGAAGAACGTAGCTTTACTCTGGCGGCTAATCGTTTAGGCATTTCTCAACCCGCCCTTAGCCAGCAGATTCGTAAGCTGGAAGAAGAGCTGTGTATTACCCTGTTTACCCGCGTCGGGCGAGGGATTCAACTCACGGCAGCAGGGCGTCAACTGTGGGGAAAAATCCATCCTTTATACAAGGATGTGGATCAGGCCATTCGGGAACTGCAGTTTCAGGAAGGAGTCATTGAAGGCACTATCGCCATTGCAGGGCCCCATACCGTAATCTCTTACCTATTACCTCCGCTGATCAGTCAGCACAGTGCCGAAAATTCTGAGGTAAAGTTCCAACTTCATGCCCGTAGCAGTCAGGAAGTGATTCAATTAGCCTATAACCGCACCGTCGATTTTGGTCTGGTTCATAGCACTATGGTACTGCCGCCAGAACTGGAAGCTCAGGCTATTCACGATGAGCAGCTGGTGGCTATCTTTGCTGAAGATTTTCCTGATGCAAAGCAGATTCAACACAGTCGCTCTCTACCCATAGGTACTCCCGTTATTCTATTTCCACCGGGTTATGCCTTACGTCGTGCCGTTGATAATGCCTTTGATGATCAGGCTTTAGATGTACGCATGGAAGTGGAAACCGTGGATATTATGCTTAACCTGGCCCGTAACGGCAGTGGCGTCTGTTTTGCCCCTAAATATGTTGCTGATAGCCAACCCGGCCTGATCTATTCGCCGCTGGATAATCTGGATCTTACCCTGTCCATTATGCTGATTACGCGCTATAAAAATCCCATTCAGCCGATTACTCAGCACTTTATTGATCAACTGAAAAGCTACTGTAACCGCGAGAGTGCCACAACGGGATGAAGATAATGCCCAACGGAATGCAATAGCTCAATAAGCCAAATTCTCAGGATTAAGCTATAAGCTGAGCTTATAGCTTGTATAGTTCTCACCGCCTATCTCAAGTTACATTCTCACTCTAGAATGCAGTCATATTGATAGTTCAGGACCTGTTTTCAGATTGAGCGAGTATTATGATTGATGATCCAATTTTTTATCTTGTCGCGATTCCTGCAGTCTTAATTGTGGGAATATCCAAAGGCGGCATGGGCGGCGGTTTAGGCATGGTGGCTGTCCCCATTATGTCTCTGGCCATTCCACCTTTCCAAGCTGCAGCTATTATGCTGCCAATTCTATGTACTATGGATCTGATGGGGTTGTGGGGTTTTCGTGGCCATTACGATAAAACCAACCTGAAGATTATCTTACCTGCTGCAATTGTGGGTATTGTGCTCGGTGCGCTGAGTTTTAATAGCTTATCAGAAGCGGATATCAAACTGATGATAGGCCTGATGGCCACGTTATTTACCTTAAACTATGGCTATCAAAAGTTGTTTAAGGTGCCAGAAAAAATACGAACGGCCAGTACAGGCAAAGGTAGCTTCTGGGCCATGTTAGCGGGCTTTACCAGCTTTAGCGTGCATGCCGGTGGACCTCCGTTGAATATCTACTTATTGCCACAAAAGCTGGATAAGACCCTGTTTGTCGGTACCACAGTAATCTTCTTTGCCGCAGTTAATTATACTAAGCTGATCCCTTACGCTTGGCTGGGATTGTTGGATGGCACAAACCTGATGACAGCCCTGGCTCTGTTAATCTTTGCCCCGATGGGTGTTTATTTAGGCATGTATCTGCATAAACGGATTAATGATTTCTGGTTTTATCTCAGCTGTTATAGCCTGCTATTTATTACCGGCGTCAAATTGATCTATGAAGGGACTGTAGGCTAAAAGCGATGCTGTTTACATCGGTTTTGTCAGAGAGAATACTGTGACGAGGGCAAAGAGTAATCTCTGATTTGCCTACAGCGCCAGTCAGCTGGAGAAATTAGTCCTGCTGCAACAGATTTAAATCGCCAAAGTATTTCTTGTAGATTTGCTGGTAAATCCCTTTCTGTTTAATACCTTTCAGACCCTGATTAAAGCGTTCAATCAGGGTTTTATTGCTTTCGGACACGACACAATTCAGGCGATCACTATAGCTGTACTGTACAAATTTAGGATCGAAATGCAGCTGGTCAAAAATATCTTTATGGTCTGGGTAATAACCTAAAATAGCTCGAATACGACCGAGCTTTAACATCTCAAGTTGATTAGCAAACAAGCCTTCCCGTACTTCGACCTTACTGAAGTCATCCTTCAGGATATTGATATCAATGCCTCGTTCTAAACCTATCGTAAAGCCTTCCAGTTGATCGACCGATGAGATCATAGGGTGTGTCTTTAGTGTAGAGATCACAAAGTTATTACGTAGAAACAGCTCTGAGCTTAAAACGTCTATACCGACAAGATCACGGAAGATTTGCTGATCACCACCCAGAAAACAATCCACCTTCTTATCCTGAAAGTTTTTAATTGCTCGGGTTAAAGGTTGGATAGAGAGCTCCAGATCCAGTTCTGATTCATTGACCACGGCCTGAAAAATCTCATGGGCATAACCTGAACCATCGGGCAATACCCAGCCTTTTAGGTTTTGTGTGGCGACTGTGGCAGCACTGGCTTGCCAACTACAACTGAGTAAGAAAGTTAGGGTGAGCCTGTGTATTGTTTTCATTATTTTCTCTTTGCCAGTACTACACATGTCTCTTAAGAGGCATTATTGATCAGATTAGCAGAAAACAGAGCGATATTAGCGTCAAAATGCGTACTGTATTAGCAGCAAGACTCTGTTTTACCTAAGAATTCTAAATTAATTCACCAAAAGATGACTACAAATTACTGCTCTAATTTCCCAGAATTACTCAGGCAGGTTTTATTTCAAGCAGAGGCCATCACATTGATTGAGAAATAGCCAATCTTGAAGGCTCAGGAAAACCATCAGCAAAGGCCTCTTGCTCAATTCCCTTCGTGGCTTAACCAAACCTCTTAATATTCTGGCCGTACGCTCAGGCATCTATTTTTTAGATGTGAGTATTTAATCTTTGTATTTTACCGATGCTTACTTTCTTTCCATAGTAACGACCTAACACAAAACAAATACTCACTATTAAGTTGCTCTGGATTCCCCCTATGTCTGCTGCAAGTTACGTTAATTCTTATTACGCCAATACCTTAAATCTGGAACTGGATTTCCCGGTGCTCACAGGTGAGCACGAGTGCGATATCTGTGTTGTCGGTGCAGGGTTTACCGGCCTGTCCAGTGCGATTCATCTGGCTAAAAAAGGCTACAAAGTCATTTTGCTGGAGGGCGATAAGGTGGGCTGGGGGGCCTCTGGCCGTAATGGTGGCCAGGCAATTATCGGCTATAACAACGGCATCGGTATGCTGGAACAGCGCTTTGGCTTGGACGATACCCGTAAGTATCTGGAGTTTGTGCTGGAAGGCTGTCAGATCATCCAAGAGTTTGTTGATGAGTTTGCCATCGAGTGTGATTTCAAACCGGGACATGCGGGTCTTGCGACCTGCCAGCGTCAACTGGATTCGATGCATCATGAACAGGAGGTTTGGGCCCGTTGCGGTCATGATGATCTAACTATTAAGGCCGGTTTGGATGCTGTTCATCAGATGGTGGGAAGTGATAACTATATGGGCACCTATTATGATCCCAACGGTGCCCACCTGCATCCACTTAACCTGGCTCGTGGGGAAGCCAAAGGGCTGATATCTCTGGGTGGGCAGATCTTTGAGCAGTCCCGAGTCACCCGTATCGATAAAACAATGGCCCCCAAGGTGTATACCGAAAACGGCGTGGTCAGTGCTAAACAAGTGGTGCTGGCGGGCAATGCTTATCTTGGGAACTTAGTGCCAGAGATGGAAGCCAAACTGGTACCGGTCAGTAGTTTTATTGTCACCACCGAGCAACTACCGGAGCATGTTGCTAGGGATATTATTCGTCAGGATTACGGCTACTGCGACTGGAACTATGTCCTGGATTACTATCGTTTAACAGCTGATAACAGACTGCTGTTTGGTGGTGAGAGTTTCTACGGTGGAAAAGAGCCGAAAGATATCGCCAATCGTTTGCGCGATAATATGGTGAAGGTGTTTCCTCAACTGAAAAATACCCGCATCGACTTCAGCTGGGGCGGCAACTTCGCCATCACCTATAGCCGTATGCCTGATGTGGGACGACTAAAAAACTCCAATGTCTTTTACGCCCACGGTTACTCAGGTACAGGCATCACCACCACTCATATTATGGGGCGTTTACTGTCGGAAGTAGTCTCTGGATATGCTGAACGCTTTGATGTCTTTGAACAGGTACCTCAGATTCCTATGCCCGGTGGCAAGTTGCTAAAAGTACCTGCTGTGATTATGGGGTCTTGGTATTACCTGCTGCGCGACAAGCTGGGTGCCTCACGCAAGTAGTGTGCTTTGTCAGCAATACGGAAAATTCCCGTTTTAAAAAAACGACAGCAAAAATAACAACGACTGAAAATAATAACTCATACAGGTACTGCACTATGTTAAGTGAAATCAATAACTTCCGTGAACGCTACCCCGAAGTACAGGAAGTGGATGTAATCGCTCTGGATATTCCCGGCAAGTTGTTTGGCAAGCGTTACGCAATGACAGATCTGGAGAAGCTGGTAAAAGGGCAATGCAAGATGCCAGCAGCAATGCATCTGATGTGCAGTCAGGGTTATCCTGTACCGGCTAAAGGTTATGGTTTTGATGATGGCGATCCTGATGCCACTATTCAGTTGATTCCGGGCAGCCTGAAATATGTCGCTTGGGAATCCCAACCCAGAGCCCAGGTGATGGCTCATTTTATTGATGAACAGGGTAAGGATCTGTTTTGGGAGCCCCGCAATGTACTAAGAAGAGTGGTTGAGGGTCTGCATCAGGATAACTGCTTTCCCGTGGTGGCTTTTGAGCTGGAGTTTTATCTAACCGATCTGCAACGAGACAGTGATGGGCTAATCCAACCTCCAGTAGGCAAGTTAAGCGGACAAAGAGATGGACTGGCAGTACTGTCTATTGATCGTCTGACAGACTTTGGCGATTGCTTGTCAGAGATTGTTTCCTGCTGTCATGAACAACAGGTTCTCACCGGCCCGGTATCTGCTGAGTTAGGTCCAGGTCAGTTCGAAATCAATCTGGCTCATCATAAAGATGTGTTAGCTGCAGCAGATCAATGTGTACTGTTCCAACGGATTGTTCGAGGTGTAGCCCTAAAACACGGTTATCGTGCCAGCTTTATGGCTAAACCTTATCCCGATCAATCCGGTAGTGGTTTTCACTTTCATGCCAGTGTTTATGATGGTGAAGGTAACAATCTCCTCTGCCATAACCAAGACCAAAAACTACGTCATGTTGTTGCAGGGCTGCTGGAATTATTACCGGCATCTATGGGGATTTTAGCACCTAATATCAACGCCTATCGCCGCTTAAAGCCAGGTAATAACACGCCGCTTACGCCCAATTGGGGTTATGAGAATCGCTCTGTTGCGGTGCGTATTCCTCTGTCTGATGAGCAAAATCGTCGAATCGAACACCGAGTCGCCGGTGCCGATGCCAACCCTTATCTGGCTATGGCGGTAGTCTTGGCTGGTTTGCACTACGGCCTAAATCAACAACAAGAACCTCCCGCTGCCACTCAGGAGATCTGTCTAACTGCAGATGGTTTACCGACAGATATTCGTCAGGCATTAGCACTAACACTCAATAGTGCACCCTTAAAGGAATATCTGGGACAAGAGTTTGTTGAAGTCTTTTGTGCTCAACGTATCGGTGAACTGGAAGCTTACGAAGACTATATTTCAGCCCGAGAATACGACTGGTATCTATAAACGCTTGTTCTTGCCAGAGCTCTATTCATAGAATGCAATCAACAGGGGGCAATCAATAAAATGCAAGCAACGGAGTTCTATTAATGATGTTTGACCCTGGGTTTTTAATTGGCTGATCCGTATTTACTTAGGGATTTACCTGTAGAAAACGCCCCAGCTCAGAGTGGCGGATAAAATCTTGTAAGCGTTCACGAATCGCCTGAATTTTGGGGTTGCCGGTATCCTGGCCAGGATAGTTCCTTGTATGGGAGGGATAGGTTAAATAATAAGGGATATCCAGTGTGGGCAATTGATCTGCCAATAGGGGCTGCAAAGTCCCTTCTTCCAATTGTTGAGCAAGAGTATAGGGTGCCAGATAAGCGATACCGGCTCCTGCAATCATTGCCTGAGTCAATGCTTGCACATTGTTGATACGTAAACGGTTACTCAGTTTATGCCAGTTCAACTCATCTACTCGGGTGGTGATATTGTGCCAGTCAAAATCATCGTCGCCCGTACATAAAATTCTGTGTTGTTCCAGATCCTGAAATGTCTTAATAGGTGGGCAAGCCGTCAGATAATCCTTGGAAGCCACCAGCATCATCTCCGCCTGACACAGAAACTCATATTCCAGCTCTGAATCATCATTACGGGAACGAATCGCGATATCCATTTCAGAGTTACTCAGATCGACAAACTCATCGCTCAGATGCAAGTTGAGCTGCAGTTTGGGATAACGCTTAAGGATATAAGGCAAGGCGGAAGCGATCACTAAAGTGCCAAAACACACGTCTGTCGTCAGGTTCAGTTCGCCTTCTAAGCTGCTGCCATCAATCTCTTCCAGCGTATTATCCAAGCTGGCATAAATTTGCTCACAACGTTGCAGCAGGATATTGCCTTTGGAGGTTAATCGCAGTGGTTTGCGGGGCTCTCGAATTACTAAGGGATAACCTAACTGCTCCTCCAGCTTGCGAATCTGGTAACTGACTGAAGACTGAGAAATATTGAGCTCTTCTGCTGCCAAGGTAAAACTGCGGTGTTTCATTACCAGAGTAAAACAGTAGAGCTGAGGTAGTAGATGCCGTAGTTGAGCCATAGCGTCGTATTCTTAACAAGCTGAGAGTGAGAAGTCAGCAGGCAGAATAGCATTAAGCCGATAGCAACACGAATACCCCTTGATAAAGGTTTTTCTACACGTAAATTATGCCTGGGTGCGATGATTTACTGAGCTGTCTTGGCACGGATATAGGGGCCCATAATCTGCTCAAACTTACCGTTTTCTTTGATGATGGCCAGGCCTCGGTTAAAGGAATCTATTAGAAAGGGGCCATTGTCGATCATACGAGATACCAATAGGTGGTAGCTCCAGGGGTGAGTCAGAGTTTGTAAGTGAGTAATGCGCTTTTGCTGTTCAGCTGATAGATGCTCGGCTACTGCGTCATAGCCACTGGTCTCCAGTTCTGGCACAAAATCAACACGACCACTGGCTAGCATTTGAAACAGTTGCTGGTTGTTGCGTACTCGGGCAACAATGATTTCACCTTTCTCAACCATCTCATTGAATTGCACACCAAATGCACTGGAATCCAATACTCCCATCACCTTACCTTTCAGGTCGCTGATATTTTTCGCGACGATTGGGTTGTCCGAAGAATAGAACACCACTTCTCTGATCGTGAACAAGGGATCACTGGCCAGGAATTTACGCTCGCGCTCTGGTGTCAGTACCCACATGAAAGTGCCATCCCAAGCACCTCTCTCGACCAGTAGCATTGCCCGATTCCAGGGGAAAAAGCCGTATTCAGCGATAACATTGGCTGCTGCAAAAGCTTCTGTCATTAAGTGAGAGGCCGCGCCATAGTTCGGCAGATTCTGGGATTGGTAAGGGGCCCACTCACCATTGGTCAAGCGCACCTTATCTTGTGCTGTGGCTACAGTGATTTGAATACTGATTGCTAGTAGGGAAATCAGAACTCTGCGGAAGAGTGACTGAAAAAACATGCTATTCACCTATCCCCGTAAAAGGGCTCACAGAAGGGTTCACAATTTTCCATTATCAGGTGTTCCAGAGAATTGATTGATAGTTTTTCGGTACTGGCTTGAGGTGTTCATCAGTAATTATAGTCAAGGTCCAGAGACTGCTGGAATCATTGTGGCGTTACAAGGACAAGGTTTCTACCGAAACAATATTCACACATTGGTGAGCTTTAAATATGTGCTACCTTAGAAACAGATATTGAGACTGTGTTGCACTTGGTTATTTATCTATATTTTATAAGTGATTGCACATTTGGCTTTCTCTGTAACCGGATAATCATGGTTGATAAGCTTATATTTTTAAATACTGATAGACGCTTTCTGGACAGTGCGAAGTTCTCGATAGAGGAAGCATAAGCTTGACGCCTCTCTA
>CAYFGP010000023.1:0-52616 GCA_964342385.1 uncultured Oleiphilus sp. | reverse complement strand
GGATGAGGTTAGATCAAACATCCGTGTTAATTGTTGATGATCTAAGCGATATGCGAGAGATCATTAATGACACTTTAATGACCCTTCCGGTTAAAACAGTCTTTGAAGCCGAAGATGGTTTAGAGGCCTTGGCACTGCTTGAACAGCATACAATCAACTGTGTCATATCTGATTGGAGAATGCCTCGTCTGGACGGGTTAGGCTTACTTACCGCTCTACGCAGTGATCCCCATTATCTGGGTGTCTCTTTTATGATGATGACGGGGGATGTTAGTCGCGACAATATTCAGGAAGCGATCTCTATGGGGGTAGACGCTTTTCTAGCTAAACCTTTCTCGACAACAGCCTTAATGGAAAAGATGGCTCTGATTGCAGAAAAAGCCTATACCCCGACTGAGCCCTTCCAATTCCAAAACCGACTAAAAGATCCTGATAAAGCTACAGAAGCTTTACTTCTGGCCTCTGATTCTGAGGTTTTTTGCCGTGATATTAGTGAGAAGCTTCAAGGGAGCTATCAGATTACCATGGCAAGTGATGGGATTTCGGCTTTGCAGATGTCCAGGATAGAGCCATTTCCTGAATTAATTTTGATTGATGACCAAGTGCCGGAAATGGATTACCTGACACTGTGCCAAAACTTAAGCTCAGACCCCATAACCTCGCATATACCAATTATTGTGTTAGGTGATCAAATGGATGATGAAAAGATCGTGTCGAGTTTAAAGGTAGGAGCGGCTGATTATCTGGCAAAGCAATCCAGTGCTGATCTTATAAAAATTAAAATTAACAACTTGCTGAATGCCTGGCATGATCGCGATAAAAAGGCCCAACAGGTGAAGTTTTTGATGAAACGGGTGATGGGCTTACCAAAAAAATGATGGCTCGCTTTCTAAAGATTGTTTGCTGGAGAGATGAGCTCAGCCTAGCCTCATACTCTCCTGATTTTTCTTAGGTGTTATCCTAAGGCTCTTACTTTAGGGCCCTTACTTTCAGGTGCTTAATTTAAGGCAATAGAGGGAATAGCTTACGGTAGGTTTCGGCCAGTTGATTTAGCCTTAGCAGTTCACTCAGATTGGTCACTTCTGTCACGGTTAACAGAATACGCACACCTTCCAGAATATTGTTGTTATCCCAGTTTTGCAGTACTTCAAATTGTTGCTCAGACATGGCTTCCACGTTCCTTAATGTCTTTTGGGTAGACTATAGGAGGTAGATATTGCAATGCAGTATCAAAGTTGTGACAGTTTATTAGTGATTGTTACACAGCAAAGTAAATCATTGTTTATATTGTTTAGCACATCAGAAAATATGGCTGCACAGACTTTGGAGCTCTCTTATTTCGCTGCTCCGCTATTATTGATCATACTGCTGCAGTTTGTTCGCTTTTCTGCTGTTTTAACTGACGCGCAGCCAATGCATAACCTCCATCAGCACCGTCAACAAAGTGAAAGTGATCCACGCCGCTTTGAAAAATCAGGCACGTTAATAGAGCAGCAGCTGAGACATTTGTACCGTAATAAAGATTACCCTGTTGATATTCCTCTTCCAGACATTGGATCAGCTGCTCTCTTTGGGTTTTACTGCCTGCCAAAACCATTCGCAGCATATCATCAAACTTTCTGTGGTCGGAATTGGCGATCATATCCGCCTTGTATTGTCCCCAGTTGTAACCACTGACAGAGATCGAATTATCCATCATCAGACCGCCAAAAAATGCGATCACGCGCATTTTGATTTGGTACCACAGCTTATAGAGAGGACCCCGGTTGCGGGTAAACAGCCGATACTCACTGCGTAGTTTCTCCTGTGAGTAGCTCATACTCAACTTATCGGTCTGCAGAGGGTGATGCTCCCCCCGTTCGCCATAGATGAGGAGAATTTTATCCATCATCCTACGATAGGTTTCTGTTTGCTGTTCCAGAGTATCGCAACGGGCCTCAATCAACACAGAGACAGTTTCTTCCTTCGGGCTAGGGATACGATCCCAGCGACACTGCAGGCCTGAAAAGTCGGCATCGGCCACAATATAATCAGGAATGTCATAACGCTCGGGGCACTGTTTGAGCCAGTGTTCAGCTGCTTGCAGGCCACCGCCGGTAAATGAGGCCTGAGTGGCTCCAGGGCTGATACGCAATTTGCTTACCAAGAGAGGAATACGATCTGCACTGAGTAAAGATACTGGAACAAAACCCGTTCTTAGTTTTAGGTTATAGGCCTGCTCCGAGATAGCCGCAGTACCCTTTAAAGCGGCCAGTGCGGGTTCCAGGCAATCCGGTGGAATACATAATGAGGCACCATCGCCGCCAAAGATATAGGGAATTTCCAGGCGTTCACAGGCATTCAGTACAGCGATGATACAGCTGGCTCCCAGGGTATTAACATCCTGATAACGATCATTTTCGATCGCCTGAGTTGAGCCTTCTATATCCGCTACCAACACATACCAGTCATCGGGTATCTGATGATAAGCGTTCAGTTCTAACAGATCAGGAAAGGTACATACCTCTTTCAGATCCTGATAGAAGTTTCGATTGCTGCTGGCTGTACTCATAACATTATGATTTCCATAAGGGGGGAAAATCTGCTGAGTGTCAAAAGTGACTCAGCAGTCCACTGAATTATACGCTGAATTCCCCACAATGATTGCGTTTAAATGCCTGCTTTAACTCATCTCCCTTTAGGCCTGCCTGTAGCAGACAATGCAGCTTGGTAAAGGCCGCTTCACAAGTCATATCGACCGCAGAAATCACACCGCATTCTGCCAGAGCAGAGCCGGTCGCGTAGCTTTGGCTTACCGGGCCATTAGGGCATTGACTGCGATTAACAATCACGATGCCGGAATCATTGGCGGCTTTTAACAAGGCCATCAGGGTTTGATTTTGATCCGGGGCATTGCCGCTACCAAAGGTTTCCAGCACGATAGCCTGAACCGGAGCACGTAACAGTGGTGCTAACAGATCGGCATGCAAGCCTGGATGCAGTTTAAGCACACAAACCTGTGCCTGTGGCTGCTGAGCGGCTTGGCTCAGGCTGAGATACAGATTACTGTCGGTGACTACTGCTGGTAGCAGTTTGTTGCTACTAAGAGAAAAAACATCACCCTGCCAGTCGCCCAAGGGTTCGAGGTTAGGTGTTGCAAAACCCTGGTGGGAATAGGTGCTCACCTTGCTACTACGGTTGGCGCGCAGCAGATGACCACCAAAGGCGACCAGGGTTTCCTGAATCTGATTGTTCTGGGCATAGACGAGTGAAGCGATCACATTATTAGGTGCATCGCTGTTATCAAACTCCAGCGGGTATTGAGAGCCGGTGACAATAACCGGTTTGCCTAAACCCTGTGTGAGAAAGCTTAACGCAGAAGCGGTGTAGGCTAGAGTATCCGTACCGTGTAATAGGATAAATCCTTGATATTGATCTCGGTATTGCCAGATCATCGCTGCCAGTTGGTACCAGTGTTCCGGTTGAGCGTTGGAGCTATCGATTAGTGGTTCTAACGTAAAGAGATCAAAACTGGTCAGCTGGTTTTTGATCGAATCCGGTTGTTGATTCAGCAGTTGTGATAAACGCTGAGCCATATTGCCGCTGGGAGCTAAACCTTTGTCCGTTTGGGTCATGCCAATGGTGCCGCCAGTATAGATAATGGCGATGCTTGGGGATGCCAAGGCATCTTGCGCCGCCGTTTGCAGTGTAACGGTTTCGCGTAATTCGGTTGTTTGACTCATAGCAGGCTCCCAAAGTGATTTACAGGATATTTTTATCTTATAATCAAAGGCTTGTTGAACACTATCGCACTACAATGAATAAATATATCAACAATACCGTAGATAAAAATGGTCACTGCTCGGCTACCATCGGTAGGTAAGGGGCAAAATATTTTTATCCGCTCTGGTGTAAAGTCAGTATATAAAGTTTGCTGTGATGTTTGTCTTTCAAGCTTAGCTTTACAGCGGACAAGTGATTATGAAATAAGTGACGACAAAACAAACGACAAGTATGGCAAAGTCATAATAAAAAGCCTACATATTTGCTTGATGCTGATAGTTTCAACTTATTTTTAATTTTACTCTGGGGGAATATCTGGTCGGACAGGTGCTGACAGATAGTGTGGAGAAAATAGTATGATCCGTATTGAAATTACCTCTGCCAATAGCTTGATGTTGGCTGTTACCTATCAGGCCAGTGCAGATGTTCATCAGCAAATAACCGCTCTGGCGAGTGCTATAGCTCAGCTGGAAGAAGTGATGGATCTGGTGCCTGCATCGACTTCGCTCCTGGTGTGTTTTGATCTGTTAAAAACGGATTCGGCGCAGTTGATTGCCAAACTAGAAGCCCTGTTTCAAACAATGGAACAGGATGGGATACATTTAAATCAGAACCCAAACTCAAATCCGAGCTCAAGCCTAAGTACGAAACAAGAAACAGACGCTATAGCAGGTGACCCATTAGCCCCCCTATTTACTGAGGGTGAAGGTTTAACCCGAGAAGCCAAACAGCAGATTCAACACACTCACGATGCCTGGAGTGAGCATGCACCTCAGTCTGGTTTTAGTGTGATTCACCCGGGCCTGATGGCCCAAATTCAGGATGGTGGCCGTCGCGGTTATCAGCAACAGGGACTCACATCGGGTGGACCCTTGGATGAGCATGCTTTTCAGTGGGCCAATCATCTATTACAAAATACCTCACACAGCCCTGTGATTGAGGTCAGTTTTGGCGGCTTAAAACTTCAAAGCCAGGTGGATACCCTCATTGCGGTTACAGGGGCAGATCTTAGTCTGACCATTAATGATCAACCCGCACCGAATTGGGAAATATTGGCTGTGCGTGCCGGTGATCGTATTGAGTTTGGTTATCCCAAAAGTGGTACCCGTGCTTACCTGGCGGTGAAAGGTGGGTTTCAGTTGCCAAGATATTTTGGCAGTTCAGCGACAGTACAATGGCAGGGGATTGGTGGTTTTAGTGCTCAGCATAGTGAGGATGGCCAGAACACCGGCCTTCAGTTTGGGGAGTTACTGCCCTGTATTGAACAGGAGCATCGTAGTGACAGCCAGTTACAGAGTCTGATTGGTAAACGGGTCAGTAGCAGCTATATCCCGGATTATCAGCACTCTTTAAGCCTACGGGTCGTATTGGGTTATCAACGTAAACTGTTTAGTGCTGATCAGTTAGAGCGCTTTTTCCGCCATTCTTACCAGATATCTCAGGACTGTGACCGCAAGGCTTTTGTCCTGGAAGGTTCAAGCATTAAATCGCAACAGCCTCAATCCACTGAGCAAGGTTTGGCTTTAGGAGCCGTACAGATCTCTGATCAGGGACAGCCTGTGATTGCGATGCCAGATCGACCGCTATTGTCGGCTCATTCTATCTTGGGTTGTATCTACCCCCCAGATCTGGGGCAGTTGGCGCAACGCCACCCTAAAACAGAAGTGCGTTTTGAACCGATCAGTCTATATGAAGCCCAACTTCAGTTGACACGGCTCTACCGTTATTTCCGCTAGACGTCTGTGTGATCCGAAAGGTGCTGGCTTGAAGATCGAGCGGGGAAGCGCTAGGTGCAGATATTGATGAAGCAATTAATGAAGAGATCGCAGCCGCAAGACTGACAGGTAACAGATCGGTTCAAAGGTCAATTTAAAGGTCGATAACGTCTCTGATTAGGCTGTAATCAGAGACGCTTTACTAAAAACGATCCTCTAAAATTGCCGGAGAGGTCACCTCATGGCCGTAGACTTGATTAAGCATACGACTGAAATCTTCCAGGCTGAGTTCAACCTCATGGCTTTCACCATTGGTTAGAGTGACGGTGCAGGATAAAGGATCACTTTCTTCGATTTGGAGGATATGATCGGCATGGATCAGAATCTTCTCCACATCATTACCTTCAGTGACAGGGAGCTTGAGGAAAGGGTTGCGTATACTCCGGCTCATTGGAAACTCCTTGGCCATCTTATAGGGTCAAAAGCACCTTAACAGGTTACTCAACAAAAAGTTGTTATCTTCCATGGCCTCTGTAAGGGATATCGGCATATTGTTGCATCGCGCTGTACAGAGGATTACAAGATCTTATCCCTCCTGAATCATTAAGGCAAAGTGTAGCCAGGCCAGACAGGGATACAGCACTTTGTTGCTATTATGGGAAGAGACGTTTAATTATCTTATAATTGTTATTTTGTAACATTTGCTGTCGCTAGGCGTAGCCAAAGCTCAGAATGAGGACAGCAATGATGTAATACCCTAACAACGATTACCGCGATAAAAGCGAGTATCAAAAGAGAGCTCTTACATGGCCACGAAAAAGGCGCTGAAAAAGATTCCTACCCACCTGATTACAGGCTTTCTTGGCGTTGGGAAAACCACTGCCATTCGTCATCTGTTAGCGAATAAACCGGAAGATGAAAAATGGGTTATTGTCGTTAACGAATTTGGTCAGGTAGGTATTGATCAGGCGGCATACGACAAACCTGACCAAGTGGAAGGTGAGATTCAGGTCCAAGAGCTACCGGGTGGATGCATCTGCTGTAGCTTGGGGGTGGTACTGTCTGCCACTTTAGTGAAGCTGATTCGTTTGCATAAACCTGATCGTCTGATTATCGAGCCAACAGGCATTGGTCATCCTGCGGGTATTCTGGACACCCTAACAAGCGAAACATTTGCTCAAGCACTGGATGTGCGTGCTGTAATCTGTCTTGTTGATCCAAGAAGCCTGGAAGACCCTCGTACAGTGGAGAATGAGATCTTTCAGGACCAGCTCAGTCTGTCGGATATTCTTGTGATTAATAAAACCGATTTGGCAACGGAAGAGCAAACCGCGCGTTTTGAATATGCCGCTTTATCTATGTTCCCGCCTAAGCAGTTTGTTTGCCGTGCAGAGCAGGGTTTCTTGGATGCAGGTCTACTGGATTACGGTCGCAATGGTGAATATCACGGCAAATGGTTAGAAACCCATACGCCGGGTGAACAACATCTGTCCCACGACCACGACCACGACCACGACCACGACCACGACCACGACCACGACCATTCACATAGTCACAGCCACGATCATGGGCATTCTCATGACCATGATCACTCACACAGTCATGGTCATAGCCTCGATGATCACCATCATCACGCCAAACATAATCCAGACTTTGCCGCAGATGCTTTGCAGCAAGTTAAACCCGGTCAACCGGTTTGCCTATCAGGTCAAGGAGATGGTTTTTACACTACGGGCTGGTTATTCCACTGTGATGATCAGTTTGATCCAGACAAACTACAGGCATTTTTAGATCAGGTGTCGAATCTACTACGTCTGAAAGGTGTCTTCCGTGTCAGAGATCAATGGCGTTTTTATAATCGAGTGGGTACAGAAAGTGATCTTTACCCGATTGCTTACCGTCGGGACTCCCGTTTTGAACTGATTAGCTCAGAGAAGCTGGATGAAGAAGGCTTACAGGCAAGTTTGATGGCATGTTTGCTTAGTTGATTGTTGTCTTCTCGACAGTATAAAAATAAAGTTGGCATGTTATTTCTTTATGGTTAACTGTGCAGGACAACTCGGCCTTGAGGGCTTGATCTGGAGCAACCGCCTAAGCAATAACATGCGTCTTTGTTGTTGGTTTTCAGGTTTGGTGATAGCCAGGCTTTTTGATGGCCTGGCTTATTAAAAATCAGTCTTAGTTTTTCAGCACCTTTGCCATCGCTTTTTCTGCACAGGCAACATCTAAATGACCGCCTGGAGCACCACCTACACCAATACCGCCAAGACGAGAGTTATTAACACTAATTGGCAGGCCACCGCCTAAAAGCAGTAAGCGCTCATCCATATCTCTTAGCCCTGCCAGCACTGGCTTATCGGTAACCAGTTGAGCCAATTTGTCTGTTGGGCGTCCCATACTCGCGGCAGTAAAGGCCTTGCGTTGACTGCTCTTGATAGTGTGAGGGCCGGCCATTTCATGGCGAGACATCGCCAGTAGATTACCACTACGATCCACCACCGATGCACTGACGTTATAACCCTGTGTACGGCATTCCATCATAGCTTGATAGGCCAGCTCTGCTGCGGCATCAGCGGTTAGTAAGGTATTCGTTGTGGTCAGCTCAGTAGCCGCCATTGCATGGGTGGTCAGACCCAGTGTGCTAGCTACTACGAAGGATTTTGTCAGTGATTTAATCAGATTCAAGGATTGTTGAAACATAGTACTTCTCCAGTGATGCAAGCAATATTTAACTCTGAACAGGATGTTTTAAAAAAACCGCTCAAATAGGTATGGCGTCAGTGTAGAGGGGGCTACATTTCCGCAACCTTTCCTGAGCATTACAGTTTTGTAATCTTGAGGGTTTCTGATGGGGCCATGTGTGCAGGGCTGTTATGCTTAATGAAGGCAAGGAAAGATAAGAGTATGACAAGACAGGGTTTTGGCCTTTTATTATGAAATTATTGATCGTGGAAGATGATCTCACCATTTCAGATTTTATCTGTAAGGGATTCCGAGAGCAGGGTTATGTTGTTGATCATGTAGTCGATGGTCATGATGCCCTGATGATGGCCCAAGAGCAGTATTATGATGCCGCCGTGGTCGATTTGATGTTGCCGGGTATGGATGGTTTGCAATTGATACAGACATTAAGGCGTGAAGGATCCCGTCTACCCATTCTGATTTTAAGTGCCAAACATACGGTTGATGACAGGGTTAAAGGCTTGGAAACGGGCAGTGATGATTATTTGGTAAAACCTTTTTCTTTTGTTGAGCTGCAGGCGCGGGTACAGGCATTACTCAGACGACAGCCGCAGAGTGGAGAACATTCGCTGTTACAGCTGGCAGATCTAACCTTGGATAGGATATCTAAGCAGGTCAAGCGAGGTGATAAGGTAATCAGCCTGCAGCCCAGAGAATTATCGCTGCTGGAATATATGCTGCAGCACCCCAGCAAGGTGCTGTCAAAAACCATGATTCTGGAACAGGTGTGGGAATATCAGTTTGATCCTAAAACCAATGTGGTTGATGTCCTGGTATGTCGTTTGAGAGGAAAAATTGATAAAGGCTTTGAGCCTAAGTTATTACATACCTTACGGGGTGTCGGCTACGTGTTAAAAGCCCCTGAATAATCCTTAGATTAGCTTAGGCAAAGAGACGGAGCTATGGATCAAAATCACAACCACGATTCCCGCAAAACCAGTCAAACCTTAAGCAAACGTCTGGGCTTGACCATGGTGTTGGTAACTCTGTTGTTTGCTTCCCTGACAGACTACTTCCTCTATCAATCTTTGGTGCATCATGATCAGAGCCTATTGCAGGCCAAACATGAAACCTATCAGCGCATTATCCGTTTTAGCGGCGTTGATAAACTTCTGGAGGTGATTCAGCAGGAAAATAATAACCCTGATGACTGGTTGATTGAGTTATATCAACACGGGGAGCTGCGTTATCAAAATCAGCGATCTGTAGCACAAGATCCGGCACAAACTTCAGCTCCAGTCCCTGCACAAACACAGACCAAACGTATTCAAAATCCCTATTGGCCCATCCTTGATACGGTGCGTAAACGCTGGCTGGTGCAACATGCCTACTTTGAAAACTCTGAACTATCGAAACAAGAAAAACAAACGCAGTCAGCACCTGAGCAAGCGATTCAATTAACGCTGGGATTAAGCAGCTTAGCCCGGCAGCAGAGGCAGGTGAGTTATCGCTGGGGAATACTATTCAGTCTGTTGCCTCTGTTGCTATTGAGTTTATATCTGATCCATCGAGTTCATTCCAGAGCCCTGTTACCGATCAGGGATTTGATTGAAACCACAGAACAGATCCGTAGCGGTCACTCCTTATCTGCCAGAGTTACAGTGCGAGATCCTGTTAGTGAATTGGGACAGTTGGCCCTGCAAACCAATGAGTTTTTAGCCACAACCGAACGTCTAGTAACGGGGATGAAGGCTTCGTTGGATAATGTTGCTCATGACTTGAGAACACCGTTGACCCGACAGCGTTTGCAGATTGAACGACTCTTACTTCAGTCTGAAATACAACAGCAGCCAGAATTCTTTAATACCCTGGCAGATATCACAGAAGAGAATCAGCGCCTGGAACAGATGTTAACCACACTAATGGATATCTCTGAGGCAGAAACCGGATTAATGAAACTCGATATTCAACCCTTCAGGTTAGAAACATTGTTTTCTCAGGTGGTTGAGGTGTGTGACTTTCTTGCTGAAGAGAAGCAACTAACGCTTGAGTGGCGGTGTGAAAAGTCATTAATGATACGAGCGGATATCAATCGCATGCGTCAGGTACTGATTAATCTACTGGAGAATGCTATTAAGTTTAGTCCTGAAAGCAGCCAGATTTTGTTGCATGCTCAGCAGGATAATGGCTGTGTTGTACTAAGTGTGACTGACCAGGGACCGGGTATCGGTGAGAAAGACCTGCCTTATATTTTTGATCGTTTATATCGAGCAGATAAAAGCCGACAGACTGTAGGTATGGGCTTGGGATTAAGTCTTGTTAAGGCCGTGATTAAAGCTCACAAGGGGCAAGTCGGGGTGCAGCAGCAAGATATTGGTTGTCGCTTTGTACTTCGTTTGCCAATTTTGTCTGGCTAATAGGGTCTTATCTGCAGATTTCTTCCGAACTTCCCACCTTTATTTTTGGTAAAAGCCTATTTATTTAGGGGTTTTACCGCCATCATGACTTATTGATGAATATTGAATATGTTTCGTATTTTGTAATACTCACGGTTCTCTGCTTAATCTCCGGGAGTGCGGGATATGAATCAGTCTATTATCGGTTACCATACCGACGAAGAGGGTCATTGGGTGGCTGAACTGGCCTGTGGTCATTTTCAGCATGTGCGTCATAACCCTCCGTGGATGGTGAGAGATTGGGTGACCTCTTCTGAAGGGCGCAACAGTATGTTGGGTTTTGAGCTTAAGTGTAAAAAATGCGACTTAGGCGCGCCCAGAGATGATTTAGGCGTACCTGATGAGAAAGAAGGACACTGATGATGGAATTAATAGCATTGCTGCTGTTTATCCCTACTTGTTTTGCGCTCAATATGGCGCCTGGGCCCAATAATCTATTGGCGATGCATAACGGTCAACGCTATGGTCTGCGCTATGCGTTAGGTGCGGGTTTAGGTCGACTATTAGCGTTCACTATGATGATCTTTCTGGCCGCTACAGGCTTGGCTGCGGTGTTATTTGCCTCTGAGGCATTGTTTTTCGCGATTAAGATTTTAGGAGCGCTTTATCTCTTCTGGATTGCGGTACAGCTGTGGCGTGCGGACCCGAAAGAAGTTGGTTCAGAAGAGCTAAAAGAGAAAAGCTTCCGACAGTTGCTGACTCAAGAGTTTCTATTGGCGGCGGGTAATCCCAAGGCGATACTGATTTTTACTGCATTTTTGCCTCAGTTTGTGGATACCTCTCGGGATGCTAATACCCAGTTTCTAGTTTTGGGTGGTGCTTTTTTATGTTTGGAGTTCTTGGCGATTGGCATTTATGCCGCTTTTGGTGTTTATCTAAAGCACTGGTTTAGTCGTCCTGAAATGCGCCAACGTTTTAATCGGATCTGTGGTAGCTGCCTGGCGTTTATGGGAGTAGGACTGCTAGTTGATCAAAAAGCTTAGTTGTTTATTAGTTATCAGACAGGGGATATTAAATCTGCTCTGTTATCAAACCAGAGACGCGATTTATTTTGAGGGGCTAGTTTGAGCATCTGGTTTAAGTATCAAGGCTGGACAGCTATCAGGTCTGCTGGTTGTAACAGACCTGATTATGCTGCTGTAGAATCGCTAGAGATCTATCTCTACAACAGAGAACTCTGTTACTTATTCTCAATAGGGCAGGTATTGATGCCCAGAACGGTATACAGAGGGCAGTAGCCTACCAGACCGGTTAATAAGGGTACCAGGCCTACCAGTCCCCACATGGTTTGTGGGCCGACAACGGTCAGGCTTAACAGTACCAGACCTGCGACAACTCGTAGAATACGATCCATTTTTCCTTCATTTGCTTTCATGGCTTAACTCCTGATTGCTTATTCGGCATCTTCTATTACGGCTGGAGTCATTTCTGATTCAGCGCCGTTGTTTAATCTATGGAGTCAGTTTAGCGAGAGCGAATATTCGCTTCAGTGACTTAGTCACATACGAAGCAAAATAGTTAAGCCAGATAAGAGAACGGCTAGCTTAAAGCCTCAGGTTGCAGCAGTTTTATACTGCCACGATGCAGTTCAACTACGCCCTGTTTCTCCAGTTTTTTCAGACAGCGGCTGACCACTTCCCGTGCAGAGCCAATCTCTTCAGCGATTGCCTGGTGCGTCGTATTAAGTGTGTTGTTTTGGTCCGTATGTTGACAGATAAACTGGCAGATACGCTTTTCAATACTGTCAAAAGCGATTTGTTCGATCTGAAGCATCAGATCACTGAGACGATGGCCAAAATTATGGAAGACAAACTGACGGAATTCCTCTGAACTGGCCAATAACTTATTAAACTCAACCTGAGAAATAATATGAGCGGTAACCTCGGTTTCTGTAACCCCTTCTGCGGAGTAACGAGCGTTACCCATCAGGCAGGAGGTAGTCAAAACACAGACCTCACCGGGCTGAATTCGGTATAGCACAATCTCTCGGCCATCTTCCGAACGGGCAAACACCTTTACCTTACCTGCTGTGACGACAATATAGTTCTCACATACTTGCCCCTGTGAAAACACCTGATGTTGGGCTGGTAAGCTGACAGCAGGATAATGCTCAATCAGTTGGGTGATAAGGTCACCAGCAATTGCAGTAGATTCATTTGGCTGAGAAGAGAGTGGGTTAACCATACAGTTTTCCTAACTATTTGAAGGCGCACATCTTTTAATAGCAGCGAGAGCTAAAGTAGTAGAGTTCATCTGTCTTGCCAAGGGGTGATGACAGTTAATCCACTTAGTTTTATGTACTGTGAGGAAGGGCAGATCAGCAGCACAACCGTATCGCTTTTTATTTTTTAGCCTGATCGTTATGTTTTGCTTAAGTGTTGTTGGATAGATGCTTCGTTAGGCCGATTTTTTTATCAAATTCCATCTGTTTTAGCTCCTGCACAAACCACTTTAGCGCTTTGCCGGTATTGGTGTTTTTCCAGGCGACGCACAGAGACTGAGGTGCTCGGGTGTCTTCTAGTTGCAACACACTCAATTGCCCTTCTGCTAAGGCGTGTTGAATACCGTGTCTGGGTAGATACCCCACACCCAATCCCTTAATTAAAGCTGCCAGTTTATGCTCTGCATTAGGCAAAATAATTCTGGAGCGGCCATCTAGCAGCCCCACATTCAGGCCCGGTAGATCCCGTGAGCTATCCGCGATCACCAGTGTGGGGTAGTGACGGATTTTACTCATGGCAATGGGTTGGGCTTCCTGTGTCAGCGGGTGGTCTGCCGCGACAACAAAATCAAACGCCACCTGTCCCAGATGATGTACGCCAAAGCTTTGAGTCGGCGGCTCACCTGCGGCGCCTATGATCAGATCACAGCGGTCCGCATTGAGTGCATCCCAAGTGCCAGCCAACACTTCCTCTATCAGACGAATCTGGGTTTTAGGTTGTACCTGTTGAAAGGCTTCGATTAGCTCGTAGACAGGATCGCAGTTAATCACATTATCGACGCAGATTCTTAGCTCCACTTCCCAACCGGATTCCGCAGCTTTAGCCAGTGCAGTTAGCTCCTCCGTGGCAACCAGAATATGTCGTCCCTGCTCCAGTATCAGGCGGCCGGCAGGTGTCAGCTCTGATTTGCGTCGACTGCGGTCAAACAGGGTGACACCCAGATCGGACTCCAGCTTATTCACGCTATAGGAGAGAGCCGAGGGCACGCGAAACAGTTCATCCGCTGCGGCAGCAAAACTACCGCGTCGATCAATGGCATCCAGTATACGCAAGGCATCTAAAGTGATTGGGGATGTAATCATTCAAATATTTTGATCTATTGGATCAAAACTCTCCGTTATTTTTTGCTCAGGCTTTTATCTATAGTGACTACATCAATCAGAAATACTGATTTCAAGAGGATTGTGACCATGAATAACACACTGATCAAAAAAATTGTAGCAACTGATAATAGCTTCGCTTCTCTGGCTCTGAGAATTCCTACTGGCATTATCTTTATGGCCCATGGTGCCCAGAAACTGTTTGGTGTTTTTGGCGGCTATGGCCTGGAAGGTACTGGACAGTGGATGGCTTCTATTGGCTTAGAGCCCGGTTATCTGATGGCGCTGGGTGCGGGGAGTGCTGAGTTCTTTGGCGGTTTGGCTTTGTTATTGGGATTGTTAGTCCGTCCAGCAGCGGCGGTGCTGGCTTTCACCATGCTGGTAGCAATTTTTGCAGTTCATATTGGTAATGGTTTGTTTATGAGTAATAACGGTTATGAGTTTGGTTTGGCTCTGCTTTCTATCTCCGTAGCACTGGTATTTAGTGGTGGTGGCGCATTGTCTGCAGATCAGGCATTGGCGAAAAAATTAGGCGGCCGTTCTGCTGGTCATCTGTCACCTAGACATCAGGCCAGTGCTTAATGTTTGCTGATCTATTTCAGACGCAATGCAGTATCGGATAATAAGTGCCATTCCTTTATCTCTATTCAAGAAAATATGATAGCCGTTTCGATATATCGGGGAGACGGTGAAGATGGTGCAGTCATCTCCCCGGTAAGGAGTTTTTATGATTACGCTACGTCGCTCCGATGACCGAGGTCACGCCAACTTTGGCTGGTTAGACAGCCGCCACACCTTTTCCTTTGCCAGTTATTACGATCCTCGCCATATGGGCGTTTCGGCGCTGCGGGTGATCAATGATGATTGGGTAAAACCGGGCATGGGCTTTGATACTCATCCACATCGGGATATGGAAATTATCAGCTATGTGCTCGCAGGCAGTATCGAACACAAAGATACTATGGGTTTTCATACCGTGCTAAAAGCGGGTGATATTCAGGTGATGAGTGCGGGGATAGGTATCCGTCATAGTGAATACAATCCATCGCAAACAGAAGAGCTGAATTTCCTACAGATCTGGATTCGACCTAATGTCAGTGGTGTTGAGCCTGGTTATCAGGAGAGAAACTTTGCGCATAGCAAGGGGATCACTCTGGTAGCTTCTGGTTATGGCCGCGAGGATTCGTTGCCGATTAATCAGGATGCCAGTTTATATAAGCTGAACTTTGAGCAGGAAAGTACCCGTTTTGAAACGGTACCCGGTAAAACCTATTACCTACATATTGCTCAAGGCAGTCTGGTTGTTAATGGCACAGAGATGTCAGAGGGTGATGGTGCAATGATTACTGATGAATCTCTACTGACTCTGGATATTGAAGATAGTGTGGATGCGCTGCTGTTTGAGCTGCCCTGATTTCCTATAGACAGGGAGATTTTTCTGAGCTTACTGCCTGAGATATACTCATTGCTCGTGTTTTGTTTACAAGCTTATTGATTATTTCGAGGGAAGATATGTTCACACGGATTTTGAATGACAGACAAATCAGAAACGTTATCACAGAAATTTCTGAGTATTTGATGAAAAAGCATGGCATTAGTAAATACTATCCTCAGGATCAGGTGGATGATGCTATAAAGTCTCTGAAGCTGGGGAATTTTGACGGGGTACGTATTCAGGATAATAGCTTTGCTTATGGTGTTTTTTGTACGGAAGAAGAGTATCGACAGATTTATCAGCAAGCTGGTTTGGACGGCGATTACGAAGGCGTTCAGCTGAAAATCGCTGATACTCTCTATAAAGGCCAGTCTGGCCGTGATAGAGAAGACTTTAACTGTAGTGCTGATATCAAAGTACCTTTGAGTTATGGTTCCAGTTCTGAGTAAAGCTCACTTTGAATGAGATCATGGATCTACTATGTTTGCTGAAAATCATTCGACAACTACAGTCGGAATGCTAATGGCCTTTTCGCGTTATCGACGGGGGATACTTTTCTTGAGTTTACAGTCTGAGATACACTCACAGCCCAAGCGCTAATTACCAGCTTCTCCGTCGATCCGAGTGTAGAAAATGTTCAAACAGATCTTTAGAAACCGCAGAACCAAACAAATTACCACCCAGATCTCTCAATACCTGATTCGACAGCATGGCATTCATAAACACTACCGCCAGGATCAGGTGGATGAGGCACTCAAGGCGCTGAAACTAGGGAATTTCGAAGGTATCAGTGTGCAGGAAAATCGTCTGGCTTATGGTGTCTTTTGCACGGAGAAAGAATACCGGGACATCTACCAGCAAGCGGGCATAGATGGCGACTATGAAGGCATTCAGTTGGAAATTGCAGATGCTCTGTATAAGGGGAAATCGGGCCGTATGCTAGGGCACTGATCGCTTGTTATCCGTTAGATCTTTATATCTTTACTGCCTCCGATCAGGGGGGGCCGTTGTAGGAATCCCTGAGCTACAGATAATCATCACTAATACCTTATTCAGATAGCATCATTTCCAGCCTGGGGCCGACCTCATTGAAGCCTGTTCGTTTATAGAAATCGACGGTTCTTTGGCAACGCGGCACGTCTGGTGCGCCCACTTCTAATACGGTCCAGGATCTCTCTTGAGCAAACTCCTTTGACCGCTGGATCAGCAGTTCTCCGATGCCACTGGAGCGATACTCTGGTTTGATATACATCTCGGTAATTTCTCCGAACTTGCCTCCCGCGTAAATAGCAGCACATTCGTTTAAATTGATCATGCCGATAATGTCGCCCTGATGCTTGGCTAGAAAAGACCATACGCCATTGTTGGGCTGTAGCAGTATTGCTGCGGCATGGTTCAGTTTCTCTGGAGGAAAATGATGTTTTTGATCGGGGAAAAGTTCGAATAACAGCTCATAGACAAGCGTTGCGACCTGTTCAGTCTCGTTAGCTTTAGCGTGTGCAATTTCAACCTGGATTTCCATTACTAACAACTCCCGTTTGCCTTTTAAGCCTGAGCTCGCCACGGAGCTCAGAGCAACATGAATAAGTCTCAGCTTAGGTGGGAAGCTTAAGATCAGGCTATACCTATGAGGTGATAGGAGTTGTTTTAAGGCCGTTTTGACCTTCTATTACTGGGCTAGTTGAGAGGCTTCTGATAGTCTGCGGATCTGTTTATTTTAGGTTGATAAGGTATTTAAAGATGAAATTGGCGGTGTTATCCGATATCCACAGTAATGTTTTTGCCCTTCAGGCGGTTTTAAGCCATGCGGGCCGACGTGGTGTCAATCAGCTGATTAATCTGGGCGATATCTTATATGGTCCTATTGCACCCCGTGCGACTTATGATCTGTTACAAAAGCATAACTTTGTCACCATCAGTGGTAATCAGGATCGCCAGATCTGGCAAGCGGATCAGCAGGCTATTGACAGCAACCCGACGATGCAATTTATTTTGCAGGATCTAGGGCAGGAACCTCTGGATTGGATGCGTCAGTTACCGTTTGATTATCAGCTTAATGATGAGGTTTATCTGTGCCATGGTACGCCAGCCGATGATCTGATTTATTTGCTGGAGCAGGTAGAATCCGGTCGTCCGGTTTTAAGGGATGATGCGGCTATTATCGAACTGCTAGCAGGGCAAACGGTACCCGTAATCCTTTGCGGTCATACCCATATTCCCCGCAGTGTGCGTCTAAGCACCGGGCAGATGATTGTAAACCCAGGCAGCGTGGGTTTACCTGCTTATACCGATGATGAGCCTTGCCTGCATTCTATGGAAAATTACAGCCCTCACGCCAGTTATGTCTTGCTGGAAAAGCGTCATGATCAATGGCTGGTTGAGCATGTTAAAGTGCCTTACGATGCGGGAGCTGCGGCTGCTGAAGCCCGTTTAAGAGAGCGTGAAGATTGGGTTCAATTTTTGTCAACTGGGCGGGCTTAGCTTTCTATCCGGTGACAGATTATTTGCTATACACGAAAAACGGAGAGCCATTGTAGGGCTCTCCGTTTTAATTGCACTTTGAGAACAGATTTGTCAGATCTGATTCCGACAGCAGACCTTAATCCAATGGTTGGACATAGTGCCCGCCGCGTTTAACTTTCTGTATCTGAGGTCGGCTGTAGCTTGCTGTAACCAGGCCTACCGCTTTCGGGAACTGAATTTCCAGTTTAGGTTTCTTAACCCCTTCAGGAATACGACCTTTGACCTGAATAGAGACATTATCTCGACGGCTTATCATAGATGCTTGGCGCCCCATTGGTGTACGCGGAGGTTGTGAGCGCATATTGGCATTCATCGGTTCAGGCTTGCCATTTTGCCCCATAGTAGCGTTACCATGATTGGGTCTTGGCGGTGCCATGTTGCCACCATGATTACCGGGAGGCATAGGACGTTCCTGCATACCATACATCGCCCGTAACGCATGCTTGATCTGAACCAGATTAGGCAAGCGCACTTTTTGAGCACTCATTGGTTTACCACTGACGGCCACTTTCAGATCTTTTCGAAACAGATTACGAATCGATTTTCGGAAAGATTCCAGTTGTTGATCATCAGCATTAGCCAACTGCTCTAATTTGGCAGGTTTACCTGGCCATTGGGTGTAACGAAAAAGATTGCGCAATGGGGTGTGGATTGTGATGCTGAGCTGCTGGTCTTGTTGAAGGACCACTTGTGCTGACGCAGATTGCTGTTTCTGCATAGCTTTTGAGTTTGTAGGCTGCTGGGGATGGTTATCCCCATAGCTTACAGGTGCTGCAGCTCCCATCAAAACCAGACTGCCAACGGCGAGAAAGCGCTTAATTGATGACATTGTCTGTATACTCTTTTCTTTGCGATTGAATACGAGCGATTGAGGAAACTGTTAGTTATATTAGCGGATAAAATTGTTCATGCTGTGTTTTGCTTCACAAAATTAGTTTCAACCCTCTGCTTCAGTGTCTTTTTCTTACATCTTTCAAGCAAACGAGCTTTGCCAATAAGATTGAAAGCAGCATTGAAGTGTTTCAAATCTTCTAGCATGTAAAAGCGCAGGATTTGTTAAATCCCTCCTTGTTACTTTGACCTTGCTGCAAAAACACTGACACGGAATAAAGGAAATCACATGACTCAGGTCGGCTTAACCTCACAAGAACGCTATCAACAAAAGTTTGAGCGTCTGATCGATTTTATCTACCAGCATCTGGATACTCCGCTGGATCAGATGACATTGGCCGAGGTGGCCTGTATCTCGCCTTACCATCTGCACCGTATCTATCACAGTGTGTATGGTGAGAGCTTGGTTGCAACGGTAAAACGTCTGCGTTTGCACTATGCGGCGGATCGTTTGGCCAATAGCAAGTTACCAGTCAAAGAGGTGGCAGCCTGTTCGGGATACACCAGTCTGCAATCCTTTACCCGTGCGTTCAGCGACAGTTATGGCATGCCTCCGGCGCGATATCGCAAAGAGGGAAGCCATCAACAATTCAAATTGGAATATCCGCATCGAGCGGCACAGGAGCACACTATGCACGAGGTCAGAATTGAAACCATCCAGCCCATTAACCTGATGGGTATGAGCCATACTGGATCTTATATGGATATCGGACAGGCATTTGAAAAACTGTTTGGTTGGTTAGGAATGAAAGGGCTGTTAGGTCCAGATATGCGCTGTATCGGTATCTACTTTGATGATCCCGGTAGCGTGCCAGAAGCAGAATTGCGTTCTATGGCAACGGCCAGTTTCTGCGATATGAGCAAGGTTGAGGTCGAAAAGCCTTTTGAAGAGAATCAGGTGCCAGGCGGTGAATATGCCGTATTGCGCTTTAAAGGGCCTTATAGCGATATGCACAGTGCCTATCAGTGGTTCTATGGTCAGTGGTTACCGGAGTCAGGTCGGGAAGCAGCGGATCAGCCCGTGTTTGAAGAGTATCTTAATAATCCCCGTGAAGTCGCGCCAACGGAGTTATTAACGGATATCTATCTGCCACTCAAGGCGCTTTAGAATCGGATGAGGAATAGGCAGATAAAATTATAAAAATGAGCTTATAGAAAACGGGGTGTAAATAGAAAATGGAATATAAGAAGTGCGCTGTCATTGGCAGTCGCACTTCTTCAGAGTCGCATTAAGTTAAAAGCGGCATTAGGGCAAGGACTTAATCGTCTTCCCACGGATCAAGAATATCAAACTCTTTTTCCGAAGCACTTTTCTCTGTACCTGCTTCCTGTGCTTCACTGGTGCTATCGTCGCGATCCAGCTCTTCATTATCGTCTTCAGTCACAGGGCGTGGGGTACGCTTGGCTGGTTTGGCCAGAATTTCCAGATAGAAAGATTCCAGCTGCTCGGTTTCAGCCTGACTGATGTACTGGTTGATCTCACTGACGTGGATCACCTGAGCATCTGCTTCATTAGCACCGTATTTACAGTCAAAATCCCAGAAATCTGCGCCTTCAGGTAATGCTTTGTTTCTTTCACGCTTCAGGTATTTTTTCGCTTCGTGTTTAGCGGATTCAACCATACGCGGGTATTTGATCTTTGGATGAGAGAGCTTAAAGGTCTTTTTCATTGCAATCCTACGGCTTGTAGCAGACAGAAAATATCAGGTGTTTTGAGCTGTGTTGGATTGCACGGAGTGTTCAAATCCAAGAGGCATTTCCTGAAGAGGCGCGCATAATAGCGGATTTGTGCGTTAACAGCTATGGCTGGTATTTTTCTCAGTGACTTAATTTGTATTAAGTGTCATGGCGATATTAATGGTGTCTTGCGGTAATGGCTTTTAACCAGTGCATCCAACAGCACCTCGGTTTTTACATGTTCAAAGCTTTGTGGGCTAACCAACTCGCCAAACAGCGGAATACCACCGCCCAGCACAATGGGAATTCGAGTGATAATCAGCTCATCAATCAACTCTGCCTGCAGAAAGCTTTGTACGGTCAGTCCGCCATCAATATAGAGATGATTAAAACCCTGTCGTTGCAGCTGTTGTGTGATTTCCTGCGCTGATCCAGTAATCAATTCAGCTTTGTCTTGGAATTGTTCAGGAATCTCTGTCAGCGACTGGCTCAACACAAAGACCGGTTTTGAGTATGGCCAGGGACAATCAAAACTGCATACTGTCTCAAAAGTCTTTCTTCCCATCACCAGGGCATCAATACTGGCCATAAAATCATTAAAACCCAAGTCAGAACCTTCAGGATTGGGAATGCTATGTAGCCAATCCAGCCCGCCCTCTTTGGTGGCAATATAGCCATCCAGACTGGTAGCGATATAAACAATGTTCGACATAAATTGCTCCTGTGTTTCTTTTACGGCTAAGGCTATTAGCAAAGGTTGTATCAGCGGTGACCTGATTAGCCAAAGAGTGCTTTTCTACTTACCCAAATAAATTCTACAGTGTAGAATTTAATGTATAGTCTAGCGAGGAGCAAAAATGGCTGTCAATCATAAGAAAGAAAATAAGAAACGGGGGCGACCGTCTGGCGCTAAGTCTCAGCTGACATCAGAGATGATCATGCAGTGTGCAAAAGTACTGCTACAGGAAGAGGGAAAAATACCCAGCATTCGGAAAATAGCAGGGACTCTAGAAGTGGATGCGATGGCTATCTACCACTATTACGCCAATAAACAAGCTTTGTTAGCGGCAGTGACGGTATCTTTGATCGAAGAGATCTACAAACCCCGGAATGTTTCTCTAGACCATGCTGATGATAGAGGTAGTGAAAAACACGACAGTAACTGGCAGTTAGAGCTGAAGCTTTTATGCAAAAGTTATATTCAGCTGTTACAGAAATATCCCGGTTTGTTGGAAACCCTACTGACAATGGCGGAAGAGGGGCCCGCGGAGATTTTTGCACAGCGTTTTGAGATTGCTTTAGCTCCTTTAAATTTGGATGACGATATACAGAAAGACGCTTTGGATCTGCTGACTGATTATTTACATGGTTTTGCTTTATCAATGGACTGTGACAAAGAAGGGTTATTGACGGTGGGTATGATAGATAAGCCTCTACGTCTATATATGAGAGGGTTAACGGCGTCGTGTTAACTAGAAAAGTGCCGTACTTTTATGGAGTTAGGGTGTTATATTAACAAAAAGACTTTAAATCGGATGGTTAGGGCTTGGCCACCGTTGTTTTACTCTGATTTCCGGAAAGGAAACCATTTTCTCATACCATAAGAGGTTTTCATGGCCCGGTTGATACGTCGAGCATTGCTAAGTATTTATGTGATGGGCCTGTCCAGCTTCTCTTTGGCTGATCTGCCGAAAAAAATTCACCTCGCAACAACAGATTGGTGTCCATATGCCTGCGCTGACGCTTATGAAGGACCAGGTGCCGTTCATGAGTATGTGTCTGATCTGTTAAAGCAACAGGGCATCGATATACAAATTGACTTTTATCCTTGGAGTCGAGCGATTCATCAGGTCAATACGGGTCGTCTAGATGGCTTGCTGACTGCAATTCCTAAAGAAGCTCCTGATCTAATGTTTACGCAAACCCCGATCATGTCCTATCAAGTGTGTTTTTTCTCTAGTTATTACGTTAATTGGAGCTATCAGGGGAAGGATTCACTCAAGTCGATAAAATTGGGCGCAGTACGGGGTTATGGCTATGGGGAGCCTATCGACACTTATTTAGCTGAACGGGGAAATCATCAACGTATTTCATTTATTTCAGGTGAGAATGCCACTGCACGCTTGTTCTTTATGCTGGAGACCAACCGTATTAGGATGATAAATATGTTCTTGCTTGGCAAGTTCACAACGGCAAACTGAATTTAAACAGTTTTAGAAACTCTGGTTGTTTACCGGAAACGCCCTTCTATCTGGCAATTCGGCCTGACCGTCCCTGGTCAAAAGAGTTGATTGGCGTTTTGGATAAAGCTTTCCTGGAACCTGGAAACCAACAGACGTTAATCCGGTTATTAACCAAATACACTTCACAGTAGCTTTATCCTGCCTTTAGATATCCCGTATTAAATCTGTCGTACTGTTAGCGGCAGTCTCATTTTAGAGCGTTATAAAGAGAGTATGGAGAGAGGGAACAGTCTTATATCTCAGACAACAAATGGATACTTTGGCTGACTTGCTCTTCCGTCATACTGCCAAAATTACCTAAGAAATTAATATGCTCAACACCTAGTTCTCGATAGTGATTGAGTTGTGCAGAAGTTTGTTCCTTAGTGCCAAACAGAGCGATATTACGGGATATCATGCCTTTTATTACACTTTCAACGTCAGGTGCTTCTCTTAGTGGCGACATAAATCTGGGGGCGCATTGAGCTACAGTGCTTAATGCCTGTTGTTCAGTATCTGCAGCATAGGTAAATACAGTAACAACCACTTCGGTATTGCTACATTCCAAACAAGACTCCGCTTTACCTTTGGCATGAGCTGCAATGACTTGTTGAAGATTGGTTAAGTTTTCACTGGAAGGACTGACAATCGTTAGAATCGAATAACCGTTTTTTCCTGCTTTGTATGCACCTTCAGGGCTGACCGTGGCGACATAAACCGGTGGTCTCGGTGATTCTTGGGACAAGCTCTTGGGGCAAATATTTAGTGATGTTGTTGAATCTCTTGTGTCAGGATAATTGCCATTTTGACTACTCCAGTATTCCAGAATGGTGCTTAAACTCTGCTCAAAAGTGGCATGACGGGAATTAAAATCCTTACCCATGCTTTGGTACTCTTCTTCAACCTGTCCGGTTCCCACTCCAAAGTTCAGCCGTCCTCCTGATAGAGCATCGACCATGGCATAGTTTTCTGCGGTCAGAATCGGATCACGCATAGGAAGTACTGCGACTGCAGAACCGAGGCGGATATTTTGGGTGTACTGGGCTAGCGAGCTCAGTAATATCGCAGGATTAGGTATACTACCGACGTTCTGTAGGCAGTGGTGTTCACCTAACCAGAAGCAACTAAATCCCAGTTGATCCGCTAGCTGGGCGTGTTTATGTGCCGCTTGATAGACATCCGCAAGGCTGCGTCCGGTTTCATTTGGGTGATGATCCAGAGTTGAGAAAAATGACTTACGCATTTCAGGCTTCCTCTTCAATTGGAGAGTGATTTGTTTAGATAAACGTGTTCAAGCTGGTGTACTTGAGTGAGGGGCAGTCTGAAGGTGGCACTGGTAGACAGGTCAAAGAGTTTTTTAGGTTTGTAACATGCTGGATTGGCCCATTGACCCGTCTATAGGTGTAGGCTTTAAGGTGGGTTTATCAGCAAGGTATCAGAGTAGGCAGATGATCACAGTATCTCAATTAGCGAAAAAGTGCGGAATATCCAGAACCAGTGTGCTCTATTACGAGCGTGAAGGGTTATTGTTACCTACTCATCGCTCTGATAATGGCTATCGCTGGTATGGGGCAAAAGAGGTGGAGCGGTTAGAGAAAATACTGGCTTATCGCTCTTTTGGTTTACCGGTAGCTCAGCTTGCTTCATTGTTGGATCGAGACAAAGCAAGTTCAGAAACCCAGGAGCATATTTTGCTGGAGCAATTCAACGCACTGGAGCAAGAGATACAGCAACTCAGATTACAACAAAAAGCGATAGTACAGTTTATGGAGCGACCAGAGCTGCTGAGTCAGCAGATGATTACCAAGGAGGGATGGGTTGAGATCATGAGAAATGCGGGTTTAAGTGATGAGGATATGCATAACTGGCATTGTCAGTTTGAACACAGCCGACCCGATGAGCATCAGAAGTTTCTGGAATCTCTTAATATTGATGTTGAAGAGATTGCTCAGATTCGAGCCTGGTCCAAAGGCTAAATAAGTACCCTTCTATTTGGACCAAGCTATTTGAAGTCTTTTGTCTTTTTCGAATTAGGCCATTTCCGGCTCAAATGGAAGCGTTTCAACTACTTCAATATCGTAACCTTCCAGACCGGTAAAGCGCCATGGAGGTCCCAGGTGACGGATTTTATGTACGCCGATATCTTTTAGAATCTGCGCACCGGTACCGACGTCAGCAAATACTTTTTTGCGGGTGTCCTGTTTTTCCTGCACCAGCTGTGGTGCCCGTTGTAGCAGGCTTGCAGCAGTATCTGTATTACCCAGTGCGACGACGATACCGCGACCTTCTTTGGCCACTTCTTCCAGTGCCGCCCAGAGGCTCCAGTTTTGTGGGCCACTGTACTCTGCACCGATCAGATCTCGTAATGGGTCGATCACATGTACCCGTACCAACGCAGGATCACCGTCAGCCACATCCCCCATGACCAAGGCAATATGCACAGCACCGTCGAGTTTGTCCTCAAAAGTGATCATATTAAACTCGCCATGCACGGTGGGTAGGCTTTGCTCACCAATACGCTTAACGGTGGTTTCTGTGGCTAAACGGTAATGGATCAGGTCCGCAATAGTGCCGATCTTGAGATTATGTTTTTCGGCAAACTTTTCCAGGTCCGGGCGGCGAGCCATGGTGCCATCTTCGTTCATAATCTCAACGATGGTAGCTGTTGGCTTAAAACCTGCCAGCGCCGCCAGATCACAACCGGCTTCGGTATGACCTGCACGAGTCAGTACGCCGCCGTTTTTCGCCTTTAGCGGGAAGATATGACCGGGCTGGACCAGATCGTCCGGCTTGGCTTCATTGGCAACAGCCAGACGAATGGTTTCTGCGCGATCAGATGCTGAGATACCTGTGGTAACGTTGTGAGCGCCATCCACAGAGATAGTAAACGCTGTGCCATAAGCACAACCGTTATTCGGCACCATCATCTGCAGGCCCAGTTGTTCGCAGCGGGCTTCGTCCAGAGTTAAACAGATCAGGCCTCTGGCGTGAGTGGCCATAAAGTTAATGGCTTCCGGCGTCACCGCTTCCGACGCCATCACCAGATCGCCTTCGTTTTCACGATCCTCATCATCCACCAGAATCACCATACGGCCTTGGCGGATCTCTTCGATTATCTCTTCACTGCTATTAAATGGCATCTCTTGCTTCACTCTATTTGTTTATCTGATACCCAGCCTGATCGCCGTTCCGTTAATGGATCTTATGCCCCACGCCATGGGTGTCAGATCAGCACGCTCTCTTCTTTAACGGCTTACTTAGCCAAACCCATCACGACAACTGCGTGAGCCACAAGGCGGTATTAAAGAAGTTAATTCCTGATATACATATCACGATAACATGGTATACCATAATACAAAAGACAAAAATGAGTGAGAGTTATGAAAGGTTATTGGATCGCATTTGTAGATGTCACAGCACCGGAGCAATATCAGGAATACCTGCAACGGGCCCCTGCCGTACTGCAAGAATATGGCGCGCGTATTCTGGCCAGAAGTGAAGAGTTAACGGCTTTGGAGGGTTTCCAGCTGCCGCCTACACGGGCCGTCGTGCTGGAGTTTGATAGCTATGAACAGGCCATGGCCTGTTATCAATCAGAGGAATACCAAGCGGCCAGCCAGCATCGAAAAGAGGCGGCTCATGCTCAGGTGGTCATTATGCGCGGTGCAGAATAAAACGGTGCGCGGAGCAGAATAAAGAGATGAGAGGGACAGAATAAAGAGCTGCGAGGGTTGGGTTAAGAAGGATCAAACAGGCTTAAAGCTCTCGCCAATCCATCTGCACCAGATTTCGGGCATGACTGTTAAAGATCATGCCCACTTCAAACACTTTTTTTACGCTACTGTTGCTTTGCTTGGTATTACCGTATTTCTCAGCATAGCCACGCTGTTGCAGCTGTTCTAAAGCAGGATTTGGAGTTTGTGTTTGATAATCCGTTGAGTGATCACGCTTAAATTCCATCACATAGGTATTATTTCCCAGTATCACAGTCAGATCAGCCTGACCATGATTGGTAATATCTTCCGGGATCACCACGGCATTTAAACTGGCAAAAAAAGCGTAGAGTACGCTGGCGTAGTAGCCTTCACTTTCCGGCAGATGGTTACCCGTAAAGTTACGCCATGGAATACCGGCAAACAGCCGGGTAACCAGCGACTGTAGCCCTTCTAAATCACCATCAAACAGACAATCATACAACCGATCTTGCAGAGGCATTTTTTCGCTGGGCAACTGTTCCGTATAAGCATTGATAAAGTGGTCATTCAGTGCCTGACGCACCTCTTGATTGGGCACTTTCAATTGATAGAGCCAGCGTTCGCGCTTCTCTCGACTGCTTTCAATCGTCAGATAACCACTTTGAAACAACAGGGTAATTGGGTCAATCTTTTCGATATCAAAGGAGTTTAAGATCTCCTCGCCTACTTCCACCTGCTCCAGTGCCGGTAAAAAGTAGCGATAGTGCTGAAACAATTTCAGCAAAAACGAAGGATTACCGCTTTCAAACCAGTAATTACGATAGCGATAGTCATTGTCGATAAACAGTAGGATGTCGTAGGGGTTATATACTGCTTCACCACAGAAGTGATAGCCGTTGTACCAGTGTTTTAGCTTTTGCCAATCCACGTTCTGTAGATGATCAGCAAAACCCTGCTCAAGCTCTGTTTGAGAATAACCACACAGCGTGGAGTAACGGGAATGTAGGCTAATATCCTGAATATGGTTAATACCGCTAAACAGGCTGACCTTAGAAAATTTGGTCACGCCGGTCATAAAGATAAACTGAATCGAGCCATCCTGAGCTTTCATCACCGAGTAAAAGTTTTTCAGTCCCTCGCGGATCTCAGCAGCTTGTTGTGGGCCTTCGATATTATCCAGAATCGCTTTGTCGTATTCATCGATCAGAATAACTACTTTTGCACTGTACTCTTGCTCAGCCTGACGAATCAAACTGGAGAAGTTACCGGCCAAATCGAGTGCTTGATTTTCAGGAAGCTTCAGATCGTGGCGAATATCAGACAGCTGCTGTTGGAGACGTTGATCCAGTTCGTCTCGGTTACGCACATGACCATCCGCAAAATCCAGTTTAATCACTGGATAGGTTTGCGACCAATCCCATTGTTGTTCAATCGCTAGTCCTGCGAACAATGCTTTATTGCCCTCAAACAGCTGCTTAAAGGTATCGACCAGCAGGCTTTTACCAAAACGGCGCGGACGGGAAAGAAAATAGCGCCCCTGTTTTTGTACCATCGGCAGAATCAGAGCAGTCTTGTCGATATAGACCATATCGTTTTCTCTGATCGCAGACAGGGTACTAATGCCGATCGGTAGCTGTTTCATAGGAATGCTTGTTTCATAGAAATGGTTAAGGGCTCAGGCAATAAGAAGATTGTTATGCCAAGGGTAAACGGCACGACCTATGGTCGCAAGCGTACTTTATCTTTCCCCAGTACCTTCTACTCGATACCTTCCGCTCACCTTTCCCCACTATATTTTCATAACAGGCTTGAATAAAACAGCAGATAAAAAGAAGCCCCTGTAACTACTACTCTGACTTAGCAGAAGAATTACAGGGGCTGGGGATAATGATCCTGACGTTAATTAGCTTAGACTAAATCTCGCTAAATCAAGATAATTATTTCTCTCCATCAGATTGACTGGCATTACTGTGATCAGACGCTTGATCCGTTTCCCTCAGATCTGATTTGTCCCCCTGATCTGGTCTATCACTTAGGTCGGATACCAGATCACTATCCTGAACCTGATCGGACCCAGCCAGTGCCTCCACAACGTCCGAAGCACTTTCAGGTACTGCTTCAACCACAGCGGCACCGATATCCACGGCTTGATCCGGTACTGCTTCAGCCAGACGGTTGACCAGCTCTACCGCTTCCTGAGTGATATCAGATTCAGCATCTGAATTTTCAGCACTATCTATATCCTCTGATGCATCAGCTGTAGCCTTAGTAGCTTCTACACCATCATCAGAGGAGCTTTCCTCTCCCTCATCTTCTGAGTGACGATCCGATAAGGTATTGGCGTATTCAGTTGCAACAGCGACAGCCGTTTCTGGTAGCGTTTCTACCACGGCCACACCAATATCCATCGCCTGATCCGGCACTGCTTCGGCTAAGCGGGATACCAATTCGGCCGCTTCAATTGAAACGCTATCCAGCTCAGTGTTGCCACTATTAACCTCAAGACCATCAACCTCAAGACTATCAATTTCAAAGCTATCAACTTCAGCGCTTTCAGACTCTGGCCTGGTGCTATCCTCTTCAGTAGCACTAACGCCCTCTTGCGCCTTATCCGCTGTCTCCGATAGCACTGGATCTTCCAAGGAATCTTGTTGAGCAGAAAACTCCGCTTCGGCTTCCGCATCTTCCGACTGACGATCAGGAATGGTACTGGCATACTCGGTCGCCACCGCTACAGCGGTTTCCGGTAGGGTTTCGACCACTGCAACACCAATATCAATCGCCTGCTCTGGTGCCGCTTCGGTTAGACGACTGACTAGCTCAACTGCTTCTTGGGTGATTTCTGTTTCAGCTTTGTCATCAGCACCTGATTCTGTCGTCACATCTAGCCCACTTTCTTCTGCTCTCTTTGCTGAAATCAAGGCGGAAGTTTCCAGATCGGTCTGGGCTGAAACAGAGGTAGTCTCTTCCAGACCTGTTTCATCCTGCTGATCTTCACTATCAGCCTGACGATCAGAGATTGTGCTGGCGTATTCCGCTGCTACAGCTGCGGCCGTTTCCGGCAGAGCTTCAACAACTGCGACACCGATATCCATCGCCTGATCCGGTGCAGCTTCCGCTAGACGGGATACCAAAGCAGCGGCTTCATTAGCGACGGTATCTTCTTCCTGCTCATCATCACTATGATCAGGTTCGCCAATCACCTCGGTATAACCTTCAGAGCGTCTTGTTGAAACAGTTTCTACTTCGGCTTCCGCTTCAGCATCTTCAGATTGACGATCTGGAATAGTGTTGGCGTATTCCGTAGCAACCGCGACAGCTGCTTCCGGTTGTGCTTCCACTACTGCTACGCCAATATCCATGGCATGTTCTGGAGCCACTTCTGCCAGACGGGTTACCAGCTCAGCTGCTTCCTGGTGCCAGGCTTCTTCACTGGATTCGCTGGCTTCAGCTTCATTGCTTTCTGCAATTTGCTCTGCACTTTCAACAGCTTGAGCTCCGCCTTCAACAACTTGAGCGCTTTCTGCTACGACCTCGGTATTATCTGCAACAGTTTGCACGTCCTGCTGATCTGCAGCCTGTTTGCCTTCTGCAGATTGGGTCGGCTGATCTGGTTCAGTAGTTGCTTTCAGCTCTTGCTCGTTATCTTTCTCTTGCTCTTCAGCTGCTCGCTCCGGTAGGTTACTGGCCACTTCGGAGGCAACATTTACTGCGCTATCAGGTACCGCTTCTACAATAGTGGTCGCCATCTCAATAGTATGCTCTGGAGCTAGTTCAGACAGTTGGCTCACAAGATCAGCTGCATCCTGCTCTGAAGTATCATCTTCACGATCCGCCGGACGAATCGCTTCACGCTCTTCACTCATTACCTGAGCATAATATTCCGCCACTTCAACGGCAGACTCTGGGGCAGATTCCACTGCAACCTTGGCCATATCGATACGTAGCTCTGGTAGAGTGCGACCAATTTCTGCCGCAATAGCTACGACATCATCCGGTGCAGTTTCTGCCAGTTTACGTACCAACTCGTAGGCCAGATCTGGTGTCGCTTTTACCATAGCCGAAGTCACTTCCAGAATCTGATCCGGTACAGTTTCCAGCATGACTTCGTACAGACGTAGTGGATCAACACCATCCACCTTGGCTACTTCGGCTGCAATCTCTACGCCCTGTTCAGGCTTAGCGACCACCAGTGTTTTCGCCATACGTACCGCAGTAGCAGGATCTTGCTCTGCAATTTCTACTGCTGTTTTCGCTTCAGGGCTCAGAGGCATTACAGCTTCAACGTATTCTGTACGTGGATCCAGTTCCACAGGAATAGGTGCTGCTGCACTCTGCATAACGAAGTTTTCCTGTTCTTCCGCTGGCAATGCCGTACTGGACTTCATACGGATAACAACAAAACCTGCCAGCACAAGCTGCACTATACCCACCAGATAGTAGAGGTTCTGGCTGCCAAACAGATCCATCAGTAAAGAGATGGTATAAGGGCCTAGAACACCACCTACTGAGAAAGCCAGAATCAGGCTGCCCATAGCAGCCACCATTTCGCTCTGCTTCAGCTTATCGAACGCTTCAGAAATACTCAGCGGATAAGTACAAGCGATAATGCCTGACGTAATAGCTGTTGCGACACACAGCGCCCAGAATACCTGCATCTCAGCCAGCATCTGTACGGAGAAGCCCACTGCTGTTGAGATTAATAGCGCGATCAACAGTACTGAACGACGATCAAAGCGATCTGACAGATAACCTACAGGGAACTGAAGTAAAAATGCACCTAACGTCGCCGAACCCACATAAACGGAGAGTTCAAAACCTTCCATGCCGTAATGAGCACCAAACAGCGGAATCAGGTTAAAAACCGCCGCATAGATAATGCCTGAAGTAAAACAAGCGACCACACCCAAAGGGGAGCGCTTTAACAGCGCTAACACAGACATAGAGTCTGCTTCTGTCACTTCAGGACCGCGATGGCGGCTCCAGGCCATAGGCACTACTGCCAGACACAGAATAATGCCCGATATCACAAACAGCACTGTTTCTGCGGGTGAGGCGACGTTAATCAGGAACTGGCCGCCAAAGGTGCCACCTAAAACGACAGCGTTATAAAACGCCAGCACTTTACCGCGAGTATCTTTGTTTGAAGCACCGTTCAGCCAGCTCTCCATAGCGGTATAAGCGCAGGCATTACAGAAGCCGATCAGGATACGCATTGCACCCCAAAGAATCGGATCGGTATATAAGCTACATACCAGTACACTTACTGCTGCCAGTGCAATTGATCCCGCAAACATACGGATATGACCCGAGCGTTTGATCAGGTTCTTACTCAACACACTACCAATCAACATGCCAACAAAATACAACGACAGCACCATACCAATGGTGTCGGTACTCATAAGCTCCAGTTGCATACGGACTGGTAGTAAAATATTAATCAGGCCGTTGCCTAACATCAGAATGAAACAACTGACAAACAACGACACCAAAGACGCAATAGTTGAGCGCACGGCAGTTCTCAGATTTTAAACAAGTGAATTTAATACAAGCGAAACAAAGTATTTCAATATTCTCTGCCCAGCGGAGCTTAAATTATGGCTTCTCTTACTCAGAGACTTTTGTTTCGCTACTTAGTTTTGTACAGGAAGTTAGCTTGAGCAAGCCAACGAGGCGGCGAGTATAGGGATGAGATATTCCGATTGGAAGCCCCTGCAGCATGATTTTTTTAGTCGTTTTCAGGCAATATTTAGGGGCCTAATCTTTAGGGTTGTAATGCCCCCTGTGTTTGATAAAAAGATATATAAATCAATATATTAAATGCAAATAGTATTTTCCTTGGTTATCTAAAATAGCCACGCGAAGCGAACTATTTTTTTCACCTCATTATGCCCCTAATCGAAAAGCTGAAAAAAAGGGCTAAATTGAGCCTGTTTTTAGCCATTTTCACTGATTAAAAAGCGCGACATTTCGGCCCCTAATTTAAAAAACTTCAAATAAAGATAAAGATTTATTTTGAAAGTTATTTCGGGGCTTGAGAAATTTCTTGTTTCAGCGATGAGTGGGCCCCAACAATATGTTGTCTGACCAGCTCAGCCGCTCGTCCTGCCTCTCCATTAATACAGGCCTGAAGTATTTCTCGATGCTCCTGGTCTGCTGTTGGTTGACCATGGGATAGGGATAACTGAATTCTGAGATAGCGTTCAATACGATCATTAATCGCCTGGATCTGACTGATCAGGAAGTCATTATTGGCATCCTTGTATAAGCAAAGGTGGAACGCCCAATTGAGTTCTGCCCAGCGAGCCACATCAGTTTCCTGCGAAAAAGCTTCACAATGACGTTTGGCTTCCTCGATAGTTGCAGCGCTCATATTTGATACCGCCAGACGAATGGCATTGGACTCCAATATTGCCCGCACCTCAAAAATATCAGCCAATTCCGGTTCTGAAATACTGGTAACAATGGCCCCTTTGTTCTTCTGGAAAGAGACCAGGCCTTCTGCTTCTAAGCGTTTTAAAGCTTCACGAACAGGGACTTTACTGATATCGAACATGCGTGCCACGCTGTCCTGTCCAATTGACTCATTTTCTTCCAGAGCCCCGGTCACAATGCTATTGCGGATATGTTGATAAACAATATCAGACGCAGTGGACTCAATGCTGGAATCAGATAAAGAGGGAGGGGGAAGTGGCACATTAACTCCTATTACAGATTGGGCAGGCAATGGCTCACTATAGCCAGATCTGGCTAGAAATATAACTCTCTTTTTAGAGTCTATTTGAGATAAAATAATAATTATCGTATACGATATTTGTAGTTTGCCTGTTTGAGAAACCACTCTTTCTCTAACTCAGTCCCTCTTGTTGCCACACTAATTAAGTCGATCAATATCCCTGAAAAGGCCATTTAAAGGCATTTTAAGTAAGATTATGGTCTGTGTGATGACAAAAATGGCTAAAAAGTTCACTGAAAACCAATGTTGACGCCTTACGTGAATATTGTATACGATCCTGGGGATTAAGGATCATATACGATTTTTGCCAAGGCCTCTTTTCTTATCAGAGATGTTGATCGATTCTGAACATGGATCTAGGGGATTTGTAAATTTACAGGCCAGAGCCAGGAAGCGGACAAAATGAGAACATCGAAAGTAATTCATGTCGTAAGCTGTCATGCAGAAGGGGAAGTCGGAGATGTAATTGTCGGCGGTGTCGCCCCACCACCTGGCGACACGATTTGGGAACAATCCCGTTTTATCGCTGAAGACGAATCCTTACGCAACTTTATGCTGAATGAACCTCGTGGTGGTGTATTTCGTCATGTGAATCTTCTAGTACCCCCTAAAGATCCGAAAGCACAGATGGGGTGGATTATTATGGAGCCCTGCGATACGCCACCGATGTCTGGCTCAAACTCGATGTGTGTCTCTACCGTGTTACTGGATACCGGCATTATTCCAATGCAGGAACCGGAAACCCATATGATTCTGGAGCCGCCTGGTGGCCTGATCGAAGTCACGGCAACCTGTCGTAACGGTAAAGCAGAGAGCATCAGCGTACGCAATGTTCCCTCTTATGCCGATAAGCTGGATGCCACAATTGAAGTAGCGGGCATCGGCACGCTCACTGTGGATACTGCTTATGGCGGTGATAGCTTTGTAATCGCGGATGCTAAAGCTCTGGGTTTTGCTCTAGCACCGGATGAAGCCAGAGAAATTGCGGAATATGGCGTACGTATTACACAAGCCGCCAATGAGCAGCTGGGTTTCGTGCATCCGGAAAACCCTGGCTGGGATCATATCTCTTTCTGTCAGATCGCAAACCCGGTAGAACGCGTCGATGGCGTGCTGACCGCTGCCAATGCGGTGGCGATTCGTCCGGGCAAACTGGACCGTTCCCCTTGCGGTACGGGCTGCTCTGCGCGCATGGCGGTACTGAAAGCCAAAGGACAGATGAAAGTTGGCGATCGCTTTGTTGGTCGCTCGATTATCGGTACAGAGTTCAACTGCCAGATTGATTCCGAGCTGAATGTCGGTGATCGCCAGGGCATCATCCCTATTATTTCTGGCAGTGCCTGGGTAACGGGTACGCATCAGCATATGCTTGACCCATCTGATCCTTTCCCAGCAGGCTATCGTTTGTCAGATACCTGGCCATTGGAACGTAACTCATCCGATTAAGGAATTAGCCGCACAAGCCCTCTATTTATAGATACTTTTTGTGAGTACTTTTGTGTCGCTATCGATCAGGAATAAATATGGACAATAGCAATCCTTCTAAAAGCAATACCCAAGGCTTTACTGTCTTCGATGCGCAGCAGACCTACGCACTGCTTGATATTCATCAATTGATTGAAGAGTTAAAAACCGCCGCCCAGCAATACAGAGAAAATCAGATTATCAGCCCGGAACGAGTGGTACTGCCACGTACAGAGCAAGGCGTGATGCTGAGTATGCCAGCAACGTCAGAAGACCTGTCTATTCACAAACTGGTTAACGTAGAACCGGGTAATGGTCAAAAAGGATTGCCAACTATTTTTGGTCTGGTGTCTGTTTTTGATTCACAAACCGGTCAGCCATTATGTGTGCTGGACGGTCCAACGGTGACTGGAGTCAGAACCGCTGCGGTTTCGATGACGGGGATCGACACGTTTTTACCCTCTGCTCCTGAAAAAATTCTGCTGATAGGCACCGGTACCCAGGCGCTTTATCACTTAAAAGCGATTCATCAGAAATACCCGCAATGTCAGGTAAAGGTACGCGGGTCCAGCCTGGAAAAAGCCACAGACTTCTGCCAAGCATATCGACATGAGCACGATAAGCTAACGCCATGTCAGCCTGATGAAGTACCGGAAAATACAGACGTCGTTATCCTGCTGACCACCAGTAAACAAGCTATTTATAACGAAGCCGCTTTGACCGGTCGTCTAATCATAGGTGTCGGTGCATTTAAACCGGATATGGCTGAAATCGGTGTCGAGACATTAGCAGGAAGTACGGTTTATGTGGACGACCCGGCAGGCGCAAGAGAAGAAGCCGGAGATCTGATTCAGGCCGATATAGATTGGTCACGAGTACAGGGATTGATCTCTGCTCTAAATGAGCAACCTGATTTGAGTAAACCAATAGTATTTAAAACTGTAGGCTCTGCCGCTTGGGATCTGGCTGCGGCGCGCACCGCTCAGAAGTTGCTCCCTTAATAACTGACCCGCCTAAATAGCTGACCTATCTAAAACGAGCCTGTCTAAATAACCAGCCCGTTTGTATAACCAGCCTGTACCAGACTGAATGACCTGTTTGCTGACATAAAAGATCTAAAAGGGCTCTCTGGAACACTCATCCAGAGAGCCCACCACATAAAAGCTCTGCTCTGCTATAGCAGGCTATTCGAGTATACCTTTCCCATCTATCTCCATCCCCTGCCTCCCATAATCCGCCATATTTATCACCATAGCGCTCCCTATACCGTGCTCTATACCACGCTCCATAACGGCTATTTCTCCATCGTAATCCAACACTATGTTTAGTCCGATTTGCTTTTTTATTAAAATTTGACCGAATGGTAAAATAAATCTATATTGAGATCACTCTCTTGGATATGGTGCTGCTGAGCCCATGCCGATGACTAAAATAAAAATACGATCTGGGAGGATAAGCGATGCTATCTCTTGATCAGGCTTATAGCTTTGAAAACGCTGATAACGAGCAAATTCAGCAACTGCGTAACCAGGCCCTGGCGGTACGTGAGCTGCACTGGGGCGATGTCATCACCTATTCAAAAAAGGTGTTTGTGCCCCTGACCAATATGTGTCGCGATACCTGTGGTTATTGCACCTTTGTTAAACCACCTGGTTCGCCAGAAGCCAATATCATGACACCGGAAGAGGTAATGGCGGTTGTACGTAGAGGTGAAGAGTTAGGCTGTAAGGAAGTGCTGTTTAGCTTGGGCGAAAAGCCCGAAAAGACCTACCCGGAAGCGCGCAAGTTTCTGGAGGAAAGAGGCTACAGCACCATTGTCGATTATCTCTATGACATGTGTCGTTTGGTACTTGAGAACACCAATCTTCTGCCTCACGTTAATGCTGGTTCACTCACTGAACAAGAGGTGCTCAAGCTACGCCCTGTATCTGCCAGTATGGGCATGATGCTGGAAAACATCAGCCGCAGATTGCTGCAAAAAGGACAGGCTCACTATGCCTGTCCCGATAAAGTACCGCTGCAACGTATCCGTACTCTGGAATGGACTGGTAAACATGATGTGCCCTTTACCACAGGTATTCTGATCGGTATCGGTGAGACTTGGCAGGAGCGGGTTGATAGCCTGTTTGCCATCAATGAAATCCATCAAAAATATGGTCATATCCAGGAAGTGATTGTTCAGAACTTCAAGGCTAAACCGGGCACGGCGATGGAAAATGCCCCTGAACCCAGCCATGAAGATATGCTGAAAACTCTGGCCGTGGCTCGCTTGATATTAGACCCAACCATTAGCATCCAGGCTCCACCTAATCTACAGGATCACTACAGGGATTATGTCAGCTCAGGCATTAACGATTGGGGTGGTGTATCGCCACTGACCATCGACCATATTAATCCCGAACGGGCCTGGCCGCAGATCAAATCACTGGAATTTAAAACTTCGGAGTGCGGCTGCCAGTTAAAGGAACGCCTGGCGATTTACCCCTCGTATCGCAATCTGCCCAATCGCTATCTGTCTGACGATATCTCTTCACGTATTGATGAGCTTGAAACAGATCTATCGCCCTTGATTGGGGCATGGGTCGGATAAGCTGATTTACCAGTATCTGGGAGCTTCCGGTTTTTTCCTCGCCCAATAACTGCGAGGCTCCCAGCCTTTAAATCAAGTTTGACCTCTTGGTAAAAACAGTGATACTTTAGTTCTAAGAAACAGCGCTAGTATATTTTCAGTAATAGAAAGGAATAGTAGCCAGATGAAGACACAAGCAGCCCACCAGGAAAACCTGCATCGTTTTACCGTAAAGGTAGAGCTGGCTGTGCAACTCTTTATCCTACTGCCCATGATACTGAATATGATTTATCGTTATAGCTGTCTTTTTATTTGTAAGATACCTCTGAAACACCCTCTATTTAATCAGTTTTCAAACCTGCTTCCTTCCATTCATTTATACAATCGCAAACAAACCAAGTTGTTTGATTTTGTCATAATTTAAAGTCTCCTCTTATTTTCGGGCCACAGAATTGATCGACCATTGACTGTCTCGATCGATTTAATGTCGCCTGCTCAAAATATTCTTTTGGTTGGCAGATCACCTGCCTGCCAGCTGCATAGCGAAACAAAAGTAGTTTGGTATTTCCTGTAGGTAATGCCTGAGGATACCCCGTTTCCTGTTTTGGAAGCTTTTGTTGCGCTGCTCAGTTACATCTATTGTTCTGGAGCTAAAATTATGGCGTTCGGCATGCTAGATATGCTTGTGCGGAATGTAAATCTCCCAGATGGTCGCCAAGGGTTCGATATTGCTATCAAAGATGGCAGGATTACCGAAGTGGCTGTTGGGATACAGGCTGCAGCCGCTCAGACGATTGAAGCCAGGGGCTGTCTGGCCACCCCACCTTTTGTAGATAGCCACTTTCATATGGACTCCGCTTTAAGCCTGGGGCAACCCCGGATTAATCAAAGCGGTACTCTGCTGGAAGGCATTGAACTCTGGGGGGAACTCAAACCAGAGTTGACCGTTGCCGCGATCAAACAGCGCGCGCTGGAAATGTGCCGCTGGTCGATCTCTCAAGGCACCCTTTGTATCCGCAGTCATGTGGATATCTGTGATGACCGCCTTCTGGCCGTGGATGCACTACTGGAAGTACGCGAAGAGATGAAACCCTACATCGATTTGCAACTGGTGGCCTTTCCACAGGATGGCTTTCTTCGCTATTCCCGCTCCCGTGAAAACCTGTTACGGGCGCTGGATAAAGGCATTGATGTGATCGGAGGTATCCCTCACTTTGAACGCACCATGAGCGAAGGTTCGGAGGCCATACGGGAGCTGTGTGAGCTTGCCGCTCAGCGGGGTTTACGCGTGGATATGCACTGTGATGAAAGTGATGACCCCCATTCCAGACATATCGAAACTCTCGCCAGTGAAACCCTGCGCTTTGGCTTAAAAGGCCGGGTGACCGGTTCTCACCTGACCTCCATGCACTCAATGGACAACTACTATGTCAGCAAGTTGCTGCCATTAATGCAGGAAGCCGGTATCCATGTGGTTGCAAACCCTCTGATCAATATCACCCTGCAAGGACGCCATGACAGTTATCCCAAACGCCGTGGTATGACACGGGTGCCTGAGCTGCTAGCCGCCGGTGTTAACGTGGCTTTTGGCCATGATTGCATTATGGACCCTTGGTACAGCATGGGCAGTCACGACATGTTAGAGGTGGCCAACATGGGACTGCATGTCGGGCAAATGACCAGTCTGCAAGGCATACAAGATGCGTTTAACGCTGTGACTTATAACGGTGCCAAAGCACTGGGTTTAGAAGGTTATGGTCTGGAACCCGGCTGCAAAGCAGACCTGGTAATACTACAAGCGGCTAATCCTTTTGAGGCCCTACGGCTAAAACCCAACCGTTTGTTTGTTATCAGAAACGGGGACGTTATCGCCAGAACCGCGCCCAAAGAAAGCTATATCACCTTGGGTCAGCAAGAGGAAGCGGTGAGCTTCTCAAAAGACCTCTTTTAGACGTTTCAAACAATCTTAGTAATCACTCTTTCTTCGAACTAAAAGAATAAAGATAGGAGAAATATTATGTCTGATCGGCAGAATAACGACAATTACGCCTCAGCTCATGAAGATTATGCTTTGTCCCCTGTTCCGGAAAGTGCACGCCGTGGACTGTTCTCAATGTCCGTGGTTATGCTCGGCTTTACTTTTTTTGCCGCCAGTATGTGGACTGGAGGTAAGTTAGGTCAGGGTTTCCAGCTGTGGCCGGATCTTTTTATCGTGATTCTTGGCGGTAACCTTATCCTGGGTATCTACGGTGCCTTGTTAGGTTATGCGGCCGCCAAAACCAACTTATCCACTCATATTTTATCCCGTTATGCCTTCGGTAGTATGGGTTCAAAACTGCCTTCCACTATGTTGGCAGTCACTCAGATCGGTTGGTTTGGTGTTGGCGTCGCCATGTTTGCCTATCCCATCAACAAGTTTGTCGATATCCCCAATCTGCCCTTGATTATTGGTGGCGGTATCTTGATGACCTATACCGTGGTGATTGGCTTCAAGGCCATTGAATGGCTCAGTGCGATAGCGGTACCCGCGATCCTGGTTCTGGGTTGTATGTCGGTTTATACCGCCATTTCAGATACTCAAGGAGGTATCGATACTCTGGTATCACTAACTCCCACAGAAAATCTGAGTTTTGCAGTCGGTATTGCCCTGGCAGTGGGTTCCTTTATCAGCGGTGCCACTCTGACTCCAGATTTTGTCCGTTATGCCAAAACCCGAAAAGTCGGTGTTTGGGCCACCATTATTGGCTTTACCTTTGGTAATAGTCTGATGTTTATCTTTGGTGCAGTAGGTTCTGCTGCCACAGGTCTATCCGATATTGCAGAAGTTCTGGCGCAACAGGGGCTGCTGGGTGCGGGTATTGCTTTGCTGGTATTGAATATCTGGACCACCAATGACAATGCGCTGTATGCCTCAGGTCTGGGGCTGGCTAATATCACTGGCCTGAAAAGGGTGCATCTGGTGATAGTCGCCGGAGCAACAGGCACGATACTAGCGGACTTTCTATACAATAACTTTGTCAGTTGGCTGGTATTTCTGAGTGTCTCTCTGCCACCGATTGGCGGGGTGATCATTGCTGATTTCTACCTGCGCTGTAAAACTCACTATGCTCAACCGGATCAACACCAGTTTAGGAAAATTAATTGGGCCGCGATGATCGCCTGGGTAATTGCCATAGGTATATCCTTTGCCTCACCGGATAGTGGCCTATTCAGTGTGGCACCACTGAATGCTATTTTTACCGCGATGATCGCTTATCTCATCCTGGATAAGGTGCTTTATTTGGATAAAGCTCAGGAGAAGACATCGGCTCATTAATTCAGAGCCCCAACACCTTACTTGTCCAGCCCATGGCTGGACAAGCAGGGTCATCATTATCGAGCAATCTTAAGGCTGACATTCATATAAGCACTCACACAAAAGTGTCTCTAAAACAAAATACTTCATTTCCCAGCCGTTGGCCGAAAGATATCGATACGCCGTTGTTTGAGTGTGAGTGCGTATATCAGTATTCAAACTGGAGCATAGAGGTCTGTATAAGATGTGATATTCACCGGCCAATCAATGACCGGTGAATACAAAGCGAAAAGAAACAAAGAGAAGAAAAAGAGGAGGTTAGAAGTGCCACTTTAATAATAACGATGGATTACGCTCATCCGCACCTTTAATACCGTACTTATTGCTCCAGTGAGAGTATTCGATACCCACGTAAACCGGAGCCTTGGTATCAATCAGCTTGCCCGCATTCCATTTCAGCTGAGAGGTGAAGTTGGTTTCAGCCGCGTGGTCTGATTCAGCACTGGACCAGTCAATAAAGCCATCGTAAAGGAAATCGGAATTGCCAAGGGTGAAAGGCACGCCCCAAGTCAGCGTGGTCATCAGATCGTTATCGGTATTGTCGTTCTTGGCGTAGTAGAAGTTCGCATTGGCGTATTGGAAGCCAGGAAGATCGAAGCTAAAGCCGACACCGGTCAGATAGTTATCAAAGCCCGCACCGCTTTCCCAGGTACCGGCCAGATAGACATCCTTAACGATACCAAAAGAGAGATCAGAGCCGGTAACATAACCCAGGCTCAGACGAGGCGAGAATTCAAAATAGGTCGAGGTATCACCGTCATCAGATTTCTGCCAATCCACGAAGAAAAAGGTATCGCCCCAGTTATGACCACTAACATGCTCAACGGTCACCGTCTTCTGAGTATCATCCACCACTTCATAGTCCTCTCCGTATAAATAGCTAAGACTAAAATCACTCCATATCTGCTCAGCTGATGCAGGCACTGATGCTAAGGAAAAAGCACAACCAAGGGCTCCAAGGATCTTTGTTCTAGTTTTCATCTGAGATCTCATCTGTTTTTAATAGTTAGTTATAAGTAGAGATAGGTCTTCCATATGCGATTAAATATGGGCACCCATTCGAGCGGTACAGCGGTAAAACGAACGAACAAACAATTGGCGACACAAAAAAAGCACTTCGATCGGCTTCAGCCTATCGCTGTAGAACACAGCACTGTGCTACAGAGAAACTTTTGTTGAGCGCTGATTGCTTTAAAAATGGCTCTTTCCTCGATGTGTTAGGGAAGAGAAAAGAGCCAAAAGGGCAGCAGAAGGGCACTGCTTATTGACCGCTAAACAATGCTGTTTAGCGGTGCAATTTATTTTGAATAAAACCCGTCATTGCGATTGATACCTAGATCGCTATACATAACGGGCTGATAAATAGAGGGATCAGCTAGGGAAAGAGAAAGAAACACCCTCACGCACACCACTGGATGGCCAACGCTGAGTGATAGTTTTACGCTTGGTGTAGAAGCGAACGGAATCAGGACCGTAAGCGTGCAGATCTCCAAACAGGGAACGCTTCCAGCCGCCAAAGCTATGGTAAGAAACCGGTACTGGCAGAGGTACGTTGATACCTACCATGCCCACTTGGATATGATCAGAGAAATAACGCGCCGCTTCACCATCACGGGTAAAGATACAGGTGCCGTTACCGTATTCATGATCGTTGATCATCTGCATCGCTTCTTCCATGCTGTTAGCACGCACCACCTGCAGTACAGGACCAAAGATCTCTTCCTGATAGCTGTTCATCTCAGTAGTGACGTTATCGATCAGCGTCGCACCAACAAAGAAACCGCCTTCAAAACCGGCTACCTGAGGGTTACGGCCATCGACCACTACAGAAGCGCCGTCGGCTTCCGCACTATTAATGTAGCCGTTCACTTTTTCCATATGGGCTTGGGTAATCACAGGACCAAAGTCATTGCTACTATCACTGTAGGCACCTACTTTCAGCGGCTGCATCGCTTCTTTTAACTTGGATACCAGGGCATCCGCCGCTTCGTCACCGACTGCAACGGCAACAGATAGCGCCATACAACGCTCACCGGAGGAACCAAACGCCGCGCCCAGTAACTGGTTAACCGCATTATCCATATCCGCATCCGGCATAACGATGGCGTGGTTTTTCGCGCCCCCCAGTGCCTGACAGCGCTTGCCATTGGCATTAGCGGTAGAGTAGATATATTCCGCAATCGGTGTGGAACCCACAAAACTCACCGCTTTAACGCGCTCATCGGTCAGCAGGACATCAACCGCTTCTTTATCACCATTAACCACGTTCAGTACACCCTGTGGCAGACCGGCTTCATGCAGCAGTTCCGCCAGGAACATAGTGGAACTTGGGTTACGCTCTGATGGCTTCAGGACAAAGGTATTGCCACACACAATCGCCATAGGGTACATCCACAGCGGTACCATCGCCGGGAAGTTAAACGGCGTGATACCCGCAACGACCCCCAGTGGCTGGAATTCACTCCAGGAATCGATACCCGGACCCACATTACGGCTGTGCTCACCTTTTAACAGCTCTGGCGCACCACAGGCATATTCCACATTTTCGATACCGCGCTGCAGTTCACCTGCGGCATCGTGCGCAATCTTACCGTGTTCTTCACCCACCAGTTCGCAGATCTTATCCGCGTGTTGCTCCAGCAGGGCTTTAAAGCGGTACATAATCTGAGCACGTTTCGCCGCTGGGGTATTACGCCAGGCCGGGAAAGCACGCTCTGCAGCAGCAATCGCTTCTTCAACGGTTTCAACAGAAGCCAGCGCGACCTGTTTACTTACTTCACCGGTGGATGGGTTAAAAACGTCCTGAGTACGCGCCGCTTGTGTGGATAGTTTACCGTCGATTAAATGACCTAAAGTTTCCATAGTAACCTCAATAATATGCGTATTTTGTCTAAGAGCCTCTGAAGTGCCGAATCAAAAGTACTTGGCTAAAAGTGTTGCTTCAGAGGCTGCTGCTATTTATAAAAAGGAGCTCTTGATCAGGGATATCCAAAAGAGCTAGTCCAGCTCTAAAATGGATTCACCAATGGCATTGATCACGTTATCGATCTCATCACGCTCAGTGATAAATGGCAGACCAAGCTGAATGGTGTCGCCGCCATAACGAACGTAGAAGCCTTTCTCCCAACACTTCATGGCGATCTCGTAAGGACGTCTTGCCGGTTCACCCGGTGCGGACTCGATGGTGATACCACCCGCTAAACCGTAGTTGCGGATATCGGTGATATATTTCGTGCCCTTGAGGCTATGCAGGGCTTGCTCAAAGAGAGGGCTCATCTCTTTAACCCGTGGGATCAGGTGGTCATTTTTCAGGATATCCAGGGATGCCAGTGCCGCAGCACAAGCCACAGGGTGACCGGAATAGGTGTAGCCGTGAGGAATCTCCATCATATAATCCGGGCCACCGGTTTCCATAAAGGTCTGATAGATCTCGGACTTGGCAATCACCGCACCCATAGGTACGGCACCATTGGTCAGCTGCTTGGCGACATTGATCATATCCGGTACAACACCGAACTCTTCTGCGCCTGTGTAGGAGCCCATACGACCAAAACCGGTGATCACTTCATCAAAGATCAGCAGAATATCGTGTTGATCACAGATCTCGCGCAGGCGTTTCAGATAGCCTTTTGGTGGCGGGATCACACCGGCAGAACCGGCCATCGGCTCGACAATCACCGCCGCAATATTGGATGCATCGTGTAACGCGATCAGCTCCAGCAGTTCATCGGCTTTATCGGCACCGGTTTCCGGCATGCCTTTAGTAAAGGCATTCTCTTTTAACATCGTATGGGGCAGATGGTCGGCATCAACACCCAGACCATAAAGAGTGCGATTGGCACCGATACCGCCAACACTAAAACCACCAAAGTTCACACCGTGATAACCCTTGGCACGACCAATCAATTTGGTTTTAGTAGGCTGGCCTTTTTTGCGCCAGTAAGCCCGGGCCATCTTTAATGAGGTATCAGCACTTTCAGAACCCGAGCCGGTAAAGAACACATAATCCAGGCCCGCAGGGGTCAGTTCTGTAATTCGATTGGCTAACTCAAATGCCTTGGGATGGCCGTATTGGAACGCTGGCGCATAATCCAGTTCGTTCAGCTGCTTAGCCACCGCTTCGGCAATCTCAGGACGGCAGTGACCGGCACCACAAGTCCATAAACCGGATAGACCATCAAATACCTGACGGCCATTGGCATCCGTTAAATAAGCCCCCTTGGCCGCGACAAACATTCTCGGATCATCTTTAAACTGACGGTTTGCCGTATATGGCATCCAGTAGGCTTCCAGTTGCTCACGGGTCATCCCAGCAGCGTTATTGGTATCGAATTCAGACATTTCTCACACCTCTAGCAAGGTTTTCTTGTTATCACCGACCTGAACAAAGTGTTTTGCTGTTCTTTGGCCCCTGGCCGAAAAACATAGACATGACTATTTGATAGACCATGTTTGTAGAGAGCTTTGTTCAGATGTTTGGTTGTTAGTGATTTATTTTTTAGTACGTTAAACACTTCGTCTTGCCGATCTTTCTTACCGGCAGTTACCGACTCCTGCTGACTTTTAACAACCGAGTCGATATTGCGTTTTCACATAATCCAACTAGCGCAACAGGGGTTAAATTCCAAAGATCTTACCTTGGGTTAACCAAATACTTACCATTTGGTAAAAATAATGTATATTTAAGCACTCACACAAAAGTTTCTCTTTAGCAAATGGCTTCACTCTTCAGCCGTTAAGCACTTTTGTGTAAGCGTGTATAACCAAGGATCAAAGCCCCAAACAAAGATTCCTAAATAAAACGACCATTCCCTCGCTATGGGGCATTGGAGATCGAACTGTTTTTGTTTGGGGGGATAGAAACCCGTTAACCCTGAGCCGAGGTGTGTATGACAAAGCAGAAAGTGATGGGACATATCGCAGGCGCCGATATCCGGATGATCAGAATCTTCAAAACGGTGGTCAATTGCGGTGGTTTTTCAGCAGCAGAGGCGGAGCTGAATATCAGTCGGGCCGCGATCAGTATCGCCATGTCCGATCTGGAACAGCGACTGTCGCTTAAACTGTGTAATCGTGGGCGCAGTGGTTTTTCTCTCACGGATGAAGGTAAGCAGGTCTATCTGGCAACGCAAAAGCTGCTCTCATCCCATCAGGAGTTTCAGCAGAGCATCAGCAGTATTCACTCTGAGCTGAAGGGCAATCTGGATATCGGTATCACCGACTCCCTGATCACCCTGCCCCGAATGCTGATCACCAATTCCCTGAAGTCCCTGAAACTGAAAGCGCCGGAAGTAAACGTCAATATCGAGATGATACCGGCCAATGAAGTGATCAAGAGTTTACTGGATGGCAGGATTCAGATTGGCGTGGCTCCGGTGTTCAGTACCAATCCCGGCCTGAACTATATCCACCTCTACGATGAAGAATCCAATCTGTACTGCAGTAACGAACATCCGCTGTTCCATCTGTCCGATGAGGAGATCACCGCCGAACATATCACCCAGTGCGAACTGGTTTCCCCATCCTACCAGCAACCCGCTGAAGTCTGGAAACATCTGCAACAGTTCAAACGCAGCGCCCAGGCATCAGACCGGGAAGGGGTCGCCTTTCTGATTCTCACCGGTTGTTATATCGGCTATCTGCCCACTCACTTAGCTAGCAAATGGGTGGATAGCGGACAGATGAAACCCCTACTGCCATCACGGTTTAGTTTTGTTACTCCCTATGCCGCCCTGACCCACAAAGAGGTCGCTCCCAACCTAGTGCTTTCCGCTTATCTCTCTGCGTTACAGCAACGTATCGATCCCAAATCAGGGGAGCAAATGTCGACTCAAATTCCGGCATTCTGCTGAAATACCTTGATAACACTTGTTTGCAAAAAAATTAAACACTTATATTTCATATGGTTAGGTGAGTATTACAGTTTTATTTTTACCATTTGGCAAAAAATATGTTTGCCAGATGTTTTTTCAAACCCTATATTGACCACACGGTAAAAAAACAAACCGTATAAAACTCTTTACAAGGTTAAGGTTCGTACCGGGCCTTAAAAATAACAATAAGAGGAGATAATAATGAAGAGCACATCAGCCGAATCAACCGCCGTCAAGGTGGGTGAATTCTACGAGCTTAATGCTGGCTCTGACGTCACAGATAGCAATCACTACAATGACGATATTGCACCCACTCAGGTCAAAGAACGGACTTGGAACGTGTGGAATGTTGCGGCATTGTGGGTCGGGATGGCTATTTGTGTGCCGACATATACCCTGGGTGGCGTACTAACCGCCTACTTCGGCTTGTCGGTCATGGAAGCGCTAATGGCTATCCTGATAGCCAATATTATTGTACTTATTCCACTTACTCTGAATGCATTTCCCGGAACCAAATTTGGTATCCCCTTTCCTGTCCTACTTCGATCTTCCTTTGGTATGGTCGGCTCCAACATTCCCTGCCTGATTCGCGCTTTAGTGGCTTGTGGCTGGTTTGGTATTCAAACCATGTTTGGCGGCCTTGCCATCCATATCCTGCTATCTAATCTGGTGCCCGGTTGGGAATCCTTAGGCGGTACAGGGGAAGTGATTGGTTTCTTTACCTTCCTGGTAATTAACCTCTATATCGTTATCAAGGGTGCAGAATCCATTAAGATTCTGGAAACCTTAGCCGCACCTCTGCTACTCGCCGTAGGTATCGGTCTGATGATGTGGGCCAGTCCTAAAATCTCTTATGCTGAACTGCTGGCGATTCCTGCCAACCGTCCTGAAGGTGCTTCTTTCTGGGGCTACTTCTTTGCCGGTGTCACCGCCATGGTGGGTTTCTGGGCGACTTTGTCCCTGAACATTCCTGACTTCAGCCGTTATGTCCGCTCGCAAAAAGATCAGATCACCGGTCAGATTATCGGTCTGCCGCTGACCATGTTCTTCTTTGCCGCACTGGGTGTAGTGCTCACTGCAGCCTCTACCACGCTCGTAGGTGAAACGATTTCTGATCCGGTCACCCTGATCGGTAAAATCGAGAACCCATTCTGGGTGGTGGTTGCAATGATCATTATTATTATCGCAACACTATCAACCAACACCGCAGCTAACATCGTATCCCCCACCAATGACTTCCAAAACGTAGCCCCTAAAAAGATCAATCAGACCCGTGGCGTACTGCTGACCGGTTTAATTGGTGTACTGCTGATGGCTTGGGAACTGCTGAAGAAGCTGGGTTGGATCGAATCCGATGTCAGTGTGGAAGCCATGTACAGCGGCTGGCTGCTGGGCTACTCCTCACTGCTGGGTCCTATCGCCGGTATTATGATTGTGGATTACTTTGTGGTGAAACGTCAGGAACTGAGCCTGCCGGATCTGTACAAAAACCAGGGTATCTACAGCGGCTTTAATACCAACGGTCTGATCGCCTTTGCGGTACCGGTACTGCTGACCCTGTTCTCTATCACTTCTGGACAACTGAACTGGTTCTATCAGTACGGCTGGTTCACCGGTTCCATCCTGGGCGGCATCATCTACTGGTTCTGCGCCAAAACGCTAACCGCCAACAACCCTAGCATGGTGGCTCAAGCGGAATAACTTGATCGCCTCCTACCCCGCGTAGGAGGCGAAATCACCCCAACCGATCTATATAAAAAGTCGCTATCAACTTTCTATACCAACAACAAATTCAATAAGTTAGAGCAGATTCTGCTTTGGCAATTCTACCGAATTGAGGAGACAAGCCATGTCTATTGTTATCCGAAATGGCACCATTGTTAACGCTGATCATACCTTTCAGGCCGACGTGTATTGTGAAGAAGGCAAGATCGTCGCTATTGGGCAGAATCTGGAAGTACCCGCCGGTGCGGAAACCGTTGACGCTTCCGGCCAATACGTAATGCCAGGCGGTATCGATCCCCATACTCATATGCAACTGCCTTTTATGGGCACCGTCGCCAGCGATGATTTTTACACCGGCACCGCCGCAGGTCTGGCTGGTGGCAATACCACCATTATCGACTTTGTTATTCCCGCACCCGGAGAGCCGCTGTTAGAGGCGTACAATAAATGGCGTGACTGGGCGGAAAAATCTGCTTCCGATTACAGCTTCCATGTCGCCATCACCTGGTGGGATGAATCCGTGCATGCGGATATGGAAACTCTGGTTAAAGAGCATGGTGTAAACAGCTTCAAACATTTTATGGCCTATAAAAATGCCATCATGGCCGACGATGAGGTGCTGGTGAAAAGCTTCCGTCGCTGTATGGAACTGGGCGCTATGCCAACCGTACACGCTGAAAATGGTGAACTGGTCTTCCAGCTGCAGCAAGAGATGCTGAGTAAAGGCATTACCGGCCCCGAAGGTCACCCGCTGTCTCGTCCACCAATTGTAGAAGGCGAAGCCGCCAACCGCGCCATTCAGATTGCTCAGGTGATGGATGTCCCCATCTACTTAGTACACGTCTCCTGTAAGGAATCCGTTGATACCATTACCCGCGCACGCAACGATGGCCAACGGGTTTACGGTGAAGTGCTGGCCGGTCACCTGTGTATTGACGACAGTGTGTACCGCAACGAGGACTTTGAGTTTGCGGCAGCTCACGTCATGAGCCCGCCGTTCCGTCCGAAAGAACACCAAAACGCACTGTGGAAAGGCCTGCAGGGCGGTAATCTCCAGACCACGGCCACCGATCACTGTGCCTTCTGTGCCGAGCAGAAAGCCGCCGGTAAAGATGACTTTACCAAGATTCCGAACGGCACCGCCGGTGTCGAAGATCGCATGGCCGTCCTGTGGGATGAAGGTGTGAATACCGGTAAGCTGACCATGAACGAGTTTGTTTCGGCCACCTCAACCAACGCCGCCAAGATCTTTAATATCTACCCGCAGAAAGGCTCCATCTCTGAAGGTGCCGACGCTGATATCGTCGTCTGGGATCCGGAAGGCACCCGTACCATCTCCGCAAAAACACACCATCAGAATGTGGATTTCAATATCTTTGAAGGCAGAACGGTGAAGGGTATTCCATCTCACACCATCAGCAGAGGCAAAGTGGTTTGGGCCAATGGTGAGCTAAAAGCGGTACAGGGGGCCGGCCGTTATGTGGATCGCCCGGCATTTAACCCAGTGTTTGAAGCGTTAAATAGGCAGGCTGAACTGAACGAACCTACTGCGGTAAAAAGAGGTTAAGTATCTGCTTGCCTAAAGTATTTGGTTGAATATTGATCCGTTTATTGAGGGGCCTTTTGGCCCCTTTGCTGTTTGAGGACGCCTGATAAGCGGGGAGAGGGGATTAACGGCTCAGGCATCTTGGTTACCAGATAAAAGAATAAGTCAGAACAGAGCCGCCTAAGAGTGGTAAGCCCTTGCTTTAGGGGCTTACCACGATTTTGGGGGATTAGTTACAATCCTGGTTAAAGCCAAAGGCTCCCAAGATTTCACCGTTCATACCGTAAAAACGAGGGTCCATGCCAAAAGGATCTTCTGCAGTTCTGGGACCGTTCATCATAGGCCAATGAGCATACCAAGGGCCGACTTCAAAGAAGAAGTAATATGGATCGGCCTTCTCTGGATAATGGTATCCGCTTGGCGTGCTTGAAGCGGCACCAAAGTGCATACCGCCACCTGTACATGCAGGGAAAGTAACGGTGTGATTGTACCAGCCAGAAGCATTGGTATGAATTTGGTCGATTTCCTTACCTGCAATATGGCCTACGCTAAGCGTCTGCGGAGAAAAAGGTACAGCCGTACCGTACTGATCTACCATGGTCCCGGAGAAGGTTATGCTTCTTCTCGCTTCGATACCAAAATAGGTCCAGGGTCCATATGATAGCCCGTCATTACTGACGATGTTGCTATTTCTTACCCGGAAAGGAGGGTTTGAAAGATAGAGGGTGTATTCTAGATTAGGGTCATTCGTTGCAGCAACATTAACAACCCTAAAATATTGAATACTGCCCGGGGGAGCAGGAGTAATCCTAGCATTTCCATCATCTCCCAGGGCTACTGTTGCCCAGGTTTCTGCCTGGGTAGTAGAATCATAAGCCACCAGTTTCTGAACCTGATGATTCGGTGAATCGAGATAAATCATCACCCTGTCTTGGGCCTCGCCACTTTCGCCCGCTTCATCGTTCACGGTATAGGCGTAAACATCGACATCTGAAGGGTTATCAATTGTACCTGTTACATTCACGTTACCTGTTCCCGCTGCGATGGCACCTGCAGAACAGAGTGAAAATAATGTAGCGCCGAGTACCTGGCTAAATATTTTTTTCATAACAACATCCATATTATTGTGACTTATAGCTGCGTTGCGGTGAGAGCAGTATCGTTCATTTCGTGTTGATCGAACGTTGGATAACTGAGCGCTCCAACAACAAATGGGATAGCACTAAAGCCAGATGTCGCTACTGTGTAAATAACATAGTTTCCTGCAGGTACTATCACCTGAGGACGCTCATCTACATTACCGGTACTGGTTCCGCTGGTCTTGAATACTAGGCTACCGGTACTTGAGTCATACCAGTAAACATACACATCGTAATTAACGCCAGAGGGTTGATTCAGCAAGACAGATTCGAGCTTGGTTGGCACTGTGCTATAGGTGTCATAACATTTGATTTCTCCTTCGGCTTCGTGGGTTACCGACAGTCCGAATCCTATATTGAATCCCGTACAGCCAGTAAAGCTGTAGTTTGGGTCAACAGCTAATGCGTGGGATGAAACTAAGCTACTAGCAAGCAAGCCTAAAATAGCGGAGAGCATTTTTTTCATAATAAATCCCTTTATTCAGCTTTCGAATCTTTCGAAATGTTTAAAATCTTCCCATCTACTCCTAATACAATAGGCATGTTTTTTTCAGATGGTTTCTTATGTTTGACCTCCGAGGTTGACATATTTGTCTTATGATTGGATTTCAGCTCAACTATATTATATGAAGGTACCACTTCAAGATGTTTGTGCTCTTTCGAATCAGGAAATACTGGCTGTAATAGCGTAATTTCCTCTGCACTTACCAAAGCGCAAATAAACGCCGGTGCTAAGGCTAATAGATAGCGTTTTTTCATTTATAAAATCCTTTTGTATTTGCAATGTAGCACAGAGGTGCATCATGCACCTCCGGTGCAATCAGGAAAAATAATAGCTGATTTTTCCGGCTGCTATTCTAACTTTAGTAATATTTTTTTTTCAATTTATTGTTAAAGTGTTTTTTTATTGTTTGGTGTTAAATGGTGACAAAAAGTAACGGTGGATACATATAGTGTCGTGCCACTTTTTTAATGAATTTGCTGATGACTCTAAATGTCGCCTTAGCTTGTGTGAAGTCCTCTTGTGTTTTTTATAATTAGTACTTGTAGCACACAGGTGAAAACTATATGGTTAGCAGTGCTTGTTAATATTTTGCATTGTTAATGATATTTAGTATCGATGATATTGAAGCTGGAAGGGTAGAGCTTTTTAGTTAAAGCGTACTATGTGATGAGAATGGTTTCTTTCGCCTTGTTTATAATGTATATGTAACATCTGTATTATAAAAAAGCCAGGCTGTCCTAGAGTCAGTATCTATAATAAGCTTGATTGTAAAAGGGTTTTATTGTCGTGTTTATATATGCTAAATCTTGGGGCAGAAATGAGCCACCCTCATTGAAACCACTTTAAGGATATTAGCCAATTGTGCAGAATAAAGCTTTTTATGGCTTAGTATTAAGTGGTACCAGTTGTCGGCTGTATGCATTCCATGAATTAACATTCTGAAAAATTGTTAATCGCTTCTCTTACTCCCTTCTTCCAGATGACATCTATTGCTGCTAATGACGAGATGTAATACTAACTCATGCAGGAAATTGGTGCTTATTCTTAAACTGCTTAGCATCTTCTGCAGCTGTTAAGGACGGTTTATACGACTATGGATTCTTTAATGGGAGACAGAACAAAAGGAAAATTGCCAGTTCAAATACCAGTATCAATGATTAAGTCTTGCCAACAGGGTAAGCAGCGATAAAAATACCGAACTGTAAGCAACTGATCATAGGCGACGGCATAAGTCATGGCTCAACAACCATCTGAATTTAAACCAAGTATCTCTAACCCGGATATTTCATGTAAGGGCTAAACAAAAACGGCTGAAAGCCTTATG
>CAYFGP010000022.1:0-56966 GCA_964342385.1 uncultured Oleiphilus sp. | reverse complement strand
AAGAAAAAACCTGATTTATTTATAAAAAAGGTAATTAATCATCCGGGACCTAACACCTATGCAATCGACAGCCATACTAATCTAATGAATACCAAATGTGGTGCAATTGATCACGGTTTTGGTGCGGGATTTGGAATTTTGCAATGGGCTAAGGATAACGTGGCAAAATGGAAACCATATATGCTAGGACAACATATTGATGAAGACACCTATGCTCCAAGGCCTGTTGTAGGTTTGTATCTGCAGGATCTGTTACAACATGCTATTAATAAGGCAAAAGAGAAGGGAGTAGATATTCATGTTGTTAAAGAGAATGTCTTAGATATAGTACAAGAGAGCAATGGTTACATTATTCAGACTGAATCAGGCAATTACAGCTCACGCTACACCTATTTGGCGATTGGTCATGTTCAACCAAAGAAAAAATATAGTTATCAATACAGCGAACGTTATTACCACACCCCATATCCAATGAATCAGTTAATGGATGAAATTCCTAAAAATGCGACGGTTGGCATTATTGGCTCGAGGTTAAGTGCGATAGATGTTGCTGTAGGCTTATCTTCAGCAGGGCATACAGGGAAGATGGTTAGTATTTCCAGACAAGGACGTTTACCTGCAGTTCGAGCTGAGTATGGTAAGTACCAATTTAAGGATATTAAGCGAGAGCAACTGACAGATATTCTATCTGCTGATAAATCTGAACTTAGTTTGCACGATATTATTGGTATGCTAAGAAAGGAGATATCTCACGCCGAGGGAAGAGAGTTAATGCTCCATGATGTGATGCGCAAAGATCTGGGGCCTATTGAATACTATGAAAATGAAATTATCTTGTCAAAAGGTAACGAGCGCCCTTGGCAAGCAGCCATATATGCTACTAATAGTAATATCGATCTATTGTGGCACTATCTGAATAAAACCGATAAGAAAGAGTTGATGTCTGTTTGGTTTAACGATTGGTTGACCTATCGAGCTTCTATCCCAAGACAAAATGCAGAGAAAATACTTGAACTGATGAAAAAGGGGCAGTTAGAGGTTCTAGCCGGAGCTAAAGGTTTTGACTTTAATGGAGATTCCAACAAATTTGAGATGCTAAGATCTAATGGTGAATCCGCTATTGAAGTTGACTATTTAATTTCTGCAACAGGCTCTACCGGCAATATCCTTGAGGCTGATAACACTCTATTAGCTAATCTTGTTGCCAAGGGGATGATTCGACCTCATGAGCATGGTGGTATTGATTGTTGTTTTGCATCGGGTCGCATTTTTCCAGAAGTCGATGCGTCTAATGAATCAAGCCGTTTCTTTGCAGTAGGTCCTCTGACTTCCGGAGTATATTTTTTCACCACTGCATTGGAAGTGATTGAGAGGCAGTCAAGAGAACGGGCTGCAGAGCTAGCTTTCATGCTTACTGAAGATGTCTTTAATATTTCAATAGCTCGTCCAGTGGATGCTGTACTTCCTGAGCAGACATTTCATTATTTGGGGCAACGGAATGCAGAACATGCTCATATAATGGCCTAGGCCGGCTCTACCTTGAAGCCAGCTAAATTATTTCGGCTGGCTTTTTGTGTTGAATACAGTAGTTCATGCTTTTTCGTATTTAAGTTTTAGTTTGATAATGCTTGTTGGATAAGGTTTGCCAGTCTGCTTGCCTCAGCGGTGGTATGGCTGCTTTTGCTATGAAGTAGAACGTCAACCATTGGTAAATCTGGTAAGGGTTGAAATATTGGGTGGTTAAGCTGTAAAGAGTTATCTATTTCACACTCTAACAAAGCTGAAACCCCCATTTTTGCTGCCAGTGCAGCCTTTAAATCTCCAATGCTAGATGCACTATAGACAACTTGCCATGGGATATTATGGGATTCTAAGGTTGAAATCATCATGGTTCGAAATAGGCAAGGTCCACCATAGACAACAATTGGCAGATATTTTGGAAATTCGTCAGGGTTAAGTTCAGGCGATGACACCCAGGAAAGCTGGTATTGAGAAACTGGTTTTTGCTGGTGGATACCCTGCTCGCTGATAAGTAGTGCCATATCTAATAGGCCGTTGTTGATATCAGAGTAAAGCTCTTGGTTAAGTGCTATCTTGGCATCAATTTCTATATGGGAAGATTGAGCTGTATTAGCTAATATTTTGGGAAGAAAAACATGAGAAATATGTTCAGATAGTCCAATTGAAATACTAGTCTTTTCAACAGATTGTGAGAACCTGCTGATTATCTCGTCGTTTGTTGCTAGAATTTTTGAGGCGTATTCAAGTAGTTCTTCACCCGCAGGCGTCAAAGCAACGTTTCTGCCTGAACGGACGAACAAGCTGGTATTTAGCATACTCTCTAGCCTTTTTATATGCTGAGAAATAGCAGACTGGGTGACATGGAGTGCATTGGCCGCTTTGGATACCCCTCCGTGGCTAACAACAGAAATAAAACTCCTCAAAATAACAATATCAATATTTCTCGACACAGATATAACCTCCATTGCTATTGTCTGTATTTTTATATCGGACAGTATTTGTCATGTTTTTTGGTTTTTATACTTTTTAGATTATATAGATGGGGATTTGTTATGTCATATGTTTGATGTTTTTGTTTGTAAATTAATACTTTGGTGGTGCTTTTTGTTTTGAATTTTATTTTGGGTGTGTCTATTTGTAAGTGTTTTACTGTCCTTGTATTAGATGTTTTTTTATTCTTGGCAGCATATTGGGAGGGAGGATTAATGAGTTCCTTGATAATATGTGTATTAGTAACATTGAGTTATTCTTGATGTAGGTAAAGTATGGATCGAATTACAGCAGCTAAGGTGTTTGTCTCTATTGTGGATCAGGGCAGTATGGTCTCGGCAGCCAATGCCTTGGATATGTCCCGTTCTATGGTGACTCGTTATCTGGCTGAGATGGAAAGCTGGGCCGATTCCAGGTTGTTACATCGTTCCACCCGGAAGTTAAGTCTGACACCTGCAGGCGAATTAGTGTTGAATCAGTGCCGCCAGTTGCTGGAGCTTTCAGAGGGCGTGGCTGGAGTTGGGCTGTTAGATGTTAAGGCACCTAGTGGACTTGTGCGTATTAGCTGTGCCCAGTTTTTAGCCCACGATGTGCTGGGTGCTTTTGTACACGATTATCTGGAGCGTTATCCTGCAACCCAGATTGATCTGCATATCAGTAACTATGCAGTCAATATGGTGGAAGAGCGTATTGATCTGGCGATACGCATTACCAATGATTTAGATCCAAACCTAATTGCCCGACCCTTGGGGCGATGTCACTCCCTGATTTGTGCTTCTCCTGATTATGTTGAGCGTTATGGTGCTCTTGCTAGTCCTGATGAGTTAAGGCGGCATAACTGCCTGGCTTATTCCTACATTGGTAGTCAGTGGAATTTTTCTAATCAGGAAGAACAAGAGCCTATTGTGGTACCGGTAAAAGGTAACTTCAGCGCCAGTGAGTCGCGGGTATTGCTGAACAGAGCGCTTGCGGGAGGAGGGATCTCAATGCAGCCTTTGTTTGCTGCCAAGCCCTTAATTGAAGCGGGGCACTTGGTGCAGTTATTACCTGAATATCAAGTTGAGAGCTTAGGTATCTATGGTATTTATCGTTCTCGCAAACATATGTCACCGGCATTAAGAGCTTTGCTGGATGAGTTGGTTGAGTATTTTAGTACTATTGATATATAGAGTTAGCTCCCTTTTCCCTGTGTCGGTACTGAGGGTTTTAGAGATAAGCGTTGAGAGAATCGGGAGGCGAGTCCAACAGTGTGCGATGTCTACTGCTGGACTCGCTTCAAGTAATGTTAAGCCGTACTACCTGCATAGTATTGATTCATCAGCACAGGGCTTTCTGGCAAGGTAGAACCGCCATCGACCACAATAGTCTGCCCCGTGACATAGGCCGCTTGATCAGAGGCTAAAAAGAGCATGGCGTGGGCGATATCTTCCGGTGCACCGAGTTTGCCGATAGGGATCTGACTGGCCATCTCATCCAGCCCTTCTTCATCCGTTAAGGCCCCCATGGCTGGAGTCAGAATATAACCAGGTTCCACACCATTCACTGTGATGCCTTGGCGGGCAAACTCTAATGCGGCCGAGCGTATAAAGCCGTTCAGACCATTTTTAGATGCTGCATAGTGAGCCGTTTCTGGCATCACTACTCTTGGGCCTGTAACCGACGAGGTGAATAGGATTCGGCCACCGCCCTGATGTTTCAGATAGGGCAGAGCATCCTGCGTCAGCCAGAAGGCCGCTTTAAGATTGACTGATAACGTGGTGTCGAGTTGCTCATCAGTCAGTCCTTCGATGGTTTGCATCGGATAGACTGCTGCATTGTGCACGATAATATCCAGACGATGATAATGCTGAATCGTTTGTTCGATCAGTGCACTCACCTGCTGTCGGTTGCCGATATCACATTGCAACAGGGTGGCATCTCCACCCTGAGCTTTAATCTTGTCGACGGTTTCCTGACCATTACCCTGGCTTCGGGTTGCGACCACCACTTTTGCCCCGGCTTGGGCAAAAACGCAGGCTAAACCTTCTCCAATCCCCTGACCTGAGCCGGTAATAATGGCTACCTTTCCCGTTAAATCGATATGCATAATTTTTATCCTATGATCAGAGTGGATTTAGTTTTTCAGGTATTTCAGTAACGTCTTGGTACTTTCAAAGTCTTCTTTGATCACCTTGTCGGCATTGTCCAGGCCTATCCAGTAGATGCCGGCACCTGTGGACTCTGCCACTTCTTGTGCCCGAGGAGTTTGAAGGGCTTTCTGGGCAATCTCTGCAATACGCTGTTTGATTGCTTCTGATGTGCCTTTTTTAACAAAGAGGCCATTCCAGGGCGTTAGGGTGATGCCGGTTTCTTCCGCTAGGGTTGGGACTTGTGGAGCAATGACCAGGCGATCACGGGTCATGGATGCCAGGATTTTGACCTCATCTGATTTCAAACACGCCAGCACAGAGACGGTATTAGCGGTGATGATATCGGCGTCGCCATTACTCAGGGTTGAGCAATCCAACGCATCAAAGGGAGCATCGGAACTGAAGTTAATGCCTAGCTGATCGGCGGTCTGAAAAGCCAGTGCGGTGGGTAGGGCTTGATAACCAAAGTGGCCCAGACGTACTTTATTGCTTTTTGAGTAATCAGCCAGTTCGGCTAGGGAGTTGTAGGGTGCATCTTTTTTCACAACAAAACTCATGGGGTAATCCAGAAAGATACCCACGGGCTCAAAATCGGCCGCTTTATAGGGAGCGTTACCGCCGTGGACTTGCGTGGTGACCAGATCGACGACAAATGAGCCTATGGTGAGACCATCAGCTCGGGCCTTAGCCACACTGCTGGCGCCAATAACACCGCCACCTCCGGCTTTATTGACGACGGTTGCTGGTTTACGGGTATCTCTGGCCATTTGCTCGGCGATGATGCGGGTTAAAATATCCTCCAGATCACCAGCAGGCCAGGGCACAACAAATTTAACAGGGCGGTTGGGGTAGTTATCTGCGGCACTGACTGTTGATAGTGTGCACAGGGAACCCATTGCCAGGGTTGCGAGAAGCTTAGAGGCGGTTTTTGTTATTTTCTTCATAGCAAATTTCTCTTTGTTGCTGGGTTAGGACAAAGCCGGTATCTGACATGAGGGCAGTCAGGACGAATACTGGCTTTGTATAAAGGATGGCTTGATGCCAAAAAAGGATTAGTCCAGGGCGAGATAGCGCTCAGCCTGTTTGCAGGCGCGGCGGACCAGATCTGGAGTCATCTCCTGTGCGGTTTCTGTTTCCTGGCGGCTACGAATCCAACCCAGGTAGGTGAAGCCGCGAAGGGTCAGGAACAGCTCCAGATGGACAATATCTTCCAGTTTGAGTGGACGCTGCTCGTTATAACCCCAGAGTAGGGCTGTTTTGGCAGTGTCGTAGCTGGGCTCTTCCTGAATAAAGTAGAGCGCGGTCGCCAGCTCAAATAGATGCCAGCCAAAACCTGCGTCATCAAAGTCGATCAGGCGCACGTTCTCGCCGTCGGTCATTAGATTTTCCGGTACAAAGTCCGCATGGATCAGACCGTAGTTATCAGCGTTTTTATTAAAGCTGGCGAGTTCTCTACGAGCTTTATCCCGAGCTTGTTCTAACAGCTGCTGCTGTTCGGTGGTCAGGCTTTCTAGTTCCCAAAAACGGCCCCAGAAAGGGGCTTCGCCCACCAGTCCATCAAGATCCCAGGCGTGGCGCTGGAAGCCTTCAGGTAGTGGCCACTGGCTGGCTTGGTTATGTACCCGGGCCGCAGTGTTGCCAATGTTGTAGTAGATTTTGGCTATCTGCTGAAGGTCACTACCCAGACCGTGTTCTACTGAACCGAGTGGCTGACCCTCAACCCAGGCAAACAGATCAATCTGGCGGGGTTCCGGTACTTCAGGCACGCTGACCTTAACCATTAGTTGCTGATCTGGTGTCGGAATCACTTCGGGTACTTTTACGCCGCTGTCTGCCAGTGCAGACATCCATTGCAGCTCAGAACGTAGGGCTGCATCGTCGTGGTAACCCGGACGATGAATACGTAGGGCATAACGTTCACCTGTGGTGGTGTGAATACTGAAGACGGCATTTTCCCGGTATTTGATCAGGCTGATGTGGTCGGCAGTCAGCTGCCAGTAGCTCAGGGCGTATTGGGCCATCTTGGCTAGCTGGTCGCTTTGTTGATTCGGGGTAAGCCGATAAAAGTCGGTTGAGTTTCGCACTTCTGTTGCTGATATGGGCTGCTGTTGAGTCAAGGTTGATGTACTCATACCTGACTCTCCAACTGACAAACCTGCTGGAAAACACCGTCCAGCGTTTCCAATAACAGATCTGCGTGTTCTGGCTGGAATGGCATAGGCGGACGAAGTTTTAGAATATTGTCGTAGATACCAATACGGCTGATCAGTACACCTTGTTGGCGCATCAGATTCATAATCTGTTTGACTTGTTCCGGAGCGGGAGTCTTCTGTTGGCGATCACTCACCAGCTCAAGCGCAAAGAACATACCCAAACTACGGACATCGCCGATCAGATCGTACTTTTGCTGCAGTTTCTTCAGGCCTTGAACCACATAGTCGCCGGTAGTGATCGCATTTTGTAGTAGATTATCTTGTTCCAGGCTGTCCAGAACGGCCATGCCGACGGCGGCAGAAACCGGATTGCCACCGAAGGTATTAAAGTACATAGCGACTTTGGTGAACTCTTCGATCATATCCGGGCGAGCGACAACTCCGGCCAGAGGATGACCGTTACCCATAGGTTTGCCCATGGTGATAATATCGGGAGTAACATCATATTGCTGGTGGGCCCAGAAATGATGACCGCTGCGACCAAAACCGGCCTGAACTTCATCGGCAATCAGTACCCCTCCGGCTTTACGTACCATGGCGGTGGCTTTTTCCAGGAAGCCTTTAGGGACGTTCAGCAGGCCTTCGTTAGCGAAGTCAGGGCACACTAACATACCGGCCAGCTTAATCCCTTCTGCTTCAAACTCATCAATGGCTTGCTGTACCTGTGCGGCGTAGGCATCAGCCAGATTCTCTTCCGAAACACCTTCCAGACCACGATAGCTATCCGGAATGCTAAAGACTTTGACGCGTTTACTGTTTTTCGCTTCTGGCATAAAGCCTGTGCCGATCTCGGCAACGGCCGCGGTATTACCATGATAGGCCGCTTCCGTGACGATCATACCTTCACCACCCGTGCAGTGGCGGGCCATACGCAGTGCCAGTTCATTAGCTTCGCTACCGGTACAGGTTAGCATCGCCATCGACAGGCCATCATCAAACGTGGCGGTTAGACGTTCGATATACTCGACCACATTTTCATTCAGGTAACGGGTGTGAGTGTTCAGGGTTGAGGCTTGGCGATGCAGTGCTTCCACGACTCTTGGGTTGCAGTGACCCACATGAGGCACGTTGTTATAGACATCCAGGTAGCGTTTGCCTTCATGATCAAACAGCCAAACCCCTTCACCGCGAACCAGATGCAGCGGTTCTTCATAAAACAGTGGTGAGCTATGGCCCATGGTTTGATAGCGACGTTGTAGCAAAGTGTGATTAACAGACATCCCATCACTCCTATCGTGTGTTATTGGTCGAGTGCTAATGGTGGTTTTAGCGATAAGTCGGTGTCTGTAAGTATTCAGATTTGGAGGATGGCTTAGCATCCATCAGAGGGTGGAGAAAAAGGTTTAGTGCCTTTTGGACTGTCTGATTTGATGAATAGGTTTTTATCGTGGCTTGATATGTAGCCTGTAGTGGTCTGATATGTAGAGGCAGGCAGGGGTAAGCAGGAATATGATTGGTGTGGGCTAAGATACTGAAATCATAGCGATGCTGAAATTAGAGCTCCTTCAGCATCTTAGCCACCAACTCACTACGGGAGCTGACTTCGGTTTTCTGAAAAATATGATGTAAGTGGGTCTTTACTGTCGCTAAGCCTAGGCTAAGATGGCTGGCAATCGCTTTGTTGCTAGCCCCACTGATCACCAGCTCCAGGGTGTCCAGTTCCCGTGTGGTCAGTTGGTACTTGCTACTGATCTGTTGGCGCTCCTCGTTGCGTTTTGGTAGATAAACGGCATTCAGAGAGAATTCCATAAAGGGTTGCAGCTTTTTAAGCAGTTCCAGTTCATCGTGAGTAAAAGGCCCGAGACTTTCCTGGCGTAGCATACTGAGTACTGCAACAATCTGGCCGTCCTGACGGAAAAACATATCAGCAACATAGCGGTGATTATTGGGCTGCATAAACTCCTGATAGTAGAGTGTCTGTTTTAACAGATGAGCGGGCATCTGGGAGTCCAGAGTGACGACCGTAAGCTCTTTATCGGCAAAACGCTCAGGGTTGAGTGGATCAAGGCTGCTATAGGTGCTGGTGTACTCTTTTTCGATACTGGGGCTCATGTCGTACAGCACCGCGCCCTTATGATGCATATCTGGTTCTACCAGAAAAAAGATAGAGCCGCTCAGTTCGACCACGCTGTTAATCAAGGATAGACTTTGATGCTGAAATTTATGAGGTAATAAGTTTTCTTGGTTAGAGACTGCTCTGTGGTCTGAAGTGGGTTGAGGATTGGTTTGCATATGAGAATTGATCATAACGGGGCACTTCTATAGGCGCTGTGGTGCGCTGATTTATTGTTATAGGCTCTGTTTATCACTATAACCTATCGCGCTATTTTTGCGTCTCAACCTTCCGGTGGATATGGCGGGATTTTGAGTTATGTTTACGGTTTGTGCTCTAGCGATACTGTTTTTTGTATCGCTAGATATTTGTCTGCAGGCGCGAAATCAGGGGAGGGGGCTTGATATATAGGAGTAGAGCGAAAGGGATTAAGGCTTAAGCTCGCTCAGCTCATTTAACAGCTTTAGCAACTCCTGCAGCTTCTCTTCACCAAACTTGTCAATAAAGGCTTTATAGCGAGCGTCTACGTCTGGGCTCATCTTATCAAACAGGTCGCGAGCCTTATCTGTCAGGCTGAGTAAAATGCGGCGTTGATCTTCCGGAGATTTACGGCGCTGGATATAGTTCTGCTGTTCCAAGCGATTAACGATACCGGTCAGGCTAGGGCTCAGCATGCAGCAGTGTTTGGCCAATTGTTTGGTTTCCAGTTCACCATAGGCGTGCAGTGCACGTAAGATACGCCATTGCTGCTCTGTAACGCCATTTTCCTGTAACAGAGGGCGGAAAAAGTTCATGGACGCATCACGCGCTTTTAATAGTTGTAGTGGCAGTGAATCTTCAAATTTACGCATATCAGCCCACGGTTTCAGAAAATAGTTAACATATTATCTCTTTTATTGTCATGATGAGCAAAAAATATGCAAGTCCCAGTTTTTCATACCATGGGCGATATTTTTTGAGCAGGGACAAGCTTTTTCGACTAGCTTTGAGTTAAGCTCAGTTTTGCAGTGCGCCAGTTGAATCTGACGTATTTAGGTATTCACTAAGCAACACTTCCTGTTCAGTTTGTGTATCTTAGTTTTTTACTTCGAAACTTTCTTATCTAAGTTAAAGCCACGAAAAATGGGGTCTTTAGTCCTGTTTCTAAAGTGGTACGTTATCTGCTGTTGTTATCCCCTTTTTTGTAATATATTCTTCTGAGGTTGCTCTTTTTCCAGTTTGATTCAAGTTGGTTTGCTGTCATTTGGACATAAATTCATTGCGACAGCATGAAACATCATTGCATTTGGTTAATATGTTAATTAATATCTTAACTAAATCCTGATGGAACAGGCTCAATGCCAAAAGCTTGGACTGCACTGGCAAATCTTGACGCAACTTAATTAACAACAACAATTAATCAACAAAGGCAAATTGGAGAACCCATATGAGACTGCTGAAAAAGCTCCCTGCACTGCTAGCTGGCGTAGCCTTATCAACTTCTGTAATGGCTGCGGATACGACACTGCGCGTAGGTAGTTGGCTGCCACCAAGCCACCCTCAAAACGCTGTTGTATGGCCAACTTGGGCTAAGTGGGTTGAAGAAGCTACAGAAGGTCGTGTTGAGGTCGTCGTTGAGTACGGTCTGGGCCACCCTAAAACCATGTTCGAACTGGTAGAAGATGGCGTAATTGACGCATCTTTCAGCTACCACGGCTATGTTCCAGGTCGTTTTAAACTGACTCAAGCGGTAGAGCAACCTCTGCTGGGTGCTTCTGCTGAAGCCGCTTCTGTTGCTCACTGGCGCATCTTTGAGAAGTACTTCTCAAAAGCTGAAGAGCACGACGGCCTGGAAGTGATCGGTCTGTTTACCCACGGCCCTGGTCAGATCCACATGGCTGATCCAGTAGACTCTCTGGCTGATCTGAAAGGTAAGAAAATCCGTCTGGGCGGTGGTGTTCAAGGTGAACTGGGTCACCGTATGGGCGTAACTGCGGTAGGTGCTCCGGCTCCTAAAGTATATGAAATGATGCAACAGGGTGTAATTGACGGTGTATTCATCCCTATGGGTGAACAGAAGTCTCTGCGTCTGAAAGAGGTTGCTAAGAACGTAATCGCTCTGCCAGGTGGTATGTACCTGGGTAGTTTCGCGATGTTCATGAACCCAGATTTCCTGGCTGATCTGAGCCCTAAAGATCGTAAAGCGATCATGAGCGTTTCCGGTGAGAAACTGTCTGCTATGGCAGGTCGCGCTTGGGATGCGGGTGATAAAGCGGGTCTGAAAGCGGCTCAAGATGCTGGCGTGAACATCACTATGGTGAAAGCCGGTGATCCTCTGGCGAAAGAGTTTGTTGCACTGACTAAAGGTATGGACGAAGACTTCCTGAAGTCCGTAGAGAAGCGTGGCGTAGATGCCAAGAAAGCTCTGGCTGAACTGCGCCAGATCGCTCGTAGCTACGATGGTCAATAAGGCCATTTGGCTAACTGAGGAGCATTTTGTATGACGTTTAGTGCCTGGCTTGCCGCGCACTACGAAGAAAAAGGGCCCGTCGCTTGGCTGGCCTTTTTTCTTGAGTTAATTGCGGCTTTAACACTGTTTTTCTTAATGATGCTGACCTGTGCCGATGTGTTTGGCCGTTACTTTCTGGACAACGCAGTGGATGGAGCAACCGAGCTGACAGAAATGGGTATTGCTATTCTGGTTTTTGCCGAGATGCCTGTTATTACCTGGCGTGGTGGCCAAGTAGTAGTGGATATCCTGGATCGCTGGATGAGCAGCACCGTAATGAAAGTTATGGGTTTGATCTCAGCATTTCTAATTTCCACATCCCTGTATTTCCTGGCTGAGCGTATTCTGTTCCTGGCTAACCGTTCCTTCAGTCGTGAGGAAGTGACGGAGTATCTGCAATGGCCTGTGGGTTACATTATCGAATATGTCGCGATCATGAGCTGGGTGACTGCAGGCGCTATGATCACTTATGGCGTATATCGACTGCTAGTTTTATCCAAAGATTAATCTTTAGCAGATTAACAATACACACTTACACAAAAATGTTAGATATCTTTCGGCCAATGGCTGAAGAATGAAGCCATCTACTAAAAAGAAACTTTTGTGTGAGTGCTTAATTACGGATATCAATCACAGGTATTTCTTCCAATGATTACTGCACTGACCGGCTTTGCGATCCTGCTGCTGATTATCGTAGTGCTACGGGTACCTATTGCCTTTGCAATGGGCCTGGTGGGCTTCTTCGGTTTTGCATTTATGCAGGGGTTAAGCTTTGATAATTTCATGGACTTCCGATGGACCGGTGCTCTATCCATGGCCTCAAAACGGGTTGTTGATACAGCCCAGGATTACGGCTTATCTGTAATCCCTCTATTTATTCTGATGGGTAACCTGGTAACTAAATCAGGTCTGTCCCATGAGCTTTACCGTGCTTCTAACGCCTTCCTGGGTCATAAGAAAGGCGGTCTGTCCATGGCGACTGTTGTAGCCTGCGGTGGTTTCTCAGCCATCTGTGGTTCCAGTCTGGCAACTTCTGCCACCATGGCTAAAGTAGCGATGCCGCCAATGCGTAAGTATGGCTACTCCGATTCACTGGCCACGGCGTCGATTGCGGCAGGTGGTACGCTGGGTATTTTGATTCCACCCAGTGTAATACTGGTGATCTATGGCCTGTTAACCGAAAGCAGTATCCGTGAACTGTTTGCAGCGGGCTTTATCCCTGGTTTCCTGGGTATTCTGCTCTATCTGGCCGCGGTACGTTATGTGGTATGGCGTAACCCGGAAGCAGGTCCATGTGGTGAGAAACTGGACTGGCCTGAGCGTTTTAAAGCGCTGAGCGGTGTTTGGGGCGTGCTGATCCTGTTCTCCATCGTCATGGGTGGTATCTATCTGGGTGTCTTCACACCAACAGAAGCGGCAGGTATCGGTGCTGGTGGTGCTTTCCTGATCGCACTGCTGCGTAAGAGTCTGTCTTTCGGTAGCCTATTCGACATTCTGACCGATACGGCGCGTACCTCTGCTATGCTGTTCTCGGTGGTGATTGGTGCACAGATCTTCTCTGACTTTATTAACCGTGCCGGTCTGCCAGCAGAACTGCTGGAGTTTGTGATCAACCTGGATGTATCACCAATGATGGTGATTATGGTGATCCTGCTGATCTACATCATTCTGGGTATGGTATTTGAAAGTCTGTCGATGCTACTGCTGACGGTACCGATCTTCTACCCACTGGTACAGAGCCTGGGCTTTGACCTGGTATGGTTCGGTATCGTAGTGGTGGTTGTTACTGAGATCAGTTTGATTACACCACCGGTGGGGATGAACGTCTTCGTGCTCAGTGCGGTGCTCAAGGATGTGAAAGCGGGTACCATCTTCAAGGGTGTGACACCTTTCTGGTGTGCGGATATCGTACGTCTGGCACTGATCACCTTCTTCTCTGGCATCTCTATGTTCCTGCCAGAACTGCTATATCGCTAGGAACGGGCGTGCAGGTTAAGTCTCGACATGCTTAACCTGTCTAACTCGTAGCGCTTAATGCTTGTATCGGTTTCAGTCTCAGTTACTGGGAACGATGCAAGTGTTTACTATCTCTAAGAGGATTTAACGATGCTGCCTGGTGTTAAAAAGATCTTATATGCATCTGATATCGAAAAGGGTTCCCGTCCAGCATTTCGTGCCGCAGTGAGCCTGTGTGGTCACTACGAGTCTGAGATCACTTATCTACATGTGATCGAAAAGATGAGTTCCTCCGCTGAAAGCATTATCAATGATATGGTGACAGTGGATCAGTCGCTGCACGATCTGCAGGAGCAAGGCCTGGCTAATCTGAAAGCTAAGCTGCAAGAACGTATTGATAAGTTCTGTGCCACAGAACTGGAAGAAAGCGAAATTCTGCAAGATGGCCAGCTGAAAACTCTGATCCGTGAAGGTAAGCCATGGAAAGAGATTGTGAAAGCGGCGGATGAGATTGATGCAGATGTCATCGTGATGGGCATTCGTTCTCATTCTGCTGTTGAGCAGTTTTTGCTGAGTTCAACGGCCCATAAGGTGATGAACAACAGTAAGCGCCCAGTATTGGTTGTACCATTGATGCGCTAACTTTTCGCTTTGAATCAACAGCTGTCTTATATAGGCAGTTGCTTTACATAGACAGAGCCTGCTTAAGTGTCGTCTGACTGTCTAAGTAAAAGAAACAAAAAAACCGCCTCGCTACAGGGCGGTTTTTTTCTGTCTGTTTGATCTATCTTGCTCAATGATCACTCACGACCAAATGCCTGCTTCCTATTCTTGCTTTTTAAACGCCTAGTGAGTCTTGGTTCGATTCTGATTTGGATCAATAAAGGTCAAATCGTTTAGTTTTTCTGTGTTTTTTTATTTGAGAATGTTTATCATTTGTCTTAATATGAATGATATGTGTTCTCATTTATGGAGCGTTGGCGATGTTATTTCTTTGGACCGAGCACCACCGAAAACTATTGGATATGTCCGCAGCCAAGCAGACAGAAGTTTGGTTTGAATGGATGAACCATGCGGCATTACATTACGAATTGCAGCAATGGCAGGAAGCGATCCCTAATCTGGGCAGTGCTTTTGATCTGAGCTGTCAGTCGTTGTTATCCAAGACGGCGAATCATAGCCCACAGGAGCGAAAGAACATTGCCACTCAGCTGACGTTAGCCTCCATCTATCTGGCCAACGCTTATCAGCATTACAAGGATTACGATAAGGCGCAGTTTGTGCTGGCTAAAGCGCTGAGAGCACTGCATTTAAGTGGTGTGGCCGGTTTGTCTGATAGTGCTGACTGGGCTCAGGAGTGTACGCAGACTCTATTGCATCAGGAGCGTCACGAAGATTACTTTGAGCGTTATCTGAATCTGCCCTTTGCCTGTTGTAAGCAGAGAGCATTTGCAGCTCACTTGCACTAATGGCTTAGTGCTGACAAGACTTTGCAGCCTAATCTGACTGAGGAATCGGACCGATCAGGCTGCAACGACTTGATTACGACCATTAGATTTAGCCTGGTATAGGCGATCATCAACCAGGCTGAGCATGGCATCAAAGTCGGATTGTTCACTGAGATCAGTTGCACCAATACTAACGGTAATGGTCAGACCTTCCGGTTGAGCTGCTTCAATTGCTAATCTCAACTGCTCTGCACGATATTGAGCCGAAGACAGGTCACACTGTCCCAATAGCAGTACAAACTCCTCCCCACCCATACGGGCTGCCACATCATCTTTGCGACTTTGCTCCTGCAGAATATGGGCAATCGCTTTCAATACGCTATCGCCCACTGCGTGGCCATGTTGATCATTAACCTGTTTAAAATGATCCACATCCAGCATTAACAGACTGAGAGGGAAGTTATAACGTTGTGACTCAGCGATCTTCTGCTCAGCCGCTTCCATCAGGTAATGACGGTTGTAAAGGTTGGTTAATTGATCGTGCAGGGCCAGGGTTTGTAGCATATCTCTCTGTTGTTTCAGAGTGATATGGGTTCTAACCCGTGCTTGAACAATCGCAGGGCGAATAGGCTTGGTAATGTAGTCTACTGCCCCTAGGTTTAAACCATATTCTTCATCCTGATCGGCATCTCGGGCAGTGACAAAGATAATAGGAATATGTTGAGTGTTACTGTGCTGCTTCAGGTGCTGGCATACTTCGTAGCCGCCCATATCAGGCATCTCAATATCTAACAGGATTAGATCAGGCTCGGGGGCTGTTGTCGCCAGTTCCAGACAACGAGCACCATTCGTGGCTATCTTGAGTTGATAGTCTTCTTTCAAACAGGCCGCCAGTACCTGGATATTCACAGGGGCATCATCAACAACCAGTACAACGGGCTTATCTGCCATCTAGCCTTTCTCCTTCACTTCACCCGGTTCTTCTGTTATTCGTCGTTACGGTCTGTTTGCTCAGTTTTTTCCGACAGAGAGCCGTAGCTATTTATCTCTTTTAGTGTGTCTATCGCTGCTGCAAAATCAAACTGATTGATCTGTTGCAGCAGTAAGTCTAGCCCCTGCTGTAGATCAGGATCGGCATTGTGGTAGCGCAGGGATGTCAGTTCTTCTGGGTCAATATATTCGCCGCTTTCAAGCTTAGTATAGAGACTGGAGAGAAAATCACTTAACTCTAGGCCGTCATTTGGACCTGTATCGTTGTTATTCTGTTGATATTGAAAGCTTTTCAGTACTTCGTTCAGTCTATCACTACTTTGTTCCAGGATCTCCATCTCCTGCTCCAGTTGATCTGGATTTTGTTCCGCAACTTTTTCTAAGGTCATTGCGTTGTTTTGTAGCTCAAGGGCAGAAAGATTACCTGCAAGACCCTTAATGGAGTGGGCGTAAAATCTCACCTGAGCCAGATCATGGCTTTCCACGGCGGCCCTGAGCTGTTGTAGCATTGGGGGGAAATCAGCCACAAAAGCATCCACTAAGGCATATAGCAGATCGTTTTGCCCCATAATTCGTTTAAGGGCAGTATCTCTGTCCCAGACAACAGGTATTTGATCAGGTTCTTCTGCCACTGCCTCTAAAGCTGTTTCGGTGGCAATTGTTGCTGGCTGATCCTGATTTGGTTGCTCTGCTTGGCTTGCTATTTTTGTCTCTGTCTCTGTCTCTGTCTCTGTCTCTGGGATGTCAGGTAGTTGATTGTCTAGTTTATAAACCTGATGACTTGTTTGCTCTGTTTCAGGCAGCCACTTTCTTAGTACCGAGAGGAGATTGTCTGGATCAATGGGTTTAGACAGATAATCATCCATACCCACTGCTAAACATTTCTCTTTATCTCCCGCCATGGCATTTGCTGTCATGGCAATAATGGGAATGGAGCTAAATGTTTTCTCTGCCGGACTTTGTCGTATCTGAATGGTGGCCTGGTAACCGTCCATAACAGGCATTTGGCAATCCATCAGTACAAGCTGGTAAGTCTGATCTGTTTGTTGCAGTCTATTGAGCGCTTCCTGGCCGTTGTTGGCAATATCGACATCAAGTCCTATTTCATTGAGAATGCCCGTAGCAACCATCTGGTTGACTTGATTATCTTCCACAAGAAGAATTTTGTAATGCTCAGGCCAGTTAAAATTGTGATGGTTTTCAAGCTCATCAAGTGTTTCTGTGGTCGCATGACTGGATTGAATAGTTTGATCTTCAAACGTGGTCATCATGGCGTTCATAATATCTGAACTGGTGGCAGGCTTTTGGAAATGGGCACAAAAGTGTTGCTCACTTCCCTTATAAGCACTGTCATTGCTGGAGATGGCTTTCATCAGAATTAAGGGTATGCGACTAAAGCGTTGATCGGCTTGGAGAATAATCCCAAGATCTTTTGCCTTTATCAGGCCGAGCTGGCTATCAACAAAAATAGAATCAAACAATGGTTTGTTATCATCCAGCTGCTGTTTACAGATATCCAACACTTCTTTGCCATCTGAAGCCTCTGACACTGAAGCGCCCCAATGTTTTAATTGGCTGGCTAAAACTTCTCGATGAGCTTGATTACTGTCTGCAATTAAAATGTGCAGATTGTTAAAGTCGATCTTAGGACGATATTGCTGCCTGGATTGTCCCTTTTCCAAAATCACATAAAAGGAGAAACAACTGCCTTTGCCCTGTTGGCTATTGACCCAGATATCACCTTCCATTAACCGGCAAAGCTTTTTACAGATGGCTAGGCCCAGACCTGTACCGCCGTATTTGCGTGTGGTCGAACTATCCACCTGGCTAAAGGAGTCAAACAGATGGTTGACCTTATTTTTAGGGATACCGATGCCGGTATCTGTCACCGAGCAATCCAATCTTAGTTGGTCGCTAGAGGTCGGGGTTAATGATGCTCGAATAATAATCTCGCCCTTATGGGTGAACTTAATCGCGTTACCCACCAGGTTGGTCAAAATCTGTCGAATACGGGTTGGATCGCCCTTTACTCCAGAATCTTCTAACTGAGAGAGATCCAAAATAAGTTCAAGGCCTTTTTCCTGGGTTTGTATAGCAATACTGTCGGTAAAATCTCCCAGAACCTGGGTCAGGTCGAAGTCCAGATTCTCCAGCTCCAGCTTACCGGCATCCACCTTGGAGAAATCAAGAATATCGTTGATCAGAGTCAGTAGTGATTCAGCGCTGCTTTGGGCAATACGGGTTTTATGTTGCTGATCGTCATTCAGCGGTGTGTTTCGCAGTAGGCCGAGCATACCCAGTACACCATTCATCGGTGTTCGAATCTCATGGCTCATGCTGGCCAGAAACTCACTTTTGGCTTTAGCCGCTTGTTCGGCTTGTTCCTTCGCTTCACTCATCGCTTGCTCTGCTTTTTTACGTTGAGTGATATCTGTACGTATAGCGATATAGCTTTCTGGTTTGCCATCATCTCCTTTAAAAGGCACGACAGTAGTGTCGACCCAGTATAGGTGACCGACTTTAGCGCGATTACAGACCTCGCCATGCCAGACACCACCGCGGGCGATTGTTTTATACATCTCCTTAAAAAAAGCGGTTGGATGATGGCCAGAGTTGAGAATCCGGTGATTATTCCCGATGAGCTCCTCTTTGCTATAGCCACTGATCTCAGCAAACTTGTCGTTGGCGTAGGTGATATCGCCCTGAATATTGGTAATGGCTACAATGGCGTGCTGATCCAGAGCAAACTGTTGCTCTGCCAGATCTTCAAGAGTGTCTTCCGATTTCTGTCGGCTGGCTTCCAGAGCTTGCTGCTGGATCAGCTTAACTTCCAACATATGGTTAAATGCATCGGCCAGCTGACCAATTTCATCCCGCGCTTTGACCTCAACCTGCTGATCGGTTTTCCCCGCGGCAACAGCCTTGCTGACGTTGGCCAGTTTAACGATAGGATTTGTGATACGTCTGGCTACTACAAAGGCTAATACTAAAACAATCAGTGCGGTAAGCAGGACCAGAAACAGGGTAACCCGGCCGAGCCAGTGAGCCGAAGCCAGGGCTTCAGTTCGATCAATTTCGCTGACCAGAATCCAATCTACATTGGCGATATGAATCACGCTATGGGTGCCAATTACCCTTGCACCTTCAGGTCCCAGATAATCTTCTGCCACCATCTTGTGTAGTGAGTTGCTGTCTAAAAAGTGTTGGTACTGTGCTGTGTTAATTTTTCGATGCAGTACATCATCCCAATTGTTTTCGATAGGTGTGCGTAAGACGCCATTTTCTGCCAGCAGATAGTGCACAATGGAGCTGTTTTCGACACGGCCGGATTTTAAGACATCAAAAATACGATCCAGATTAAGCCTGACCGCTAAAACCCCGAGTCTGTTACCCTGAGTATCTTCCAGCGGTGTTGTTAGAAAACCTGCCAGGGGACTACCAGGGGAAGGGTAACGTTCCAGATCAGAGAACAGTACTTCTCCTGATTTAAGTGTGCGTTTTACTGTACTGGCAAAACGGGTGTAGCGTATCGGTGGGGCAAAGATATTTTTACCAAAGTCGGGGCCCTGAGTGATGCTAAAAAGAATATTGCCTTTTGTATCAATTAGATAGAGATCCGAAACATAGTCATAACGTCTTGAGAGAGACATTAATCCCTCTTGTAAGACTGTTGCCCGGTTGGTCCAATTATCACTGTTAACATATTGTGAAACCGGTAGAGCACTGTCTTTTAAGCCTTCTGACAAACTCTTTAACAGCTGAATATTACTTGCCGCTTCAGCCTGGAAGCTCAAATCTGAAAAACGATAATCAAACCAGTTATTGATAAAGCGGATGGTTAACTGGGAGGAGTGTGTCAGCTCTGTTTTGGCTGAGGTGACCAGAGAGTCACTGGCTTGCTGATAGCTGAGCGAAGAAACCAAAATTAATGGCACCAGGGATAACAGCAGGAACCAGAGTACCAAACGTAGGCTTAATGACTGATAGTTTTTGGCAACGCTCTTCTTTGAGCCTTGAGGTACCGACATAGTTGGCTGCTTTTCCTTCATTATCAAGTATCTACTTTCACAGCATAATCCATAGAGTGCTTTAATCCAGTCCGATGGCTGATAGCCTGCTATCTAGCTGGGATAAATCTTCTTTTGGCTTTTTAGCTGTGCTCCATCATTCAGCGTCTATTCTTACAGTATTAAACTTTGAAATACCTGCTAAGTCATTCAGTTAGTGGAGGTTAAAGTGGTTTAAGGTCTATTTTAGTGTTGAGAAAAATAACGAGTATTATAGAAACGAAGTGATCTGCCGTTATACACACCTAAACGAAAGTATTGCGCTATTTTGCGTTTTGTCGCTGATCTATCTGGTGGCTTTGTTGAAGAAAAACATTTGTTTAGATGTTCAATTTAAATGGATAGCCAATCCAGGTTATCTCGCCGGAAAAAGGCAAACTGACTATGCGGATAAAGTGGCCGATAAGCATCATGGTAGTAATCACCCTGTTAACAGGGTGCATGATGGAAGAGAAGAAACAAGTTTTTAACTGGCGTTTGCAGTCTCAGGCAACTGAGAAAAGTGTTGATTTCAAGGAGTTAAAAAAGTTTGCCAATAATGTACGTTTGATGAGTGCAGGACGCTTGGTCATTACACCTTATCCCGGTGGCAAGATTACTGATGGCGCGGATATCTATCCAGCAGTCAAAGAAAGACGCATTGAAATGGGCAATGGTTGGCCAAACTGGTGGGTTGGTCAAAACCCTGCCTGGGGGGTAATGAATGCCGGTCCCTTTGATTTTATGAATCTGGATGCTTCCATGATGTTCTTTCTGGCCGACGAAGGTACAGAAATTGCTAATGAATTATCACTACCGGATGGTGTGATGTGGCGACCAGCCTGGTGGCCGGGTATGGAGTTTGGCTTACTGTCCAAAGAGAAGATTAATGGTCTGGATGACCTGAAGGATAAAAAAGTCAGGATAGGACCGGGGTTACCCAGTATGGTGCTAGAGAAGGCCTCTCAGGCCCAGGTGTTACCCACAGTAGCTCAGGAGATACGACCTGCATTGGAAAATGGTGACCTAGATATTGTGGAGTGGACGACAGCTGGTGGCGCATGGAGTTTGGGGTTAAACGATATTACGGGTTATGCTTTAGTCCCTGCTGTTTGGCAACCTTCTGTTTTATCAGACTTTTTAATTAATCAATCTGCTTATGAAGAGTTGCCCGCTGATCTGCAGGCTATTTTGGAAAGTGCCATGCGCTCTTATACCCTGACCGCCACCATGAAGGCGAAAAAACAGGATTTTGTTGCGTTTGAGCTGTTTCAACAAGAGATGAAGTCGATAGAGAAGTGGCAACCTGAAGATATTGCCCGTTGGCGCCAGGCTTCTGATGAAGTACTGAATTCCTTTAGTGATGATCTGATGAGCCGACAAATCATTACTAAGAAACAAGCATTTAAAGATAAGTACGATGAGTACTATCTCTGGTTTGGACCCTACGATAAATAATGTTGAATAAACCGACTGTACGCCTGTTTACCATTTTGAGCCTTATCACAGTATTTGTGATGGGGGGCTTTGTGCTGATTCGTTATCAGGCCACTGTTGATCTGATTGCAACCAGTCAGAATGAACGTAGTCAGGAAGTGGCAAAACGTGTTGCTTTAGCGGTAAAGCCTGCCATTTGGGATATCTACAATAAGGCCTATGAACCCGGTTACGCGGAAGATGTGGCGATAGCCATTGTTGATTCAGAAATGGGATCTGATTTTATTACCGGAATTAAGGTATTTGGTAATTTTGGTCAGCTCTATGTTGGCCGGATTAAAGAAGGAGGGGAGATTACCCCGTTTAATAAACAGCGCCACAATGATTACTGGGACAATTTGGGCCAGAAAGTGCGCTATCCGGTTAAGTCCGGTATGGTCTCCATAGGCCATGTTGAGGTGAGCTTTAGCAACCAGCAGTTTATGGCTAGCCTAAAACAGAGTTTGTTGATCGAGATTGTACAGATTGTGGTGGTCGGGCTGATTTTTATCGGTTCCTTGTTTCTGATTCTTCGTCGAGCGCTATTAAGCCCAATGAAGGCGTTAGAAATTAATCGAAAGACATTGGATTCTCTGACCGAAGCAGTTTTTGTGACCGACGAACAGGGCAATCTTTTGGAGGTCAATCCGGCTTATCAACAGATGACGGGGTTAAGTATATATTCCAATGGCCATAAGCAACCGGCCATTAAGTTTGCCGGTTGGCCCAATGGCGAGTTTGATAAGGTGATTCAGTCCCTACTGCTGAACTCGGATGGTTGGAGTGGTGAAGTGACTGGTTTGACTGCTCAGGGGAAGGAGTTTCCCGCCTGGTTAAGTATTAATCGTGTTGAGAATAAAAGCAGTGCGGACTCTTTTGTCGGCATTCTCAGTGATATTACCGACAAGAAAGAAGCCGAGTCTCGTTTACTGTCGTTAGCTTATCTGGATACTTTGACTCAGATTCCCAATAGACACTCCTTTATCAGTCAGTTGGATGTTGAGATCAGCCGAACCAAACGGGAGGGTGGCTCTGTCGGGCTGATCTATCTGGATTTGGATAATTTTAAGTGGGTCAACGACAGGTATGGGCACGATACTGGTGATCAATTACTGGTGGCAGTGACTAAAACCTTTAAGGAGCGCTTAAGGGACTATGATGTGCTCTACCGGATTGGCGGTGATGAATTTACCGTTATTGTCACCCATTTTAAGACAGAGGATGATCTGGCTGCCATTGGCCGGGATCTATCAAATTTAGCCTGTCAGCAGTTTAATCTAGAAGGTTATTCAGTAAAACCAGGTGCCAGTGTGGGTATTGCTATTTATCCCAGGGATGCCAGTAGCGCCAGTGAGTTGATTACTCAGGCTGACTCCGCCATGTATCAGTCCAAGGAAAATGGACGTGGCCAGGTGCGTTTTTATTCTTCAGAGTTGAATGAACAGCGCCAGAAACAGCAAGAGATTGAAGTACGTCTAAAGCAGGCAATCAATCAGGATCTGTTAGCCCTACACTATCAACCTAAGGCAGACCTTACCGGTGGCAGCATTCATTTTAGTAGCGCCGAAGCTCTGATCCGTTGGCAGGATAACGGTAAGGCGGTGTTTTATCCGGATGAATTTATTCCAGTTGCTGAGAAAAGTAATCTGATTTGTGAATTGGGCTACTGGGTGATTCGTCACGCCTGCCAGCAGATTAAGCAGTGGAAGCTCATGGGTTATGAGGGAATGTCCATCGCTATTAACCTGTCTCCCAAGCAATTGCGGGATGAAGGTTTATTTCCCTTTATTCAGCAGCAGATTGAAGATAATGGGATCCAACCCGGTGAGCTCGAGTTGGAAATTACCGAACATGCTGTTGTTGAAGACTTTCTGGAATCGGTTTCCCGACTCAATAAGCTCATGACACTGGGCATTTCGGTCACCATGGATGACTTTGGTACCGGTTATTCTTCGCTAAATTATCTCAAGCAACTGCCTATTGATACCATGAAGATCGACAGAACCTTTATCGGGCGTTTGCCGGGGGCTTCAGAAGATAGAGCCATTGTGGTCGCTATTTTTGCCATGGCTCAGGCGCTGGGTTTGAAGGTTGTGGCAGAAGGGGTTGAGGAGTTGCATCAGCTGGAGTTCTTGCAGCGTCAGGGCTGCCATATGGCCCAAGGCTATTATTTTAGTCCGGCATTACCTGCCAACGAATTTTTGTCCTGGATGGAGGCCAGAAATACTGAGCTTCAGGCAGGCAATAATAAAGCCTCGTAATCGTTTGTTATTCCTACGTAAACTAATGCTCATCTTTCAACTGATCATTAATGTACACACTTACACAAAAGTGTTTCGATATTTTCCGGTCAATGGCTGAAGCATGAAGCCATTTGCTAAGGAGAAACTTTTGTGTGAGTGCTTATTACACCTGCTGTCTCTTCTGAATACTATACTTTTTGTAGGGTTATATGCTTTCACTTATGTAATATTTTTGAACAACAAAAATAGCTGATTTATTATTTACACTACGTTCATTAAGTAAATTGATCCAGACAGAAATATTGGCTGTAGAATTGGAGCTAACAAATAGTGCTCCCGATCAATTGCACATGGTGGTGAAATTGATGCCATACTTAATGTTTTTTTAATCAAGGGTTTTAAATTATGTTTGTCAGTAAAAAGAAATGTCAGGAGTTACTAGCTCAATGGATCAATAGCTCACCTGATGATTTTCCTTCATCAATTCCAGAAGAGCTTCAGTTTTTAGCACCACAGTTACAGAAAATAATAGATAAAACTAAAAAGTTAGAGCATGAACTTAACGCTCTCAAAGAGGATAGCTATAGATTGCATCACTATGCTACTTCTGCTGGTGCAGGTTTATGGGATCTAAAGCTAGTCAATGGGGATCCTTCTCATTCAGAAAATCAAAGCTTCTATACTCAAAGATTCAGAGACTTAATTGGCTATCATAATGAGCAAGATTTCCCAAATAGTGCGCAAGCCTGGGTCCAAGCTCTTCATCCGGACGATATTGAAGGTGTCTTCGCAGCTTTTGGTGCTCATTTAAATGATAAAACAGGTCGTACACCTTATAACCATGACTTCAGAATGAAAACAAAGCAAGGTCATTACCGTTGGTTTAATGTACAAGGTGATTGTATTCGAGATAATAGTGGTATCCCATTATTTGCCTCAGGATCAGTTGTTGATATACATGAAAGAAAAGAAGCACAATTAGATAAACAGCAAAGCGATTCACGCAGAGATGAGTTGATCAATAGTGTATCCTCTGTAGTACAACAGGTCTCAGACTCGATGAATAGCAGCTCTATTGAACTAGAAGAAGCCAATCAGCAGATTTCCAATACTTTATCCTATATAGATAAAGGTAACCAAGCCATCAGCAAGATGTCTGAACTGATTAATCAGGTATCAGATAAAAATGATGAAGTCATTAATATTGTTGATAGAATTCAAGGTATTGCCGAACAAACTAATTTACTGGCATTAAATGCAGCCATCGAATCAGCCCGAGCCGGGGAGTTAGGGCGTGGTTTTGCCGTGGTTGCTGATGAGGTTAGGCAATTAGCTCATAATTCATCGCAAGCCAGTAAAGAGATTACTGAACTCGTCTCTGGTGTATCAGCCGATAGTCAAGCTAGTGTTAAAATATCGTCTACCGTTATAGCTAATATGGAGACTATTAGCGAATCGGTTGACCAACTACAGTTATCAATATCTCGATCAACAACAGGCATATCTGAAAACAAACATAAGGTTGAGCAAATTAATGATATGATGTCTTCTTTGTAGTCATGTGAATGATATTGCCATTATATATTTCTAAATGGCTTCGGATGTTGTAGTGCATTTTTAATGTTTTTATATGGTTTTTGGCTATATCTGATTGTGAGGTATTAGCCTGAGAATAAGAGGTCTCTTGATTTTTTTATTTATGAGGCCTCTTGCAAGGTACAAGTATTACTAATAGCCCTTTACTGATTCTTCTTTGGATGAGGTGTCTTTCTTTTTTAGTTGCTAATGCTGCTGGACGTATAGTGTTTCCTTCCTGAATATTTCAATATGTTTCAAGCTATATTCTATAGAGCTATCATCTTTCCAATTAGATAAACAAACCTTACCAGGCGTAGCCTGATTTCTTCATCTTTTCGCGAAACACGCGAGTGCAGAGTGTGTTTTTTCCTCTATTCTGAAATAGACAGCATATGCTTTAAGGTCATTCAACTCTTTGTCGGCAATGAGCGACAGCAAAGGAAACCGCTAGATGTTAAAAAAGATGCTTAACACCATAGGTGCCAAAGTGACGGTATCTATGCTGGCCATTACCGTGTTGGTAATCGTCATTGCCATCTCCAGCTATATCCTCAGTATCCGCACCGAAGACAATACCCGGGTCGTGACCGAATCGGATATTCCCAGTGCAATTCTATCGGTTGCCATGTTAGATGAAATCGGTGATATGAACGCTAATGTACTGGAATATGTGCTTGGCGAAGCGGAAGAGAAAGAAGAGTTTGAGTCCAATTATCGTGAGTTTGTGAGTTTTTTCACCGAGTTAAAAGCGGCAGCTGTCTTTCGTAAACGACGTTTGGATGAGATCGATCGTCTGTTTAATGAATATAGCAATAGGGCGCGTATAGAGATTTTTGATCGTTATAACCCAGAGTCGGAAAGTTGGGCGCGGCAGAGAGTAAAAGCGCTGACCGAAATTACCGGGGAACGGCTGGAAGATCTGCTAAATGAGTTGAAAGAGAGTGAAATAGCCGATGCCGGTAGTGAGCCATCTTTTGAAGCGGTTCTGAATGATGATCTGCCAGGCATACGCCTTTATCTGGAAATGGTGGATGAAGCGGGGGATATGGTCAATGATCTCACTAAATACACCGACGGTGATGAGAGCGCAAAAGAAACCTTCTACAAAGACAGTCAAACCTTTGAGGTCTACTTATCTCAGCTGAAACCGTTAGAGAAACGGGCTGCAGAAGTCGAGGCGTTAAAAGAGGTGCAGGCGCTATACACTGTGTTAAGAGACGGTGGGATTGAAGTATTTCAGCGTTATAACCCTACTGATAAGATCGAGGCCATTGCCGCTATCGACCGATTAGAGCATGAAGTGTTTAACCGACTAGAGGATCTCTTGGATGAAGTTTCTGGCCAAGCCAGTGATGTGGCCTATGAAGCCTTATATGAGCTTCGTGGGCTCACCGAAAACAACATCCTGATTATGGCCGGTATGGTGGGCACGGTTATTCTATTTTGCCTGTTGATGGTCTATTACGCCTACCGTTCCATTGTGCGTCCGATCACCGATCTGATTACCTCAATGCAGACACTCTCTAAGGGCAATACTGATGTGGAGGTGTTGTATCAGAGCCGGGATGATGAAATCGGCTCTATGGCGGAATCCATCGAAGTGTTTAAGCAAAGTTTGATAGCACGTAGTGATGCTGAGCAGGCTTTGATGGAAGCTAAGGACAGAGCGGAAAGTGCCTCCCGCGCGAAGGCCCGTTTCCTGGCCACCATGAGTCATGAGATACGTACGCCAATGAATGGTGTTATTGGTATGATTGATCTGATGATGGAAAGTGCTATGACGCCTGATCAGCGTTCCATTATGAAAACGGTACGAGAGTCCTCTTTTTCACTGCTTAATATCATCAACGATATTTTAGACTTCTCAAAAATCGAAGCGGGCAAACTGGAGCTGGAGCATGTTGGCTTTGATCTGAATGGCGTTGTAGAAAGTGTGGTCGATACTATGCAGATTTCGGCGAAAGAGAAGCGAGTCTGTCTGGATCTGTATACGGACCTGAATATTCCTTTGGAGCTGATCGGTGATCCCCTGAGGTTACGCCAGGTAGTGTTTAATATTATCGGCAATGCGATCAAATTTTCTGCGCAAGCAGGTAAAGATGGCCATGTTTGGGTGCGCACACGTCTGGTGAGTTCAGAAAATAATCGGGTACAGATTCAGCTGCAGGTGATCGATAACGGCATCGGTATTCGTAAAGAAGATCTGGAGAATCTGTTTTTGCCCTTTACCCAAGCTGAATCCTCAACCACCCGCCGTTTTGGTGGTACGGGATTAGGTCTGGCGATCTGTCATAATCTGGTTGCCTTGATGGGCGGTGAGGTGAAGGTTGAATCTCACTATGGTCACGGGGCAACCTTTAATATCGATCTGCCTTTAAGTATTGGTCGCCAAAAAGGCTCCTTAAGCTTTGAAAGCAGTAATCTGATTCTGCTACTGGATATTCAGGATAATGGTCTCAGGGACCAATGTCAGGAGTATCTGAATCACCTCAATATTGAGTCTCTGTCTCTGGGGGGGCGTCAGTCACAAAAAGAGCTGATTCAACAATATCTGGATCAGGGCATCTTTGTTGTTCTGGTCAAAGATCATAATCAGCTCAGTCCACTGGATGTTTTGTTCCATCGTTTTAACCACTTTAAGCAACTATTGCTGATCCATAACTTTCAGATGAACAGTGGGATTATTAATGGTTATACCTACGCCATAGAGGGCCACCCCTTTAAAGTATCGGCTTTGATGATGGCATTGGATATTTTATTAGGGCGGGAAAGCCCGGAAGTACCGGAAGAGCAGAATAATACTCAGATTATGCCACTGCCTGAATCGATCCAGCAGGCCGAGAAACAGAGGCGTTTGGTTCTGGTGGTAGAGGATAATCTGGTTAATCAGGATGTGATCTCCCGTCAGCTGAAAACATTGGGTTATCTGTGTGTTGTAGCAGAAGATGGTATTGAAGCTGAGCGCATGTACGATCTCTACGAGTACACTCTGGTGCTGACCGATTGTCATATGCCAAGGCGGGACGGCTATGAGCTTGCTCGTATGCTTAAACATAAGCAGAAAGAGCAAGGAAACTTTGTGCCTATTATTGCTATTACAGCCAATGCGTTACTGGGAGAAGCCGAAAAATGTTACGAAGCAGGTATGGATGATTACCTGGCCAAGCCCGTTGAACTCAGCAAACTAAAAAAGGCGCTGGATCAATGGGGTAAAGTCCGTTCAGCTGACCAAGCAGATGGCAGTACTAAAGTACTTTCTTCCTCCCAGCTGGAAGCGATTAATAACGGTCAGAGCTTATCCGAACTAATTGATCCCGATTCTGAAACTAATCACGATCTATCAACTCCACAAGGAGAGGTGGACTCTGAAATTCCAGTAGCAGGAGTATCAGGCCAGTCAGGATTATCTGAGCAGTCTAAAACACCGGGACTAGAATCGGAACTGGAAGAGCAAGCTCCCAAACTGACATTGGATGAAAAAGTAATTGAATCAATCTACGGTGGCGAGCTAGATGATTACCGGGATTCCCTGCAGGATTTTCAGGAGCTGGTATTGCCTAATATTGCCCATATCCATGAACATATCAGTGACGATCTCAGCGTACTAAAAGCCAAATTACATCAATATAAATCGCCGGCTAAAGCGGTGGGGGTGACGGCAATAGCGGATCTATTGGAGGAAGCCGAAGCTTTGTGTATTGATGAGTCGGCATCTATTGAGCAGATTCGTATGCATATTGTTGAGTTGCAGAAGATATTGCCAGAAGTAGATAACATGATTAAAGCTAAGTTGGCCTTGCTCTGAATTTGATCATGTATGTGATTCACAGAGATCATGAGTTAATTCATTTGCAGTTCCAGCTGGGCGTATTGTTCCAAAGCCGCATCAAAATCATATTCTTCAATGGCCTGGCCAATTTTCTCTAGTTGGCCAGCAAATTCTCCTTGTGCCATCAACGGATGCAGTTGCTCCATCACATCATTGGCTTCGCTGTTATAGTCTTCAATTAATTCCTTTAAGTTAGCTAGCAGTGTTTTGAGCTGTTCAGGATCGGCGTCTGTCTCATTTCCAGTTTCGGTTGGCGCAGTAGATGCCTCGGAAGGATCAAGCTGTTTAAGGTTTGTTAAAACCTGCGCCAGTGATTCGTCCAAATTCAGCAGAATCGCTTTCAGCTCAATTTCCGTTTGTCCTGCCTTGCAGGCCGCTTCCAGCTCTGTCGCATCATCATGCAGTCTATCGGCGGCGATATTACCGGCCAGGCCTTTTAGGGTGTGGGCACATCGGGTGGGAGCTTCTGGGTCATCATCCAGCAGAGACTGTCGGAAGCGTTCGATAAAGTCCTGTTCATTGCGGCTGAACTTCACTAACAGCTTACGATAGAGACTTTGGTTGCCCTGAACTCGGGCCAGTCCCTGTTCAATATCTATACCAGCCAGTTCTGGTAAATCGGTTGATTCAGTTAGAGGAGGTGTAGTCGGTTTAGAGGTATCGGGTCGTGTGGCATCTAGCTGACCCGGTTTAGGATCAGATGCGGGTGCATCTTGGGCAACCGGCTGGCTAGGGGTTATCCACTGGGCCATGGTATCGAACATATCGGAGACATTAATCGGCTTGGCGATATGATCGTTCATGCCGGCTTCCAGAACTTTTTCCCGATCACCGGCCATGGCATTGGCGGTCATCGCAATCACCGGCAGCTGTTCAAAACGAGATTGTTCTCTGATCTTACGGGAGGCGGTATAACCATCCATCACCGGCATTTGGCAATCCATCAGCACACCGTCAAAAACTTCTCCTTTTTCGGCGGCTTGGTCAAGAATATCCAGGGCTTCCTGACCATGATTGGCCACTTCGACGATTAAACCGTTCTGAGTCAACAGTTCTAAAGCCAGTTCCTGGTTGATTTCGTTATCTTCCACCAAAAGAATTCGAGCTCCGCGTACATGGGAGATCGTTTCATGTTCACGTTCATGGCGGCTGGATTCTCTGTCCTGATAGGTCATATCCTGGCCAATGGCGATCATAACGGCATCCAGCAGGCTGGAAGCGGTGACCGGCTTAGTGAGGAAGCTGGCGACATCAATTTCGGCAGAAGAGGTAATGGCATCATCCCGGCTGTACGCGGTTACCATAATCACTGTAGGCACATTGTGCAGATCGCTATCATGCTGCAGCCGACGAGTGGTTTCGATGCCATCCATACCCGGCATCTTCCAATCCATAAACACCAGCTCAAAGGGTTCTTCCTGATCGGCTTGTTCTAACAGAGCGATGGCGGTTTCCCCTGCACCGGCTTGATCTACTCTCAGGCCAAAGCCCGCCAATATCTCAGACAAAATCTCCCGTGAAGTGCCATTATCATCCACGACTAAGACCTTCATGGCTCCCAGTTCAGCACTCACGGAGCGCCGGGGTGTCACCACTGCTTGCTTGCCAAAACGGGCGGTAAAGTGGAAGGCACTACCTTCTCCCGGTGCTTTCTACCCAGATCTCGCCCTCCATCATCTCAGTCAGCTTTTTCGAGATGGCCAGCCCTAAACCTGTACCACCAAACTTACGGGTGGTAGAGGCATCGGCCTGACTAAAGGATTGAAACAACTTACTCTGCTGTTCCGGTGTCATACCGATGCCTGAGTCTCGTACGGAGAAGTGGGTCAGCACCTCGTTTTCATCTTCCTCGACCAGGGTAGCGATCACCTCAACCTCACCTCCGGCTTCGGTAAATTTCACTGCGTTATTACCGATATTGGTCAAAATCTGCCCTAAACGCAGGGGGTCGCCAATCAGAGCCGTGGGCATCTTAGGATCTACCCGGAACATCAGTTCAACCCCTTTCTCCTCGGATTTCAGCCCCACCAGATTGGCCAGATTATCCATCACATCTTCCAGGCGAAAGTTGATACGCTCCATATCCAACTTACCGGCTTCGATCTTCGAGAAGTCGAGAATATCGTTGATAATGCCTAGCAAACTCTCGGCTGAACGATGCACCTTACCAATATAATCCCGCTGTTTACGATTGAGGTCCGTCTGCAACGCCAGGTAGGACATACCTATAATGGCGTTCATCGGCGTGCGGATCTCGTGGGACATATTGGCGAGAAAATCAGATTTGGCACGGGTGGCTTCTTCCGCCATATTTCTGGCTTCCGCCAGGGTCATCTCCAGCTCTTTACGGTCAGTAATATCGGAGATACTGCCGCTGGTGCGATAGGCATGCCCCTCATTATCTCTGAGTGATCGGGCTCGGGCCCTAAACCAGCGGTATTCCCCCTGTTTGGTATGCATACGGTACTCGATATCATACGCAACATCATGATCCAGGTGAGCCAGAAATGCCTGAATGGCCTCTCTTCTATCCTCTGGATGTACATGGGCTTTCCAGGTTTTCAGCGAGTGCTCCAGTTCATCCGCATCATAGCCCAACAGTTCGATAAAACGGGGGGAGAACCAGTTTTCCTTAGTTTCGTCATCGTATTCCCAGAGTGCATCACCACTGCCTCGTACCGCCAGTTCAAAACGCTCCTGGCTCTCTTTCAATGCCAGCTCCGCATTTCTGCGGCGGGTAATATCGCGCACAATCCCGGTAAAGATTCGACGACCATCGACAAAAGCTTCGCCCACCGCCAGATCCATAGGAAAAATCCGGTCATCTTTATGCTGACCGGCCACTTCGCGACTGGTGCCGACGATACGAGGCTCTGAGGTATTGATATAACGTTTTAGATAGCCATCATGGGCGCTGTGATAAGGCTCTGCCATCAGCATCTTGATATTGTTGCCCATCACCTCGTCAGCGGTGAAACCAAAGATACGCTCTGCTGCAGGGCTAAACTCTTCGATGATCCCCCGGTCACTGATTACAATAATGCCGTCAGAGGTATTCGCAATAATGGATTGGGTGCGGATGGTATTTTTTTCCAATTCCTTGGTGCGTTGCTCAATGCTATTTGCCATGGCATTAAATGCACTGCCTAAACGGGCAATCTCATCGTGACCTTTGATATCAATTTGCTGAGAGAAATCCCCCTGAGTTAAAGCCGTCGTACCAGACTCCAAAGCTGCCAGTGGAAATACCACCCGTCGACGCAGGATAAAAAACACATACACAGAAAAGGCCAGGGTTGATGCAATCAGCACCGCAACGACGCTAAGAATAGCCCTGTTTTTTAGCGCAACCTGATGGATCTCTGTGGTGGTACGCTGCTCAACCAAAACTAAAAACTCATCAATATTCTGCACAATTCGGGACTTGGCTTTATGGTACTCCTCACCGTGCAGCAGGCTTTGTGCCCATTGCAGATTGGGTTCACTGATACGGGTAAACTTGCCGTGTTCATCTTGGTAACGCCCTTTTACTGCATGCAGGGCGATATCCTCCAATAGAATCAAAGCATCAGACTCTTTTTTCGCCTGTTGCAGAGCCACTTTTTCTTGTGGTGATATCGCTAACTCCAGCACCCGCTGTTCAATGCTATAGGTTTCACCGTCATATTGATCCAGAGCTTGATTGCCTGCCGCGACATGGTCCCAATAGGAGAGAAAGCGATTACTGGGATGAGGGTGTTGACCATTAATAATCAGATTGATGGTTTGGAAGTAACTTTCATAAATAGGATCACCAGTGACCACATAGGTACGGGCAAAACGGGTGAGTTCATCAGAGGCCTGCTTAAGCTCAAGTGCCAAATTAAGCGCCTCGGTCTTATGGCGCTCAATACGGCTTTGTTCCTCCTGACCGCTCAGCAGAGAAGAGACCAATACACCTGTGGCGATAAACAAACCAGCAAACATAAAAGAGATGATAAACAGCGTATCGCGAATAGAAAAATGCACAGGCCGCCCACGATAAAACCAAACGCCTAACATCAATACAAGCAGAAAAACCAGAATACCTGCCAGAGTTTCAATCAAAAAGCGAGATTGCTGAAAACTACCTGACTCGCTGTCCAGAGTGATTTGTGCCAAAGCCTCGTTTGGGGAAAACAAGAGTGTGGCAATAAAAAAGAAAGAGGTTAAAACAGTCACGGATCTGGATGCGGCTAACAGCATTGAATATCATCCCTCTGACACTGTTTACACAAACGGCGGCATTTACATATATTGGCTATCTCTTAGCCTGCTATGTCTATCAATAGTAGTCTATAACGCAGATCTGACCCTCAATGCCAGCCCCAAGTGAGCAAAATAATCAGTAAAGTTACGATTAATACGCTGCTGCACTTAAGCAAACCGTTGCTCTCCTACCGCCGCATTGGCAGCCTTTCTTAGCATCTCGACAAACAACTGTTCAGGCTCGGTCAAGGGGACGTTTTCTGGCGTGACCAGATACACTTCTGTGATGGGTAACTGTTCATAGGGAGGCAAAGGCCACAATGCGCCCTGCTCCACAAAAGGACGCGCGCCTTCAACGGTCAGAGCGCCAAACCCCATTCCAGCGAGAATTAATCGTCGCACCTCTTCTTCATTTGAGGAGACTGCCACCAGCTTGCCCCAGAACTGCTGCTCTGCACGGAATTGAGCAATCGCTCCCAGCCCCTCGCCCGGCTGATCACTTTCAAACGAGACATAAGAGCGTCCTTTGAGGTCATCCAAAGTCAGATCCTTTTGGCCATACAAGGCATGATTACGGGCACAGTAGAATGCCATCTGCTCATAACCCAGTAGGTCAAAACGCAGACCGGTCTGCGATACTTTTTTATTACTCAGGCCGATGCGTAATTGACCTTCAGCGACGGCACTGACGATATCGGCGCTGGGCTGGGTATTGGTGGTAATAAATACATTGGGATAGCGCTGATGAAAATCAGCCAATGTCTGATCAAAGGGCTGGCAGTCTATATGACTGGCAATCTCAATATTGATCTCCCCCGATAATGCTCCTTTTTCTTCGGCAAACTGCTCGGCCATATGGGACATAATATTGCCAACGGAGGAGGCATACTCATATACCCGCAAGCCCTGATCAGTAAGAGAGAATACGCCTTTCTTACGCAAAATCAGGCGTTCACCAAAATACTCTTCCAGACGTTTTAACGCATTACTGACACTAGGCTGACTATAGGACAGCTTACGCGCCGCCCCGGTGATACTGCCTTCTTCAACAATAACGAGGAAGGTGTAAAGCAGGTTCCAATCCAGATTACGTAGGAACAATTCGCGTGGTGAAAGCATATTGATGACCTATCTCACTAAAATCTATCTAACTCAAATCTCTCTAACTTAAACCTATCTAGCTAACTGACTTAGAGTATCCCGCCTAGGGATCTCACTTAGGGCGCTCAGATACAGCGACTAATCACACATAGCTATAGACTATGTATATTATAATAATTATTCATTTGTGCAATATAGGTGTGTTTTGGATACTGCCGGGACTGCCCTTGCATCTAAGCCTGTTTTTCAGGCATTAGCACAAGGGGATTACTTAAGCACCCAAACAAAAAATTCTTTATAAAACAGTTCCGTATCCTCTGGCCGCGGACTGGAGAATAGCGAACTCTTTTTGTTTAGGTATGCATCAGCAGAGTCAGACCCTAAGGTAAAATAAAATGAATAAGCACCTGCGCTCGATGGCACTTTCTGCATTACTCCTGGCCACTCCCTTTAGCCAGGCATTGGCAACCGAGACTACCTTGAGAATCGGTACGGAGGGCGCTTACCCACCGTTTAACTACTTCACCGCCGATGGCAAGCTAGCCGGGTTTGATATCGAGATTGGTAACGCCCTGTGTGAAAAAATGAAAGCAAACTGTACCTTTGTCGCACAGGATTGGGATGGCATTATTCCGGCGCTGATGGCAGGTAAATACGACGTCATCATCGCCTCGATGTTTATTACTGAAAAACGTAAAAAGATGGTGGATTTCACTCAACCCTACCAAAAATCCGCCATGACCTTTGTTACCGATAAAAGCTCTGGCTTGAATGATTTTTCACCGCAAGCGATGGCCGGGAAAACCATTGGTGCCCAGGGTTCCACCACACAGGCAGACTACCTGATGGCGATGTATCCGGAATCCGACATTCGCCTTTATCCCACTCAAGATGCCGTCAATCTGGATCTGGTCTCCGGCCGTCTGGATGCCCAGGTGGGCGATATGATTCCTATGCTGGACTGGACACAAAAATCAGAAGATGGCCGCTGCTGCCAGCTGGCAGGCCAGCCGATTACCGACGTTAAGTTTGTCGGTGAAGGTGTCGGTATGGCTCTGCGCCAGGAAGATGATGCTCTGCGCCAAAAGCTGAATCAGGCGCTGGCCGATATCATCGCCGATGGCACCTATAAGACGATTAATGACAAATACTTCGCTATCAACATCCTGACTCTGGAATAACACCTCCTGATAAAAGTGACCATGATCGTCTAGCACAGCCAGTAGGCCTGCCTCCAGGGCATGTCTACTGGCCGTGACAGCCCAGGTCCAGTGATAACACCCGAAAACAACTGACACCAGAACAACACAATAAAAACAACAAAGGCCTGTTATACGGGTTCAGGGATCTTATATGGAATGGTTTAACTACCTCAGTTTCGGCGCTCAAGGCTGGGGCGATGAACTGCTTAGCGGACTGGCAATTACTCTAGCGCTAGCACTGGTGACATTACCGCTGGGTTTAATGATCGGTATGACAACCGCTGCGGCCTCGGTCTCAGAGCACAAACTGCCGCGCTCAGCCGCTTTCACCTTTACCACCACGATTCGGGGCATCCCCGAGCTGCTGACCCTATTTATGATCTACCACGGTGTTGGCTTACTGATCAATAAAACCCTGAAGTGGTTTGATCCACAGGCCGCCTTCTTTGAATTCAGTCCCTTTGTCGCCGGTACAGTCGCCCTGGCACTGGTCTTTGGCGGCTATTCGGGCGAGGTGTTGCGCGGTGCCTGGCAGGCACTGGACAAAGGTCAGAAAGAAGCCGCTCAAGCCATCGGTATGAGTCGACTGCAAGTCTTCCGCCGCATAGAGCTACCGCAGATCTTCCGGCTCGCTTTGCCAGGACTGGGCAATCTCTGGATCAATCTGTTGAAAGATACTGCTCTGGTATCGGTCATCGCACTGAATGATCTGATGCGCATGGCCAATATCGCCGTAGGCGCTACCAAAAAGCCGTTCCTGTTTTTCCTAACGGTCTGCCTGACCTATTGGCTGATCTGTATTTTCTTCGAGTGGTGCATCGCTCGTCTGGAAAACCGAGCCAATCGTGGCATTCGCGCCGCCTAGCTGTCGAGGATAAGACATCATGTTTGAATTACTGATCGACTACGGGCCACGCCTGTTGGACGGGGCCTTTATGACCCTGCAACTGACATTTTTATCTGTACTGATTGCGGCGACCTTATCATTGCCACTGGCAATCGTCAGGCACTCCGGCAACCGGATATGGCGCGCGCCCATTCGGCTGTATATCTCCTTTTTCCGGGGTACGCCGCTGCTGGCGCAGCTGTTTCTGGTGTATTACGGCTCAGGCCAGTTCCGCCCTGAGTTACAGGAACTGGGGTTGTGGTGGTTTTTCCGCGATCCCTTCTACTGTGCCCTGCTGACTTTTTCACTGAACTCAGCAGCCTATCAGATTGAAATTCTGCGTGGTGGCCTGCAGGCCGTGCCCTATGGCGAAGTGGAAGCCGGTATCGCCATTGGCCTGCCACGCTCCCTGCTGTACCGGAAGATTATATTGCCGCATACCTACCGTATCGCCTTTCCGGCACTGGGTAACGAGATCATCCTGATGCTAAAAGGCGGTGCTATTGCCAGCGTGATTACGGTGCTGGATCTGATGGGACATACCCGCCGAGTGTTCTCACAGACCTTTGATATCTCGGTCTACTTCTGGGCAGCGCTGCTCTATCTGGTGATCACCTGTGCCTTTGTACTTGTCTGGCGTCAGGGAGAACGCTATCTGACCCGCCATATGCGCCGTTCAACTCATCAGAGCAGCCCAACACCAGCATCAGTACCAACAGCTGAGAAAAAGCCAACACCTGCAATTGCCGCAGAAAAAATGGAGCAACCGACTCATGCCAGCTAACCCGGATGCACAAATCGTTCTGCAGGCCGATGATCTGCATAAATCCTTTGATAGCCTGAAGGTACTGAAAGGTGTTTCGCTTACCGCCCGCAAGCACGATGTGATCAGCATTATTGGCTCCAGCGGCTCAGGTAAAAGCACTCTGCTACGCTGCCTTAATTTGTTGGAAGTCCCTGAAACCGGGCGTATTGAGGTGCATGGCGAAGCCTTGGACTTAGCGCACAGCCAAGCCGGTAAGCCGCCCAAAGCGTTCCAGCAACAGATCGAACGCACCCGCAGCCGACTGGGTATGGTGTTTCAGTCTTTTAATCTCTGGTCCCATATGACAGTACTGGAAAACGTCATGCTCGGTCCCTGCAAGGTGCTCAAACGCGAGCGTGATGAGGTGGAAGCCCAAGCCAGAATCCTACTCGACCGGGTCGGTATGCTGGAGAAAAGCCATATGTATCCCGATCACCTCTCTGGCGGTCAGAAACAACGTGTCGCTATCGCTCGTGCACTGGCCATGGACCCGGATGTGATGCTGTTTGACGAACCCACCTCAGCACTGGACCCGGAATTGGTCAATGAAGTGCTGCTCGTTATTCGTGAGCTGGCCGAGGAAGGCCGCACCATGATTATGGTCACCCACGAGATGCGCTTTGCCCGTGATGTCTCATCGCAGATCGTCTACCTGCATCAGGGCCATATCGCCGAACAGGGGCCACCGGAACAGCTATTTAACCAACCTCAGTCAGCACACCTACAGAGGTTTCTATCTTCCCAATACTAGTCACTTAGCTGAACAGTGCCTGCAGCTTAACTAAAAAGCTGCCCCACTGATTTAACTGACCTTTTAAAAACAAAGAAAAATTCGATTCAGCTCGAAGGGCCTCGCTCGGCCTCAATAACAGGACAATGCCATGACAAACACTGCCCCAACAAATACCTCGACAGAAAACAACGAACTTAAAGCCCCCTATCTGGTCTTTCTGGGAGATGCGGAAGATTTCCTAATGGCGAAAGTCGCCAAAGGTGTTGCCCACTGGCGACCAGAAAAATGTGTCGGCCAGATGCGTCTGGAAAATGCCCAGGTTGATCTGGGGCTCAGCGAAATGTCGGTGCAAGAAGCGGCAGCAGCCGGGGCTAAAACCTTTGTGCTGGGTCTGGCCCCTATTGGCGGCACCCTGCCCGTTGAGTGGCTGCCTATTCTGATTGAAGCGATGGAAGCGGGTATGGATATCGCCAGTGGACTGCATATTCGACTGAATGAGATTCAGGATCTGGTGGCAGTAGCTGAGCGTACCGGCCAGCGTTTGATTGATGTACGTGAGCCTCAGGTCGAGATGGTTTGTGGCACTGGCCTGCCTCGTACCGGCAAGCGCCTGTTGGCGGTAGGTAGTGATTGCTGTGTTGGTAAGATGTTCACCACTCTGGCTATTCATCGGGAGATGGCCCAGCGCAATATGAAAGCCACATTCCGCGCCACCGGCCAGACGGGTATTCTGATTGAAGGCTCAGGTGTGCCTGTGGATGCGGTGGTATCTGACTTTATTGCCGGTGTGGTGGAAGAGCTCTGTCCAAGTAATGATGATGATCACTGGGACATTATTGAAGGCCAGGGCTCCCTATTCCATCCCGCCTATGCCGGGGTTAGCCTGGGTCTGCTACACGGCTCCCAAGCGGATGTCATCATCGTTTGTCATGAAGCCGGCCGAGAACAGATGGATCTGATGGAAGGCTATCCGGTACCGCCACTGGAAGAGGTCATTGCCACCAACCTGCAACTTGGTGCGCTAACCAATCCCAATATCCGCCTGGGCGGTATCGCCCTAAATACCTCTGCTCTGAGTGAAGAAGATGCGCTGGCCGAAATCGCCTGTTGTGAGGCTCAATTCGGTGTACCTGTAGTTGATCCAGTCCGTACCGGTGTTGCGGCTATCGTTGATGCTCTCTTGTCTTCCACTACTGATACCCGCTCAGACGTTTAGGAGGGCTAATGATGCGTAGCTTAAGCATTCAAGTAGAGAAATGGCCTCTAAAACAGCCCTTTATTATCTCCCGGCTGGAACCCATGCTGCACGGTGAAGTCGTCGTCGTTGAGATCGAACAGGATGGTGTCATAGGCCGAGGTGAGTGCGAACGCAGCGATGTGTTTGAACCGGGTTATCCACCCGTGGTGGAAGCCATCGAAAAAGCCCGTAGTGCCATTGAGCAAGGTGCCAGCCGTACTGAGCTTCTGTCTTTGATGCCAGCCGGTTGTTCCCGTAATGCGGTGGATTGCGCGCTATTTGATCTGGAAGCTAAGCTAGCCCAGCAAACAGGCTGGCAACTGGCCGGGTTTGAACAGGCTCCACAAGCGGTCACCACTGTATTTACCCTGTCACTGGACAGCCCTGAGAAAATGGCCGCCGTAGCCGCAGAGAATAAACACCGCCCGCTATTAAAACTGAAACTGGGCCGAGAGGGTGATATTGAACGCGTCGCCGCGGTACGAGCCGCCGCACCAGATAGCCGACTGGTGATTGACGCCAATACAGGTTGGAGCCTGGAACAACTCAAAGGCTATCTGCCCAAGCTGGCTGAACTGGGCGTGGAGATGGTAGAGCAACCCTTGCCACCAGAACAGGATCATCTTCTGGAACTGATTGAGCCCATTATCCCTATTGCGGCCGACGAGTCCTGCCTGGATCGGCGCTCTTTACCCAACCTTCGGGGCCGCTATCAGGTGGTCAATATCAAACTGGATAAAACCGGTGGTATGACAGAAGCCCTGGAACTGGCTAAGGAAGCTCAGGCGCAAGGTTTCGAGATTATGGTTGGCTGCATGATTGGCACCTCACTGGCCATGGCACCTGCTCTGTTACTGGCACAACAGGCCCGCTGGGTAGATATTGATGGGCCATTGCTACTGGCAGAAGACCGCTGTGATGGTCTGCGTTATGAAGGCAGCGAGGTTTATCCCGGTCCATCGAGTCTGTGGGGGTAAAGCATGCAACGACCTGACGTCACGCCACGGCTGGAAATTGATCTGAATAAGATCCGCCATAACAGTGCGCACTTAACCGAAAAGCTTGGTGCCCGTGGCGTCAGCATCACCGGCGTCACCAAGGTGGCGCTGGGTGATCCCCGGGTTGCCACCGCTCTGCTTGACGGTGGCGTTGAATCACTGGGCGACTCCCGTATCGACAATATCCGCAGGATGCGTTACGCCGGTATCAACGCAGAATTTACACTACTACGCTCACCGCAACTGAGTCGGGTCGATGAAGTGGTGAAATATGCCGATATCAGCCTGAACAGTGAACGGGAGGTGATTGATCAACTATCACAAGCGGCAAAACGTCAGCAATGTACTCACCGTATCCTGTTAATGGTGGAACTGGGTGATCTGCGGGAAGGGATTCCCCTGGCCGAGCTTGATCAAGTGATTGAGCACTGCCTGACATTGCCCAATATCGCCATTGAAGGTATCGGTACCAACCTGACCTGTCTAAGCGGTGTCAAACCGGATAGCCTCAATATGGGCCGACTATCACAGGCGGCCAAAAACATACGGGAAAAGTATGGCCTGGCACTACCAAGGGTATCTGGAGGCAACTCCTCCAGCCTCAGTTGGTTGTGCAATAGCGATCAACCCGGTGCCATCAATAATCTCCGTTTAGGTGAAGCCATCATACTTGGTTGTGATCCCCTAAACCGCCAAGCACTGCCCAGCATGTATCAGAATGCTGTTACTCTGGTAGCAGAGGTCATTGAGGCGAAGATAAAACCCTCAATACCTGAAGGCCAACTGGCTCAGAACGCCTTTGGAGAGTTTCCCGAGTTTATCGAACGAGGGAATATTCAACGCAGTATTCTGGATCTGGGCCAGCAGGATATTCAGCTGGAGGGTATTGCACCTGAATGGCCTGGCTTGGAAATCCTGGGGGCCAGTAGCGATCATCTGGTACTGGACTCCAGTCTCCACCCATTACAAGTGGGGCATCAGCCTCGCTTCAGGCTAAGCTACAGCGCTCTGCTTGCCGCCATGACCTCACCGTTTGTAGAGAAGATATTTGTCGATTAGATAAGTTAGGGGAAGAGGCTTACCGAGCAAAAAACAAACCAAACCAAACCAAACCAAATTCTAATCTGATCAAGCCTCCTAGGTGGAGGCAATAATACACTCCAGATATCAACCAATTGGTTGATATCCAATACCCTCAAGAAAAAATAAGCCGTTAATACCCACCTCTTTCGTTACCAATACACTTCCTACGAGCATTTTTTCGCAAAAGAAAACTCTCAGACTAGAGTACCCACATATGCCTATCTATCTACGGTTACTTCTATGGCTATTGCTTGCAAGTGCGGCCCCTGTACAGGCGCAAGAACTAAAGCTAGCCTGTGCGGATTGGAGCCCTTTTGTCGATAAAACTCTCGAAGATGGTGGGCCTGTGATGGAAATTGTGCGTGAAGCTTTTGCCCATCAGAATATCACCAGCTCCGTCATGATTATGCCTTGGGCGCGTGTGTTAAGAATTGCTGAGCGTGGCGCTATTAATGTTGTTGTGGTTTGCTCTTGGCATACTCCAGAACGAGCCGAGAAATTCATGTTCAGTCAGCCATTCCTGATTAATCGAATCTCTTTTTTAAAGAACAAACAGACTCATCTCCAGTGGCAAAAGCTGGAGGATCTAAAGGGCCTGTCTTTTGCCGTTGAACGCCAGGCCTCTTATGGAAAAATGTTTGATCAGGCTGACTATCTGACGCGCTATGAGGTCAGCAGTATGGAGCACCAGGTACGTATGGTGGTAAATAAAAGAGTGGATGCCGCGCCTATTAATGAAGGTACAGCCCTGCACTACTTAACCCACAGATACCCAGAGCAAAAGACTTTTGTCGATTTTTCTTCGCAACCTTTGCAGCAAAACAACCTGCATATTATGGTATCCCGCAAGCTAAAAGGTCATAAGGGGATTATCGAAGCATTCAATAGTGGGTTAGCTCAAATTAAGAATAATGGCGTTTATCGACGTATCTTGGAAAAGGCCGGAGTGTATAGTTTGCGTTATCCAGCTCCATCCATAGAGTAGTACTTTTTAAAGCGCGAAAAGTTAAGCTTGGTAGGACAGATAATTCATCATTGAGTTTGCACCAATAAAGCCCGTCCCAAAGATGCAAAATAATCTGCAAAGGCCTGATTAATCCGTTGGCGCTGCCGCCCCTTGGGATATAAACCGTATTCAGCTTCCAGAGAGGCCTTGGTGCCCTTTACCAGAAAATTGTTCTTTAGCGAGGCATCCTGAACAAAGGCCTCAAATGCACGGGCGCAAAGCTCTTCTGGTTGGCTGTAATAGATCTTACCCAACGTCTTATCCACGGTAACGGATTTCATAAACAGATCACTGGGCTGTTCGCCACTTTCATCCAGAATAATGCAGGCAAAACAGTGAGATAGCTTCTGGTTTAACGAATGTTGAATCAGATCGCTATCACCAGCTCCCTGATCCAACCACAACTGGGAGGCAAAGCTAATGCCTCTGGCGCTATAAAACGCTTTTTCTGCTAGATAATGGTCCAGAGCATGAAACCACTCATGGGCAATACTGCCAGGCCCGGCATTTTTCGCCAAAGCAAAGGTCCGCTGATTAGGCGCATAGTGAGCAGAAACACCCAAACGACCACCTGTGCCATACTGGAGGGCTAATGTCCCTCTGAGAGACACCACCGCTTCAGGCACCTGCAGGATCAACATGAGATCACAAAAGGCATCGTAGAAATGCTCTGCGGCCTGCTCTCGCTCTGCTTTCGTTACCCAGCGACCGATCTCGATAGAACGAAACTGAAAGCGACGTTTGATATCTGCAAAACCATACACCTCACCTTGACGATGATCCGGCCCATTACGGTAGATACGTTTATAGTCTGGCGAGGCTTTACGTGTTGATGACCCCTGTTTTGAAGAGCTGAATGCTGATGAAGCGAAGAATGAGTCTGCAGGCATAACCGAAATGAACAAGGCCGAAAGAAAGGTCATAAGAGCCATGTATCATAAACTAATGACCAGCACCGTGACCATGCTTAGCCGCGACTCAAACAGATATGACAGATCACTGTTTATTAAACCAGTACTTTTCGCTTTTCACGAGGGCATTGACCTGATCAAAGGTAAAAAACTCAATGGCATAACGCCCTGCCGGCAATGCTGAAATATCAATCTTCCACTGGGTCGTTTCAGAACGGCTATCAGGTTCAAAACCCCACGCATTACCGAGCATCGCGATCACTTCCCTAGATGCATCGACGGTAATTAAACTTTGATAATCCAATATCTTAGAGGTATCAGCCGCAGAGAGAGTAAAAGAAACTTTAGATAATTTTTTGTCATCAGAGACGTAAACTTTAGCGGTTAAATAATTCTCTGATACGACTGGCCCGTCTAATACCAGCAAGGAGGGTGGAGCATCGGGTTCAACGCTAACATACCCAGTACTGACCTCTTCTACACCGAACTCATTGTGGAACGTCGCGTTCCAGTAATATAAGCCACTTTTGGTATAGCGGTGACAGACTGCAGAAATATCAAACCCAGTATCCGATTCATACACGGATGTACCGGATTGCTTATCCAGACTCTCTCCCCAATTGATGCGTAATTTTTTTAATAAAGGCAGCCCGTCAACAGCATGATAATTCAGACAATATTCTTCGCCTTGTGTTGCTTTTTGATAACCGCTGATACCTCTATATTTTGGTGCAATATCTGCCTTAGGGTCTTGGCTGGCTTGTAGGTCATGCATACCCACCCAACTAAATCCCGCAAATACCATTAACCAAAGGGAAAGCTGTATTTTTCCACCAAGCTTTAGCATAACTTATGACCTAATTCAGATATGACACTGTCACGTATCAGTCCGTCACCTTTTTATCGGTGTTGTACAAATAATGAGCAACGGAAAGTTACAGGATTACGACAAAAACCGTCAGGTAGGAAATTACACCCTTGATAAAATAATAATGACTTGGTTATCAAATTAATGTATTTAATAGATTGCTTAATAAAACCTGAAAAATTAATAAGTTAGAAAGACTCAGCAAAACATATGACAACAATGAAAACAGAGTTATTTCAAACACCCGCTCACCCTTCCCAGGACTTATTTTCAGCCTTGGAAGACAAGATCAACGCACTGGGTTTTGACGGCGTACTCTATTCGTTCTATCCAAAACCCATGTATATGAATCAGAATATTCAACCCGTACTACATCATTCCGACAGTTTTAAGCCTTTCATTGGTCGTTATGTTGAGAAGGATTACGGCAACCGAGACTTTGTCCTCAGAATGGCCCTACAGGGACGCACAGATCCTGTTGACTGGTGGCAGGAAATTGAACAAGGCAGTGTTAGCCCGGAAGAGCAGGAGGTCACCCAAGACGCCCGCGACAACTTTGGTATTCAAAACGGACTCTCTATTCCAGTACTGTATGGCACCTTCGCCATTGCCGGTATTTCTGTCATCAGCTCAGAGCCTGATAGAGCTAAATTTCAGGCACTGAAAGCTCAATCACTGGATAGCCTCTACTGCATCGCGGCGAATTATCACTCCGAAGTGATTAAATCCACAAAAGAGCTGCACTTCTTTATCCTACCGCTATTAGAAAGCCTTAATGACACCAAAAGGAAAGTGCTGAAACATCTGGTCAGCGGACAACCCATGAAAACCATTGAGGATATTCATGGTGTAAAGCAGCGCTATGCCGAAAAAGTATTGCTGGATATTCGTAAAGAGTTTGGCGGGATCACAGCTAACGAGCTGATCTATATTCTCGGTATGATTAATATTCTGGAGTATTTATAAGCTGCCTCTAAAAAGCCAGCTGTTGAGTAGCCTGTTGCATAGCAGAGTCGTCGTATTTTGGTCTTCTCTGCTTTGTTTGAAATTCTGAGAATACAGCGTACCGTTTCAGGATATTTTTGTTGCACTGCTTAAGCTGACAGGCTTTAAAGTCAGCATCGGAGGAAACACTAGCCTTTGTTCTTGAGCTTGATAACTTCTTTTAAGCTGAGCTCGGAGAAAGAGGCTATTTGCTCATCTGTTAGCAGACCAGACTCAAGCAGGTTCTGAGCGAGCTTCAGCTGGGTTTTTCTTTCTCCTTTAAGCTCTCCTCTAAGTTCTCCTTTAATTTCTCCTTTTTTACGCTCCTTCTCTGCCCAGTGTTGTAGGTTTTCAGCCAGCATAGCGTTATCCTCAATCAAGCTGTTGATGGGTTTTAGATTAACCTCAGCTTCCAAGCGCTGCAGGTGTCGTTTTAGCCAACGTGTGATTACTCGGTCCAGACGTTGTTTATGGGGATCATTTTGGATAATCCTCACAATGCGATTGATGGCCTGTTGTAGAGTTTCTCTGCTGTTGATTACCCAGCCAATCAATATTCACCGATCAAACCATATCTTCCCGTTTTTTATCAAAAAGAGATGTAATGCAAAAGTAGCCGCAAAGTAAACAAAATCCAATGTGATATCGGGTGGTTGATACCTCTTGATAACGCTATTAATGACAAATAGTTTGATATTGCTGGAATTAAACAGTCATGGGGCTTACAAAAGAGTGTGCGACTTTAAATGACGCGAATATCGCTTATTTTGCATCTATCTGCATCTATCTGCAGCTATAAAGTTGATTTGTAACAGTTTTATCCCACCAATAAATCCGCTAGTCTGCTTAGCCAATTGAGCAAAAAATACCCAGCCAGAAACGGACTTTGCCTGATTTGTCCCCGCGCAAGCATCGCAATTTAATCCGTAAATCAAGGAATAGAGAGCACAAAGCAATGCAGGATCTTTCGCCTTCCGATCTGAAAACCATACTTCATTCCAAACGGGCCAACCTTTATTACCTGGAGTACTGCCGGGTAATGCAGAAAGATGGCCGAGTGTTGTATCTAACCGAGGCGCAAAAAGAGAACCTGTACTTCAATATTCCCATTGCCAATACCACCGTAATTCTTCTGGGGAACGGCACATCAATTACTCAGGCTGCGATGCGAATGCTGGCGCAAGCGGGCGTACTGGTTGGCTTTTGTGGTGGCGGTGGCACTCCTTTATATATGGGCTGTGAGATCGAGTGGTTTACCCCGCAAAACGAATACAGGCCCACCGAATATCTGCAAGGGTGGATGGGCTTCTGGTTTGACGATGATAAGCGCTTAGCCGCAGCTAAAACCTTTCAGCAAAAACGCATCGAGTATCTACAGAAAATTTGGCAAAAGGATCGGGACCTGAAAATAGAAGGTTTCAACTTTGAAGATGCTGCGATCCAGAAAGCTCTGGATTCTTTTCATACCCGCACGGAAGCCGCGACTCAATCTTCAGAACTGCTACTGACTGAAGCTCAGTTGACCAAAGTGCTCTACAAACATGCTGCACAAAATACCCAGCTAAAAGACTTTAGCCGACAGCATCAATCCACTGATAAAGCCAATGACTTTTTGAACCATGGCAACTATCTGGCCTATGGCTTAGCCGCTTGTACGTTGTGGGTATTAGGCATTCCACACGGTTTTGCTGTGATGCACGGTAAAACTAGAAGAGGGGCTTTGGTCTTTGATGTGGCTGACCTGATAAAAGACGCCTTAGTGCTGCCGTGGGCATTTATCTGCGCCAAGGAAAATGCCACCGAACAGGAATTCCGACAGCAGGTTTTACAGACATTTACTGATCACAAAGCGCTGGACTTTATGTTTGATTCGGTAAAAGCCGTTGCCTTGCAGAATATGAATGAGAAGGAGATTGAGGAGCAGGGCCTATGATGGTCACCTTTGTTTCTCAGTGTGAGAAAAACTCGCTAAAGAAAACCCGGAGGGTGCTGGATGCCTTTGCAAATCGAATTGGTGATAACACCTGGCAAACGTTGATCACGGAAGATGGCCTACAAGCTGTTAAGAAGATGCTGCGCCAGACTGCCAGTAAAAACACAGCTGTAAGCTGTCATTGGATACGTTCCAGGTCGCGCACTCAACTATTGTGGGTGGTCGGTAATAAAAAGAAGTTTAATGCTGAAGGCTATGTGCCGGTTAACCGTACCGAAAAAGACTTGCTCAGTAATGATCACGGCGATAACTGGAAATATCTGCCACTAATTAAATCGCTATCTGCGTTAGCGGCCTTATTACATGACTGGGGCAAGGCATCACAGTTGTTTCAGGACAAACTGCATACCGGTAAAAGCGTCACTAAAGGTGATCCAGTCCGCCATGAGTGGGTCTCCTGTTTATTGTTTAATGCCTACGTCAAATCATCCGATGATCAGACCGTTAATCAGACTTCTGATCAGGCTTGGCTGGAGAATATAGTCGCAGGGCGATTTGATGAAACATTGTTGACGGCTACAGCCTTAGCGCAAGATGCCAAGCCGTTGACAGGTTTGCCTCATGCGGCGTCTTTGTTGATCTGGTTGATCGTTTCTCACCATCGTTTACCACTACCGAAAGAGGCTGAAGACTGTCGAGTACAACGTGGTACCGCGAATGCTGACTTGCAGGTTTTACTGCAAAGAATTGGGCAGCACTGGGGATATGAAAATCGGGCTGATGAAGATAAATATCAAAAGTACGTTGAGCGGTGCTTTACCTTTCCTGAAGGCTTGATTTCATCCTCTGAGAGTTGGCTTAAGCAGCTGAAGTTCTGGGCGGCACAATTACAGCAACAGCTGACTCTGTTAGATGCCGCAATGGCAGATGGTAGTTGGAGGGTGATACTTCATCATGCTCGTTTGTGCTTGATGCTCGGAGACCATTTTTATTCATCTCAGGATAAGGATAAAAACTGGAACTCCTCTCTTAACCTCTACGCGAATACACAAAAAGACAAACTCAACGGCTGCACAAGGCTAAAGCAGAAACTGGATGAGCATTTGGTCAGTGTGTCCGATGTGGCAGTGCGTGCAGCACGGTTATTACCTGCTTTCGAAACCGAGCCTTTGATCGTTACTGGACTGGATGAATTAAACCCTAAGCCAGACACCCCGGATCGATTTAAGTGGCAGGATGAAGCGGTTAAGAAGATCCAGAAATGGCGTAGTGAAAATGAGAGTGAACATAGCGGTTTTTTTGTCGTCAATATGGCGAGTACGGGCTGTGGCAAGACCTTGGCCAATGCCAAAATTATGCGTGCCTTATCAGATGATGGCGATAGCTTACGTTTTATCCTGGCGCTGGGGCTAAGAACATTAACCCTCCAAACAGGTGATGAATACCGACAACGGGTTGGCCTGGATGATAGCCAGCTGGCTGTTTTAATCGGTTCCAAAGCGGTAGCGGAACTCCATAATGAAACGATTGTGGATAAGGAGCTGAAAGACGATAGCTATTTTGAGGCTACAGGTTCAGAGTCTGAAGATACGCTATTGGATGATCAGGATGAACTCAGTTGGCAAGGTATTTTACCGGAAGAAGAACTCACCACGGTTCTGACCTGTGAGAAGGACCGTAAGCTTCTCTATGCCCCCGTTTTAGCCTGCACAATCGACCATATCATGTCTGCTACTGAAACCAAGCGTGGCGGACGTTATATCTTACCTTGCCTGCGTTTAATGTCATCGGATCTAGTGATAGATGAGGTGGATGATTTCACCGAAGATGATCTGATTGCGATTGGCCGCCTGATTCATTTAGCGGGTATGCTGGGGCGCAAGGTGATGATCTCATCAGCGACGATTCTGCCAGATATGGCATTAGGCTTCTTTGATGTTTACCAGCAAGGCTGGTTGTTGTTTGCTGCCAGTCGCGGTATATCCAATTCAGTCGGTTGTGCCTGGATTGATGAGAATAAAAAGGCCATTCAGGTAAAGAGTATTAGTAGCCGTGAACAGGCCTGCGAGATTTATCAAAAGTACCACAGTGATTTTATTGTCAAACGCGTAAAAGAGCTGAAGTTAGCCCCGGCAAAACGTAAAGCCAATATCGTTGCTTGTCCCTATGATCCAGCGCTTGGCGATAAACAGCCGCAGTATTTCAGTCATATCCAGCAGGAGATCATTCACAAGCATCGACAACATCATAGTATGGATGAGAAGACAGGCGTAAAGGTCTCTTTTGGCGTGGTTCGAGTGGCCAATATTCAGCCGTGTGTTGAGCTAACCCAATACCTGCTGGATGCCCATTGGCCCGAGTCGATTGATGTCCGTTGTATGGCTTATCACAGCCAGCAGGTTTTGCTACTGCGCCATGCTCAGGAACAGCATCTTGATCAAGTGCTTAAGCGAAATGAAAAAGAAGGAGAGCAGCCGCTAGCCTTTTCAGACCCCGTTATTCGTAATCATCTGGATCAGACAACCGCTAAACATCTGATATTTATCCTGATCGCCACCCCGGTAGAAGAAGTGGGGCGGGATCATGATTTTGATTGGGCTGTGGTTGAGCCCTCTTCTTATCGTTCCATTGTTCAGCTGGGCGGGCGTGTCCGTCGCCATCGACTTGAGCCGGTAGAGCAAGCGAATATCGGGCTGCTGCAGTACAACTGGAAAGGTTATGAAGGTAAAGCGGAACGAGTGTTTAACCGTCCCGGCTATGAGACAGATCAGGAAACTCAGCTAGCTCATCACGATTTAACGCAGCTGGTGGATGAACAACAGCTATTAAAGACCGTTGATGCCATTCCACGTATTCAAAAGCCAGAATCTCTTGATCCTAAAAACAGTCTGGCGGATTTAGAGCATTTCGCAACGGCCCGAACTTTGGGCTCCTCTTCATTGTTTAAAAGCGTATCAACCAAGACTGCAAAAAGCCGACGTGCCCGAAGAGCCGCAGCCACCGCGACAACCGGTTGCGAGTCCTTACAGGGTTATACCGCTGATTACTGGTGGCTTACGGCGCTACCTCAATACTTTAAGTGTTTCCGAAACAGTGCTCCGACTGTGAAGCTTCATCTGTTGATTGATGAGGGGGAATGTGCATTTTACCAAAGGGATGACCAAGCAGGCTGTTATCAAAAAATTGAGAGTGTACTTGGCATTAAACATCAGCCGCTAACCGCTGTTCAGGAGGAGAAACTTTGGCTGCCACGGGACTACAGCGCACTGATTAATGCGCGCACCAAAGAGCCCTTTAATACCTACCAAACTTCTTTGAGATACGGAGAGATCAGCTTTATCGATCAAGGTGATTTAAACCAATACCACTATAACGACCAACTTGGATTGGTAAGGGTTAAAGCGAATTAGTTAAAAAGTGGTTAGCAACGATTGTTGGCTAACCACTTCAAGCTGCCTGCGTGGCAGTGAACAAGTACATCTACAAGATAATTTTCTAAGCTACCTATATGGCAGGCGGAGGATTCTATCAATTGGGTAAATACAGGCTATTTTTTATAATTACATTTTCAATATAATGGTTTGATTTTATTTTTTGTCTCCATTAGCATGAGCTCATCAGAGTAAGTCAAGGAGACGATAATGCTAGATCCGGCGATAGAGGGCTTCTTTGCTGAACGTAAAGAAGCCTGGCTGAAAAAACAGCTTAAAGCCAATATGAATGAACAGGAAAAGCTGGAAAAGGAGTTGGAGTGTCAGGAAATCTTTGCACTGCCTAACTGGCTACCCAATGCCGCAAAGCGTGCTGGACAAATCTCTATATCAACGCATCCATGCACCTTTAGTCATCCCAGTGCCCGTAAGAATAAAAATGATTACGTCACTTCTGTTATTGCACAAGCTGAAAAACGAGAGGATGGTTTTTTAAGATCAGGAAACGTGGACAGTGATCCCGATGCCTTAGGCAATGCCGCTGCTCTGGATGTGTATAAATTCTTAACCTTAGCGATGACTGATGGGCAGAATTTACTGACGCATATCGAGCAAGAAACTCCATTGGCTCAAGGCTTACTCCAGCAAAAAGGTTGTGAGTATCAGGCATTGCGTAGTGGCTTTCTGAAAATGGTTGAAACAGACGTCAATGCGGTGACCAGTTCCAAAATTAAACAAGTTTATTTTCCTTTAGAGAATGGAGAATATCACCTGCTTTCAATACTGACGCCTTCCGGTTTATTGTTTGATCTAAGAAAGCGTTTGGATGCACTACGTTTCTCTGAAGAGACTAAAGAAGCCAGAGAGCATAGGCGCAGCAATAAGTTTCTGGATCGGAGATTTAGTGAGATATACGGTTTAACCACCATAGGCTACGGTGGCACTAAACCTCAGAACATCAGTGTGTTGAATAATCAAAATGCGGGTAAAGCTCACCTGCTGTTATCTGTCCCGCCAGAAATGACACCCCGTAATGTTCGTAACCCGCACAATGACTTTTTTAAAGACACCCTGAATCCTTGGGCTGTGAAAGAAGTGTTCGAAGCATACCATCGCCTGTGTGCTATCGATTACAACAACAAAAAAATCCGGGATGGCATGCAGCGTCGAGTGCAGGAATATATCGACTATGTGGTGCATAAGCAGTGGCAGCTGCGACTGTTTTTCCAGCAGGAATTGGGTGAGTGTTCAGAGAATTTACCTCACTATCAAAAGGTATGGCTATCAGAACAATATCAGCAAGAGAGAGACGAATCAGATGACTGGCTGGATGCATTAATCACAGAAACGGCCCGTAGCTTTGTCTCGAATTATCAAAAGGTGATCGGAAAGAGTAAAGCAATCAAGTTGGGTGATGATGTTCTGAAAGCGCTGACAAAGATCGTTGCGGAGAACAAGGAGGCATTACGATGAGTTTCGTCAATATCCTGCACCTACCGCAGATCAAAATCCATAATGCCAATGCGCTATCCAGCCCGTTTACTGTCGGCTTCCCTGCGATGACAGCCTGGTTAGGTTTTACTCATGCACTGCAGAGAAAATTGCAGCAAAAGGGTTTCGAGAGCATAGAACTTGCCAGCGTTGCAGTAGTGAACCATCAATTCGATCTGCAAACCTATAAAGGCCCTGGCGATTTTGTTAGCTCGATTATCGGTACAGGTAACCCATTGGATAAAACCGGTGAGCGTTCTGCCTTTATCGAAGAAGCCCGCTGTCATTTAACAGTTTCTCTGATCATTGAGTTCTTCGATTTAGATGTAAAGGATCAGGACGAGTGTATACAGCAGCTTCAACAACTGCTGCCTGCAATGAAGATTGCTGGTGGCGATATTATGAGCTTTGGAACACCTGAAATACTCAAGATCGATGAAGACAGTGATACAGAACGACGTAGCTTATTACGCAAACTTATGCCCGGTTATGTACTGATTGAACGTCGGGATCTTATGCTGGAAGCGCAGCAACAAGGTGAAGATGCACTGGATGCCATGCTGGGCTATTTAACCGTCAATCACCATAGCGAACAGCTGGACGATGATAGTGTTGTTTGGCACAGCAGCCGCAAAACATCGGGCTGGATTGTACCTATCGCAACGGGATTCCAAGCAGTTTCAGAACCCGGACCAGCTATAAACCAAAGAGATACCGATACCCCCCACCGATTTGCCGAAAGTATTGTCACTTTGGGCGAGTTTGTTATGCCATTCCGCATTCAAAGCCTAGACGACATGCTTTGGAGCTACCACACCGATTTGGACAACAACCTGTACCTGTGCCAACAAAACAATCAACTGGATGACGAGTAAATAAGGAAAATATCATGGCTAAAGCAAAAGACACCGCATCTGTATTGGCGTTTGAGAAGAAACTGATCCCTTCCGATGGCTATTTCTATGGCACTAACTGGGACAAGAAAGATGAAGTGACGCCGTTAGCTCTGCAAGAAAAGTCTGTACGCGGCACTATCTCTAACCGCTTGAAAGCGGCAATCAAAAATGATCCTGCCAAGCTGGATGCCGAGGTTGAAAAGCCTAACCTGCAAACGGTCGATGCCTGCGCATTAGGTACAGAGCAAGATACCTTAAAGCATTACTTTACTCTGAAGATTTTGGGCGGTGTTGAAACGCCGTCGGCATGTAACAACGCAGTGTTTAAAGCCAGCTACGAACAAGCGGCCAAAGGTTATATCGAAAGAGAAGGCTTTAAAGAACTGGCCCGTCGTTATGCCATCAATATTGCCAATGCCCGTTTCCTTTGGCGTAACCGTGTTGGTGCTGAGCAGATCGAAGTACAGGTCAATGTACTTAACCAAGATCAGCAACAAAGCTGGACCTTTGATGCGTCTCAGTACAGCACGCGTCACTTTGATTATGGCGATAAACAGATCAATGAGTTAACCGACAGAATTGCAGCCGCACTGTCAGGTGGAGATAGCTTTCTGCTACTGGAAATCAGCACATACGCTCAGTTGGGTAAAGCCCAGGAAGTGTACCCAAGCGAAGAGCTGGTAATGGACAAAGGCAAGGGCAAAAAGAGCAAAGTACTTTACGACGTTAATGGCTTAGCAGCGATGCATTCTCAAAAGATTGGTAATGCCCTACGCTCTATTGATACTTGGTATCCCGATTTTGATACTGAAAAAACAGCCGGTCCTATCGCCATTGAACCTTATGGCGCAGTAACCAACCTAGGCACAGCATTCAGAACACCTAAAGCTAAAAAAGATTTTTATACTCATTTCGATAAATGGGCCAGAGGTGAGAAGCTGGAGCGTATTGAAGATGAGCACTATGTCATGGCCGTATTGGTGCGTGGCGGTGTTTTCGGTGAAAGTGATAAATAGGATCTAAGGCAATGAACTACTACCAAGACATTACCTTATTGCCTGATGCTGATATTGCTCTGGGTTTCCTTTGGCAAAAAATCTATCAGCAAGTGCATATCGCACTGGTTGAGCAGAAAATAGATGAGCAACATAGCGCCATAGCCGTTGGCTTTCCTGACTACGGCAGTAAAGAATTTCCATTGGGTGCAAAGTTGCGTTTGCTTGCAGAGCAAACAGAACAGCTTAAGCAATTAAATATTGAAGGCTATCTCACCCGCTTTGATGACTATGTGCATATCAAGTCCATTAAAGAGGTTCCTGAAAATGCATCGCACGTATCTTTTGTACGACAGAAAGTGAAGGGACAAGCTCGAATAGAACGAGATATGCAAGAGAAAGCGAGATTGTGGTCAGAAAAGTCCGGGCAGCCTTTGGAAGAATGCCTCAAGCAGTTGGAAGCATCAAAGCCAACAGCAAGCTCTAAGCTGCCTTTTATATGGCTTGAGAGTCAGGAAACGAAAAAGCGTAATCCTGAGTCCTGTGCAAAATTCCCTTTATTTATTAATAAGATAGAACAGGATAAACCGTTAGCAGGGAAATACAGCTGTTATGGTTTAAGCCTGCAAAGCCCAGAGGGGAAAGAAACAGCAACAATTCCCCATTTTTGACCAATAAATTGCTCTTTAAAATTTAGCTAATAAAAACAGATAGTTACAACGGTACAAAAAATAAAGGTATTTTTTGATATTTTTATCTAAGTGGCTGTTGTAGCTATTTTTTTGTGATATTTTTCATAGTTCACCGCCACGCAGGCGGCTTAGAAATGTTATAAGTATCTCAATAGGTCTACGGCCGGGTTCACCGCCACGCAGGCGGCTTAGAAACCAGTAGCCCAGGCACATGGTTTCAAGATCAAGTTCACCGCCACGCAGGCGGCTTAGAAAGATATAACTTTGGCCGCTTACGATCACCGTAGGTTCACCGCCACGCAGGCGGCTTAGAAACATGTATCAGGCCATTCACATTAAGGGCGATGGTTCACCGCCACGCAGGCGGCTTAGAAATATATCTTCAGCCATCAACCACCGCGCCTTGAGTTCACCGCCACGCAGGCGGCTTAGAAATAGATTTGAGAGTTTTCGTTATTTTTAACCATGTTCACCGCCACGCAGGCGGCTTAGAAATGGCTTTACCCGCAGTATGGCGATGGCTAGTGGTTCACCGCCACGCAGGCGGCTTAGAAATTTAGATAAGGCAGCAGAAAAGCGATTTGAAAGTTCACCGCCACGCAGGCGGCTTAGAAACAGCTTGCGAGAAAGAGCAACCATCCTCTGGAGTTCACCGCCACGCAGGCGGCTTAGAAAGTGACGGGTTTCACGGGCTATACGTTGCCAGCGTTCACCGCCACGCAGGCGGCTTAGAAATCTCGATGAAGCCGAACGGTGATGTAATCAACGTTCACCGCCACGCAGGCGGCTTAGAAACTAGAGGGATTCCGCCTTTGTGGACAACTCCAGTTCACCGCCACGCAGGCGGCTTAGAAACCCTGGCTGGTACAGTCTCCCCAACCCAAAACGTTCACCGCCACGCAGGCGGCTTAGAAAGGTTTTTTGGTCATAAGGAAAAACAGCACTAAGTTCACCGCCACGCAGGCGGCTTAGAAAACAGTTCAGGGTCGTTGATGTCCAGCTGAGCAGTTCACCGCCACGCAGGCGGCTTAGAAATGAAATGTCGTTTTAATAGCCACACCATCATCGTTCACCGCCACGCAGGCGGCTTAGAAAATAATCGCCCTGCTTCATCCTGTAAGCGGATGGTTCACCGCCACGCAGGCGGCTTAGAAAACATCGGGAGCCGCGCCTGGGCCTATGTATATGTTCACCGCCACGCAGGCGGCTTAGAAACAGACGAAAGACCTGATCAAGGCACAGGAGGCGTTCACCGCCACGCAGGCGGCTTAGAAAACCAGAATGCGGGTGAGCTTGAGGGCTGGGTTGTTCACCGCCACGCAGGCGGCTTAGAAAATGCACTTCCTCGGACTCAAAAACGGTGAGCTGTTCACCGCCACGCAGGCGGCTTAGAAAACACCGGATCTATTACCGGATCAAATCTATTTTGTTCACCGCCACGCAGGCGGCTTAGAAATGTTAACTCATATGCAAACTTCCAATATATTCGTTCACCGCCACGCAGGCGGCTTAGAAATCATCAATCCTCTTTCTGCAGCACGCAATCGAGTTCACCGCCACGCAGGCGGCTTAGAAAATAACCCGCCTCAAACAACCGGCTCGTTGCTTGTTCACCGCCACGCAGGCGGCTTAGAAAAGCTCGTAGGTAGTAAAAGGACGGTGCCAGGTGTTCACCGCCACGCAGGCGGCTTAGAAAAGGCGTCTAATGCATACCTTCGTTTAACCGCTGTTCACCGCCACACAGGCGGCTTAGAAACTGATAGATACACCCACCAAAACCGGCCAGGAGTTCACCGCCACGCAGGCGGCTTAGAAAACCAGTGCTGATCAGTCTCGCGTACAGCGACTGTTCACCGCCACACAGGAAGCTTAGAAATTTAGGCATTTCGCCAATCGATCAACAACATAGTTCACCGCCACACAGGCGGCTTAGAAATGAAATTCTGCAGTATACATGGGTTTAACCCGGTTCACCGCCACGCAGGCGGCTTAGAAATCTGATTCGGTCTATCATCCTATGTGCCGTTCGTTCACCGCCATGCAGGCGGCTTAAAACCCAGCTTGTAGCCCTCTACCCAGAATAATCAGCACTGGGCTGCGATCACGTCTGATAAGCCAAATTGGTAGAAAAGTAATAATCGTGACATATGGTGTCGCAATAAAAAGGCGGGCAAAAAACAAGTGAGTCAGAACACTAAACACCGATTGATTTGAACCTGTATTTAGTGTTCCATTACCCACTTATTCATTCAAAAAGGAGCGCGAGTATCGTCAATATCTAACCTTTTTAAATTAAGTCGCTACCCCTGAGTGCGGGAACACATCAGAGGCAGCTAACCATCACAGATATCGAGAGTATCAATAATGGCTAAAATCTATGTTACGCCAGAGCTTCGCTCGGCTAAAGAAAAATTTCTTCTTTATTATCAAAAAGTTAAGGCCTGCAAATCATGGCAAACGCATCCAGAAGCTGCATGATAACTAAGTAGCGCTACTCCCAAACCTAGCCATCCAATAAAATGCTCTC
>CAYFGP010000021.1:0-57191 GCA_964342385.1 uncultured Oleiphilus sp. | reverse complement strand
GTCAAAACTACGAACAGCAGCTTGAAAATGTGTCTGGAAAACTGTTGCCAGATCATATCCCTGTAAAAAAGATATAAACAAAACAACCGCTTTTGCATCTGGGAAAAGGACTTGCTGTCTTTGTTTTTTCAAAAGCACTCAAACAAAAGTTTCTCATCAACAAAGCGAGATACAGAGCTTGTGAGTGTCGAAATAGTTTTGTTTAAGTAGTTATAAAACAGACTATTACGTTTCATGGCTCATCGTGTCCAGATAGGGGGTATAGGGTTTGACTTAAAACGACTTGATTTGACAGTAAAGTGTCGCAAATAGACAGTTTTGGGTTCTGAGTTCAATCGGTTAAATTAAGCGTTAAGGCATCATGTCCAATGGAGAGCAAATGGAATATTTAGAAACCAAAGCGGGGGAAATTCCTATTCAACTGCTTTTGGAAGCCGACCCATCAGAGCAGGTAATTTGCTCATACCTTTCACAGGCATGGTGCTTTACCGCTAAGTTAGATAGCAATGTAGTGGGGGCGTGTATCGTAAAGGAGTTGAAGCAGAGCATTGCCGAAATTGTTAATGTCGCTGTCTATCCTGAATTTCAGCAACAAGGAATCGGTTCTGATCTGTTGCGTTTTGTGTTGGCTGAATTACCTAATAAAGCTGTGTACCGGGCAGAGTTAGGTACGGGATCTTTTGGTTACCAACTGACCTATTATCAGCGCATTGGTTTTAGAGTGGATGCGGTGATTAAAGATTATTTCTTAACGCATTACGCGGAACCCATTTTTGAAAATGGCATCCAACATAAAGATATGTTGAGGTTGTATATCGACCTCTAAGCACAAGCCTTTGAACATTCTGGTCATGTTGATCTATTAGTTCAGACCAACATCCCCTCATCGATGGCATTAAACTTATCGCAAACACGAATCAGAGAGTCGGCACTGAGTGCTGGTACACCGTAAACTTCCGTTTGTACGCCGTCTTGCTTTACCCGCTCCAACAGCAGATCGAAGTCGCCATCACCGGACAGTAATACGATCAAGTCGACTTTTTTGGCAGCATCTAAAATATCAATAGTGATGCCAACATCCCAATCACCTTTAGCGGAACCGTCACTACGCTGAATAAAAGGTTTGAGTTTGACGTTAAAACCGATGTGTTTCAGTGCCGACTGGAATTTCTGTTGCCCGACGTCACCACTATCAATCGCATAAGCATTAGCCATGACGATATCACCTTGATGACTCAGATGCTGCCAGAAACGACGATAGTTAAACGACCGACCATAAGCCTGACGTGTGGTGTAGTAGATGTTTTGGATGTCGGCGAATACAGCGATTTGGGTCACGGCAGATTTCCTGAGTATGTTCCAAGCTGATTTCTTGGTTTGTTATTACTTTATCGGTAATAGGGCAAAATATTTCGCTGCTATTAAGTATGTCGAACATTACAAGCTGGAAACCGTCAAAACAACCGTTATCATCAAAATATAAAAGTGTGAGACAAAAAGCTAATTGTGAGATACGCTTCAGAAAAAATAGAGATAACCCCTTGAATTTTGGAGCAGTTATGCAAATCGCTGATGATATGATTGTGCAGTTTTTCTACACAGTGAAGGATGAAAACGGTCAAACGTTAGAGTCGAACTTTGGCGATCATCCTGTTTCTTACCTGCATGGCCATAAAAGAATGATGGTCGGTGTTGAGAAAGCACTGACTGGTCGTGAGGTGGGAGATGCTTTTTCTGTTACTCTGCCGCCAGAAGAAACCTATGGCAAACGTATTGAGAACAGTGAGCATCGTGTACCTGTTAAACATCTGCTAGGCGCTAAAAATTGGAAACCGGGTATGATGGCTGTGATTCATACAGAGCAGGGACAGCGTCAGGTGACTATTTTAAAGGCGGGTAAGTTTATGGCTACGGTTGATGCTAATCATCCCATGGCCGGTAAAACGCTGACTTTTGATATTCAAGTCGTTGATGTACATGAGGCGACAGCCGCAGAGAAATCTCAGTAACAGAAGTAGCAACAAGCTTTAGCAAGTGATGAATAGCTTTCTGGAAGTGGAAAAGAACAGCGATTTGTGAAAAAAAGCCGCCTGACTTAGCAGGCGGCAATGCGAAACATAAGTGAGTTACGATTGAAACATCAGCCCTGTCATGCTGAAGAGTAGAGTGGACAGGGCTGAGATAGAGCAGAAAGGATTACAGTGAGCGGGAAACCGCTACAATCAGAGCGTTGTCGTTACGGTATGCACCGCTGTCAGTCTCATCAGAGCTGTCGATATTGTTGATCAGGTAAGAAGCTGACAGATCAACACCTGCAACAGAACCAGATACTGAGATAGAGGCATCCTGGTAGTCGTCGATATCTGCTTTACCCCAGTAGTCGCCAAAAGAGTGGCCTACGTGCAGATCAACAGAGATATCGTCGTTAACCGCGATGCTGTAGTCCAGTGCTACGTATTGAGCGGATTCGTCCAGGTTAGCGTAGTCATTAGAGAAGGCAAAAGTGGCTGCCAGATCACCGTAGTACAAACCCGCAATGATTTCTGCGTAATCTGAATCAGCAGCGTCATATCCAGGGTAGGTGTAGTAGTTGAAAGATACGTCATAGCTCAGATAATCATTGATGTCTGCGCCGTAACCAATATAGTAGTCGATTTCCAGGTTAGCATCGTCGCCCCAATCAACATTACTGCCCCAGGCACCGATATAAACACCATTATCAAAAGCAGCATCAAGGCTACCTTGGATCGCTGCATCACCAGAAGTTTGAGAGATACCGCGAGAGCGGTAGTCACTGGTGAACCCTACGGTACCAGACACTTCAGCAGCTTGTGCACCCGTTACAGCAAAAGCCAGGGCCAGACCGGAAAGGGTTTTCTTCATGTTCATGCTAATTCCTCATTTTTTATTATTTAACCGAGGACTTTATTCTCTGTTTCAGCCCCTATGACGGGATATATCCCTCAGGGGGTAGAGTTTTAAGTCTCTCGGAAAAAACGCCGAAAATAAGCGAATAACAGAACAAAAAACCTTTAACAGGTTAGAAAAAGGGCTTATTACTGAAATATTTCAGTATTTAGAAAGATCTACTTACCTTGGCGACGAATAAATCCGGGTGTTTGCTCAAAATGCTGTTTAAAAGCTTTACTAAAAGCAGCTTCAGAGGAGTAACCTGATGATTCTGCGATGGTAAACATACTGTCGTCTCCCTGCTGCAAACGCTGTTTAGCTTTCTGCATACGCCAGTCAACTAAGTAACTTTTAGGCGGCATTCCTACCATCGCTGAGAACTTTTCTGTGAAGGCTGTGCGGGATAATGCCAGTTCACTGGCTAAGCGTTCTACATTCCAGTAAGCATCTTCATCGCCATGAATCAGATTCAGTGCCTGACCGATTTGAGGGTCGGCCAAGGCGGAGATATAGCCTAGATCCCCTTTATGTTGATCCATATAAAAGCGGATCAATTGAATAAAAAGCACTTCGGTCAGTCTATCAACCATCACCGATGAACCTGGGGAAGGGGTGTGAGATTCATTGGCCAATACCATGGCTATCGTTCTTAACCAATCCAGATTTGGGGTTTCTGACGCTTTGATATGAATAAAGCAAGGCAGATCTTTTAGAAATGGATGGCCAAGGGAAAAATCGTAGTTAAAAGAACCACACAATAATGTATGAGTTACAGGGTGCAGATCATGGGGTGAAAAAGGGTTACCACCAGATTGAATCTGTTCAACCACTTGCTGGGCTGGTAAACGATGACTTCTGGAGTGAGAGCCAATCCAGTGAGCACAGCCAGTAGGGAAGGCTACGATATCGCCTTGATCCAGATGCAAAGGCTGACTTTCATTATGTTGCTGTAACCAGCACCGTCCCTGAACCACTACATGAAATAAACCGTTTTGGTTGTAGTCGATCTCCATGCCCCAGGGAGAAGCAAAATCGGAACAGAAATAACTCTCTCCTTTAAGACGTATGGTTTTTAATACATCTGCGAGTGCATCACTCTGTTCCATCACTATTTCCTCTTTATATGTATGGGTTATATTGGGTAGTTTAACCCGATCAGTCGAACAAAATGACAATTATAGCCAACAAAAAATCATATTTTGTTCGCTAAAAGCCCGGCATAATATCAGCATTAGTTAAAGGAAGTAGATTTATGAGCACATTAGACCAACTTACCCCTGAAACAGTTGCTGGTTTTTCTTTATACCACTACGATTCTTGCCCATTCTGCGTTATGACTCGTCGTGTAATTGATCAAACATCATTGGATATTGAACTGAGAAATATTCAAATGGAGCCGCAGCATCGCGCTGATCTGATTAAAAACGGTGGTAAATCCACAGTTCCTTGCTTACGTATCGATATGAAAGATGGCCGTAGTGGCTGGTTGTATGAGTCTTCGGATATTATGCACTTTGTGCGTGATTACGCTGATAAGCATCAAGCCGCATAAGCTAGCTTGATTACTCGTTTTACTTGCATCCAGGTTCAATCAGATAAAGTACGTGTGTGCCTAGTTTCAGGCTAGAGGTTGTTTAATGCTTAATATGGATTTCAGCAAAAGAGTGGTGATTGATACTCAACATCAGGACTGGGTTGCCAGTCCGATGGCTGGCGTCTGGCGTAAGCCTCTGGCACGGGAAGAAGCGGAGCGGGGTCACGCTACTAGCATTGTGCGTTATGAACCTGGAGCTAGTTTCTCGCCTCATGATCACCCTAAAGGTGAAGAGATTCTGGTGCTGCAGGGCACTTTTTCTGATGAAAGTGGTGATTATCCGGCGGGTTGTTATTTTCGCAACCCTGAAGGATTTCGTCATGCGCCTTTTAGTCAAGAGGGCTGCATCATTCTGGTTAAACTACATCAGTTTCAGGCAGATGATGAGCAGCATGTGTGCATTGATACACAGATCGATGCGCTGGATTCGTTTAGTTCAGGCGCACCTGGTCAGGCTGAGTGCAAGGTAATGCCTTTGCATAGCCATAACAGTGAGAGCGTCGCTCTGGAGTTCTGGCCCGTTGGTACAGAAATAGAATCCGTAGAGGTAGGCGGTGGCGAAGAGCTTTATATCATTCAAGGTGAACTGATTGATAGTGAAGGGCATTATGCTGAAGGCTACTGGGTTAGAAATCCCGCTGGTTTCCAGTGTGGAAAACGAAGAGTTGAGCAAGATACCCTGTTCTGGCGTAAAACAGGGCATCTTTAATTGCACTTATTATCCGAAACCGCGAAGAAGGCTTATAAGCCCTTGGCTGCCTTAGCTTAGCTGTATTAACTCTTAGATGATTTTAGACTGTTACACAGAGTTTTCTAGAGCGGCTCCCAGTCCATCTGAACCAGTCTGCGTTCATAGCTATTAAAGATAAGTCCTACATAAAATACCGTTTTTCCTGAATGTCGGTATTTTTCACCGTAAGCCTTTTCCTTCAGCTGAACTAGCGCAGGGTTGGGCTCAAAAGGGGTAAACTCTTTTCTTTCGTCCCGCTTAAACTCCATCACGTAAATATAATCTCCCAGCATTACGGTCATATCGATCTGCATTCTATCCCGAGTGTATTCGGGGATAACTGTTGCGTTGATATTGGAGAAAAAAGCATAAGCGACAGACGTATAGAACCCTTTAAACTCTTCGATGATCTGGAGCTTATAACTGCGCCAGGGGATCAGATCAAAGATATGTACCAATTCATCTCTTAATGCAGGAAGATCTCCATCCGTCAGAGCTCGATATAAGTTTTGGCGTAGAGGCTTACTTTCCTCTTCTATACTAGCATAACTGGCAATCAGCTGGTTACCCAGAGCACTGCGTACATCCCGATTGGGAATTTTTAGCTTGTAGCTTTGTTCACCCAGCTCATCTGTGTAAACCTTGTCCACAGCGAGATAACCTTTTTGGAACATTAGGGTAACCGGGTTGATGTGCTCGACATCGAATGAATCTAACAGCTCTTCACTGACTTCTAACTGCTCAAAATCGGGGAGAAAATAACGGTGCCGTTGCAGTAGTCGAAGTAGAAAGGAGGGACGTCCCGTCTCAAACCAGTAACTGCGGTATTTTTTGTCCTTATTGGCAAACAGTAATACAGCATAAGGGTTGAATATCTCATCTCCCAGAAATTGATAGCCACCGTACCACTCTTTTAACTGCTGCCAGTCGATACCCGATAAATGTTCAGCCATGTGGGTTTCAAGTTCTATTTGTGTGAAACCACAGATATCCGAAAACCGTTGATCGAGAGTGATATCTACCAGCTGATTAATCCCACTGAAGAGCTTAACCTTGGTTGACTTGGTGATACCTGTCATAAATATAAAGTGGATATGGGCATCTTGTCCCTTTAATACGGAGTACAAGCTTTTCAGACCTGACAGAACTTCACTGGCGTGCTTGGGCTCGTTAAGGTTATCCAAAATGCTTCTATCGTACTCATCGAAGAGAATGACAACTTTCTGATCGTAATGACGATGGGTTTCTCTGATTAATTGTTCAAAAAAGCTGGCACTGTCCCCATGGGGGCTAAAATCTACGCCTAGTCGACGCTGATTATTACTCAGAAGTTGACGAATTCGGTGGTCCAACTCTGCTCGATTAGACACGCTGCCAGAAGAGAAATCCAACTTGATTACTGGGTATTTAACCCGCCAGTCCCATTTGTTAGCGATATATAAGCCTTCAAATAGTGCCTGATTACCTTCAAAAAGCTCTTGTAAGGTGTCTAGCAGTAGACTCTTACCAAACCTTCGTGGTCGAGATAAAAAGTTCGCCTTAGCAGATTGAACCATGCGAAGAATCTGCTCAGTCTTGTCAATGTACAGATAGTTGTCTTCACGAATTTCCGCAAAGGTCTCAATGGCAAGGGGTAACTTTTTCATAACAGCAATCCGTTGTGGCAGTTTTGATTTAGTGTAGTCAAAAATCTGTTTCAGGAAGATTCATTGAGTTTGTTATTACTGGAGAATAGTCATGTTAGGTATTAGCTTGTAAGTAGTACTGCAAATGATCGGTTATGTAGCAATTGTAAACTTGGTTAGTGATATTTAAATCTTTATGCAAAATGCTTGTTTAGAGTTTTAGCTCTTTCATTATGGACATTTTTTGTGCTCCTTATGACGATTTAAGCCTAATAACATCTTGAAAGCAGGGAGGATTTTTGCATAATGTAAATTAATGTAATTTTAAGATATTGTTTGTATTTGCATGGTTAAGGGAATGTAAGAAGTGATCAATGCGACGCCGAAAGACTGGTTTTAATTGGACTTGTTTATGGCAGCAATATCAGTATTTATTGAAATGGCAGGTGATTATGAAAGTCCTCGTGGTTGACGATTCGAAGATGTCTCGAAGAGTTCTACAGAAGTCTTTACCAGAAGCTCTAAAGGAAAGAGCAGAGATCTTTGAAGCTTCTAATGGTATTGAAGCAATGAAAGTTGTCGGTAAGGAGTCTCCAGAACTGATCTTTTTGGACCTGACCATGCCTGAAATGGATGGTTATGCCGTTTTAGAAGCATTAAAAGAGCAGGGCGTTGAAACTGAAGTCATTGTTGTTTCGGCTGATGTTCAGAGTGGCTCGGAAGAACGTGTTACCGAATTGGGGGCTCGCTGCCATTTACAAAAGCCCGTATCTAAAGAGGCTTTATTCCCACATCTGAAAGATATTATCGCCAAACAGATTCAAAGCAGTTAACCGCTGCCCCTGACTCTGGTTGCTGCGTAGCTACGAGTCGGAACAGACAGAGTGAGCTACATGAGTAAAGATGATCTGCTTTCTTCTCAACCTGTTTTTCAAGCTCTGGATAGTATGCAGCATGGCATTCTAATCCTGGGCGTAGATTTAAAAGTTCAATTTGTGAACAGCTGGATCTCAGAGAATGCGGGTGTTAGTTTGGCTGATGTTCAGGGTAAACATTTTAAAGATGTTTTCCCTACCGCCAATGATAAAGGACTGAATCGCAAAGTTCGGTCTGCTCTAGTCGTGAATGGCCCTGTATTTTGTTCAGGAGCAAATATCGGCTATTTGCTACAGATCCCTTTAAAAAGGGTGACAGATGCAAATTGTAAGTTTATGCAGCAGGATTGGGCTGTAGCCCCTTTTGATGCTAACCATGTCATTATATCCATCTACGATATGACTACAGCTCGTGAAGCTGAGTCTCGCATTAACCAAGCCTACGACGATTTAAGTCAACTTAAACAATCTCTAGAGCAAAAAGTTGCTCTGATGGATCGTTATATTCCCAGTGTCAGTTTAAATAATGTGGGGAAAATTGTTCATGCCAGTGAAGCCTTTTCCCGTTTGTGTCGAACGGATAATGCTCTTGAGGGCAAAGAACTCAATGAGTTTTTCAAGATTAGTGAAGTCGAACAGGGAAATATTACTGCTGTTCTATCTGGGAAGCATTCCTCTTGGGAGGGTAAGCTGACGACAAGTAGCATTGATGATAAAGCATACTGGGTAGAGGTTAACCTGATCCGGGAGCAACAATCTTCAGAAAGTGAAACCACGGCAATTTTCAGGGATATTACTAACGAGAAATACTATGAAGAGCTGTCCAGTGTTGACATGTTGACAGGAGGATACAACCGACAATTTTTTGAACAGGCGCTGGCTGGGCAGGTTAGCTCTGCACAGCGTTACGAAACCTTCTTTTCTGTGGTGTTAGTGGATATTGATCACTTTAAATCAATCAACGATACCCATGGCCATCTGGTCGGTGACGAAGTGCTGATTGAACTTTCAGCTCTGGTTCGAAACAGTATTCGGGGCTGCGATATTTTTGCCCGTTGGGGAGGGGAAGAGTTTGTTATTTTATTACCTCAGACAGACCTTAGAGATGGCTTAGTCATGGCGCAAAAGTGCTGTGAGATCATTGCCAATCATCCATTTAAATCTGTCGGTAGGGTCACAGCCAGTTTTGGTGTTGCTGAGTACTCTAGTGGAGAGGGCAATGATCTATTAAAACATGCGGATCACGCTCTATATGAAGCTAAGAAGTCAGGTAGAAACTGCGTTAAGTATTGGCAAAAATAATTATACAGAATGAAGAGGTTTCTATGACTGACGAAATTTTCTTAGATGAAGATGAAAAGGATGCTCTAACTGAGGTGTTCAACATCGCGATTGGTACGGCTTCTAGTGTTTTAGCCGATCTGATGGAAGTCTTTGTCAATATGCATGTTCCGGACGTTAATATTGTTGGTTTAGAAGGCATTGAACTTTATCTGCAAGACTCTCTGGATGAGCATGGTAATTATTATATAGCTAATCAGTTATTTAGTGGCGTATTTAGTGGTGAGTCTCTGATTATTGTCGATGAGGAATCGACTAAGAAGTTGGCAATGCATCTTGAAGGAGATGATGATAAAGACCTAGTTTCAGATGTCTTCCTGGAACTCAGTAATGTGATCACTACAGGCTTTATCAATAAGCTAGGCGATGAGTTAGGCATCAACTTCTCACTGGCTCAACCTTCAACAGATTTTCGCCATGGAAACCAGCTGGTGTCTTTTTCTGCAGAACACGACACCAAATTTATTATCACCAATATGGTGGTTGAGATTAATGAGATTCAGCTGACAGGTCAGTTCCTATTATTATCTAAGCCAGAAGCGTTGCTTCAGCTTAAGAGCTACCTGAATAAGTATATTGAGGAGCTGCTAGGTGATTGATTCAATAGAGAGTGATTTTCGCGTGCTCAACTCCATGGAAATGGGAGTTGTTGTTGTCGATAAGGAGCTAAATATCCACTACTGGAATCCGTGGCTGGAAGTGCATAGTGGCCTGGCCAAGGAAAAAGTTGTTGGAGAAAAGTTGGACCAGCTTTTTACTGAGGTGAAGTCCCGATCTTTAATACGTAAGATCAAATCGGCATTGACTTTGAATGCGCCGGTTTATTACCGCGCTAGCGAAAATGGCTATCTATTGCGTTTTCCCTTAGGAAAAATTGCTGACCCTGTTTTTGACTGCATGCAGCAAAATATCAGTATTGTGCCATACAACAAGAGCGACTCTTTGGTTATGTTGGCCATTACTGATGAGACGCCATTGCGTGAGGTTCAGCATAAACTTGAAATTAAAGTTGAAGAGATCGAAAAGCTTAATACTAAGTTGGTGACAGATCCTTTAACAGGTTTAGCCACTCGCCCTAAGCTGTTAGAGGATGTAAATGAAAGTGGATTACCGATCCTGGCTTTTATCTCATTAGAGAGCTTTCGTGAGATTAATGACCTGTTTGGTCATGGTGTGGGTGATAAGGTACTAAAATACCTCTCCAGTGAAGTAATTAGCTGTTTCGCCGAAAGGCCTTACAGTGTTTATAAAATGCCAGGTGATGAATTTGCTATCTTGGTACATCAAGGCTTTGATCCCGACGCTATTTTCAATGAAGTGAAAGCAGCCGTTTCACATCTCAGTACACTGACTTATCAGTGTGAAGAGCATAGAATTCCTATGTCCATTGCCGCAGGGATTAGTTGTTGTAAGGAGACCTTGCTAAGGGACGCTGATGTTGCTCTGAAGAGTGCCAAGTCAAACAAAGCCGAAAACTGTGTCATGTTTGATGATAGTATTGACTATGTCAGCGAGTATGAGAAAAACCTTAAATGTATCAATGAGCTAAAAGGTGCGTTAAATAGAGATGATCTAGTACCTTACTACCAAGCCTTGGTACCGTTAAAAGAAAACCTGAAAAGTACCATCAAGTTTGAAGCCTTAGTGCGCATGCTTGATGCTAAGGGTAATGTTTGGTCTCCTTTCTTATTCTTAGAGCCTGCGAAAAAGGCCCGCCTCTATCAGCATATCACTCGGACTATGATCGATAAGACGCTGAAAGAGTTTGCTCAGAATAACTACTCTTGTTCCATCAACCTATCGGTAGAAGATATCGTAAACGGTAAGACGGTTTACTTCCTTTCTGATGCACTGGAAAAGTATCAGATGCACTCTCGTACTGTGCTGGAGATCACCGAAAGTGAGGGTATTGAAAACTTCCCAGAGGTGTCCAAATTCATTCAAAGTATGAAGAAAAAGGGCTGCAGTATCGCCGTTGATGACTTTGGCAGTGGTTACTCCAACTTTGAATATCTGATTCGTTTGGATGTCGACTTTATTAAAATCGACGGCTCCATCATCAAAAATATTCATCAAGACCAAAGTGCACTGGTGGTTGCAGAAACTATAGTTGAGTTTGCTAAAAAGCTGGGTGTTAAGACGATTGCTGAGTTTGTCCACTCACAAGAGGTGTTGGATATCGTTAAATCAATTGGGGTGGACTACGCGCAAGGTTTCCATCTTCATGAGCCATCTCCTCACTTGCCACAAGATATACCTGACGCAAGCTAGATGCGACCCTTGTTAGCTATTTCAGTGAAGGTACTCTAAAATAGCTAACATCGTCTCTTGCTCGAATCAACTCACTTGATTTATCTTTCTCTCCCCAAATCACGCATTATTTAATTATATAAAACAACCATTTGTAGTTAATTCTTAATGATCATATATGTGGCACATGTCTTTATTCTCTGTGAAAAGCTATTTAATGAGTTTTTTCTCGTATAGCCTTTGCCTAATGATCAGAGTGAGCCTATAATCCGCACGACAAAAAGCTTCGTATAATCAAGTGGTTCTCATCTAGTTGACGTAAGTTTTTAGAACGATTTCCTGTTACGTAAAGTTACTATGGAAGAGTAGGGCTGGCTGCTATAGTTATTTGTGATTGTGAATTATTATCAGCTTATGCGAAGGTTGCAGGCCAATGCTATGCTATCTCCTCAGTGTTTAATGCTTTGATTTAGCTTCGGCATCAAACGGATTTATATATGGCCATAGAACAAAACACACCGGCTCCTGAAGTATTGGCAAAATTCCCCGTTTTTGCTGAGCTGCCTGAGGAGCAGCGCATCTTTCTTAGCTATAATCTACAGCTGCTTAAAATAGGTGCCGGGCAGCGTATTATCAGTAGCTCTGCGCACGATCATCTTGAGTTTTTTGTCGTCTCAGGTTCATTGGCAATCGAGTTAAATGCTGGAGAGCAACGAACTGTAGCGGCTAACAGTGAACAAAACTCGATTCAATTTGTTCAGCTTGATAACGGTTTTGAAATAGTTGCGCTTGAAGATACAGAGTATTTCTCTGTTCATAATGAGTTGTTGCAGCTGCTGAAAGGCCGAGATGAGAAATCATCCGAGCATTATCTCGCTATCCAAGCAGGTAGTAATAGTCATGAAATCGTACATGATTTTTATCAATCCTTAGCTAAGAACCAAGTCACCTTGCCTAGCCTGCCTGAGCTGGTCAAAAAGATCAGCCGTGTGATGAGCGATGATAAGTTGGGGGCCAATAAGCTTTCTCAGTTAATCGCTTCGGATGCCAATATTACAGCCCGTTTGCTACGCATGGCGAACAGTCCTTTTTATCGTGGTTTGACTGAAATTACTCAACTCAGTGATGCCATCACTCGACTAGGTTTAACAACGACTCGCCATTTAATCACTGCTTTTACCGTTAAAGATTCTGGCGATAGCCAGTTACCAAACTGGATTAAAAGACGCCAATTGAAGAGTTGGAAGAATAGTATTCAGCTAGGGGCTTTATGTTACGTTCTGGCTAAGCAATGTGACCGTGTAGTGCCGGAAGAGGCGATGTTAGCGGGGTTATTGCATAATATTGGTGAATTACCATTATTGAACTTTGCCGCAGAACATCCATATTTGGAGCTTCAGCCAGAGATTTTAGATCAAATCCTGGCCGATACCAGCAGTCGGGTAGGGGCTATTATTCTGCATAAATGGAATCTGCCAAAGGCCCTTGTCACTGCAGTTCAGCACAGCGATACCTGGTTTTTCGAACCCTATGAGAGTGAGCCTTCTCTGACAGATGTGTTGATTGTTGCTCGTCTCTATAGTTTGACGATGAATGAAGGTGGTGCGAGCAGTGGTTTACCTACATTTGACCAATTACCCTCTTACCGTAAACTCTGTTCCGGCCAGATGGATAAAGATGCGGCTATCTCTATTCTGGAAAATGCCCGTGAGCAAGTGGCTGAAATGAAGGCCCTGCTAAACAGTTAAGCAGTGTTTTACAATATATTTGCTGCAGATGAACAGACAAATCGACTTTAATCTTCTTTAAATTCAATATCATAGCCTAAGTTAACCCTCTAATTCAGAATAGAGTTTGCGCTGGTCTTGCTAAAATATGGTTTTTCATCTTTTCGGAGTTAGATATGACTATTGAGCGCATTGAAGTTGGTCAGCGTATGAGCCGCATCGTAAAACACAATGGCACGGTTTACCTGTGTGGTCAGGTTGCTGCCGATGCAAGTGCAGATATTGCTGAACAGACACGTACAACCCTGGAAAAGGTTGAAAAGCTACTTGAGCAGGCTGGTTCTGACAAAGAGCATATCTTGTCTGTGACTGTTTATGTGCGTGATATGAAAGATTTCGCTGCAATGAACGAAGTATGGGATGCGTGGGTACCAGAAGGTTTTGCTCCAGCTCGTGCTTGTGTTGAAGCGCGTATGGCTCGCCCTGAGCTGCTGGTTGAAATGACTGTGGTTGCTGCTGAAAAGTAATCTAGTCACAAGCTGCTATAGTCCTGCTATAGATAGTTAAACCCTGACTGAATCTCACTAAGTCAGGGTTTAACATTTCTCTGCCAACTAATCGCTTTTCAGAAATCCTGCTTTGGATACTGAGGATCTATTAATTCACTATTAATCAGCAAGCAGCGAATCAACAATCAGGCCAATCAGTATTCCAATTGGCCAGAACTAGATTCTTAATCTCTGTTACCCCATGGGTTTTCCTCAGGTTTACTGCCTTTTGCTGCTGCAGGCTGACTTAGAAAAGCAAAGGCCGTAGTAAACGCTGGTTCCTGGAATTGCTTTAAACCTGTCTCACGAAAATCGATCGGTAACGGTGTTTTCTTCAGCTGTTCCTTAATTGCACTAGGAGTCAAAATAGTGACGTCTACATCAGTCAGAGCCTGAAGCGCACCTTCCATCTTAAAGCCAACAGCACCACCGGCAAACTTGCCTTTATGTGGACGCTGACGAATCACTACATGATCAACTTTGTAGTCTTGCATCAGTTTGGCAAAGGCTTGCTGAAAATAGCGTATCTGATTCTGATCATCGCTCTCTTTCACAGTAAAGCGGACCTGGCGGCAATCAGGAATGTCAAACAAGTCACCTGACTTGGCTAATAAACTGATTAAAGCTTCACTGCCTTTTAGTTCTACACCACAAACTCTCATAACTCACCTTCACACTAAATGAACGCTTATTATAAACAGAAATCCAGTGACTCGCAGGGTTTTAATCAGACTGGTCTATTATTGTCGTCGTCATGCCCGTTTTCTTGCCAGGATAGTCCGATGGATGTTGGGACGGTTGTTGTTTAGCCCGTTATAATGATCCTAATATGCTAAACAATAAATAACAGAGCCTAAGGTAAGTGTGTAGAGAAATCTGTTTGGTTAAAGACTTAGTGTTTTCTGTTTAGGCATAAGCATCTGAATCTGAATCTGAATCGAAGATAGAGATTGTTCTCTGTTGATCAGATCAGTTTATAGGATTTAGGAGAGAAAAATGGTTTGGAATCGCCACTGCAGCACTGATCAACTACCGGCAAACTGTCAGTTATTGATTTTTGTCGGCCACGATCTTGTTATCAATGAAGAGAAGGTGCCGCTTCTATCAGCTGCTGAAATGGCGGTAATGTTGCCAGATGAGCAATGGCGCTATGTTTCTAGCTTAGATGGCGTACCTGTTTATGCTAGCCGCGGCGGGCAATGGATGCATTGGTTAAGTCAGAACAATGAGTTTGGCCTGATCAATTTCAGGGCCTTGCTGATGGATCTTGGACGAATAATGTTTGAGTTAATCGCCAGTGCCAGTCAGTTACTAACTTGGGAGCAGGAGCATAATTTCTGCTGTCGATGTGGCTGCAAAACCCGCATTCATCCTGAAGAGAATGCGATGTGCTGTGATGCATGTGGCTACCGCCAATATCCCAGAATTAATCCCTGCGTTATTGTGCTTATTACACAGGGAGATAAAGTGCTATTGGCACGAAACAGTAACTTTAAGGCCGGTTACTTCAGTTGTATTGCAGGCTTTATCGAACCCGGTGAAACAGCGGAACAGGCCGTACATCGTGAAGTAGAAGAGGAAGTTGGAATTCAGGTAGACAACATTCGCTATTTTTCCAGTCAGAGCTGGCCTTTTCCTCACTCTTTGATGTTGGGCTATATCTGTGACTATGCAGGTGGAGAGATTCAAGTTGATGGCAAAGAGATTGTTGAAGCCAGATGGGGCCGATTGGAAGATTTCCCTTTAAGACCCGGTGAGTTTGCTATTTCCGGCCAGTTAATGAAAGAGTTTGAACAGTCTCTTCCATCATAAATACTCTGTTGAAAGATAGCGTTATTCGACAGCTATTTTTAAAGCCTCTTAATATCCGTTGGGAAAATAGTTTTATTGCCAGTAGAAAAACACCACTTTATGCAGTGGTGTTTTTTACTTTCGAGAGGAGAGGCAGAGCAGGGGGGATAAATACTTAAACAATTATGCCGCTTCTGTGTCTTCATCAGAGTAGCGGGCTGCGATGGCTTTAACATCATCTTCGACTGCCAGAAAAGCTTCGACAATCCTAGGATCAAAGTGGCTACCGCTGCCATCTTTAATGATTGAAACCGCTTTATCATGGGGGAAAGCGGGTTTATATACTCGTTTAGAGATCAAAGCATCATAAACATCGGCCACAGCCATCAGTCGGGCAGAAAGAGGAATGTCATCACCTTCTAACCCGTCTGGATAACCGCTACCATCCCACTTTTCATGGTGGTAATTGGCGATCTCCCGGGCAAAGTGAAGGAAGGATTGACCACCTAATACTTCATAAATGGCTTCACCCAATTCATCCTCAGCTTTTTCAATTGCTAAGCCACCCAGCTGGGCATGGGTTTTCATAACCACAAACTCATCATCATCCAGTTTGCCCGGTTTCAGCAGAATGTTATCTGCGATACCTACTTTACCAATATCGTGTAGCGGTGCTGATTTATAAAGCAGGTCAATAACACGGTCGCTATCCAGAGCTTCTTTAAAATCATCATGATGGCGTAGGGTTTCTGCCAGCAGTTTTACGTAGTTTTGAGTGCGGCGGATATGGTTACCCGTTTCGTTATCACGGGTTTCAGCCAGAGAGGCCATCGCCAGAGTCGTAATATCCTGAGTCAGCTGGATTTCCAGAGTTCTTTGACGTACAGCATATTCCAACGCCATATTTTGTTCTTGCAGCGCTTGTTGTGCTTTTGCCAGATTAAGATGAGTAGCAATGCGTGCTTTTGTAATGGCAGGAGAGATAGGTTTGTTGATGTAATCTACGGCACCGGCCTTAAAACCTTCCGATTCATCCGCTTCTTCGCCCATGGCTGTGACAAAGATTACTGGTATCTGGCTGGTGAGAGGATTACTCTTCAGTAATCGACATACTTCCAAGCCATTCATCTCTGGCATCATCACGTCAAGCAGAATCAGGTCGGGCAGGGGGCCTTTTTCTATTCTTCCCAATGCCTGCATGCCCGACTTGGCAACAAATGTTTTATAGTCGCTGTTGAGCAGACCTACAAGCACATTAAGATTAAGGGGCTCGTCATCCACAATTAAAATAGTGGCTTGTTTATCCTGATCCATTCCTTTCACTCCGCGCGATAATAAGAGCCTATTGGCCTCAGCAATCAGTACAGTCGATTACTATTTTAGTCAACGTAGATAACTTAATGTTAAATAAGATGATTAAGATATCCCTGAAAAAGCCATTTTGCCTCAAATAAGCTGAATTTTAAGCTTTGACCACCATAGAATCAGTGCCTCCAGCCAAATTCAGTATATTTACTCCAACAGCACCTAATATTAATTCATTGAAGATATTTGTTTAAGCAGAATATTTTTGCATCCAACAGAATATTCCTTGCGTATTAGAATTTATTGGACACACCAGAATGTCCAAAAATATCAATCTGTTGCGCTGGAGTGATTCTATGGATTATCAGCTACCCATTATCGTGGCCTTGGTGGCCCTGCTTTCTGTACTTCTATCCCCCAAAGCCAAAGGGGTGAATGCTTTTTTTCGTGGTGAATCGAGCGAAGGGGCACAGCCAAGCCTGTTAACGTTAACCTTTTCACAGGTCACGACCTGGATCTTTGCCCGCTCATTAATGAATGCTGCTATTTTGGGTTTTTACTACGGCATCTGGGGCACCCTGGCTTATGCCGCGTATTATCTCTCTTTTTTCACCGGCGCAAAGATTATTGATCATCTGCGCTTTGAACAGGGTTATGGCAGTGTGCAGGAGTTCTTATCCGATCGTTTCGGCCACTGGGGTACCCGCTGTTATAACCTGGTAATCGGCGTGCGCCTGGTGAGTGAAGTCTTTGCCAATTTGTTGGTTATTGGCATTCTGTTTGGCGCAGCAGGCACTGGTTCTTACACGTTGGCAGTGGTAGGGCTAGCATTGATTACCTTAGCCTATTCTATGTTGGGTGGTTTACACGCATCTCTGCGTACTGATCTGTTCCAGATGATTATTTTCCTGGCTGTTCTGGGGCTGCTATTGGTTATGGCCCTGTCTTCCGGCGGTATAACCGCAGAGATTTTTGCTTTTAAGCCGTTTGATATTACTGAGCCTGGCCCGGTTTTATTGTTGGTTGCTTTGTTGCAGGTTTGGAGCTATCCGATGCATGACCCTGTGATGATGGATCGAGGATTTTTGGCTGATCGAGAAACAACCCGTAAAAGTTTCCTGCATGCGGGCTGGATCAGCATTGTCTGTACCACCGTTTTTGGTCTATTAGGTGTGATGGCCGGTGCCAGTGCGCTAGAAGGTGAAAATATGAATCAGGCACTGACTCGTATTCTGGGTGAGCTGCCAATGCTGCTGTTCAGTGCTTCATTAGTGATCTCCGCTATGTCTACTTTGGACAGTACTTTGTCGAGCTCTGCCAAACTTATGGTTGTTGATATGAAAATCATGCAGCCTAGCCTAGCTAATGGTCGCATGGTAATGGCGCTGTTTATGTTGTCCGGTGTGCTATGTGTATTCTGGGGTAACAAAGATCTGTTCAGTGCTGTTGCGGTAAGTGGTACGGCTTCTATGTATCTGGCACCAGTGATTTTCTTCTCGCTATGGCAAAACAAAAAAGAGATTCCGGTATGGAGCTATCTGGCCAGTTTCACTTTGGCCCTGGCCGGTGCTGCACTCTATTTTACTGAGTCATCAGGTTACAGCGCGTTATTGGGCGATGCTCATAAATACACCAAGCTGTTATTGATCTCAGCCACAGTTATGGTTGTAGGTTGTGCTCTGTTCTGGTTGGGTGATAAGCAAAGCCAGAAAGCGAACGATGGTCTGGTTGCCGACTAAGGACAAACGATGAATTTAGGTAAACAGGACAAACCGTTGCTGATCTTTGGTGGCCCGTATAGCAATCTGCAAGCAACTCAAGCGATACAACTTGAAGCTAAAAGACTCTCTATTCCCCCTGAGAGAGTTATCTGTACAGGTGATTTGGTTGCTTATTGCGCAGATGCGGAGAAAACAGTTGATCTGATTCGAGAGTGGGGCATCCATGTTGTAATGGGCAATTGTGAAGAGTCTTTAGCTGAGGGTGCAGATGACTGCGGTTGTGGTTTTGATGACAACACCACCTGCTCACTTTTGTCTATCGCTTGGTATCGTCATGCCCAACAGCAGGTGCGCAAAGAACAGAAACAATGGATGGCCGATCTACCGGCAAGCATCAGTTTTGAGTTAGGCGGCAAACATTGCCGTGTCATTCATGGCGGCTTAGAGAGTATCAATCAATTTGTCTTTGCCAGTACTGAAGATAAAGAGAAAACACGCCAGCTTATTGCCAGTGGTAGCGATGTACTGATTGGTGGCCATAGTGGTTTACCTTTTGGACATTCTGTCTCACTGCAATCAGAGTCTCAGATGGGGTTTTGGCTAAACGCCGGTGTGATTGGTATGCCCGCTAACGATGGCACGGTTAACTCCTGGTATATGCTGCTTACACCCGATACACAGCAGGATTCGAATGCACAAAAGGTGTCTGCTGATACAAAACCCTCTCATAAGGCTGCCATTGGATTTGACGTAAATTGGTATCCGTTAAATTATGATTATCAGGCAGCCCAATCTGCAATGGAGAAAGCGGGTTTACCGCCAGATTATCGTCAGGCGCTGGGAACTGGGTTATGGCCGAGCTTGGATATTTTACCGGAGCAGGAAAAGTCTGAGACAGGTAAAACGTTACAGTTGGATCGCCTATTAGTGACCTAATGAGGCTTGGCATTTCCTAAAAAAGCAGAACAAGGTTGAGCAGAGTAGAGAAGTTCAACTTTGTTCTGCAAAAAGGCGTCTAGGATAATTGGCTAGCTAGACGGGGTAGGAGCCCTAAATCTGGTGGTCTTTTGATATACGTGAGCACATGTCGTGACGATATATTGTGCTCACAACGTTTGCTTATACTTAGGTATCAGCAAGGTATCTCGCTACTGTTCGACAACCCAAGTCAACTAAATAGGGAGTCAGCTCTTTCGCCGTTTTTGTTTCCTGCCTGGACTGCACCCAGCCTAGATAAGTGACGGCACGCATTGCTAAAAAAAGATCCAGATAACCAAGATCGGTATCTAACAAAGCCCTTTGCGAACGATAGCCCTCAATTAAGCTACTTTTTGCCAGCTCATAGTCCGTTTCATCCTGAATAAAATACAGCGCTGTCGCGAGTTCAAATAGGTGCCAGCCAAAACCTGCATCGTCAAAGTCGATCAAACGCACGATCTCACCATCTACTAATAGATTCTCGGGTACAAAGTCCGCATGAATCAGGCTGTAGTTGTCCGTTGTGATGCCATACGTGATCAGATCCGATCTAGCTTTGATCCTAGCTTGTTGTAGCAGTTCTATTTGATCTCCTGTCAGACAATCCAGTTCCCAGAAGCGTCCCCAAAAAGGTGATTCGCCAATCAAACCCTCAAGATCCCAGGCATGCCTCTGAAAACCCTGTTTGGGCTGCCACTGGGTGGCGTGGTTATGCAGTTGAGCCGCCATTTCACCGATTTTATAAAAATTAGCTTTGATGGCATCAGAGCATTCACCCAGACCATCTTCCAATGAACCCAGTTGTTCGCCGTCAACCCAGGCAAAGAGGTCTGCTTGGTAGCACTGATGTTGGCTATCAAGCTGTACTTGTATCAGTAACTCGCCAGTAGCTGAAGGAATCACTTCAGGCACCTCAAAACCATAGTCTTTTAGTGCCTGAATCCATAACAACTCAGAACGTAATTCAAGATCTGAGTGATAACCTGGGCGGTGTAGTCTTAAAGCAAATTGTTCACCCTCAGCGTTGGTGATTTTGAAAACACCGTTCTCCCGATATTTGATCAATTCACATTGGCTATGACTGAGCTCCCAGTACTGTAGCGCCTTTAATGCCAGCAGATGCATATAATGATGTTGCTCTTGAAGAGGTAGCTGTTCAAAAGCGTGCTGATCCAGGCTGTGTTGATCTGGAATATGCTGGCTTAGGCTGCACTGGCCTAAGGAGTTTGGGTTTATATCCGTCATGATTTTGCCTCCTTAGTTATAGTCAGCGTTTGATTTATTGCTTGTTAGGGCCTGATCCAACGTTTCCAGCAGAATATCCCCATGCATGGGCTGGAAAGTCATCGCGGGACGAAGTTTCAAAATACTGTTGTTCTTGCCAATGGTGCTGATTAAGACGCCATTGTCTTTCATCGTGTTGATAATGTTACGCGCCAGTTCCGGCGCAGGTTTACCGTTTGCAATGATCTCGACACCAAAAAACAGACCCAAATCGCGTACTTCGCCAATCACATCATGGTGTTGCTGTAGCGCTTTTAGCCCCTCGGTAACATAACGTCCGGTAGTCAGCGCATTTTCCAGTAACTGTTCTTCTTCCAGAACATCCAATACTGCCATACCCACTGCGCATGAAACTGGGTTGCCACCAAAGGTATTAAAGTACATAGAAGACGCGGCAAAGTTATCGATCAGATCTGCTCTGGCAACAACACCGCCGATAGGGTGGCCATTGCCCATGGGTTTGCCCAGAGTGACAATATCTGGTGTAACTCCATAGTGCTGGTGGGCCCACCAATGTTTCCCACTGCGGCCAAAACCGGCCTGAACTTCATCGGCAATAAATAAACCGCCATGAGCGCGTACCGTTACGATTGCCCGTTCCATAAAGCCCTGAGGTAGGTTCAAGAGTCCTTCATTGGCAAAGTCAGGGCAGATAAGGATACCAGCGAACTTAATATCGTCTTCAGCAAAGGCCTGAATCGCTTTTTCCAGTTGCTCGATGTAGTAGTCGGTAAGTGGCTCACCCGATAGATCGTTATGACCCCAGTAGCTGTCAGGAATGGGGATGGATCGTACTCTGCGGGTATTTTTCGCTTCCAGCATAAAGGCAGTGCCAAGTTCGGATACGGCTTCGGTATTACCGTGATAAGCAAAATCAGTGACGATAATGCCCTGACCGCCAGTACAGTGCCGTGCCATACGCAGAGCTAACTCATTGGCTTCGCTACCAGTGCAGGTCAACATAGCCATATCAAGAGAATCATCAAACTTTGAAGTTAAACGCTCGACATAGTTGATAATATTTTCATGCAGATAGCGGGTATGGGTATTGAGTGTCTTAGCTTGTTCTGTCAACGCCACTACCACTTTAGGGTGGCAGTGCCCCACATGAGGTACATTGTTATATACATCAAGGTACTGTTTACCTTGCTTATCAAAGACCCAGACATCTTCGCCATGCACCAGGTGCAGCGGTGTGTTGTAAAACAGTGGTGAGTGTCTGCCAATGGTGTTATTGCGACGTGCTATCAGGTTCTGCGTTGCGTTATCCAAAGTCATTCTTCAGCCCCTTAATTGTTGTGTTATCAGGCTCTTGGCATCACCAGAGTGTCGTACTGGCGATTGCCTGGGCCGTATTCGCAGTAATGGTTGAGCGTGTTTGTGTTAATCAATTTAGGGGGCTGGACATGAATTGAGTATCGGTCAGAAGAATGACCGTCGCTATTTCAGCTTATTGCACGATAGCTTTATGACTTAGATATGTTGCAGGGCGAGGGCGACAAGCTCACTTCTGGAGTCTACTTCGGTTTTTTGAAACATATGCTGCAAGTGGGTTTTCACCGTGGATAAACTCAGCCCTAAATCATTAGCGATGGCTTTGTTTGAACCGCCACAGATCAGCAGTTCCAGGACGTCAATTTCACGTTCTGTAAGGGCGTATTTCTCCTCAAATAACTTTCTTTGGCTGCTGCGTTTAGGTTCATAAACCTCATTGAGGGCGTATTCAAGAAAGGGCTGAATATCCTGGAGTAGCTTAAGTTCAGTTTCGTTAAAAGGGGCCGAGTCCTGATCTCGAAGCATGGTCAATACGGCACAGATTCTCCCTCGTGAGCGGAAGAACATATCGGCGACATAGCGATGATTATGGGCCTGCATAAAATCCTGATAGTAGATCGTTTGCTGGAGTTTGGTTTCGCTGATCTGAGAGTCGATAGTGACAACCGTCTGGCCTGTATGCTCAAACCTACTGGGGTTTAATGGATCCAGTGAGCGAAAATTGTTGAAGTAATCCCGTTCAACCAGTGGATCAATCTTATTCACCTCGACCCCTTGATGACGCATATCTGTACCGACCAGATAAAATGCAGAACCAGATAGAGCGACCAGTTTATTCACTAGTTGCAGGCTTTCTCTTTGAAATTTATTGGGGAAGGCTGACTTGTTGCTCGACATCACAGAAGAACCTTATTTGTTATTTTATGGCTGCTTTTCCAGCGACACATCATTTCAGGTAGCAGATCAAAATCTATGCTACATCAAAAATATAGTGGATTAACAAAGTGTTGGCTAAAGTACGCTGAGTGATTTAGCGGGTCATTCTTTTGACCGATGCAATCCTGTTTTTGTCAGATCTAGTCTTTTACTGTCTTCGGCTAGCCGTTGTTTTGCTTTTTGAAATATGCAGAAAGCCGGAGCTCAGCCCAGCTCTCAGGTGCCTCTCATAGAGTTTATCGCTTGGGATTGTTGGATTAGATAATAAGAAAAGAGGATTGAACGCATGAGTGTTACACCAACAGATTCTGATACCCTGACCCGGGGAGCCGGAAGCCATACTGGCGGGCAATTGAAGAAAGTGCTGGGCCTGGGAGCGTTGTTGGCTACAGCGGTTGGGCTGGTCGTCGGACAAGGACCGCTGATCTCCGTTCTGCAGGTGGTAGGCTTCAGCAGTTACGGCGCTTTTATCGCTATTATTGCTGCCTTTGTCCTATCCCTGTGTTATGCCGCCTCATTCTCAGAACTATCACTGATGATGCCAAAAGCTGGTGGTATCAGTAACTATACTGAGGTGGCTATCGGTCACTTTCCAGCCATTGTAGCCGTGTTTGCAGGTTACGTCATTGTGCCCATGTTAGGGCTCAGTGCTGAGATCTTTCTGGTAGATGCCATCCTAAACGAGCTATTTCCCGGCATGGCTTCACCCATGGTGATTGGTTTTGCCATCCTGGCACTTTTCACATTATTGAACCTATTGGGGATAGATATCTTTGCCCGTGTTCAATCTTTGCTGGCTTTTGCCATGGTGGTCTTTCTTTCATTAGTAGGTGTGGCTGGTTTGGGCAATTTTGCTGAAACAATGCCGGTTGAAGCAAACTCATTTGCCGATTGGCAGTTGGATGGTCTGGGCGTATTCTCTTTGGTCGCCTTAGCCATCTGGGGTTTTGTGGGGGCTGAGTATGTGAGCCCTCTGGTTGAAGAAGCTAAAAATCCAGAGAAAGATATTCCACGGGCGATGTACTTAGGTCTGTATATTATTCTGGGTATCTATCTGCTACTGGTATTGGCTGCACTGAATTTTGTCCCAGCTGAAACACTGGCATCGTCTGAGTTACCTCATATAGATCTGATGTCTGCAGTGTTTGGTGAATCTGCCTTGTTGTTAATTGCAGCCGTGGCGATTACTGGGACCTGTAGTACGGTGAACTCGGTATTAGCGGCGATTCCTCGCATGTTATATGGCATGGCAAATAATGGGCAGGTATTTCCGATCCTTAAAGCTGTAAACAAGCAGGGTGAGCCTTGGATTGCTGTGATCTTTATGGCTCTGGTTACTGCTATTCCGCTGTTTTTTATTGCTTCGGATACTGATTCGGTAATCCTGCTGCTGATCTCGGCTTCAACCTGTTGGTTCCTGACCTATATCGTGGCACATATTGATGTCGTGGTATTAAGAAAGCGTTATCCAAATGTAGCACGGCCTTACAAGTCACCTTTTTACCCAGTTCCACAGATTGTCGGTATCTTAGGTATGCTCTATGCTGCGATGAATAATTCACCTTCTCCAGAGATGACACAGCAGGTATATAGTCTGATGGGCATTATTCTATTAATAGTCTGTGTAATCGGAGCGATTTGGGTGAAGTTTGTGATGGGGAGAGGATTATTTGAGCCAGATGAGTTGAACTAGGGGATCAGGGGGTTACGTAGATTCTACGCAGATCAAGTCAGTCGGTATTTCTACCGGCTGACTTTCTCATGGGAAAATAGCTAATACAGGTGCCTAAAACAGCAAGCTCTTACCCAAATAGGCGTATTAAACTATTTTCCCCTCTGTTTATTCTGCAGCAGATGCTTTTTCTGCTTCTGCATTTGCTGCTTCAGAGTTTAATGGTTGTACTGGTTTTGCCAGCAGGCTTCTTCTTTCTTCATCAACCTTCATCAGCTGAACCTGGATTTTATCGCCCAGACGATAGCGTACTTCACCCTGAACAAAGACCTGACCGGAGTTGTTATCCAGAGTCATCTCTTTGCGCTCTTTGTGGATCATACTGCCTGGGATAAAGGGTGATGCCCCATTTTCCAGCAGGCGTACACGCATACCTCCACGGCTGATATCGAAGATTTCAGCTTCAAACTGTGTACCTTCTTCTACCGTCGGCTTCAGAAACTGGCAGTACAGCCAGTTGTTAGTATCCCTTTCCGCCAAACGGCTGAACATACGCTGCTGATCCATCTGCTCCAGCAGAGCATCATTCAGGTTATCGGTATTCAGTGCCGATGCATCTATCAGGGCTTGTTTGATCAGACGATGATTGACCATATCGCTGTATTTGCGGATAGGGGAGGTCCAGGTAGCGTAACCTTCCAGGCCCATACCGTAATGGGGTGCCGGTTTAGTGCTGGTTTCAACATAGGCTTGGTAGCGACGCAGACGAGAGTCCAGCCAGGTGTTCTCTTCGGTAATCAGTCGACGACGGAAAGTGGCAAAACCGCTCAGATCACCCAGCAGTTCAGCTGTTACTTCATAACCCTGTTCAGTCGCTACTTGTGCCGCTTCTTCACGTTTTTCAGCATCATAACCGATATGGGTGTTGTATAGACCCACACCAAAAGGTGCCAGGAAGCGTGCGGCACAGATATTGGCTAATACCATCGCTTCTTCGACCATCTTATGAGCGATACGGCGTTGATCAGCAAAAATAGCCACGACTTTACCGGATTCATCCAGCTTAAAACGATAATCCGGACGATCAGGGAAGACAACGGCATTGTTCTGACGCCAATTCATGCTGGCTTCGGCCAGTTCTTTCAGAGCATGCAGAGGAGTCAGTAGCTGCTGATCGTGACTGATCTCTTCTTCCAGTTCGAACCAGTTTGAGATCTCTTCATAGGTCAGCTTGGCTTTGGACTCGATCCAAGCCGTGAAAAACTCAGGCTCACCAGCCAGATGACCATCGGCACCGATATGCACCTGACAGCACAGTGCAGCACGTTTTACACCAGACTGTAGCGAGCACAATTCATCACTCAATACCCGTGGCAGCATAGGAATGTTGCGGCCCGGCAGATAAGTGGTGTAACCACGGGATTTAGCGATGTTATCTACTTCACTGTCTTCCGCTATATAGGCGGTGGGATCCGCAATGGCTACAGTCAGCATCCAGCCACCATCTTCATGCTTTTCAGCATAAAGAGCATCGTCCATATCCTTGGTGGTTGCACTGTCGATGGTGAACAGCGGCAGATCGGTCAGATCTTGACGAGGCTGTGCCTCTGGCAGTTGCTCAAAGCTTTCCTGCTCAATGGTGGGTGCTGTTTCTGGTAGGTTGTGGCGGGCCAGAGAGACCTGCCAGGATTGATCTGGTGAGTCTGCCGCGCAAATTTTACGAGTTACTTCAGTTCTAAAACGGCCGTCTTTTAAGCCGTGCTGCTTTAGCTCGGCAACAACCCAGTCACCTTCCTTCAGATCAGCTTTGTTAACGTCCGCACCGGTACCGGCAGGCAAAGAGCGCTTAATCTGAGGAATATCGGGTTGTACCTGCAGCTTATCTTTAAAGAAAGTGATACGGGCGATAAAGCGATCCAGATTGGTTTCTACCAGAGAATCCAGTTCGACAAACTCCTTGTCACCATCTTTTTGCAGGGTCGCGACAACGCGGTCACCGTGCAGTACTTTTTTCATCTGCGGGGGCGGAACAAAGTAAGATTTCCCTTTGTCCGTTTCCAGAAAACCAAAGCTCTTTTCAGTGGCTTTGATGGAACCCTCAATTTTAGGGGCAGATTCGTGCAGCTCTTTTTTTAGCTGTTTCAGCAATTCTAGATTCTGTTGCATTTGGATCGCATTAAATGTGGTCTATTTTGGCGCTGATGATAGTAGTGTTGAGTGACAAAACCAATAATTTTTCACTCAAAAGTAGCAATTGTTTAAATCTTAATAAGTTTAAAACTGCTTTTGCATCATAGACTTGAATGTATTTATTACTTTGGATGATTTTTGCTCATCCATTAAGTAGGCTCACCGGTCTCGAATTAATCCGCAATTAGCCGTAAAAGTTGATTTTTACCTTTGAAGCAGTGACCCGATAGACAAGCTGTGTGACAATGCGAGGGCACACGGTAATTTAGTATTGGCACAACGGTTTAACAGACAGCGAAAAAGCTTTTTGCTGTGAAATGCTTAAATTACCGACAGTTATAACTCTGTGAAGGTCCGGCACAGACTGCAACAGAGCATAAAAAATGGAGTCAAACAATGAAATTAGTAACACCAGATCTATGTGATGCATACCCCGAGTTGGTTCAGGCTGTTGAACCTATGTTTGCCAACTACGGTGGTATGGATTCTTTTGGCGGTGAGATCGTAACCGTTAAATGTTTTGAAGATAACTCAAAAGTAAAAGAGTTAGTTGATGAGCCTGGTGAAGGCAAAGTGATGGTTGTTGATGCGGGCGGCTCTTTCCGTTGCGCCATGCTGGGCGATATGCTGGCTGAGAAAGCCGTTAAGAATGGTTGGGCGGGGATTATCATGTACGGCTGTGTACGTGATGTCGATGTTCTGGCCGAACTGGAACTGGGCGTACAAGCACTGGGTTCTCACCCAATGAAGAGCCTGAAAAAAGGTATCGGAGAAGTGGGTATCGATGTGACTTTTGGTGGAGTTACTTTCCGTCAAGGACAATATGTATATGCTGACAATAACGGCGTGATTACCTCTCCTGAACCGCTGAGAATGCCAGAAGAGTAAGCTGTGGTCGTAAAAAGCGATCATTGATAAAGGGTCACAATGACCTGAAAAAGAGCGGTTTAACCGCTCTTTTTTCTGCGCTGCAATAAAGATTCAATGTTTTGCACTTAAGCTGACTCTTAATCAACAAGAGGGACTTCTTATGAACAGCGTAAACCAAGCCTGGGGTCAGCAAAATCAAGCAACTAGCTCAGACATTCAGCACCATCAGGGTAAAATCTTAGGTGAAACATCAGCAATGGCAGTCAGTACTGCTTTAGCATCGACGGCTATTAGCGCAATTTACACCTCCTACAATGCTGCTGCAATCCGATTGCAAGCCAATATTATGATGCAGGTGACTGCAATTGAGGCATTTAATCAGATGATGGACGTTACAGTCAGTAATCAGAAGTCTCAGAAGTGGTTAAGGAACTAGCTACTCTTAGGTGTTGAAAGTGACTCAACCTGGGTGATTTCGGTTGAGTTCACTGGGGCAGCCAAACAAAATTCTCTTAATGTTCTCAAATATCTCCGAATTTCTGCACTTTTTCTCATCTCTAAAGTCTATTTATGCGTACTCGCTAATGGTGATGATATATTTTTCACTATAGTCGTGGAATCATAGCTTCTTAGAAATTTTGCTAATGATTTCAAACATGTAAAAAAACTGTAAATCTGCTATCTGCGCTTTTAAGAGTTATTTAAGATAGTATTTCTGATAGTCATATACTCACTGACACAAAAGTATTTCGACGCTCTACGGCTAACAGCGGGAGAGCAAAACACTTTGTTATCGAGAAATTTTTGTGTAAGTGCTTAGAGATATTCCGGAGTCGGGATTGAGTGCTTTAACTGCAAAAATCAGAATGCTGATTGCTGGTCTGGTTGGCTTGGGATTAGTGGGGTGTTCGCTATATCACGGTTCTGATAACAATGCTGCTATTGACAGCATTACGACTGGTCAACGATCAGATGTGGCGACTAGTGCAATCAAGGATAGGGCACCTGTTCAAGAGAAGACGTTATTTGATGAAAAAATTGCCGTTTATAAGGTAGTAGCAGGAAGTCGATCCGCACAAAATATAGACCATCCCTTGTTTAATACTGAGCAGACTCGTTGGGTCTTCAGATTTGATGACCCAGCTCTAGTAGAGCTGGTAGAGAAGGCTGTGGAATATAACGCCTCTTTGCTAAGCCTGGCGACCTTAGTAAAAGATGCGGAGTATCAAGTCAGAGCCGCGAATATTAAAGTGTATCCCTCTCTGATGTTGGGGCTAAACCCCAACCCCAATACTGATAAACCGATAGAGGCATTTGGCAAGAAGGCTGGGTTCCCCATGTCTTCTAAGGCCAAGCTAGAACTTCAGCGCTGGCAAACACTAAGTAGTGAAGAACAAGGCCTTAGTCTCTCCTTTGCTAAGGAAAAGGCCGTGTTTTCTCAACAAGCTTTACAGCTGACCACGGATGTAGCGATTGCTTGGTATAAACTTAATTATCTGCGCCAGCAATTGGAGTTGCTGCAACAAAGAAGCGATACTCTGAAAAATGCTTTACGTGTCGTAGAGCAGGGCGTCAGCTCGGAGCAATATAGCCCACTTGATTTAACCCAGCGACAGCAAGCATTGATTGAGGAACAAGGACATATTCAATTCCAGCAACAATTGATTACTGAGCAGGTTGCATTGCTGCAATCATTGACTGGTATAGCGCTGGATCAAAAGAAACTGGCAGCGGCAATGCTGCCTGTACCGGCTGAATTGGCGCCTTTTTCTTCTGCATTACTTGCTCAACAACCGGAATTGCAAAACCATTGGTTAACACTGCTACAACAATCTCCTGAACGAGCAATTGCGAATAAAGAGTATTTTCCTATCTCGGTTTTCTCGCTTGAAACTCAAGGCATAGATAAGCTAGAGAACACGTTTGATAAGTCTTTTCCTGTCTCGATTTCATCTACGTCAACAAATGATGCCCAGGCCCCTGTTTCTGATCTGGACAGAGAATATCAGAGGCAATTGGCTGATACTTTAAACAAGGTTACCGCCTTATTAAGTGATGAAACTAAATTAACCAGACAAATTGAAACAGGGCAGCAACAGTTATCTGAACTGAGAGCCCATACTAAAAACCTGCTCAGTCAATATAAAGTGGGGCAAATCAGCCTTCAGCAACTACTGAACAGTCAAAAAGCGATGCTAGATCATGAAGCCGGTGTTTTGTTTTCAAAGCATCAGCGGCTGCAGAACAGAATTATTTTAAATCGCTTGGTAGGTGGTTTGCCGGTGCAGGCTATTAGCTCAAATCAAGCTTTGTGATGGCTTAAGAATTCTGTGATGACTTAGCAATAAACATGCTGTGTCACTGTGTTCTAAGCATTCACACAAAAGTTTCCCTTTAGCAGAAGGCTTCATTCTTCAGCCCGAGGTCGAAGAATATCGAAACACTTTTGTATAAGTAGGTATCAGAGTGTATCCAGCGGTATAAACTCAGATAAGAGTAAACCGTAAGTGCCTTTATTCGTTGGTGTAACCACATTACAGCAAATGCTGTCTGTCGATTGAAAATGGAAGACCTATGTTAAAAAAGATATTACCCGTTGTTGTTTTAGCGGCTTTGATTGCGCTGGCATGGGCGGTCACTAATAATCCCCCGGAAGTGAACAGACAGCACAAAAAGCCTCAGGCCACCATTACGGTGAAAACCCTGTCATTACAGGTCGAAAACTATCAGATCAAAGTACGTCGTACCGGTCAGGTTCAAGCCAGTTTAGTGAGTCAGTTGGTCAGCCGGGCCAATGGTCAGATCGTTTGGGTCAGCGATAGCTTTACTACTGGGGCGTCTTTTCAATCAGAAGATCTTCTGGTTCAGCTGGATGACAGTGAATACCGCAACGAGGTGGCTATTCAGCAAGCCGCTCTTACCGAAGCTTTACAGGCATTAGAGGAAGAAAATGCTCAGGTTGAGCAAGCTCTGCAGGCGTGGAAAATCTCAGGACGTTCCGGCGAACCAAACGACAGGGTTAAGCGAGTACCACAACTCAAAGCGGCACAGGCAAAAGTAAAATCTGCCCGCGCGAGTTTGCGCCGGGCTAATGAAAATCTGCAGAAAACTAAAATCACCGCTCCTTTTGATGGTCAAATTGTCAGTACCAGTGCAAACCTTGGTCAGTACATCAATACCGGTAGTGCGCTGGCACAGTTAAAATCGACTCAGCCACCGGAGCTGCGCATTGCGATCAATCAGCGAGAATTAAACTATATTGACCTGCCTAATAACGGCCAGCAGGGGGCGCTGATTCGACTGCTGAAAACTGACAATCGCTCGGATCAAGATCAAGGCGATATTACAGGCCAGATCAATCACGTTGAAACAGAGCTGAATGCGGCGACACAACAGTTAATTGCGCTGGCCCAATTGGATCGTCATGTCTCACTGCTACCTGGTCAGTACGTGCAAAGTGAAATTATGGGCCGCGAGTTAAAAGATGTTTTGGTCATTCCCAACAGTGCGATCTATCAAGGCAGTTATGTATATCTGGTGATCGATGGTGTTTTACAACGCCGCAATATTACTCTGGGTTGGCAGGATGAAAACAATACCATCATTACTGCAGGGTTAAATGTGGGTGAACAACTAGTTGTGACTCCGTTAGGTCAGGTCACCTCAGGTACTCCGGTTAAAACACAACAGGGGCAAGATCAGTCAATCAAGGCTTCTGAGCAGGGGCAAAAGGATTCCCGCAAAGCTCATCAACAGGAGGTTGATGCATGATCGCCTGGTTTGCCCGTAATCACGTCGCGGCCAATATCTTAATGGTCTCTATCTTTATCGCCGGTTTATTCTCTCTGAACAATAAGGTTCCATTAGAGGTTTTCCCCTCCATCGAATTTGATCTGGTCACCGTTTCAGTCTCTATGCGAGGTGCAAGCCCACAGGATATGGAGCAGGGGGTTGCCATTCTACTGGAGCAAGCGATAGAAGATCTTGATGGTTTGGAGAAGGTGGTGAGTCGTTCTGTCGAAGGGCTTGCCACGTTAAATATCGATATCAGTGATGGTTATAATGCTAAAGAGATACTGACCGATATCAAGAACCGTATTGATGCGATTAGTAATCTGCCGTTAGATGCTGATCGACCTGTTGTTTCGTTGGCACAGCGTCGCCATGAAGTGATGTCTGTGGTGGTTGCGGGTGAATTAAGTGAGCTGGAGATTCGCCAAAAAGCAGAACAGGTGAGAGATGAGCTATTAAGTCTGCCGGGAATTTCTCAGGTGGATCTTGATGGTGTGCGCAACTATGAGATTGCGATTGAAGTATCCCAATTTAAGTTGCAGCAGTATCAGTTAACGTTACAGGATGTCAGTACTGCGGTGAATAACGAATCAGCAGATCTGACGGCCGGTAATCTGAAAACCAGTGGCAACGATATTCTGATCAGTTCCAGAGGGCAGCGTTATAACCGGCCCGAGTTTGAAAATATTGTTGTTAAAGCTTCCAGTGATGCGGGCATCGTACGGCTGAAAGATATCGCAGTTGTACATGATGGTTTTGAAGAAACACCGTTGCGTACCCGGTTTAATGGCAAGCCTGCGGCTATGGTCGATGTGTTCCGTATTGGCCAGGAAAGTGCGATTTCGGTAGCGGATCAGGTTAAACAATATATTCATGAACAGCAGGATTATTTACCTCAGGGTATGGAGCTGAGTTATTGGGATGACGATTCGGAAATTGTTAAAAAACGCTTAAATACCCTCTTGGTCAATGCCGCTCAGGGTGGGGTATTGGTATTGGCCTTGCTGGCACTGTTTCTACGTCCGGCGATCGCATTCTGGGTGTTTATTGGTATTCCGATCAGCTTTATGGGCGCCTTTGTGTTTATGCCGATGTTGAGCATAAGCCTGAATATTGTCAGCCTGTTTGGTTTTATTCTTGTACTCGGTATCGTGGTGGATGATGCCATTGTGACGGGGGAGAATGTCTATCGTCATCTAAGGCGAGCGGAATCAGGTTTAGAGGCGGCAGTTCGTGGTACTCAGGAAGTAGCCGTTCCAGTGACTTTCGGTGTTCTGACAACGGTAGTCGCTTTTTTACCGCTGGCGTTTATCGAGGGACATCGGGGTGCGATTTTTGGTCAGATTCCTGCCGTAATTATTCCGGTATTACTGTTGTCTCTGGTGGAGTCTAAGTTTGTTCTACCGGCACACCTGAAATATATCAAGCTGCGCCATGAGAAAAACGGTCAGGGCCGTTTGGAAAAATTTCAGGAAGCGTTTGCTGATGGTTTTGAACGCATTATTCTTAACTACTATCGCCCTTTGCTTAAAGTCACTCTGCGTTATCGCTATACCGCCCTGGCAACTGCGATTGGCGTACTTATCATTATTCTTGCAGCGCTTAGTGCCGGTTGGATGCGTTTTATCTTTTTCCCAAAGGTACCGAGTGAGACGGCTAGGGTTATCTTAACAATGCCTGCGGGCACTTCATTTGAAGTAACGGATCAGTTTGTATTGTTGATGACGGAAAAGGCCCATCAACTGCAGGATAAATATCGTGACCAAGAAACCGGTCAGAGTGTCATTCAACATATTTTCTCAACTACGGGATCCGCGGGCGGTTCCTCTCATATTGGTCGAGTGCGTTTTGAAATCACACCCGCAGAAGAGCGTGAACTTGATATTACCAGTATTCAGTTGGTCAATGAGTGGCGTAAGCTGATAGGACCTATACCTGGAGCTGAGTCTCTGGCGTTTAGAGCGGAGATTGGCCGCTCCAGTGACCCTGTTGATATTCAGTTGTCGGGCAACGATCTGAAAGTCCTGGAAGAGGTGTCAGAACAGGTTAAACAGCGTTTAGCCACTTACCCATATATTTTTGATATTACAGATAGCTTAGCGGATGGCAAGCAGGAGCTTAGAGTCGAATTAAAGCCTCAAGCTTATCTGTTAGGGCTGAATCGTGCTCAGGTCGTACAGCAGCTACAACAGGCTTATCTGGGTATTGAGGTACAGCGTATTCAAAGAGGCCGGGAAGAGATTAAGGTACTGGTGCGTTTGCCTGCCCAGGAGCGTGATTCTGAAGTCGAGTTAAAAGACTTTGTGATCTTCAATAACGAGGGCGAAGGGGTTCCGCTTGATCATATCGCCTGGTTAGAGCCGGCAAAAAGCCCTTCAGCAATTTATCGCATTGGTGGTTTCCGTACATTGAATGTTACTGCCGACCTGGATAAATCAAGCGCAAATATGACAGTGCTGACGAAAGATCTAAGAGACTACTTGGATCAATTAACCCAGCAGTATCCATCGGTCAGTTACGAGCTGGAAGGGGAAGCAAAAGAGCAGGATCAATCCTTTGGCTCTCTGTTTTGGGGGCTCTTGCTGGTACTGGGGGCCATCTATACTCTGTTAGCGATCCCTTTTGCTAATTATATGCAGCCGTTCATTGTGATGTCTGTAATCCCTTTTGGTTTGATTGGTGCAGTGATTGGGCACTGGATTATGGGCATGCCACTGACCATTATGAGTGTGATGGGGCTTTTGGCTCTCACAGGGGTTGTCGTCAACGATAGCTTGGTACTGGTCGACTTCGTTAATAAAACCCGTAAACACACGAGCCTGAAACGTGCGCTATTAACTGCGGCCCCTGCGCGCTTTAGACCTGTCATGTTAACGTCAATGACCACCTTCATCGGTTTGATGCCTTTATTGTTTGAAAAATCGACACAGGCACAGTTTTTAATTCCAATGGCGGTATCGCTGGGATTTGGGATTTTGTTTGCTACACTGATAACATTGTTGTTGATACCTGTAAATTACATGATTTTGGAAGATATCAGGGCTTTGAAACATAAATTGTTTGCCAACTGAATATCAAAACACACGTTTTTCAACAAAATGGGTACATTAGCCGTTGTCATATGCCAATCGGCGAGCATTTTTATTTAGTGATGTAACAAATTCTAATATTGAAATCTTGTGAGGTAGACCATAGTTAAGATATGTAAGGCGGGGCAGATCAGAGGGAGTTCTGCCCTGTTTATGCAAAATAACTGTTGGCAGGAAGCCAGTGGTTATGCATAAGGATCGGTAAGATAAAATAATGAGAATATTGCTTTCTACTCCTGAAATGGATCAGGATGCGTACTTAGCAGCGTTGAGAAAATACTGTCCATATGCCGATATTCGAGTTTGGCAGGATGTTGTCGAAACGAATTGGCAAGCAGAGTATGCACTGGTTTGGAAACCGGAAAACGAGCTCTTTCAGCACCAAAAGTCTTTGGTCGCCATCTTTAATCTTGGGGCTGGTATTGACGCCCTGGAAAAACTCAATGATTTACCCCAATCAGTTCCTCTTTATAAACTCCGTGAAGCGGGTATGGGCCAGTGGATGCTGGAATATGTGCTTTATGGTTTAATTCATTTTGGCCGTCACTTTGATCGCTATCATCGCCACCAATCAGTAGGCCGCTGGAAACCAGAAAATACTCGCAGTTTACGTGAAAAACGTATCGGCATTTTAGGCCTGGGCCCTTTAGGGCAGTTTGTCGGTAAAAGCCTGCACGATATGGGTTATAACGTCGTGGGCTGGAGTCGCTCGTTAAAAAATGACCTGCCTTTTTCTCAATCCATTGGTATGGAGTCTTTAAACGGCTTTCTGGCACAAAGCCACTTTCTAATTAATCTGTTACCGGCAACCGATGATACCTTCCATATGCTGAATGCGGATAGATTGATGCGTTTACCCCGGGATTCTGTAGTGATCAGTTGCGGCCGGGGCAGTGTCTTTGATGAACACGCGTTATTGCTGCAACTGCAGACACGCCACCTACGTGGTGCTTTGTTAGATGTCTTTGAAAATGAACCCTTACCTAAGGAGCATCCTTTCTGGAAACAGAGCAATATTATTCTAACGCCACACATTGCCGCCCCAACACAGGCCGATGATGCGATTAAACAGATCCTAGCGGATATTCTCGATATTGAATTGGGTGGCGATCAGCTGTATTAAACAGGGCTGCATAGCATGACAGAATTGTCATAAAGCACTAAATATACAAAGGGTTACGGCTTTAACGGTATTAGAGAAAAAACATCACAGTTCTGACATTAACTTTTTTATAGAATCCCCTCAAATCCTGAGGGGATTTTTATTTCTGAATTCTCAGATCGTTTTCAAGTTAAGGAAAAGTTATGTTAGAGCCAGTGACACTTGGCTGTTTAATTCTTTTGATTGTGGCTGCTCTTTGGGTCACAGAGTGGATTCATGTCAGTCTGACAGCACTCTTAGTGCCCGTGCTGGCGATTATGAGTGGCATATTTGATGTTAAGCAGGCTTTCAGCGCCTTTGCCAACCCTATTATCTTTATTTTTCTCGGTGGTTTTGCTCTATCCGCAGCTTTGCATAAGCAGGGATTGGATGAGCGTATCGCACAGATTATTCTCAATGTTTCCAATGGCCAGTTGAGCAGAGCGAGTTATCTAATTTTTCTTACCACCGCTGTGTTATCCATGTGGATCTCAAACACAGCGACTGCAGCCATGATGCTGCCGCTGACTTTAGGTGTGTTATCAGCTCTGGATTCTACCGAACACCGAAAAACCTATATCTACTTCCTGTTAGGCATCGCATTTTCCGCCAATATCGGTGGTATCGGTACCTTGGTTGGAAGTCCACCTAATGCCATTGCAGCCGCGGCAGTAGGGATGAGTTTTACCGAGTGGATGTGGCTCGCATTACCTTTAGTGGCAGTCTTGATGCCGGTGATGATTGTTATCCTGCGTTTCTGCTGTCGTCCAGATCTGTCTCAACCGGTTCGTTATCAGCTGACTGAGGTCAAACCGCTGAATAAACAGCAGCTACTGACCATTGGTGTCTTTTTACTGACCGTGATGGGCTGGATCTTCAGTAAACCTTTAGCACAGATGTTGGCCATTAAAGGCAGTATGGATGCAGTGGTTGCCGTTAGTGCTATCTTGCTACTCAGTGCACTGCGTCTGTTAAGTTGGAAAGAGCTGAACGAACAAACCGATTGGGGCATTCTGTTGCTGTTTGGTGGTGGCTTAACCCTAAGCGCTGTACTGTCGGCCTCAGGTGCTAGTAGTGCCATTGCGGAATATATTATCGCCATGATTCAGCATACACCGCTATTGGTGTTCCTGATCTGCCTGGTGGTGTTTGTCATGGTATTGACTGCTGTGGCCAGTAATACGGCCAGTGCCGCGCTGTTATTGCCAATCTTCCTGCCACTGGCAGAAAATATCGGTTTGAGTAATACCAGTTTGGCGGTTCTGATTGCTATGGGGGCTTCCTGTGCCTTTACCTTACCCGTCGCGACGCCACCCAACGCCATTGTTTTTGGCAGTGGTTTTGTGCCACAAAAAGAGATGTTGCGGGTAGGTTCAGTATTAAGTCTGGCAATTTTACCGATACTGGTGGGGGTAGGCTTGCGCTAGCTTATTAGAGGTATGTCTGCTAGGAAGTGAGGTATATCCCTAAGCGAGATATCCAATATCGAAATAGTATTATATCGGGAGTACGCTAATCTTTCGTTGGGTTTCGCGGTTTATAATCCTTTTCAATCATATAGTTACGGATTGCCGCTCTACCCAGCCTACACAAGCCTCACTCTGAATCACATTTGTGAAGTGAGCCGATTGTAATTTATCCGATCACAGTGATAACAGATAGGAAAAGAGCAGGGGCTTTTGTTACACTTGCGCGCTGAATTTCACTCTTATTTCGGCCAGACTTGCACCATGAAAATACTTCTGATGACGCCCCCAATGACCCAGTTGAATACGCCTTATCCTGCGACGGCGTATCTCACCGGTTTTTTACGCCATCAGGGCTATCAGGCGGTGCAACGTGATCCGGCCATAGAATTGTTTCTGGAGATGATGACCCAGAACGGTTTAAACGTAATCCGGGATATCGTTGAGGAAAATTACGAAGAGTTTGAAGATGATCAACTACCGGATGTGATTTTTACCTTCCTGGCTGAGTTTGACCGTTATGCTCAATGTGTCGAGCCCGTGATTCGTTTTCTTCAGGGTAAAGATCCTAGCCTGGCACTGCGGATTATCTCCCGTCGTTTTCTTCCGGAAGGGCCTGCTTTTCAGACATTGGCACAGATGGAAGAGGTCTCTGGCGATGTATTAAAAACCGCCTTTGGTGATCTGGGTGTGCAGGATAAAGCAAAATATCTTGCGACACTGTTTGTGAATGATCTATCTGCGGTGATTACCCAAGGTGTTGATCCCTATTTTGAAGTCAGTCGTTATGGTGAGCGTCTGGCAGCAGCCAATCCCTATTTTGATGACCTGTATAATACGTTGTCCACGGGACCTAGTTTTACCAGTGAAGTATTGGAACAGTTGATTGAACAGTATCTGGAAGAAGAAAACCCAGATGTCGTTGGCCTGACAGTACCTTTCCCCGGCAATATGCTGGGGGCTCTACGTATTGCTGAAACCTGTCGCCAGTTACGTCCTGAAATGCCTATTGTAATGGGTGGCGGTTTTGTTAATACCGAACTTCGGGCATTAAAAGATCTGCGACTGTTTGAGTTTGTTGATTTTATCTGCCTGGATGATGGTGAACGACCTCTACTGACTCTGCTGGAATACCTGAAAGGGGAGCGAGATGTTGAAGAACTACACCGCACCTATCTGGTGGCCGAAGATGATCAGGGTGAACCTTTTGTTTATCTAAATGAAAACCCACAGCTGCATGATATTCCCCAGGTCGATGTCGGTGCGCCAGTGTATGAAGGTTTGCCGTTGGATGAGTATCTGTCTTTGTGCGAGATGCTTAATCCTATGCACCGTATCTGGAGTGATGGCCGTTGGAATAAGCTTACTATTGCTCATGGCTGCTACTGGCGTAAATGTAGTTTCTGCGATATCTCACTGGATTATATTGACCGATATGATGAAGCCGGTGCTGATATTCTGGTGGATCGTATCGAACAACTGATCGAAGAAACTGGGCAGACGGGCTTCCATTTTGTTGATGAAGCTGCACCGCCCAAAGCCCTGTTTGCATTAGCCCGACGTTTGATTGAGCGGGGCGTAGTGATTAGCTGGTGGGGCAATATCCGCTTTGAAAAGACTTTTACTCCAGAGCGTTGTCAGCTGTTGGCCGATTCCGGTTGTGTTGCCGTGAGTGGTGGCTTGGAAGTGGCCTCGGATCGACTGCTAAAACTGATGGAGAAAGGCGTTAGTGTAGAGCAGGTGGCTCGTGTCACTAAAGCTTTTAGCCAAGCAGGTATTCTGGTCCATGCCTATTTGATGTATGGCTTCCCAACACAGACTACTGAAGAGACTATCGATTCTCTGGAGCGTGTGCGCCAGCTGATGCAAAACGGTTGTTTCCAGTCCGCTTATTGGCATCGTTTTGCTGCCACGATTCATAGCCCCATTGGCATGTATCCTGAGCGTTATGGCATTGAGTTATTACCACGCCCTGAAGCCCAGTTTGCAGAGAACGACCTTGAGTTTTTTGATCCGGTTAAGACCGATCATGATGCACTGGGAGAGGGCTTAAGAAAGGCTCTATATAACTATATGCATGGCGTGGGCTTTGATCAGCCGATGCAGTTCTGGTTTGAGCAGAAGATACCTAAGACAACCGTGCCCAAGAACTTTGTTAAAAAAGCGATTGAAGGAATTATCGTCAGTCACTGATTCTGTTTATAGCGTATTGGCTTCCAGCATTGTAATTAGCTCAAGAGCCTGCTGACTATTTTCTCCGCAGACATAATCTGTTGCCTGAAAAGCACCGCATACTTTAGGGCGCTCTTGCTGACCAAACAGTTCACATAGTTGGTTATCCATCAAATGGGCACAACGTACACCCGCAGGTTTGCCCTGAGGCATCTTAGGCATAGGAGTGGTGATACTGGGGGCGATGCAGCAGGCACCGCAGCCGGGACGGCATTCCATAGTCATTCAGAAATTGCTCAGCAGCTAAAAACAGGTCGGCTATTCTAGCGGGCAAATCGCTTATGAGCAAAGTCTCGTATAAGCAGATGATTTTTCTAAAATGAGTCGTTTAATGTCACTGTTACATAAAATTTGGTAACAGAATTGAACTGGATCATAAAATTGTTATCGAAAAAGATTCAGATGTCATATTTATGCTGCAGGATATGCCAATATGATGTTGATGGACTTACTCAGTAAATGACAGGAGCCACATATGCCACAAGCAACCGCCCGCCACATTCTGGTGGCCAGTGAAGAACAATGTTTGAATCTAAAGTCAGAAATTGAATCCGGCAAGGACTTCGAAGCTATTGCTCAGGAACATTCCCTATGCCCATCAGGCAGTCAAGGTGGGGATCTGGGTTCATTCAGACCGGGACAGATGGTTCCTGAATTTGATAAGGCAGTATTCTCCGGTGAGATCAATACGGTAATGGGGCCGGTACAGACTCAGTTTGGTTATCATCTGCTGGAAGTGACCAGTCGCAGCGAAGCATAAGCACTGTTCTATATACTGAATATACAATCAGTATAGTACTTTACAGAATAAAAAAACGCTAACGCCTTTCAGTTAATCGAGCTTTCAATTGCTCAAACAGCTTTAAGGGTTAGCGTTTTTTGGTATGGAGCAGAAGATCTGGATTAACAGCGATTAACGCGCTGTTAGTGGAGTACCTTCAAAACGAATACCAGACCAGCCGGTGTTCATAAAGTTACGGATATTAGCGTGGTCCGTGCCTTCTGGAGTAGCCAGGACATCCTGGTAGAAACGACCAAAACAAGCCAGTGTTTGCTTTTCGTTCAGATCATTCAGTTGAGCGAAGGCAAAGATCTTACAACTACCTTCATTCTGACCCGCTTCATTGCTGACATCGCCGTTATAGAATGCCGCAGGGGTGTAGTCGTAGTTTTCGCTGATTACGGCGATGGTGTCTTCAAAATCCAGTTGGGTGTTTTCGCCGATTTGAGCCAAGAATTCGTTTAAAGTCATCTATCTTCCTAAAATATAACTGCAGTGTAAAAAAACAAAAAGATGAGTAGGCGGGCGCAATACGTTAGACAAGTTTCTAAGCAATGCGCACGTCAGACTTACCTTGGGTTTTAACTTCGTACATCATTTTATCAGCCAGATTGATCAGTTCATCGATATTTCTCACGTTATCAGGGTAACGGGCGATACCGATGCTAGCTGATAGCTGGGCATTAGGGCCATCCAGTTCATAGGGCTGGCTCAGTTTATCAATCAGTCCCAAGCTTAGCTTATGCAGATCCTCTGGCACATGATGGCCGTTAAGAATCACGGTGAACTCATCACCGCCTAAACGAGCAATAAGACTATCTCCTGGTAGCGCATTTTTCAGGCGTCGGGCAACAAACCTCAGTACATCATCGCCACAGTTATGGCCCAAAGTGTCGTTGACTGCTTTAAAGCCGTCCAGATCGATAAATAGTAATGATAGTTGCTGATCTGCATCGATCTTTTTATTCAGCTCAGCCATAAACATGGCGCGATTAGGCAGCTGAGTCAGCGCATCATAGTGTGCCTGCCACCAAATCTTTTCTTCAGCTGCTTTTCGCTTGCTGATATCACTAAAGATCGCGACATAGTTTTTTGCGGTGCTGTTATCACTGTCACCCACAGCACAAATTGAGAGCCACTCACTGTAGGTACGGCCATCTTTACGTTTGTTAACAACCTCTCCCTGCCATCGACCTTTTTCATTGATGCTACTCCACATCTGTTCGTAAAAAGCACCGTCATGGGAAGAGGAGTTAAGGATATTAGGGTTTTGACCAATCACGTCCTCCGCCTTATAACCGGTAATATGACTGAAGGAGGGGTTTACCGCCTGAATAATATTATTTTCATCACTGATAATGATGCCTTCATTACAGAAGTTGAAAACAGTAGAAGCCAGACGCAACTCGTCCTCATGGCGTTTACGCTCGGAAATATCGTGCAGCACAGCTGTCGTGATCAGCTCACCACCACTTTCCATCTGCGAGATCGCAAGAGATACGGTGTATTTTTCACCTTGGCGATCAATAGCCAAAGTCTCATGGCGCGGAGTTAAGCCATCTTTTTGTAAATGCTTTTGAACCAGTGTGCGGTAAACCAGCTGAGAGTAATCCGGCAGCAAGTGTTCAATTTTAACTCTGGCTTGTACTTGTTCTTTGCTATAGCCAAAAAACGTTTCAGCAGCTGGGTTAAAATCAACAATCTTGCCGCTGGAAGTGACGCTGATAATGCAATCCAGAGCATTATTGATCAGGGCGCTTTTACGGGCTTCAGCCTGACGCAGTGCCAGACGATCCTGGCGGGTTTGCAGTAGAAATTTTACCCGGTTACGCAGTACCGCCCAGTTAATAGGCTTGGTAATAAAATCCAGTGCTCCTGCTTCAAAGGCTCGATCAATGGACCCCTCATCATCCAGTGCGGTAACCATCAGAATTGGCAGTAGATTACCATGCTCCTGATGTAGAGCCTGGCAGCACTTAAAACCATCTTGTACTGGCATATTGGCATCCAGAAGTGCCAGATCAATTATATGCTCATGGGAGAGGGCAAGGGCCTCCTCACCGTTTTCCGCACAGATCGCCTGATAACCTTGTTGCTCAATAAAGCGACTGAGCATCATACGTGTCGTGATATCGTCTTCAGCGATTAGAATTTTTGCAGTTTTTTCATTCATAGGGTCATTTAGCAAAATAGTCTGAAACGGCTGACTCTGTATTTTTACAAATTGTTTTTAATTGTTGGTAGCCGTTTTGCCAGCTTTCAACGGGCTGCTGACTTATTGTTTCCATATTAAAGGCCTGTTCACCCAGGGCATCCAAACCCAGATTGCGGCTACTGCCTTTAATGCAATGGCTGATCTTTTGTACCGCGTTATTATCCCGTTTAGTGATAGCTTCGCTTAATTCTTCCAGGGTTTCCGGCAAAGTCGCCACGAACTGGTCATAAATAGGAGAGAGGTTACCGCCCATCTCTTTTTCCAGACGAGCGAGTGTAGAGGTATTGACTAAGGGTAACTCTTCTTCAATAGCATTTTGATTAATGTTATTACCGTTTGAAAATTCTCCTTTTCTGGATTGCTCTTCCTGTGCAGTACTACCTGATGGAGCGCGCGAAGAGTGTGGAGAAGGTATAGGCATAACACTTGCTTTAAATGAACGAGCAGAAGCCTGTTCTTCAGAGGAGGCTTTTATCTGTGCCTGATCCTGTACCTGTTTTTGAGATGAAGCTTGATTGCCCTGTCCCAGCCAGTGCTTAATAGTTTCTATCAGTTTGTCAGCGGTAATGGGTTTAGTCAGGTAATCGTTCATACCCGCCTCATAACAACGTTCCATATCCCCTTTCATCGCGTGCGCAGTTAGGGCAATGATCGGTGTTGCAGGCAGATGATTGGCTTCCTGATATATGCGTATCGCTTGACTGGCCTGATAACCGTCCATGATAGGCATCTGAATATCCATTAGCACCAGATCATAGAAGTTGTCTTTAACTTTCTCGACCGCTTCCTGACCATTTTGTGCCCAGTCTGCCGATAAACCAGCTTGAGATAACATACCTTGTACGACCATCTGGTTAACCAGTACATCTTCAACCAGAAGAATACTCAGCTCCTGGCCATCTTTTTTATCTGCACTCCCATCAACAGATTGCTTTTTGCGGCTCACGGTTTTGGTAGTGACATCATTTTCCAACAGATGGAATACCTGTCGTAGTAGGGTATCTTTACGAATTGGTTTTGGCATAAAGCAGTCCAGAAGCTCTTTGCCATCATCTTTCATCTGATCCATATCGGCAGAAGAGAGCATCAGTACCTTAGGTTGCTGCTGGATATTTTTCTGAGTCAATCTGACCAACTCAAGGCCATCTGTACCAGGCATCATATGATCCGTAATTAACAGATCGACTGGATGTCCCACTTCTATGGCTTCGTGGAGAGTATCAAGCGCCTGATGGGCCGAGTAGGCCGAACTCACTCTCACAGCCTGGTCTTTCAGAATGTGCTGCATAAGCTCAATATTGGCCGGAATATCATCTACCAGCAGAATATGAGTATTTTTATTGAGCACTTCAATCTTGTCTTCTGCGGGCATTTTTCTGGATTTATCCAGAGTCAATTCAAACCAAACACGGGTACCATGACCTTCGGTACTCTCGATACCTATCTCACCACCCATCAGCTCAATCAGTTGTTTACAGATAGCGAGCCCCAAACCTGTACCACCAAATTGGCGAGTAGTTGAGTGATCGGCTTGAACAAACTTGTTAAAGAGTTTCTCCTGTACCTCTGGTTTGATACCAATCCCTGTGTCTTGAATATCAAATCTCAGACGATAACTCAGTTGCAGTTCTTCCAGCACTTTCAGGCGTACATCAACCAGGCCGCTTTCGGTAAATTTCACGGCGTTACTGACCAGATTGGACAGTACCTGCTCAAGTCGGCCCGCATCAACAACAACAAAGTGATCCAGGCTGCTAGGAGGAAGGGCGATAATTTCGATGCCTTTGCTATGGGCATTTTGAGTAAACAGCTGGCAGGTGTGCTCCATAATATCAACCAGATGGCATTCCACTGGCGATAGGGTGAGCTGACCCGCCTCAATCTTAGAAAAGTCCAAAATATCGTTCAGGATATTAAGCAGGGATTCACCAGAACTTTGAATCACCTGCAGATATTCCTGCTGATCATGCTCAAGTGGCGTGCTGGCAAGAATATCGGCCATACCTAATACACCATTCATCGGCGTGCGGATCTCATGGCTCATCATCGCTAGGAACTGACTTTTTGCTTTAGCGACGCCCTTGGCTTCTTCCAGCGCTATTTCAAGCTCTTTGTTCTTTTGCTCAATAAAATGATTTGCTTCCTGTAACTTCTGAGTATCACTGGCGGACTTTATCTGCGCTTCCTGCAGTGAAAGTCGCATTTCATTAAAAGCTTGAGTCAGTTCACCAATTTCGTCTTTTGAGGCATCGGGTAGGGGCGCATCAAAATTACCCTTACGCAGTTCACGGGTTGCTTTTGCCAGATCAACCACAGGCTTAACAACGATACGCCGGTTCCAGATCGCTGCCAGCAGCAGCATTAGCAGAATCATTCCTGCGACTAGATACTCAAACTGTTCAATCTGTTTATGGATACGTTGTTTAATCGGTGCAATATCCATCTGAAGGCGTAACAGGCCTAAAGATTCATCAGACCACTCAACCGGCTGCTCAATGCGGATATAGTCGATATTCGCAGGAGGCATAGGTTTATCGAAGGGGTAAAGCAGTAGTTGATCGTTATCAATCAGGCTAAAAGCAGCCCATTGATCGCTATAACCACTTTCGGCGTTCTCCAGAATCTCATGAATACGGGCAATATCGCCGGATAGCATCTCTTCGCCAACGATTGGAGACAAAACCTGTAAACGATGGGTTTCCTGCTCAACGGCAAGTTTAACCTGCTGCTCAACTTCAAAGGGCAATAGCAGCCAGCGCAGCACCAGCATCAGTGCTGCAAAGGCAAAAAGGGAGGGCAGGATGATCTTGCGTTGTAACTTCATTCTTAAACCTTAATGGTCAAAAAAATGGGCTTTAAAACCTGACGGCTGAAACTGAATCAAGCAGGATGGCGGAGTCGATACTGCTTAGCCGTTAATTGCTCTTTTGGAAAAAGTTTTCCAAGCGCATGCCTCGTAACTGTTCATAGTCTGCGGGTACCGCTTCGCCTAGTTGCTTAAACGGTACCTTTCTTAGCATTTTTGCGCCCCTTTTAGTTTCAGCCATAGCTAACAAGGCTTGCTTAATGCGCTGTATCACCTCGGGTGACAGCTTTTTATTGACGACGATAGGATGAGGTGAAACCTTCTCGGTCGCGTAGAGTACACGTAGACGATTGCGGATATTATCTGGCTGACGGCCCAAGGTCTTCTGTACGCCGCCACCGGCTTCTGCTTTACCCAAAGCAACATTCAGATAAACAGATGAGTGGGTTTTGACATATTGAGTGCTGTAATGAATGTTGTAATCATTGGTCATTGCAGCTCGGGGCATCAGGGAAGCGCCTAAGGCATTGGGGGCAGGCAAAGCGATACGTTTACCATCCAGATCAGCCAGAGATTGGTAAGGACTATCTTTTGCTACCACAACGATTCCAAAAAGCTTGCGCCCCACATCACGAACCAATGGGGTATAAATATCTTCTGCGATCAGATAGTGGTAAGGGTTCATATAAGCCAGATCAAATTGACCGGCCATAAACTCTTTTTCGTAAGTAGGGATGTCTGGGGAACCGCGCAGTTCAAACTTATAACCAGTTTCCTGCTCAAGCGTTTGTAGAATTGGCCGCCAGATCGAGTGTAATTTCTTCACCTGAAATTGCGGCACTACGCCCACAGTGATGGTTTGTTGAGCGAGGGCACTCGCAGACATCACGCATGTCAGCATAGCTACAAGTATAGAACGCATCGTTTTCTCCCTTATTGTTATATAAAGTTAGAGCAATCCGACTGATTTTGTTTAGCCATGATTCATCTTTACATTCTCCTCCTGAGAGCAGAAAAGAACAAGAGTAAAAAGGCATTTCATAGACTACAATTAATTGAAACAAAAGACATTTTCACAGTTTGTAGATACTGATCAAAAGAAATCGAGATGATGCTGTCGTCAGTGACTTAAATACCACTCTGTCAAGATTGGAGTATGCGACAAAAACTGTTTAGTGAAGGGCCAACATAAGCATTTTGGCAAAGGTATTTTGGGGGAGTACGAAAGATAATATCTGCCTGTTGCTTTTATGATCCGATTTTTTATGATCAACTAGGAAACCTAAATCAGTGAGACAAAAAAGATTTTGGAACAATAAGTTAAGGCAGCTACAGTAAAGACAGGACTATCCCGTTGCGGGCATTAAGGAGCCGGAATGACCATTATCTACTTAAAGCGCTTTATAATGCTTCTTTTACTGATAATCGTGCTGGTCTTCGGCTTTTCCAAATGTATGTATAACCAAAAGGTTCCTTCAGCTACCGCCAATGGCAAACAGTTGTATATGGAGTATTGTGCGGGATGCCACCGAGCATCTGGCAATGGCAACTTTTTCCTCGGTATTCCACCGGTTTATGACCATAAGATCAGTCGGACGAAAGTGGTGCGTATTATCCGTAAAGGCGACCCTGATTATTCCCGTATGCCGGTTTTCCCTCAGATCAGATTCAGCCAAGCGCAAAAGATCGTGGACTATCTGGAACAGATTGAAGCCAAGCAACGCTAACTTTATACAGTATTTGGCTAAATTTCATATCCTCGCCTAATCATTTCAGGGTGTAAGCTGATATACTCAACGATAATTAACTATCTGATATTACAGATTAAACCGGATTATCGGAGACTAGGTGTCAATGAGTTATATCCCCTTTGAAGAATATTCCCGCCGTTGGATTTTTAATCATAAAGATCTCCCTGTTGCTCCGGAAGATAAAGCGCAAATCAAACCGATGACCGCTGAGCGTTCTCTACAACTGTGGCGTGCTCAGGTTAGCGATAAAAGCCTGGATCATAGTTTTTTCCAAAAGGATGATTGGGCTGGTAACAGCAAGAGTTGGCTTGAACAGGAAGATTGGCAGAAAGCCTGGGAACGAGCTGGCAACGAACTTCCTGAACTGTTGGAACAGCATTTCCAGTGGGAAGATAATACCGTGGTATATTTCTGCTACGACAGTGAAAATGTGATTGAAACCACTTGGGGCGTATATTGCCGCTGCTGGAAGAACTTCCTGTTTTTTGATGATGGTCCATTACTGATCGGTAAAAAAAGAAAACAAGTGGCGCAGTTCTTTGATAATGGCCAAGTACGTATTGGTCTGAAGCCGTAGGTTTGGCCGAAACAAAGTGATTTTGGCCGGCTTGTTTTTCTACGGCTCGTTATTTCTATAGGCAGTGTATGCGGATTCTACACACTTCAGATTGGCATTTGGGACAGCTTTTTTACGGTAAGAGCCGTGAGCAGGAACAGTCACAGTTTCTAAACTGGCTGGTAGAGCAGGTTAAAACGGATCAGATCGATGCGGTGGTGGTTGCTGGTGATCTGTTTGATACCGGTACGCCGCCCAGTTATGCCCGTGCTTTGTATAACCGTTTTGTTGATCAACTGACTCAAACCGGTTGCCAGCTGGTTTTGTTGGCGGGCAACCATGATTCGGTGGCGGTACTGAACGAATCCCAATCCTTGTTAAGTCGTCTTGGAGCATCCATTGTCGCAGGAGCTGAAGATGATCTTAGTCAGCGTCTTTTAGAATTGAAGGATCACACTGGGCAGGTGGGAGCTATTTTATGTGCTATTCCATTTTTACGTGCCCGTGATCTCGTAATCAGTCAATCCGGGCAATCCTCGCAAGAAAAGCAGCGTGAGTTGCAGCAGGTTATTGCCGATCACTATCAACAGCTGTATCTATTAGCTAAAGAGCGTGCTGAAGCCTTAAAAGCAGAACAACCCGAGCCTGTTATTGTGATGACGGGGCATCTTACTGCACTAGGGGCCAGTGTTAGCGATTCTGTGCGTGAGATCTATATCGGTACTTTAGAGGGTTTCCCCGCTGATCTATTCCCCCCGGCAGACTATATCGCTTTAGGCCATATTCACCGCAGTCAGAAGGTGGCTAAAAGAGAGAATATCCGTTATTCAGGTTCGCCGATCGCGCTGAGTTTTGATGAGGCTCAGCAGAGTAAATCCGTATTACGGATTGAGTTATCAAAAGACCAACCCGTTCAGGTATCTCCTTTGGAAGTACCTTGTTTTCAAGCGATGGCTCGAATCGGCGGTGATCTAGCTAAAATTGAGCAACAGTTGGATCAGGCCGTTGAAAAACATCTCTCAGATCAAGCGGTAGAAGATAGCGCTAACAGCACAACCAATGAGATCAATGATCAGGCTTCTGTCGATCTTGTTGCTAATAGTGAAGAGCAGAAAGCTGACACGCTATGGCTGGATATTGAGGTGGATAGTCAGGAGTTTCTGTCTGATCTGCAGCCACGTATTGAGACCATGTGCCAGGACAAGCCGGTTGAAGTACTGAGAATCCGACGACAAAGACAGCTCAGAAAGCTGCAAACGACTGAATCAGAAAAGTTGCAGTTGAATGAGCTGACGGTAACAGATGTATTTCAGCGTCGCTTGGAACTGGAAGATTGGCAGAAAGAGGGCCAGGGAGGCGGCGGAGAAGATGGAGAACAAAAAGAGCAACTGTCTGAGCGAAAACAGCGCCTCGAATCCTGTTTTCAGCAAGTGCTTGATACATTGTCCAGTCCCACCGAGTAATCTATCCCATCAGAACAAATTTGGCTTAGTCCGTGCTTTTGGTTTCGGCGTCATCCCAAAAGCACGAATTATCTGAAAAACACGGCTGTTGCAGATCAAATCATGAAAATCCTGAGTGTACGTTTAAAGAATCTGAACTCTCTTAAAGGGGAGTGGAAAATCGACTTCCGCCAACAGCCATTTAATACCAGTGGCTTATTTGCAATTGTCGGTGCCACTGGTGCTGGTAAAACCACCATTCTGGATGCGTTGTGCTTAGCCCTCTATCACCAAACCCCCAGGCTCAAAAAGCCACAAAGCGGTGAAAATCAACTGATGACTCACCATACCGCAGAGTGTTTGGCTGAGGTTGAGTTCGAAGTGGATGGAGAGGGTTATCGTGCGTTCTGGTCTCAGCGTCGTGCCCGAGGAAAAGCGGATGGTAAACCTCAACCAATCAAAGTCGAATTGGCCAAGCTGGATGGTGAGATTGTTGCCGACAAGGTGAATGAAAAGCTTGATCAGATGGAGCGGTTGACAGGTCTGGACTTTGAGCGTTTTACCAAGTCTATGCTGTTATCTCAGGGACAGTTTGCTGCCTTTTTAAATGCCTCATCATCCGATCGCGCGGGCTTACTGGAGAAACTCACAGGTACTGAGATCTATGGCCAGATTTCTCAACAGGTATTTCAGCAGTTTAAAGAGCAGCAGCAGGAACTGGAAAAGCTTAAAGCCAAACTCGAAGGTGTTGAACTGCTGACTGCCGATGAGATAGAAGTCATTGAGCAACAACTGGAACAATTGAGCCAACAGATTGAGCAGCATAAACCTCAGCTACAGCAATTAGAAAAAGAGCTGGCGGCTTGTTTGCAAAAAGAGCAGCTGGAAAGCTCAATCAGTGAGGGCGAACAGCAGCTGCTGGCGATCGAAAAACAGGAAACAGAGCACAAACCCGATCTTGAGCGTTTGATGCTGCATCAACCCGCGCTGTTGATCCAGGGGGATTATCAAAAAGTTCACAGTGCTCAACAACAACTGACCGAGTGGCAACAGCAACTGGAACAGCAGCAAACTCAGTTTGAGCAAAGCCTGGAACAGAAAGGCAAGGATCAAAAACTGGCAGAGCGGGCTAAAACTCAGCTTGCTGCGGATCAGCAACATAAGCTGGAATCCGAAAACCGTATCATTAATGAGATGTTGCCGCTGGATAACCAGATTGAGCAGCTTCAGCAGCAATGCAATGAGCTCAGTAGTCAGCAACAAACGTTACAGCAGACACTGGCAGAGCTGCACGGGCAAGCACAAAATAATAAGCAGCAACTGACAAACCAGAATCAGTTATTGCAACAAGCTGAGCACTATCTGCAGCAAAATAGCCATAAACTGGACTTAAATGAGCAAACCAGTGCCTGGTCGCAACTGTTTGATCAGCGACGGGATAATAAGCAGCAACTGGAGATTAGTTTTAATCAGCTAAACCAGTTCAATACCGATTTAGCGCAACGCCAGGCTCAGGCCTCACCAATTCAACAACAGCTGGAGCAGGATAAAACTCAACAGAGTAGTTTGTCTCAACAGCTGAAGACGATAGAACAGCAACTGCAAGCTCACGCCATTCAAAACGACCAACAAGCTAAAGCCGAGCTGCATGGCTTGCAACAACAGCAGGGTAGTTGGTTACAGTTAGAACCTGTTCAGCAGCGTTGGTTGGAAGTCAGTGAGCAAATTAAACAGGTTGAACAACAACTGTTGCAAGTGACTCAAGAGCTAGAGCCGTTACCAGAACAACAGACTCAGCTACGTGAACTGTATCGACAGCATAAAACGCATCTGGTTGATCTGGAAAATCTGTGGCAACGAGAAAAGCAGATCCATCAACTGCAATATGAACGCCAGCGCTTAATAGAAAACGAGTCTTGTCCGTTATGTGGTTCTACCGAGCATCCTGCTGTACAAAGTTACAGTGAAATTCAACCCGCTGAGACAGAGCAACGCTTGGAACAGAAAAAGCTGGAGCTGGCCCAAGTGGAAGAGCAGGGTAAAAAGGCCGCTCTGCGCCTGGAGCAGCTAAAAAATCTGCAACAGCAACACAATGATAATTTGCAGCGTTTACAGCAGGAAGTCCAACAGCTACAGACTAAATGGCAACAACTGACAGGTGAGATCGGCCAGCGTAACTTCTCTATTGAAAATATTGAAGATTTAACAACCGCCCTGCAGCATTTCACTCAGCAACTGGCTCAGCAACAGCAACTCCTAGCTGAAAAAGATCAGATACAGCAGAACAAACAGCAGCTGTTAGAGCAGCAACATCAATTTTCAGCTCAGATCCAACAGTTAGAAAGCCAGTGGCAACAGCTTCAACAAGAGATTGCCCTGCTACAACAGAATCAAAAGGCCTGTCAGCAGCAACTTCAGCAATACCAGCAAGTGGATCAACAGCTAGAAAATACGCTCAATAGCCAACTACAGGGCTATGGTTATACGATTCCTGAGATCGAGCAACAAGCTCAATGGCTACAAGATATCAGTCAAGAGTGTGAGCAGATCAAACAGTGCCTACAGCAACAGCAAGAATTGAAACAGGCGATTATTCAGCTGCAAACCACCCAATCTCTATTACAGCAACAGTTAGAAGATCAGCAAGCCAGTGTTCAGCATGTAGATGAGCAACTAAAGCAGCAACAACAGACATTATCTGATAAGCAAGATGAACGTCGTATTACCTTTGGTATGATCACAGCGGATGAGGAGCGACTGCGTTTACAGCGTCAGCTAGAGCAATCGGAGCAAAATCTGCAACAACGACAGAAACAGCAGCAGGTGAGTCAATCTACTTTTGATGAAGCCAAAGCCAAGCTGGATCAGCAACAGAGTCAAATATCACAACAGCAAGAGCTGCTCAGTGATCTGCAGCAACAGTGGCAAGAAACACTGGTTGAGAGTCCTTTTGTTGATCAAGACGCTTTCGAACAAGCATTACTGGATAAAGATACAGCTGAACAGTTATCGACACTAAAACAGCAATTAGAAAAAGAGCGTCATCAAACAGAAGCGCGCATAAAAGAGCATCAGGAAAAGATGACTCAGCACTTGGAGCAGTTCCCAAAACTGCCCGATCAAATGGTGTTAGAACAATCCTTGGCTAATGCCCAAGCAGAGCATCAGCAATTCCGCGATGATCTTACAAAGCAACAACATATGCTGCAGATAGATAAAGAGAAGCGGGAAAACCAACAACACTTGGCAGAGCAGATTGATCTGCAACAACAGCAAGTGGATGACTGGGATTATCTGAATACTTTGATCGGCTCAGCAGACGGCGCGAAATTCCGTCGTTTTGCCCAAGGGCTAACATTGGATTATTTGGTCCAACTGGCAAACAGACAGCTGCAGAAACTGCATGATCGCTACAGGTTGCAAAGAAAATCATCTGAAGAGCTTGGGCTTGAAGTTATGGACACCTGGCAGGCCGATGCAGTGCGTGACACCCGGACTTTATCAGGTGGTGAAAGTTTCCTGGTTAGTTTGGCGCTGGCGCTGGGGTTATCGGATCTGGTTAGCCATAAGGTCTCCATTGATTCACTATTCCTTGATGAGGGATTTGGTACTCTCGATACTGAAACATTGGAGATTGCCTTGGATGCTTTAGATAGCCTTAATGCCAGCGGTAAAATGATCGGTGTCATCAGTCATATTGAAGCGATGAAAGAACGGATACCAGTGCAGATTCTGGTTAGAAAGATGAGTGGTTTGGGTGTAAGCCAGCTTGAAAGCTGTTATCGCTGCCATGCCTAGAAGTGGCTTCTCTTCAAAGCTGCTTCCATGCCCAGGGGACTTAGTCTCCTGAGGCTCTTTGTACATTAAATAGCCTGTACTAATCCGGGCCTGAGCTAATACATCTGAACGGATAACAAATAGTCACTATCCTGATCCTGTCATGAAAGATGATGAATCGCTTTAGTCATCTTCCAGCCATTCTATTGGTGCATAATCCTTATCACCGACAATACGGATCGGGGGGAGCGAGCTGCTTCAGGGCCAAAGACATCTGTCTGCACTTCCGCAATGGTGGCCGACGGGTATAAAAAAAGTAGTGCAATGAATACAGCCAAAAAACTTGGCATAACACACCTTCTGAAAACGCTACGTTCTCAATGAGTATAATGTGCTTCGAGGAAGTTACTGGTTAAAAAATCGGAATTGGCATCTAGCTACAGGCTTGAACAAAGATCTTTCAATCTTCTTAAATCTACAGTTCGAGAACTCAGCTAAGTCTTGAACAGAAACTCTCATCTGACAGTTTTTAAGAACTTTTCAATACCGAGCTCAGGTTACGAAAAACACTAAAGCATCATCAAAGTAGGGCAGTGTCTGATGGATTTTCCACGGTTAAAAGTGGGTTGAGGTGCCAGTTAAAGGATAACCAGTGCATCTCTGAATTTTTTTTACGTTGTTTAACTGCTGTCTTGAGGTTATCACTGATCAATAGTTCCAATATTTCACTATTTAAGTGATCTGCGTTGTTCAAGAACAGCTCCCACAGATCCTCGTATTCAGCCAGCCAGTTACGAAACCAAGGCAGCTCTTGTAGAGCTTTGTGCTTTTCTTGTCCGATATTCTGATCAATTAACCAGTAGAAATGGAATAGACGCGTATAGACCTCTTGTAACTGCTCTTTGTCTGGATGCTGAATTGCAGCTTGGCCACAAAAACGAGGTGCCCAGTGAGAGAAATCATTCAGGTAAGTCAGGTAATCATTGATATTTCTGGGCCAGAAAAGATGGTCTAGATTATCTGCTGCCAACTCCTGTTTAGCATTGGAATGAGCTCGGTGTAATGACTCTGTTAATAATTGAGTAAACTCTTGATCTGCTTCGCATTTCTGCTTCAGGATCTCAATTGCTTGCACTGAATCAAATGTTGCCATCATCGCCACCTACACATTCCCATTTGTGAGTACCACAGCTAAACCAAGTTTCTCTGCAAAAGCATTTGCATGCTTTGCTGCCCCAGGCTGGAGAGTTCAGAAGCACTTTCGTTTAGCTAGCATATCCAGTTTGTCGCAAACTAGGTTTCTGCCGAGCTCGATTGCAATCAGCAACAGAACTATACTCAACCTTACATGAGTCTGAAAAAGATCCAGTATCAGTTACGGATCACTTTAATAGAGATGTTTTTTAACAGGATAGAAATAAGCTTACAAAACAAGGTCATTGATAAGCATTCACACAAAAGTTTCTCTTTAGAAAATGGCTTCATGCTTCAGCCATTGGGCAAAAAATATCGAAACACTTTTATGTAAGTATGTATATGATGGGATAAAGCTTTTCTTCTTTGCTAAATTGTTATTTAAGATACATCATAGAAAAGTAACTGGATTATCAGCTATCGTTTCTGGTACCCGGTTTCAAGGTCACACAAATTGAAGGAACGATCTATGACTAGAATCATACTGACTTTTGGCCTCATCTTTTTAGCTGCAACAGCTAAGGCACAAACACTAACTTTTGGCGTTGTACCCCAGCAATCCGCTAAGAAAATGGCTGCTCTATGGACGCCTATATTTCAACATATCAACCAACAAAGTGGTTTGCAGATTCAATTCAGTACAGCAAAAGATATTCCTACCTTTGAAAAACGGCTATTAAGTGGCGAATACGATATCGCCTATATGAATCCATATCATTACACGGTTTTCAGCCAGAAGCCCGGTTATCAAGCCATTGCCAAACAAAAAAATAAGCGTATTAAGGGCATTATGGTTGTCAGGAAAGATAGTGATATCCAACAGCTGGCAGAGTTGAATGATAAAACCCTGGCTTTTCCATCCCCAGCGGCTTTTGCTGCCAGTGTTTTACCTCGGGCTAAAATGAATCAGGATGGTATCAGTTTTAAACCTCAGTATGTTTCCTCTCATGATTCTGTTTACCTTTCCGTTGCCAGAGGTTTCTTTCCAGCTGGTGGTGGGGTGATGCGCACTTTTAACAATACCAGTGAAGACGTACGCAAACAGCTTAAAGTCATGTGGACAACACCCGGTTATACATCTCATGCGATTGCTGTCCATCCAAGAATCGGTGGTGAACTCAGTAACAAGATTCAACAGGCATTATTGAATCTTAATGACACTAAAGAAGGCCAACGCTTATTAAAAAGCATTAATTTTAAGGGCATGGAAATCGCTAACGATAAGCAATGGGATGATGTCAGAACTTTAGATATCAAGCTGCTGGATCACTTACTAGGCAGTCGCTAAGGACTTCGGCACTTTGAGAAGCCACCTAGACAATTAGAGGGTGCATGATAAACGGTGGTCATGATAGAACGCCGATATCGGCATTTGATCTGCTCTAAGTGAGCATTACTTGCGTACGAATCTTGTTATCTTCAAGCGCCTCTGCAAGTGCAGAGGCTTAGCTTTTTCTAGACCCTAAGGAAGCGGGGAGCTATGTCCTTAAAATTTAAAACAATTCTGGGTGTGGCTTTGATTGAGGCAATTCTGCTGGCGCTGCTGATATCCTTGACATTGGATTATCTGAAATCAACTAACTTTGAGAGTCTTAATAAACGCGCTAATACCACTGCCACTTTGTCTGCTACTACTACAAAAGATGCTGTTCTGTCCTGGGATCTGGCGTCTCTTGAAACCTTCAGTAATGAACTGATGAAGAATCCAGATCTGGTCTACGTACGCATTATTTCTCCATCAGGAACGATATTTTCCCAAGCTGGTGATGGACAGGCTTTGGCGAAATCTTTCTCCGTTGATGCCAGTGCCAGTGAAGTTACCGATGGTATCTTTGATTCTCAGGCAAATATTGAAGAGGGAGGGGTTATTTATGGCAGAGTTGAGCTTGGTATTGATATCAATAGCCTGGAAGATCAGATTGATCAGGCGATTCAATGGAGTGCATTAATCGCGCTGGGGGAAATGGCCTTGGTAGCACTTTTCTCTTTTATGTTAGGCAGTTATTTAACCGGTCAATTATCACGTTTGCGCCAAGCAGCACATACACTTTCCTCTGGTGAAAAAAATGTGCAATTAGATATCAAAGGTAGTGATGAGTTAGCAGAGGTTGCCCAAGCTTTTAACACCATGGTGTCCAGTTTAAAACAAGCTGATTCTGCCAGAGATGCTTATGAAAGAGAGCTACAGACATTAAATGCTCAACTGGAGGAAAGAGTTGAGCGACGTACGGCTAAGTTACGCGAAAACCTGATTCAATTACAAAGAACCAACGCTGAGCTGAAACAAGCTCAAACTCAACTGATTCAATCGGAAAAAATGGCCTCCCTAGGTACTTTGGCAGCTGGGGTGGCTCATGAAGTTAATAACCCTCTAGGTTTTATTATGAGTAACCTGAAAACATTGCAGGAGTACAGTGAAAGTTATCATCAACTAACAGAATCACTGACAGAGCTGGAAGGCTTGAGCAATGAAGAACGGTTGGTGTTATTGAAAAAAGTCGAGCAACAGCTAGCGGAACAGGACTTTGAGTTTATCCAGCAGGATAGCCCAGAGCTGTTGAAAGATACTCTGGAGGGGGCTGAAAGAGTTAAAGATATTGTCGGTGGATTAAAAGAGTTCTCTCATGTTGATCTTGAGAATCGCTATGAAGACGCCGATTTAAATGATGCTGTGGTTCAGACCTTAAAGGTGGTCAACAATGAAGTGAAATACAAATGCAAGGTGGTCACCCAACTTGCTGAACTGCCTTTAATACCTTGTCAGATTGGTCAGGTGAAACAAGTTTTACTCAATTTGGTGATTAATGCCTCCCATGCGATCAGTGAACAAGGCACTATTTTGATCAAGACGGAGCAAAAGCCACACTCAGTCGAGTTATCAGTTACTGATAATGGTTCAGGCATTGCCCCGGAAGATCAGAAAAAGATATTTGATCCCTTTTTCACGACGAAGGAGATTGGAGTAGGCACCGGGCTTGGTTTGTCTATTGCCTATGGCATTATGCAGGAGCATGGTGGGAACATTCGTGTGAAAAGCCAATTGGGTAAAGGGACTCGGTTTACTCTAACCCTGCCCAAAGTGCAGCACTCTAAAGCATAATATCCTGGTTAAAGCCTAAGGAAGGCAGCGACTAAGCGCTGCTTTCCTTGTTAGCAACAACGTATACCATCAAAGGATTAACAGGATCGGCATTAAATACTTTCAGCTTTCGATAACTCTCTTCGCTGAATACATGGCCTTCAGCCAATAAAAGAATATCTTTCTCATTGAGTACTGGACAGTGCGAAGTTCTCGATAGAGGAAGCATAAGCTTGACGCCTCTCTAG
>CAYFGP010000020.1:0-60135 GCA_964342385.1 uncultured Oleiphilus sp. | reverse complement strand
GTCACATCGATTACAGAAATTTGATGCTTGCAATACGAGTGGGTCCATATATGGGCTGAGCGTTAACACGATATTATCCTTCACTGGAAAATAGATAATCGCGAACCCCAACATTTTCTACCCGCCTCATCAAAAACTTCCGTCTGACCAAAGCTATTTCTACCGTTATATTTGTGGTGATCGAGAAAGTGTTGGGGTTCGCGGCTTTCAACTTAAGAGTGACTTTAAACTCATAGGAAGCCACTCAGCCCAACCTACACAAGCCTCACTCCGAATAGAGAAGTGGCGACACTCCTTTTATCTGTAAACCACTACCTAAACAAAAAGCGCCCGAAGCAATCAATCACTTCGGGCGCTTTTGTTTAAACGTCAGATCAGCAGGTTAGCAGAGCTATCTGATGATCTTAGCTGCTCTGGAAATTAAGCCGGTTCAGCAGTTGTCTCTTTCTCAGCCTGTTGCTCAGCAAGCGTCGGATAATCCGTATAACCTTCAGCTGTCTGTGAATAGAACGTGGTTGGATCGGCTTGATTCAGCTCTGCTTTTTGCTTCAGACGCTCCGGCAGATCCGGGTTGGCAATAAACGGCACACCAAAGGCGACAGCATCCGCCTGGCCATCTGCAATCACCTGCTCAGCTTCGTCACCGCTATAACCCATATTCACGATCAGCTTGCCTTTGTAGTGCTCACGGGCTGGAGTCACGACATCACCTGTTTGCTCGCCTAGGAAATCACTGCGCATCAGGTGCAGGTAGGCCAGATCAAAATCATTCAGGCGTTTTGCCAGCCAGGTGGTCAGGCCCACAGGATCGCTATCCTGCATGCTGTTAAAGCTGTTCAGTGGTGACAGACGCACACCAACACGATCACTGCCCCAAACATTCACTACGGCTTCGATCACTTCCAGCAGCAGACGGGCACGATTCTCGATAGGACCGCCGTAAGCACCGGTACGTTTATTAGAACCGTCACGCAGGAACTGATCCAGCAGATAACCGTTAGCACCGTGCACTTCGACACCGTCAAAACCGGCGCGTTTGGCATTTTCTGCTGCCTTGGCAAAACCTTCGATAATCGCAGGGATCTCATCGTCTGCCAGTTCACGCGGCACGGTATAATTCTGTTTGCCTTCCGGGGTATGCACCTGATCATTGGTAATTGCCAGAGCACTTGGTGCTACAGGCACACGACCGTCATTCAGTGCCGGGTGACAAGCGCGACCACCGTGCCAGATCTGCAGTACAATACGACCGCCTTTAGCGTGTACTGCGTCAGTGACCTTTTTCCAGGCTTCAATCTGGGCCTCAGAGTAGATACCCGGCTCACGCCAGAAAGCAGAATTGCCTTCCATCACCATGGTGGCTTCGGCAATCAGCAGACCGGCGCTGGCGCGTTGAGCGTAGTGCTCAGCAATCAGGTCGGTCGGTACATGGTTTTCGTCGGCGCGACAACGGGTCAGTGGAGCCATCAGTACACGATTATCAAGCTCTAAGGCACCCATTTGAATCGGCGAAAAAAGATCTGTCATGGTCCAATACTCTCTTAAAAACGGTTATTCCGTAGCGGCTAATCCGTTACCCTATCGGGCTATTGGGATTGTGTGAGCCGGGACGGCTTGAATAGGTTTATTGGAACAAAAAACAGGTAGGCAGTTGTAGCCGGTAAACGCTTATCACAGTTTTAACTTCTGGTTGCAACCAGCACGATTTACTTATGATTGATACTAACAGCGCGTTATAGCGACAGCTTTTAACGGTGTTTTAAAAAGCGTTTAACAGCAGCGGGATAACAGGTAGGCCAGCGCAGGCGATTGTATGCTAAAAGATCTGAATCTAAAACATCTGTACTATTTCTGGGTGATTGCCGAAGCGGGCTCTATCGCACGGGCCAGTGATCAGCTGGACCTGTCGCCACAGACCCTAAGCGGCCAGTTATCGGCCTTTGAAGCCAAAACCGGCGCGCTGTTTTTCCGTAAAGGCCGGGGGTTAAAACTGACGCCATTGGGTGAGCAGGTACGCCGTTATGCCAGTCAGATTTTTGCCTTAGCTGGTGAACTGGATCAGGTGTTAAAACAGCCAGAGGTGGATCAACCGCTGGATTTTGCCATCGGCTTTGCCGCTTCTGTGCATAAGTTAATCGCCTATCATCTGATCACCCCGGCCATGGCTGGTGAACGACCTTTGCATCTGAAAGCCAACAGCGGTCACCTACCGGACCTCTTAAGAAGTCTACAACGCCAGCAACTTGATCTGGTGATCAGTGATCAACCACCGTCTGAAAGCGAGAAAGAGTTTTACTTTACCCCGCTGTTTAGCTCCTCTCTGTCACTGTTTGCCGCTCCTGAACTGGCAGAGAAACTGAGACTGGATTTCCCAAGCTCCCTGCATCAGCAACCCCTATTATCCAACGGCACAGATACCGTCTGGTTTACTGAACTGACGTTATGGCTAAAGAAAAACAAAGTGGATATGCAGGTGTGTGCGGAGATCAGCGATAGTGCTCTGATCAAAATTTTTGCCCGTGCAGGAATGGGGGTTTTTGCAGCCCCCACTACGATTAAAGATGAGGTCTGTCGCCAGTATTTGGTGGAAGAGATAGGAGAGATCAGAGAGGTTTTTGCCCAGCATTACGCCATCACCCGCACACCGGACCCAATCCATCCCGCTATTCACGCAATTTTGGTTGCGGCGCGACAAGGTAGATTCATCGATAAAAGTTGATTATTGAATCGAAAAAATCTGTTTTTCTGAACTATCGTTTCGTTCATCCTGTGCAGGAAGTCTGAAACAAGCGCTAATGACTGTGACAGCGTGCATCACTACTCACAGTTTGCAGCCCTATGACATAAGACTTCGTTCCGGTTTGTAAGGTACAGCTCTCCTCTCGCCTATAGGGGGCTGTACCTTACCTTAAGTATTGCCCGCCTCTGCGTGATTCCTCGTTTTTTCTTTCTGCCTTAGTACTGATTCCCCGTTAGTAATGCACTGTTTTAATTAATTGATTTTAATAGATATATTTCGGGATAAACTGAAGAGAGGCGAATTGCTTAAGCAATCTATCAGACACAAAAAAGCCGGAGCCGCTTCGCTTTATCATCAAAATAAGCGAAGCGACCCCGGCTTTTTTATATCTTGCTTTACAGTCTGTTTATTACGACTGTTGCAGCTTCCAATGTACCGTGTGACCGGCAAAGAACGGCACGATCGGTTTGTCATTTGGCAGGGTGATTTCGTCTGGAATGGTCCAGTCTTCACGTACCAGAGTAATGGTGCCTTCGTTACGCTCCAGACCGTAGAAGTCCGGGCCGTAGTGGCTGGCGAAACCCTCTAGTTTGTCTAAGGCATCCAGCTCTTCAAACACGTGGGCATACAGCTCGATCGCACTCCAGGCGCTGTAACAACCGGCACAACCACAGGCATTTTCTTTCGCTTCTTTCGCGTGTGGTGCGGAGTCTGTACCCAGGAAGAATTTCGGTGAACCCGACTGAACCACTTTACGCAGGGCTTCCTGATGAGTGTTACGCTTCAGTACCGGTAGACAGAAGTTGTGCGGACGTACACCGCCCACCAGCAGATCGTTACGGTTCAGCAGCAGGTGTTGAGGCGTAATGGTCGCGGCGATATTATCACCCGCTTCCTGAACAAACTGAGCCGCATCGGCGGTGGTGATATGCTCAAACACCACTTTCAGATTTGGGAAGTTCTTAACGATATGCACCATCTTCTGATCGATAAACTCTTTTTCACGATCAAAGATATCAATATGGTGGTCGGTCACTTCACCGTGTACCAGCAGCAACATGCCCTGTTCCTGCATCACTTCAAACACCGGATACATGGCTTCCAGCTGTTTTACTGCCGCAGATGAGTTGGTAGTGGCACCCGCTGGGTACATCTTAGCAGCGATGATACCGGCAGCTTTGGCCTCAATAATATCCTGCTCAGAGGTATTGTTGGTCAAAAACAGCGTCATCAGTGGATCAAAGCTGTTGCCTGCAGGACGGGCATCCAGAATACGCTGACGGTAAGCCATAGCCATTTCAGCATTGGTCACAGGTGGCACCAGGTTTGGCATTACGATAGCGCGCTTAAAGCAGCGAGCCGTCGCCGGTACGGTTTCAGGCAGCATATCGCCATCACGTAGGTGCAGGTGCCAATCGTCTGGTGTTTGAATCGTCAGTGTCTTCATAGGAATCCTATAACGTGCTCTTAGAGTGCTCTTCAAGAGAGGAAGGGTTCAGGTTGTGGTAATTATATCTCAACAGGCTGTGTTGTTGCAGTTCGCCAAGGGTTTCATCGGCAGAGGCGGTCTGAAAAGGTCGAAGCGGTTTTCATAGGCAGGAGTAGCCTTCATTGGTTGAACAGGTATTCAGTACTTGCCAAGCCCTCTTTTCAGTCTTGTATTCAGGTATGATAGCGCGCAGTTATCGTTCGCTTTTACCCTTATGTTGCTCAGGATTAAGGACATCACTATGCGCTTTGCTTCGGCTAATTTTTCACTGACTCGTTTGATTCTTGCCTGTGGTGTCAGTTTGTTCCTCAGTGCCTGTGGCTCTAGTGATGATGTGGAAGACGCAGATTATGTGCCTGGTGACAGTGCGATTTCTGACTTTGTTATTGCGCCGGTTGCCGGGCAGGATCAGGTACTGAATTACGAAGCTTTTAGCACCGGTTACAGCTATGCCCATAAAGGCGGATTGTGGTCGATGTATCTGTTGTATGCCGATCAGGTGGCGGTGACTCGTGAACGGGAAGACAGCTTTAAGGTGGATGAGCGTGTGCCCGAAGCTTATCAATCGCAGCTCAGCGACTATTCCGGTTCCGGCTATGACCGGGGCCATCTGGCACCCAATGCCTCGTTGGATCATACGGAAAGCTCACAGGTAGATACCTTCTATCTGACCAATATTGTGCCGCAAACACCCAGCTTTAACCGTTATCAATGGAGCGATGTCGAGCAGTGGGTGCGGGACTGCAGTCTGGAAAAACCGAATAGCACACCGCTGTTAGTCATCACTGGCAGCGCCTATGGCTCAAACCCGGACAGCATTGGTGAAGATGTGTCGATCCCAGAGCAGAACTATAAGGTGATTGTGCACTTGGATCAGGATAATTACCTGCGTGCCTTTGCTTTGCTAGCCCCGCAGGATAGCTTCCAATGGAATGATTTAGGTGAGCATATTATTAGCATCGATCAGCTGGAAAATCAGATTGATGTCGACTTCTTTAATAGCTTGCCTGATAGCCTGGAGGCGGATCTGGAAAGCAGTGTGCGCCTGGCCTGTGACCTGCCAACGGGCGTTACCGTCAGTCCTGCGATCTACTACAACCCGGACAATCCCGATGCCAGTGATAACGGCTCAGACACTATCGATTTCAGCTGTGGTAGTAAGACGACTTGTTCGGCGATGAACTCCTGCGAAGAAGCTACTTTATATTTGAATAGTTGTGGAATTTCGCGATTGGATAGCGATGGTGACGGTGTACCCTGTGAGAGTATCTGCCGTTAAATTAAGCTTAAGGGCAGGAATCTTGGTCTACATATAGATAAAGCATAGGACAATCATAGATGGAGAATACCTCATGGAAGACACTGGCCAACAATCTCACTCCCAGCCCTATTCCCTGCTTGATCCGAAAAACGATTATGTTTTTAAGCGTATTTTTGCTGATGCACCGGCGTTATTAATTGATCTGATTAATGCCGTACGTTCTGACGAACCCTCTATCACTGAACTGACGGTACTCAACCCTCAGATTGATGCCCATGAGTTTGCAGGGAAATATATCGTACTGGATATTCAGGCCCTGGATGAAATCGGCAACCGCTACAATGTAGAGATGCAAGTGCGGCGCTTTAATGCCTGGCATGCCCGCAGCGCTTTTTATATGGCAAGGATGTTATCTCAGTAGCTTGATGAGGGTGAGGATTATACTAGGCTAAAATCAGCAGTAGGGATTCATCTACTTGATTTTGATCTGTTCCAAGCCTCAGAACAACAAAGTCAGGCGGTGTGGTGTTTTGAAATGCGTGACAGAAATCAGCCTGCTGTTCGACTGGGTAAAGAACTGCAACTGAATCTGATAGAATTACGTAAAGCGGATCGATTAGGTCTGACCTCACAAACAATGAAAGACTGGACCACCTTCTTTGAACACTGGCGGGAGGAAAGGATTATGGCCAACATCACCTACAGACCGGTTCAAGATGCACTGGAGCGTTTAAAAGTGCTGAGTGCCGATGAAGAAACACGGCGTCTGGCCTTTGTGCGCGAAAGAGCCCTGCATGATGAAGCCAGTCTGTTAAAAGACGCTAAGGAAGAAGGTAGAACAGAAGGAATGGAAGAGGCTGTTGTTAAAATGCTTAATGCCGGTATGGCAGCTGAAGACATTGCCAATATTCTGGGACTGGGTATTGAGCAAATCACTGAGGTGCAAAAGAGAGCATCAACTCTTAATGCTAACTGAGCTTAAAGCAAATAATGGGGGCATTAGCATCGCGATCAATATTAGTGCTATCTGTATTAACGACTCAGATTGAAGCTTTCCTTAAAATGCTGAATGAAGAATCGCAGAAGAAGATATTCCCTCCCTATTTGGAAATATTGAATCAAGTCAGGCTGGAATTCTCTAATGAAGAGCATTCCAGCCTGATAGTCGTTATTAACGTAACCCCTAACGGCTTAGGATACTAGTTAAAAACTAAACTGCGCTGAAGCCAGGAAGTTACGGCCTTCACCAACAACGGTGTTGTCCTGATCGCCACCCATCACGTAATCCTTATCGAACAGGTTTTCAACTTTCAGGCTTAAAGTCACATCGGTGTCGCCACCCAGTTTCATCTCGTGGGAAACGGCAGCATCAAAACGGGTATAACCGTCTTTTAAGTAGGTATTGCCGCTGGCACCATAGCGCTCACCTTCATGAACAGCGCCCAGATTAACTGAAGTACGGTCCGTCACTGCATAGCGAGACCAAACACTGGCAGAGAACTCAGCCACATCCGCAGGGCGAGTGCCATCCAGGTCCGCATTAAATGGATCTTTAATTTCTGCATCCAGGAACGTTACAGACGCTTGTAGTGATAGCTTATTGTTTACCGACCCAGCGGCTGACAGTTCTAAGCCTCGGTGAACCTGTTCACCAGCCTGAACGGTTTCCTGGTCTTGGCCACTACCGGTTTCAGAGATATCTCGGGATAAGACAATGTTTTTCTGGGTGATATCAAACAGTGCAGCACTTAGCAGTAAGCGGCGATCAAACAGCTCCCACTTGGTGCCCAGCTCCAGCATTTCACCTTTAACCGGGTCCAGCTTCATACCATCATTCAGATCACGTTCGTTACTGACTGGGTTTTTCGGCTCAAAACTTTCAGAGTAAGTGAAATAGACAGACGCATTTTGCTCCGGATGGAAAATAACGGCTGCTTTAGGTAAGAAGAGGCTCTGAGCTTTCTGCCCTTTGCTGTCTTCACGATCAAAGCGACCGCCCAGCAGTACCTGCCACTGGTCATTCAGTGTCACCATATCCTGCAGGTAGATACCCATAGAGTCGGTGATACTTGGGTCTCTGGCATCGACATTACGGTAATCCAGCTCTTCCGGTTTAGCCATAGGTTCGCCTACGGTCGCGGTATAACCACGCAGGTATTGTGCTTGGCGCTTGTAGTAATAGCCTAGCCAGTTACCGCCCATCAGCATCTGGTGTTTAATATCGCCAGTGCTGAACTCACCCGTCAGGTCGATATAAGCGGTATCAAACTGCCAGTCATCGTAGCGATCGTAACCGTTATAGGTAAAGGTACCGGTCTCGCTGTCGTAAGAACTCGGACGGGAAAAGCTTTCGATATCACGACGAATAAAACCCTGATGGTTATAACCCAGTTTCAGATTCCATTCAGAGTTAAGATCCCAGCTCAGGTCTGCACCGATATTTTCCACATCGTTTTTAATCTTGGACCATTGGGCATCCCAGATATGTTTATCGCCCAGTACTGCTTTGCCATCGACGAAATAGGCACCGGAATCCACACTGCCATGGTCACGGGTTTTATCGTAGTGTACAGATAAGGTGGCATTGTCAGTCAGATCGTATTCAACAAATAAGCCACCAACAAAACGTTCTGTGTCAGGTGTGCTGCCATCATTGTAATCTCTCCAGCCATCATAGTTCTGGCTGGACAGTACTACTCGGGCTCTCAGACGTTCATCTTCGGTTAAGGCACCGCTGACATCCAATACACCACGGATATCCTGATCACTGCCATAATCCAAACGCAGCTGAGTGTTGGTCTCACGGGTTGGTTTTTTCGCCACCATATTAACCAGACCGCCCGGAGCAGACTTGCCGTACAGTAAACCTGCAGGGCCTTTCAGCACTTCAACCTGCTCTAACAGCTCAATAGGCTGACGATAGTGAGACCAATGCTGCTTGCCATCGCGCAAAAAGCCGGTCGAACTGGATAGAGAAAAACCCCGTAGATAGAAGCGCTCTCGGTTACGGCTGGTACCGCCCGCAGAAATACTGGAATCGTTGGCTAATACCTGTCCCAGCTGAGTTGCTCCCTGCTCCTCAATCAACTGTTCGCTGATGACATTAACCTGCCCTGGCGTCTCCAGTTGAGACGTTTCCATACGCATGGCAGATGTATTCACATCGACGTGGTAGCTGTCCTTTGCTCCGGTAATAACCAGTTTATCTTCGGTGTACGGGGCACTTTCACCATAAGCGATCTGAGAGGCGATAATGCCACTGATAACCAGGCTGATCCGACTTTTTGCAAACATAACTATCCAATAGAAGTAAAATGTACGATTGAGTTCGCCGGGTTTAGCGACTGGCTATAGTGCTAGGCACGATTCACTAAAGAGCCAGGCAGGCAGAGGTTTTCAAGATCAGTGAGATTTGAAACCACAGAGCAGAGAGGCTTAACCGCTGATTCGATTTCTCGCCAAAGAAAATCATTACCGCATGATTACGTGAATGGCACGTAATCAGTCGATTCGAACAAACGGTTAAACCCTGAACAATCAAGGCATCACCCAGGAGATTAACGAGAAGTATTATCATTAATATTTCTGATATTTCAAAAGATTTTTACAACTCAGTTACGATATTTACATATTGGCTTGTAAGCGCCTAGAAATAAGGTGTTATACGAAAGTTTTGTCAGCATATGTCGCATTAACTGCTGATTCGTTTACTTAACACTGGTGTCGAGAAGGATTATCATTATCGGAAATGGTAACCATGGCATAACCGCGTATTTCTCTATGCAATATCAACAATCCTCTCCTAATCCGCATCACTTACTGATTATTGAAGATGATCAGACATTGAGTTCCCTACTGGCACAGCATCTTAATAGCCATGGTTATCAAACTCATGAGTGCCATGATGGCTTACAGGGTTATCAAAGTGCGATAACGGGGCAGTTTGATCTTATTTTACTGGATATCATGTTGCCCGAGATGGACGGTGTAACTCTGTTAAATAAACTCAGAGAACAATCGCAGGTGCCGGTTATTATGCTGACTGCAAAAGGGGCAGAGGAGGACCGGATTACCGGGTTAAAATGTGGTGCTGATGATTATCTATCTAAGCCCTTTAATATCACTGAACTACTCCTGAGAATTGATGCGGTGTTAAGACGTTCTTTGGACCCCAGTAAACAAGCACCGGATGGGAGTTTCACCATAGAGAACCTCTGCATCAATAAAAAGACCAATAGCCTGCTGATCGATAATCAAGAAACGAACTTAACCCATATAGAATTTAACTTGCTGTGGTTATTACTCGCGAATAGAAGCCAGATACTCACCAAGCAAAAGCTGTATCAGGAGCTGATGTCCAGAAACTATACCCCTGAAGACAGAAGCCTGGATATGCATGTCAGTAAGCTCAGACGCAAGCTGCGCAATGCGGGCTTTAATGCTGAATTGATTCGTACAGCTCATGGTCAAGGGTACAGTATCCGATGAATAAAAAGCTGTTCTGGAAACTGTTAGCGACCCTGGCTATCTTTTCCATCTCGATGGTGTTGCTGATCTCAAAAGCCGGGCGTTATATTGAGCTGCAAATGACCTCTATCGCCGATGAAAATAAAGCCATTATCCTGGCTTATCGGGATCAGGCTGAACACCTGTTACAACAGGGGGATTGGGATGCAGCGGCAACCTGGATTGAGCAGGTTCAGGACACGGAAAACACCTATGCCTCTATTATGCGTTTGCAGCCCGCGGAGTTACCTCACATAGACAGAGAGACGCCTCGGGAGATCAAGGGTAAGTATGGCCGCCGCTTACACTGGCATGTCCATCTGGACGACCCGAATCCCTTACTGGATCTGCCTCTGAGTGATGGTAAAACCTCATTTCTATTTGAACTACCGGATCATATGACACCTGGCCGTTGGTGGCCGCTAGTGAATATTCTGCTGCACTTGGTTATTCCGCTTTTTCTCTTGGCTGTGGTTTCTATTGCTCTGTATCACCACCTTATGAAGCCCCTGCATCAGCTGGAAAAAGCCACCCATAAGTTTGCTGAAGGCGAGCTGGATACCCGTTTGCTGCCCAAGCTCAAAGGAAGGAATGATGAAATCGCCAGTATCGCGCAAACCTTTGATCTGATGGCAAGCAAGGTCAGCGCACTGATCGAAGCGCAACGTAATCTGATCAGTGACCTGTCCCATGAGCTGAGAACCCCGTTGCAACGTATTGAGCTGTCTATTCCCAGTGATGATAGCTTGACTGCAGAGCGCTTACAGCGGGAAACCGGCCTGATGCGAAAGTTGGTGGAAGATACTCTCACTCTGGCCTGGTTAGAAAATGAAGCCCCGGAACTCAACGGTGATACCTTAGACTTGGTCGCGTTATTGGAAGCGATTACCGATGATGCCCAATTTGAGTTCTCTGATCGCTGCATTCAACTCAATATCCCTGATGAATGTATTTTGCCTCAAGTCGGCGAACGCGCCTTATCGATTGCAGTAGAAAATATTATCCGCAATGCTTTGCGCTATACGCCACCAGAGGGGGATGTGGTGATTAATCTGCAACAAAGCTCAGGTCATTGGCAACTGAGTATTCAGGATTCGGGGCCAGGTGTGCCGGAAGATATGTTGGAACTCATTTTTAAACCTTTCTTCCGGGTCGATAAATCCCGTGGTCGTCAGGCCGGCGGTTTTGGTCTTGGCTTAGCACTGGCCAAACGTCAGATTGAAAGTATGGGGGCCAATATTCGCGCCAATAATCTAGCATCAGGAGGGCTGAATATGCAGATCAGTTTTCCACTGTCAGGAGCGTTACAGGCTTAATCTGGGTTGAATATAATCCAGAAACGCTGAGATCCGTGTCGCCACTGCACTGTTTTTGTAGTACACCGCCTGCACGGCTTCCCTTCTATTGGGTGAGATCAGTTGCTCATTGAGTATGCTGATCAAACGCCCCTGCTTAATATCGTCTGCCACCATAAAGTTAGAGAGCAGAGCCAGCCCTTGTCCCTGTAAACACAACTGACGTACCACCTCTCCGTTGCTGGAGCTGAGTGTTGGCGTAACCTTGATCACTTTTTGGTCATGAGCTGTTTTGGTTATGGGTGTTTCAGATATGCCTGGTGTATGTGCTGGCAGGTCTGGCGAAGCTTCCGACAAGCTAGAGGAACGTAGCGGCCAAAGGTTAAGGTGAGGTGAATCTGAAAAGCCAATAATCTGATGTTGGTTAAGTGCTTCCGCGCAATGAGGCGTGCCTCTTTTGGCCAGATAATCCGGGCTGGCGACAATATGCAGTGGTGTGCGGCCCAAGAGCCGGGCATGTAGATTGGAATCTTCCAGATCACCGATTCGAATGGCAATATCGGTGCGCCTTTCGATCAGATCAATAATGGTTTCATTGGCTAATAGCTCCAGCTGAATACCGGGGTAACGTTCACTAAAGCCGGTTATCAGGGGTACCAGTTGATGCAAAACAAAGGGCGAAGCTGCATCCACTCTCAGTCGTCCCACAGGCTTTTCCTGAGCTTGCTTCAGGCTCTCTTCGGCAGCGGCCAGATGCTGTAGTCCTTCCCGTACCCGATTGATAAACAGCTTACCCTCTTCGGTGAGTTGAAAGCGGCGGGTAGTGCGATTCATCAGCGTCACATTCAGTTCACTTTCCAAGCGACTGACCGCCCTTGAAACTCGGGCAACCTGTATATCCAGCTGTCGAGCAGCGGCAGAAAAACCGCCGCAATCCATCACAGTAAGCAGAATTTCCAGATCTTCGGTACGGGATACTATTGCCATTTTTGTAAAAGTACTTTGTTACTTTTGCTGTTTTTGTCGAGAGTAGCAGTGGCCATAATCCAGCGCAAATTCATTGTGGAGAAGATTAATGCCCATTGCTCTATTTGCGTTGACCCTCAGCGCTTTTGCTATTGGCACCACCGAGTTTGTAATTGTCGGTCTGGTGCCCACCATCGCTCAGGATCTGAGCGTTTCACTACCATCTGCTGGTTTGCTGATCAGTTTATATGCCTTGGGAGTGGCGGTTGGTGCCCCTGTGCTGACCGCGTTGACCGGCCGTTGGCCCCGTAAACAAGTGTTATTAGCCATTATGGCGCTGTTTGTCGTCGGTAACCTGTTAGCCTGGATGGCTCCGGGTTATGAGTCCCTGATTACCGCCCGTATTTTGACCGGTCTGGCCCATGGGGTGTTTTTCTCCATTGGTTCCACCATTGCGACCAGTTTGGTCCCTAAAGATAAGGAAGCCAGCGCTATCGCCATTATGTTTACCGGCCTGACCGTGGCGCTGGTCACTGGTGTACCGCTAGGTACCTGGATTGGGCAAAACTTTGGCTGGCGTGCGACCTTTATGGTAGTGGCGGGTTTGGGTTTGATCGCTTTGATTGGTAGCGCTTTGCTGGTACCGAAAAACCTAAAACAGTCGACTCCAGCGAAGTTATCCCAGCAACTAAGCGTGCTGACTCAACCCCGTTTGCTGCTGGTCTATGGTATGACCGCTGTCGGCTACGGTGGCACCTTTGTGGCGTTTACCTTTTTGGCCCCGATTTTGGAGCAGGTCTCGGGTTTTAAATCCAGCTCAATCGGCCTGATTATGTTGGTATACGGTGTATCCGTCGCGGTAGGCAATATCTGGGGCGGTCGTCTGGCAGATCGTATGGGGCCGATTAAAGCGCTGCATATTATCTTTACCGCTCTGGCCCTGGTGCTACTAGCCTTCACCTTCACGGCGGAAAACCCGATCACTGCGGTGCTGACGGTACTGATCTGGGGGGCGTTTGCCTTTGGTAATGTACCGGGCTTACAAGTGTATGTGGTGCAGTTAGCAGAGAAATATACTCCTCAGGCGGTGGATGTGGCCTCGGGTCTGAATATTGCTGCCTTTAATGTCGGTATTGCACTGGGCTCGATTCTGGGTGGCGTGATTGTTGAAGATATGGCGCTAATGGATCTGCCTTGGGTCGGGGCGCTGATTGTGCTGCTGGCACTGCTGCTCACACGTCTATCGGGCTTTCTGGATCAAAGGGATCAAAGACAGAGCGAGCAGGTATCAATGACTTAGCCCTCGCCTATTGACTGCATCTATAAAAATTCAAGCAAACGTCTTTCTTTAGCAAAATGTCTTTCTTCAACAAAAAACGATACTCATCAGCTGCAGACTGGAGCGTATCGAATGCTTGTGGTTGAGAGTATACGAACATTGAGTGTGTAAGGAGTCATAGCCGCCATATCTATCAAGACAAGATATGGTGGTTTTCTTTGTATCGGGTTTCTGCTTTGATTGTTATCTATAAACATGTAAAGCACACTATAGATATCAGATAAGCCTTGATTATTTTCATCTAAACTCATCAATATCTAGTGAATTTGAGAGAGTTAAGTGGAAGGTGGAAGCATCGTGTGCTTTGACTCTTTTGTTCTAAGTTTTCAGCGCCTGCAGGTGATCAGTGAAGGTTAAAGAGCTCTTTGGATATTCATTAACGAGTTGTCTGCATGACTCGGGTCCTGTCGTGGTTTATCGTGGCAATAGCCGTGTTGATACTCATGCTAGCGATAGCGGTCGTGAAAGGGCTGGTGCCGGAACCGGTAATAGCGGTGCTGTGATTCTTAAAGTGGTTGAGAAAGGCCACGGTGCAGAAGAGCACCTGAATCAGCTGGATAACGAACATGAAATACTTAAGAGCCTGGCAGCACTAAACTGCGTCCCTGTCGTTATTGATTACCTGAGCAGCGACAGTCATGTAGCCTTGGTTTTAGAGGATGTTGAGGCCAACTGCTTGGCGGAGTTGAGTCAGGGTAATACGCTCTCGATAACAGAAACTTTGCATATCATTGAGCAATGCTTTAAAGCGTTGGATGCAATACATCAGCGCCAGGTGATCCATAAAGATATCAAGCCTTCCAATATTCTGGTGGATCCGCACAGGCAGCAAGTGTGGTTGATCGATTTTGGCCTGGCGACGCGCTTTAACCAAAAACTGGATCAGTACTATCACTCCACCTCAATTGCTGGTTCTCTGTGTTATATGCCTCCTGAGCAAACCGGTCGGGTCAATCGCCAGGTGGATTACCGCAGTGACTACTATTCTCTAGGGGTGACTGCCTACCAACTGTTAACGGGAAGCCTACCTTTCAGTACTGACCAAAGTGATCGCGAGCTGCTGTATGAGTTATTAGCCAAACAGCCCATTTCTCCACGTGAGCTGAATCCTGCAACGCCACAAGTTTTATCCGATATGGTGATGCGCTTGATGGCTAAAGATGCCGAGGATCGTTATCAAACCATGGAGGGGGCGCTTTACGATCTGTCTCATGGCATGAGTGAAGATTATTTTGAGTTGGGGCAGCAGGATATTCTGGCGCGTTTTCTACCGCCGCAGAAGCTGTATGGCCGCGATCATGAGCTGGAGACACTTAAAAATGCTTTTCAGCAGGTACTGATGGGGGAGCAGTTCTGTGTGTTTGTGGCGGGTTATTCAGGTGTTGGTAAAACCGCCTTGGTCCATGAGTTGTATCGGGAGATTCACGATTCTCAAGCGGTGTTATTAGAGGGTAAGTTTGATCTGCTGCAGCGCAATCAACCCCTATACGGGTTTACGAAAGCATTTGAAGACTTCTTTGCCTCTATTCTGACTCAGTCCGATGATGACGTGGCGCAATGGCGACAAAAACTCTCAGACAATCTGGGTGAAAATGCCGGTGTCGTGACTCAACATATCGCCAATCTGGAGCACCTGCTGGGTGTACAGCCAGAGCCACTATACCTGGCGGGTGATGAAGGTTTTAACCGCTTAATCTACTCTTTCCAACGTTTGATTAAGGCGGTTGCCAGTGTTGAGCATCCGTTAGTGATCTTTATTGATGACCTGCAATGGGTGGATGATGCCTCATTAAAACTCTTAGAGCGTATCTATCAGCAAGACACTGTCGCTTATACCTTGATTGTAGGGGCTTACCGGGAAAATGAGGTTTTAGCAGGCCAGCCGCTGTTTGATTTTATTCAGCAAGCCAATAATCGCTCTCTTTCAAAAAGCACTCCTTCTAACAGCTCTTATCGTTCAGAAGCCTTCCGGCAGATACACTTAGATAATTTAGCGGCCAGTGCCACAACCCAGATTATTCAGGCAGGCTTTAGATATCGTATCGCACAGGCGGATCAACTGGCGGAATTTCTACATCATAAAACTGCAGGCAATCCATTTTTTACCATTCAATGTATCAGCCAGCTGATCGATTCCGGTGCCATCTATATCGAAGGCAAAAAGCAGTGGCGCTTTAAAACAGAGCAACTACAGGATCTGGCTCTTGCGGATAATGTTGTGGCATTGATGAGCGGTAAAATTGCCCAGTTTCCACAGCCTCTGGCAGAGCTTTTGTTTATTGCGGCGGCCATTGGTCATGAGTTTTCTATTGAGGCTTTGCAGGCAATTACAGCTGAGCCCGCTACCGAGATTAAACAAACACTGATTCCTGCGATACATGATGGTTTGCTGATTGCGACCCGAGATAATCTGAGATTTGCCCATGATGGTATTCAGACCGCTGTATTAGCAGGGATTACGGAGAGTGATCATTCAAAACTGCATGAGCAAATAGCAGAGTATCTGTTGACCCAATATCAAGATGAACCTGCCCTGCTGAATAAGCATATTTTTGATATCTGCTTTCATCTCAATGCCTGTGATTTGGCATTTAAAAGAGCACCTGGAGAAGTATCTGAAACAGCGTTTGACCGAACGCCTGAGAAGGCAGCTATAAATGTGCCAAGGCTTGTACAAAAGCTTGAGCAACGGACACAGTTAAACCATCAAGCTGCAGGTATGGCACGACAGGCTGCAGCGTATCAAACCGCCTGCGATTATATTGCACAGGCAATGGAGAATCTGACGCAGCTTCAGGTGCTTCAGACCGACCAAGATAACGCTTTAGCCTTTTCAATTTATCGGGATGGGGCAGAGTGTGCTTATTTGGTTGGGGATACCCAGCTGGCTGAGCGTTACTTGGAGCAGGCCAGTCAATTTAGTGCCAATAACTTTGAGCAATGCCAGTTAATGAACCTGAGTATTGTGCAGTTAATTGAGGGCGGTGATTATCAGGGCAGTATGCAGCAGGGCATTGCTGCACTGGAGCTGTTGGGTATTGCGCTGCCTGAGTTAAATGATACGGCTGCCAGTGATCAGTACTATCAGCTGAAACAAAGCACCTTTGAACAACAGTGGATCGGCTCCGGTAAAACCATTGCGGATCTGTATGATCTGCCGTTGAATACGGATCCTCAAATCAGTTTTACCATGGAGTTACTGGGCTCACTCTATGCCAGTGCTTTAATGAGTTATCCCGATTATCTGAAAGTGATAACCATCACCTTGGTGGACCTCTCTGTTGAATATGGCAACACCCTGATCTCACCGATCGCATATGCCTGGCATGGCAGCAGTGTTGCGGCTATTTCGGACCACTATGATGATGCTTATGCTTTTGGCCAGTTGGCGATTCGCTTAAATGAAGAGAAAGTGCACAACCCTATTATTAGCTGCAAGCTATACAATATGGTGGCGAACTTTATCGCCTTCTTTAAAGAGCCTCTGCATCAGATACAGCCAGTACTGAACCGTGCCTATGAACTGGGGCTGGCATCGGGCGATAAGCTCTATGCCAGCTATAGCCTGATTAATGAACATCGCAACCTGCTTTCCACCGGTATCCCGCTAGAAGAGTGGTTAAAAGCGGATGAAGAGGTCAAAGTGAAACTGGCCCAGTGTGATGGTCAGTTGATGATTGAAGTCCGTGAGAGCTTTAAATCCCACGTTGTGCGTTTAATGGGGCATAGCCAAGGTATCTCCAGCTTAGATAATGCTGACTTTGATGAGCAGGCGTATCGGGAAAAATATGTTGCTGTGCCTCTGTTTGGTGTCCTGCTGGATAGCTGGAAAATACAATCCTCCTATCTGCTAGGGGACTACGACAATGCCCTATCTCTGAGTTGTTTTGATATCACGCCGATTGATGGCTTTTTGCTGGGTGCGGAGATACGCTTTTTTGCTGCGCTTACGCTGTTGCGCCAGTTAAGGTTGGAAAAGGGCGGTAAGGATAAGAGCAGTCAGGAACAGAGCGGTGACAACCAGGAAGCGCGACAAGGTTATCTACAACGTCATTGCACCCGAATTGAAGTGCTGGCAAACAGTTGTCCGGAAAACTTTGCTCATCTATGGAATATGCTGCAGGGAGAACGAGCTCGGCTTAATCAGGATTTTCAGGCGGCAGCGGGTTTCTTTAATCAGAGTATCGCCGGTGCCCGAGAGAATAAGTTTCAGCATTACGAAGCGTTAGCCAATGAACTGTTGGCACAGTTATTCCTCGATTATCAGTTGGGTGAGTCTGCTCAGGGGCATCTCAAAAAAGCCTGTAGTCTTTATGGGGCCTGGGGCAGCAGTGCCAAGCTGAATGTTTTGAAAGACACCTACCCTGAGCTGGATTTTGACGAGACACTGTCTTTGCAGAAAATGATCTCTTCAGGCTATATGGAACAGAAAGATATCTTGAAGAAGGTGGACTTTAATAGTCTGGTGGAGGTCTCGCTGGCGCTGTCATCAGAGATGGATCTTAAAGCGCTGATAGACCAGTTGATGACTGTCGCCGTTGAGATTGTTGGCGCGCAAAAATGTTTGTTGCTGATGCCAAAAGAGCAGGCGTGGTCTATTGCAGCAGCGCAGCACGGTAATCAAAAAAGCTGTGCTAACCCAGATAGTCGAGCTTTGGAGGCAGAACTGCCGCTGTCTATCCTTAATTATGTGTCCCGCTCTGGTGAGAGCCTAGTTTTAGGCGATGCCGCTAATCATAAGATTTATGGCACCGATTCTTATATTACTCAGCACCAAACCAAATCGCTCAGTTGTATTCCTTTGGTTCATAACGGTAAAACTCGAGCCATTCTGTATCTTGAAAATAACCTCGGCAAGCATATCTTTAACCCGAGTCAAACCACGCGTTTAGAGTTGTTGTCTTCCCAGATGGCTGCGGCTATCGAAAATGCGGAAAACTTTCATTTACTGTCTGAACGGGAGCAGGAGAATCGTAGTTTACTGAAGAACCTCCCTGTCGGCATTCTGGTATGTGATAAAGAGCGTTGTATCCGTTACGCCAACCCCTTGGCTTATCAACTGTTAAAAGCCGATGAGCACAGAATTATCGGGGCTTCGATAAAACAAGTTCAGGGGCAGTTATTTGATGAAGCGGGTAATGAGGTTAAAGGGGCTGATAATCCGATCAACAGGGTACTCAACTATCAAACTCAGATCCATGGCGAGGTTTATGGTTATCAACGGGCTGGCGAAAGTAAGCCTAGTTGGTTTATGACCAGCGCTTTTCCACAGTATAAGGGCGGGCAGATTGAACGTGTGATTACCTGTATCGTCGATGTGACGGAACGGCGTGATAATGAACAGAGAATCAAGCACTTGGCGTATCATGATGAATTAACGGATTTGCCGAATCGAACGTATCTTGAATCTTTTGTGAGCAGACTTATTGCGGCAGTCCAGTCTGATCAGGCGTTTAGTGCACTGATCATTATGGATATCGACAACTTTAAGGTAATTAATGATTCATTGGGCCACTGGATTGGCGACAAGATGTTGCATCAGGCGGCTCACCGTATTCAAGCGGCGGTTGATGATGACGTGTTTTTCGCTCGTTTAGGTGGGGATGCTTTTGCCCTGTTGTTTACTTCTCTGTCGCACAGTCTTGATGGGATAAAGCAGCGTATTGAAGCCGTGGGGCGATCCATTCAAAGCGCTTTTGAAATGCCCTTCGTGTTAGCCGATCAGGAGATTAAAACCACGTTGAGCTTTGGCGTCGCCATTATTCCGGAAGATGGTGACACCGTAGATACTGCCCTACGTTATGCGGATATTGCTCTGAATCACTCGAAAAAAGGTGGCCGTAATAAACTCAGTTACTTTAAAGAAGAGCACGAAACGGAGCTGCAGCGGCAAATTGAATTAGAGAAAGATCTCAATATTGGCATTGAAGAGAATCAACTCAGTCTGGTGTATCAGCCTAAAGTGGATGTGCAAACCGGTACGATTGTTGGGGCAGAAGCGCTGGTGCGCTGGTTTCATCCCGAGAAAGGGCCTATCTCGCCGGTTGAGTTTATCCCTCTTGCAGAAGACTCAGATCTGATTATTAAACTGGGGCAGTGGGTGTTAAATGAAGCCTGTCGTCAGTTAAGTCTTTGGCAATCCCATCCTGACTTTACCGGCTTTAATCGAATGTCGGTCAATATCAGTCCGTTTCAGTTTAAAAATCCGGGCTTTATTAAGAGATTGAATAGGCTATTATATCAGTATCAGATCAAACCAGAGCAACTGGATCTGGAAGTGACCGAGTATCTGTTATTGGAACAGACCGATATTGTTGTGGATAAACTGAATAAGCTCAGGGCGATGGGCATTACAGTATCCATTGACGATTTTGGTACCGGTTACTCCTCTCTGAACTATTTAAAACGTCTGCCGGTGGATACCTTGAAGGTAGATCAGAGTTTTGTCTTTGAGATGACCGAGAGTGATAACGATCGTGCCATTGTGCAGACCATTCTGGCTATGGCGCAAACCCTGCAACTGAAAACGGTGGCTGAAGGTGTGGAAAGTGCTGAGCATCTTGAGCTATTACAGCAGTACAATTGTGATGAGTATCAGGGTTACTTCTTCAGTAAGCCAGTTGACCCTGTAAGCTTTGAAAGTTTGATGAGGCAAAGCCGATTGCGATAATCAAAAAAACGGCCCTGCAAAAGGGCCGTAAAAAAGCCGGATAAATCCGATTGAGTAAAAGGAACCAGGCTGAGTCATTAAAGGCAGAGGCTCAATGACTCAGTGTGTTGCGTATTAAAAGTCGAAGTTCATCCCCAGGTTAATGGTGTTGGAGTCTTCGTTGCCGTAAAGAGAGCCGTCCCAGGCCATCGCTTCCAACCACACTTTCAAGTCATCCCGCAGATTGTGTTGATAGGCCAGAATTACAGCGGTGAAGTCATTGTTACCGTCATCATCGGAAAAATCAGAGACACCCAGGGTATAAAGGTCTTTACCTGCAGGAATGCCCAGAATGGCATCAATACCTGAGCCATCATCTTCCTTATTCATGTAAGCGCCATTCAGATAGAAGGCTTCGTTGGAGTAGTAAGCAGAGAGGCCAAACAGATCACTATCGTCAGACGTGTTGGCATAGGCTGCACCCAGAGTGACAGAACCCATCGCATAAGTTGCCCCTAACTGGCTTTGCTCGTGGTCATTATCGGAACTGTCCACCTGAGCCAGTGCCTGAACACTAAAACCACTCATATCAGGTGTGCGATAATACAGGGACTCGCTGATACGCAGACCGCCATCTAGGGTGTAGTAAACCGGAGCAGAGTTCCACCACATATAGTCCGCAGCAACACCCACGGCTTCGTAAAACGGTGAATCCACTTTACCTACCGCCAGAGTACCAAAATCACCTTGTAAACCGAGATGACCATAACGCATATCACCAATGGTATCGTCATCATCGGACAGATCTAATGCCACTTCATATTTAGCAAATGCACTTAGGCCATCACCAAAATCCTTACTGCTTTTAATACCTACACGAGAGGATGCATCTTTGTAATCCACACCGCTATTGTGGTCGGCCCGCTCTAACATCACACGCAAACTGCCATAAAAATTGATATTGGCACCTGCGACATCTGCCGCAAGAGTTGGCAGGGATAGGGTTGAGGAAATTAATGCTAAACCTAATACTTTTTTATTCATTATTACTAGCTCTTTTATTTTTAGGGTTATCTGTTAGTTGGGTTTAAAAGCAATACAGTTTTTCAGGCAAAGAGAAGGCGTGTCTCTTAGTCTGTATAAGATGAAACAATAAGTATGATGATATGGTTTTGTGTTTGTAGTTTTAATTTTGACTGTGTTCGATTAGTGCTCTGGTTATGTGGTTATGCCCTTTTTATATTCCTACTTGTCTAGCGTTTTATTCTTTCTTGTCGTTATTGAAAGGTAGATCTATCTTTAATTTGTTTTTAAAAATTTTCAAACAGTGAAATATTGTTGATTTGGATAAGAAAATCTTATGCAAAATGTTATTGGTGCACATTTTTAGAGCATGAAGTGATAAGGTTGTCTTTAATTGAGGGCATCGATCATATTTTTGTTCTTTTTATTGGGAGGAATAAAGTCTTTAAAATCAGGTGCTTGATATTTGATTTTTTATATCGATTTTTCTTTTTAAGGGTGGGCTAAAATAAGGCATTTTATTGATGTAGCAATAGCTTATGTCGGCTGTTTTCTTGGTTATTTACTCTGCTGGTTGCAGCTGTTTTGATTTTTTGCGTCAAGGTGTGACAAAAAGAGTCGTGAATAGTCAGGTTGTTTACTAAGCTCTCACACAAAAGTTTCTCTATGGCAAAGTACTTACCCCTTTAGCTGTTGGTCGAAGAATACTGAAATGCTTTTACGTAAGTGTGCAGTGTGCAGTGTGTAAAGGTGTAAAGGTGTAGAGTTTTGCCTCTGCCCAAGGCATATCGCTTGATTTTTCTGATCTGACTGGATTGTGAAAATACCGGACCGAGGTATCTATGCAGGTGTTTAGATGGGAAAAAATCACCTGACTAGAGTAAACTTGAAAAACAGGTTTGTCTTATAAGCGCTCACACAAACGTTTCTCTCTAGCAGATGGCTTCATGCTTCAGCCATTGGTCAGAAAATACCGAAACACTTTGGTGTCAGTGTGTACAACAGCAGCTTCTGTGTAGATTGGGATAGATAGTGTCGCATTTTAGGATCTGCGTTATAGGGAAAGAGATGAAGACTTTAGTGCCTCTGATAAGAGTCGAGTGGGTAGAGAGAATACAGATCCAAGTTTTGCTTGTTCACCATTCAGTAACTGATGACGCATTATGATGAAGCGAAATATCAACACCACAACAACTGCTTTTTTTGTTGTGCTGGTTACCAGTCTGGTTGTTTCAGTCACTGTCATTTTGGACTTTCTAAATAAAGAGACTGAGCATAAGTTCTGGGTGATACACACCTATGAGGTGATCAGTGAAGCCAATAATTTTCTGGGCCAGTTAAGGGATGCTGAGACTGGACAGCGTGGTTTTCTGCTGACCCGTGAAGACAAGTATCTGGAGCCCTACCGCTCCGGTGTGATCTACACGGATAAAACTTTTAATAACCTCTATCGACTGACATCCGATAGCCCTGTACAGCAAGAGCGTTTACGACGAATCAAAGGCTTAATGCAGAAAAAGCTGGATGAGTTGGCACTGACAATCAAGCTTTTGCGCAGTGGTCAATCGGCAAAGGCGCTGGATGTTGTGAATAGCGATTATGGTCAGCATGTGATGGACTCTATTCGCAATCATGTGGCCGCATTTATTGAGTATGAACAGCAACTTTTATTAGAGAGGCAAGCGAAACTATTAAATGTGGAAGAGAAAACCTTCTACTTTATAGTTCTAGTTGCCAGTGTATTACTGTTGCTTAGCTTAACTGGCATGATCTATATACGACGAGGTATTTTAAAACCTGTTTCTGTTTTAACAAAAGAAGCCAGGGATTTTACTCAGACCGGAAATATAAATATCAAAGAAGATCGATCTGATAGCGATAGTGAAATTGTTTATCTTAATAATGCACTCTATAAAATGCATAGAGATATTCAAGATAAGAATAAAGCTCTGGTTTTAGCAAAAGAAGAAGCGGAAAGTGCCAATAAAGCGAAATCCCTATTTCTGTCTAATATGAGTCATGAAATTCGTACACCTATGAACGGTGTGATGGGTATGGCTAATCTGCTATTGGATGATGAATTAAATCAAGAACAGCAATCAAAAGCACTGATTATTAAACAAAGTGCTGAATCATTACTGAATATTATTAATGACATCTTAGACTTCTCAAAGAATGAAGCCGGTAAGGTTGAGCTTGAGTTTATAGACTTTGAGCTGGGCAAGCTGGTTGCGGACTGTGCTTCTATTTTAGCTTGTCGGGCAGAAGGCAAAGATGTTGAGTTAATCTGTCCAAGCACACCTATTGTCGATAAATGGTATCACTCTGATCCCGGTAAAATACGTCAAATATTATTAAATTTTATTGCCAATGCCATTAAGTTTACTGAACAAGGGCAGGTCTCCGTTTCTGTCGAAATATCCCGGCTCAATAACAATACCGATCAGATTTGTTTTAAGGTGAGAGATACCGGAATTGGTATATCAGAAGAGCAATTATCCCATCTGTTTGCCCGCTTTAATCAGGCAGATAACTCTACGACGCGTAAATACGGTGGCACAGGCTTAGGGCTGGCAATCAGCAAACAGCTGGTTGAGGCGATGGGCGGTGAAGTGGGTGTCGAAAGTCATGAGGGGGATGGTTCGACATTTTGGTTCCGTTTGGAAATGACCAAAGCGGAAAAAGCGACCTCTATGCGTAGATCCAGGCCAGATCTGACGGGCGAGAAGTTTTTAATTGTTGATGATAATGCAACCAGTAGCGAGTATCTAAAAGCCCTGCTTGGCCATTGGGGAGTACCGTCTCATACCATTAATAGTGCTCAGGATGCGATAAAAACACTGCATTCGGCCAGTGAAAGGAAGGAGCCTTTTACAGGGGCGATTATTGATATGACAATGCCAGAAATGAGCGGTGTTCAATTACAGCAAGAGATCGCAGCGACCCCTACTGTTCAGGGACTGAAAACTATTCTGTTAACCTCTCAATCCCAGCTGGCCGATATCAAAAAAGTTAAAGCCGATGAGTTCGATGCTTTTCTCGCCAAGCCTATTGACCCTTCCGGTCTGTACAACACTTTACTTGAGATGCTTGGTTTGCGGGATGCTAGAGATTCGATCAGAGATCAGGCGTCGGCTCATGAGCGCTTGCGCTTTAATGCCAAAGTACTGGTCGCTGAAGATAACAAGACTAATCAATTGGTGGCTATAGGGATTTTACAAAGTCTTGGACTTGAGGTTGATATCGCTTCAGATGGCAAGCAAGCACTCAAACAGTTGGAACAGTTTGATTACGACTTGATTCTGATGGACTGTCAGATGCCTGAGATGGATGGTTATGAAGCCAGTCAACGGATCAGAGACCCCGCTTCAAATGTCAAAGATCATCGGATACCTATTGTGGCCATGACCGCCCATGCTATGAGAGGGGATAAAGAAAAATGTCTGCAGGCGGGCATGGATGATTATATTGCTAAACCAATCGATCCTCACAAGCTGAAAAGTATCTTGTCTAAATGGTTATCTGAAGAGCACTTTGTGCTGAGTGGTTCGGTGCCTATGTCGCTGGATAGCGGGGGGGAGCCAGAATCCCATTTTAGTCCGGTACCAAGAGATCAAGATGAGTTAGATATTGTGAATTTAAACGCACTCAAACATAACATTACCGACGAGATTACACTGAAAATGGTATTGCAGGTATTTATAGAAGACCTGCCCAGTATGGTGATGGGATTAGACGACGCATTAAAAAGAAACAACGTCGAGCAAATTAAATACCATACTCATCAGATCAAAGGGGCTGCTGCCAATATCCAGGCGGATAAGTTATCTAGCCTAGCCAAAGAGTTGGATCAATATGCTGTAGCCCAGCAGTGGGATTTGATTGCAGATCAGCTGGGTACCTTGCGCCTGGATACCGATGAGCTAATCGAAGTACTAAAAGAGATCTGTCAGCAGTCAGACTAAGCACTTATAAGCACTCACACAAACGTTTCTCTTTGGCTGGCGGCTTCAGCCTTTAGCCGAAGAATATCGAAATACTGTTGTATAAATGTGTATATGTATATGCGTGTAACAGCGGCTGAAGCGTAGAACTGAGAGAAGATTATGTCTGTAAAAATTACGATGGCCAGTACACCGGCTGAAACAGATGCGGTGTTGAAGTTAAGACATAAAGTGTTCAGTGAAGAGGAAGGTTATTTTAAAGCCGCTACAGACCTGAGGGTAATGGATCGGTTTGATACCTTCTCTACGACCCGAAATCTGATCGCCGTCAGCGATCAGGAAGTAGTGGGCAGCATGCGTGTGACTTTGGATTCTGATATGGGGATTCCAGCGGACGAGTACTATGATTTTCGTCGCTTTTTGCCGGATGATGCGACGGTTATGAATTGCAGCATGTATTGTGTGACTTTGCCGTTTCGTGGTGCTCGAATTGCGCTTAGTTTACTGCTTATGGCATCTTATTTTGGTCTAACACGTAATGTAACCCATGTGGTTGCACCTATTAATCCACCGATTGCCAAGCTGGTGAGTCGGATAGGCTTTAAGATCCTTGATGAGTTGCAGTATGACGATCATATGGGAGTGAACTTTATTCCTGTGATGCTAGAAGCACAGCAGCTTAATGACTTCTTCTACTCGTTTGCTGAAAATAATCGTTTATACAACTTCATGGAATCTTATGAATGTATTTTCTATAACAACGGTGAACATGTGGTTCGAGCAGGAGATATCGGGGATTCTGCTTTTGTGATTATTGAGGGTGAGGTCGAAATTCGTGAACATAACAGTGATGAGGTGTTGGCTGTTATGGGACAAGGGGAAGTGTTTGGTGAATTAGCTTTACTGACCGACGATGTACGCAGCGCTAATGCCATTGCCAGATCGGATTTAAGGGTGATGTCCTTGCCTAAATCGGCTTTTCTTGATCACCTTATGAATCACCCAGAGCATGCAATGTGGATGCTGAAAAGCATCGGTAAGCGTATGAAAAATATGTTAAATAAGCCTTGTTGATGATGTTGTGGGTTAATTAAAAGTCGTTCAAGCAGATACATCTACTATCACAATATTCTGTCATAAAAGGACACGTTTCTAAGCCTGCAAATTACCTTTCTTTCTATGCCGCTATGCCGCTATGCCGCTATGCCGCTATGCCGCTGGCTCTTCGATAAAAAATTAATGAGTCGATTCGATGGGCTAATTTGATGATCCGGTTTGATGAGTAAAAAGCTGTCTGAGTTTACAAACCAATACCTTCTGGCGAGATTGGAGTTCGGAATCTAATATTGAATTTGAACAGCGTCATATTAAGCAGGCAGAAGTCATCTCCCTTATACCAGACACACATAGTCTTTTCAGTGATGTGTTTAAGCTTGAGAGATAACGGGCAGTGGTTAGCTTTGCCTGCCTTTGATGAGAGTGACGCAGATAAAGGGATTTAAACAACTCAATTGGTCGGAGAGATGGTTCGATACAGTGCGACCTCAGCTCAAGTTAACCATGCTATCACTGTACTGAGCTTGCTTGTCAGCGTAATAACCGACTGATCGTTGAAGCGATACCGCAGGGACTTCTTATTGATTATTTTTGAAGTATGCGAGGCGCAACGTGAAACTGTCGATTAAAGCAAGATTAACCATTCTTTGTGTGTTCTTAACATCAATCACCTGCCTTATTTTGAGCGTCAGTATCACGCGATCGGCCATTGATGATGCGTCATCGGCATTGGAAAGCGCAGCGCAAGAGCGGCTGGTTGCGGTAAGGGATACGACTTCAGAAAATATCGAGAGTTACTTTCATATCATCGAAGATCAAATCATCACCTATTCTGAAAATTTGATGATTATTGATGCACTGACTCAGTTCCTACCCGCATTTAATGATGCTATTAAGGCATCAGATACCTCCTCAAACGAGATCAACAAAAGTCTGGGGGGGTACTATAGAAATCACTATGATGCACAGTTCAAAAAGCTCAACAATGGCGACTCTGCAGGGGTAACGGAGCTGTTGGGGCAGATCTCTTCTGGTGCAAAAGTGATGCAATACACCTATATCAGCAATAATTCCGCTAATTTAGGTGAGAAAGACAACATGGTCAGTGCGAATACAGGCACTGAATATGATCGAATTCATGCCGTGTATCACCCGCCGATCAGGAAGTTTTTGCAACAGTTTGGTTATTACGACATTTTTCTTGTCGATGCGGGTAGTGGCAATATCGTTTATTCGGTGTTTAAAGAGTTGGATTTTGGCACATCGCTCAAGACGGGGCCCTATGCTAACCATGGTATCGGCCAGGCATTCCAGCGTGCGCTTGCGGCGACCAAGAAAGATGACACCTTCCTCACCGATTTTGCACCCTATCGACCCTCTTATGATTCACCCGCCTCCTTTATCTCTTCACCTATTTATAACGGTGACAAGCTGATTGGTGTACTGATTTTTCAGATGCCCGTTGATCGTATTAATGCGGTGATGACTCACCATCGACGTTGGCAGGAAACGGGGTTGGGTCGTTCCGGAGAAACCTATCTTGTCGGCGCTGATTACAATATGCGCAGTGATGGACGCTTTCTGATCGAGGACAAACCGGCATATCTTGAGTTAATGCGCTCAATTGGCCTACCTGAGAATCTGATTCGTGAGCTCGATAATAAGGAGACCAGTATTGGCTTTCAGCCTGCCAAGACAGAGGGCACACAGAAGGCTTTAGCGGGTGAAGAAGGTTTTGCCATTTTTGAAGACTACCGAGGTGTTCCCGTGCTATCTGCATTTAAGCCATTAAATATCTCGGGTTTGAACTGGGCTATCATGAGTGAGATTGACGAAGAAGAGGCGTTCAAAGAGGTCTCCCCTCTCGTGGATAGTATTGTCTCAACGGCAGTGATCACCGCAGTTGTTGCCATCATCATCGGGGCTCTTTTGGGGGGACTTATTGCAGGCTTTATCACTCGCCCTATTGAAAAAATGAGTCAGGTCATGTCTGAACTGGCTAAGGGGCAGGGGGATTTAACACAAAGGGTTCCCGTTAAAGGTAATGATGAGTTGGCCAATCTCGGGCACCAGTTTAACAGCTTTGTTCATTATCTTGATGCGACATTCTCCTCTCTGTTGGGCTCTGTTGTAAGGCTGGTTCCCATCGCTCAGGATCAGGAAGAAGTGATTAAACGGCTGACGTTATCGATAGGTGAGCAGAAGCAGCAAACCGCCAGTGTGAATGACTCCCTGAATGAGACGAATCAGGCGTCGGATCATGTCTCAGAGCAACTCAATGAAGTGCATATTGCTACTTCCAGAGGCAACGAGACTGTTCGCTCCAGTTCACAGGTTGTGACTGAGGCTTCTGATGAGTTAGACATTCTGGTTGCTAATATGGATAAGGCGGTTGGGGCACTTGATGAGCTGCAATCTGAAACCAGCCGCATAGTAATGGTAGTGGATGTGATTAATAGCATCGCTGAGCAAACGAATTTATTGGCATTGAATGCGGCCATTGAGGCGGCCAGAGCTGGTGAAACTGGGAGAGGCTTTGCCGTTGTTGCCGATGAAGTGAGATCGTTAGCCTCGAAAACCCGCCAGTCGACAGAGGAAGTTTCGGATATGGTGCAGGCGATTCAGCGCAGCACTACGTTAGTTTTTGAATCCATGGAGAAGGGTAAAGACAATGCGGAACGCAGTTCGGCTCGGATGAAAAATGCCACTCAAGAGCTGCTTCTGGTACTCGACGCTATGGAACAGATTACACACAACGTTGAAGGCATATCAGGTGCAGTCGGCAGCCAGAAACAGAACTTCGCGTCGGTCAATCATCAATACGAAAAGCTCAATGAAAGTTTTGCCTTATCTCAAGAGAGTGCGTTGGAGGCCTCTCAGGTGGGTGAAGATATCACCGAAATGGGAAGTAAGTTATATAGCATGGTGAACAAATTTAAAGTCAGTGAAAATGATATTTCGATCAACAGACGCAAGGAGAATAGACATAAGGATGATCATGATGAGTAGCGAGCAATTATTACCGCTAGCCTTGAACAATAAACATTAGCCGATCACTGTTGTATCAACAGGTAAACGGAAACCATGCAGGCTCTGCCTAGGGCTACATTCTGTAAACAAAGCAAAAACATCCGATTCAGTGATTTTTGTAACAATAATCCTGCACTTGCGAACAGGTGAGAGCACTTGAGCTTTCCGAGCTTTTGATTAACAGGGTATTGATGACCTGAGTTACCTAAGCGCTTTAATCAAAAGACTTCGCAAGTTGCGTGGGTTATTTGCCAACCTGCCGTTAAGCGGTTGGCTACAACATATAATAATTGAAGAATCAGGATAATAATGTTTATTCACACCAATGACGCTCAAGCTCAATCTATTGAGCCAACTACTTTTGACCTGACTGCTGATCTACAAGCTACTTCTGTGACATTAAGCCTGGCAGCAGAGCCTGTAACCCTGGAGCTGAAGCCGGGTATCGACGATGCGGTTGCCATTGACCAGGTTATGGTCATGCCAGCCATTGATGTCATTACTGCTGTCACTCTGCCTACGATTACAACGACAGAGATCGATCAGGGTTATGAGATTGATGATCACGTCGCAATAGAAGTCACTAGTCAGCCAGAAGTGACCAGTCACCCGGAAGTCGTAGCTTATACTCAGGATCAGGGTGTTATTGCTACGCTATACGCTAATGTTCTGGATCGTCAGGCCGATGCGGAAGGTTTCCAGTGGTGGGCTGGAAAAGAGGGTGCTGGTGATATCTCATTAGGTGGCATTGCGATCAGCATGCTTGAATCTGATGAGTTTACTGCCAATAACAATCTGGAATTCTGGGCTCAGAGCGCAGGTGATCAGATTGAAAGCCTGTATCAAACTATTCTGGGACGTGATTCAGACCAGGCAGGTAAAGACTACTGGATTGAGCAAACTGAGCAGAATGGCATGACCATGCAAGAAATTGCACAAGCCTTTGTTGATTCAGAAGAGTTAACAGAACAGACTCTAGCTCCTGAAGCCTGGGACTTTCTGGTCGCTTAATAACGCTTTGCTCAGCGTTTGAAGTTGCAAGTCTCCAGTAGCCCCTACTGCGTTACAAGCCCCAGGTCGATTCTGGGTGCTGCAAAGCCGTGCTGCTGGAAACTATAAAAGCCAGCGCTCTTTAGCAGAGCCGCTGGCTTTTTGCTCAGCCCGTACTTGGTAAAGCTATGTTGATAAATCTATTGATCAGCTAGCCATAAAATCGATCAGTTCACGTACCCGCACAGGCAGCAGACGTTTGCTGGGATATACCGCATACATCTCACGATCCAGCATACTGGCATCGGTCATCTCTATCGCTTGCATAGTACCATCCAGCATATCTTTGGGTAGCATAGCGATGCCCATATCATGACGTACTGCAGCACTAATCACATCCAGGTCATCAATCTCATGGACCACATTCTCCGGCTGTACCCGACTGCCATTGCTCAACAACCACTGCTGTTTTGAGATAATAGCTGGCAGTTGCAACACCTGTTCCAATAGCTGAGGCTGCTGCAGCTGATGCTGTTCGATAAAGGCTTTACTGGCGCAGATACAATAGTCGATTGACCAGAGTTTACGGGCAATCAGGTTGGAGCTATCCAGGGGACCAACGCGAAAAGCGAAGTCGATACTGTCGCGAAAGAAATCAAGCCGGGCATTGGTGGTGGTGAGATGAATGGATATCTCGGGATGCTGAGCAGCGTACTCCAACACCTTAGGACCAACCGTGGTTCGTGCCGCCACCACAGGGGCGGTCATATGGATCACATGATTTTTGATATCGTCGGTAAACCCCGTCGCTTCGTGCAGTGCTTCCATCGGTCCCTGGCAGCGACTTAACAGGTGCTGCCCCTCTTCTGTCAGCCTGACACGGCGGGTTGAGCGTTCAAATAGCTTGGTACCAAAGTGTGCTTCCAGCTCGGCAATACGACGACTGACGCGACTGAGAGGAATTTCGGCTTGCCTGGCGGCAGCGGAAAAGCTCAGATGTTTTGCCACTAGGGTAAACAAAGCCAGGTCATTATAGATCATGCGCTCACCTATTATCTTTTTGATGGAATAATGGCTTCTATATATGGCTATTATCATATCATGCGATAAACACTATCTTTCTCATACCCACTGAAACAATGGTATTCCGATAGCTCTCAGTCCGCAGCTGCAGCGTTGAAAGTCCAGCGCTTCGTTGACGTGAAGCTTTTGTTTGAGTGCTTATCACTTTTGAGGAGGAAAACATTATGTCTTACGCCATCAGCATTACCGAAATTGGCGCTCCAGAGGTTCTACAGCGTGTTGAGCAATCGGTGCCTGCGCCTGGCCGGGGGCAAGTTCTGGTGCGCAATCATGCCACTGCGGTTAATTTTATCGATACTATTATCCGTCGCGGTGAAATGCCTGCAGGCATGATGCCGGAACTGCCTCATGTACCGGGTGTAGAAGGTGCCGGTGTTATTGAAGCGTTGGGTGAAGGTGTTGAAGGTTTGTCTGTAGGTGATCGTGTCGCCTGGATGGGACCAATAGGCGTGGCGGGTTACGGCACGCACTCGGTGATTGCCGCACCTTATGTCACACCAATCTCTGACGATACCAGTTTTGAAGCTGCAGCATCGCTACCGGTTAATAGCATGACGGCCTGGCATATGCTGGTGAATCTGGAGCGTGCCAAAGCCGGTGATACCGTGCTGGTTCATGCCGCAGCAGGTGGCGTCGGTACTATGATTCAGCATATTGCCAAGCATCTTGGGCTGACCATTATCGCCTCGATCAGTAGTGATAAGCAGGACTATGCTCGTGCTCTGGGTGCAGATTATGTGGTGGATTACAAAACCGAGAATCTGGTGGAGCGGGTTAAAGGATCACCGATGGCCGCGGTGTGGATATCTCCCTGAACCCAATCTCGGGTGAGTCAATTAAAACCGATATGGAGATGCTGGCACCACTGGGTACTGTTGTGCTATTTGGCTTTCTGGCAGGGCCTCCGGTAGGCTCATTTGGTGAGGATATGGCGCAGCATTTCCAGAAATCCATTGCGGTGCGTGTCAGTGATATTTACACCTACTTTAATGCACAACCTGAAGTCTTTAATCAGGATCTGAAAACCGTTTTTGAACTGGCAGGCAAAGGTGTGCTGAAGCCAACCATTACTATACTGCCTCTGGCAGAAGCTACAGAAGCCCATCGTCGTCTGGAAGCCGGTGAAACCATGGGTAAACTGGTTCTGAGCATCGACTGAGTTTGGGTTTACCTCAGGCGGTCTTTTTAGGACATTGTTAATCCTAGCCGCCTGAAATTATTCTCTATTTTCAAAACTATGCACCAGTTCTAAAGCTATCCACTCGTCTTAAAAGCTATGCAATCTCCCTAAAACAGTTTGTTGTATTTGATGAATCGTTGTAAATGTTATGTTGTAACAAACTTTTGACTTGCTGCGTTGTCTAACTCGCTTAACTTCGCGATTCTATTTCCAGTATGGGGAGAAAAGTCATGAATTCATCAATACAAGAATTGTCCGAAGAGCAAATTTTGGCGGCTCCTGAGTCTGATTACATGAATGCCGAACAGCTGGTATTTTTCAGGCAGCGACTGATGGAGTTATATGATTCAACGTGTGACCGGATTCAGGAAGCTAAAGAGCAGATGGTTGCACCTATGGATTTTAGTGATCCAAGTGATCGCGCATCTTGTGAGGAGCAATCAGAGATTGCCCTTAAGATCGTAGATCGAGAGCAGAAACTCTTGCCAAAAATCAGGCAATCTCTGGAGCGGATTACGGAAGGCAGTTATGGCTATTGCCTGGAGTCCGATGAGCCCATTGGTATTCCGCGTCTATTGGCACGCCCTACAGCTGAATATTGTGCAGAAGTGAAGGCGCTAAAAGAGCTGGAAGAAAATCATTACCGGGATTGATTCATGTAAGAGTAAAGCCGTCATTGAACAATGAAACGAAATTGATGACTGGAAATTACAAATAAGCATAGGGGTTTAGCAGGCTATGGATACAGCGATTATTCCAGCAACATACGAAGAGTGGCGTCATTGCATCACCGTCGTTTGTCGGCAAGAGTTGACGATGCCTTATATAGAGGACCGCATTAGGGCACTCAACTCATCCAGCGATTATATGACTCAGAAGTTTGTTCAGTTGTACGGTGATCAACAGCGAATCAACACATTACACTGGTTTGAGCGGGCAAAGAGTGAGTTGCAGTAGGCGCTTATTTGATTTCTGAAGCGATCTGCTCCAGTGAAAAAAGCCAGGGCTCTTTGTTAAGATGTATTAGTTAAGAGCCGCTGGCTTTTGTTTTTACTTCAAGACTCAAACCTGAGTGTGGTTTTTAGTCTGAGTACACTGATCCACCAGATAAACAATGGATTGGTAATCAATGCCTGAATGATGACTGAGGCCTATTTCACAGGTACGGCTGGTTGAGTAGCCACTGCTACAGCCATCCACTTGTTTGGCCAACGAGCTTAATGCAGATTCGTTCAGTTCTGGTGTGGTGAAGCCTTTATCCCCGGCAAAGCCACAGCAGGTGATCTGATCGGGAATCACCACATTGGTGCTACAGGCCTGCATCACTTCAACAATCTTCTGATCAAGTCCCATTCTGCGCGCTGAGCAAGTGATATGCAGGGCGACTTTGTCATCCACAGGTGCAAAATCCAGCTTATCCATCATAAAGGTATGAATAAAATCCACCGGTTCAAATAGCTTCAGACGTGGATCAAGATGATCTTTCAGCTGCATGGTACACGGGCTAGTGTCGCAGTAAATCGGGATTTCGCCATTGTTACTGGCTTCCAATAGCATCTGTACGGTTTCGGCGGCTTTGGCATCGGCTTGGTTGAACATACCCTTACTCTTAAATGGCATGCCGCAACATTGCTCCTTTAAGCCCTGAGGATAAACCACATCAAAACCCGCTTTACGTAACAGGGCTTCGGTTTTATCAACCAGAGCGGTTTGCTGTTCTGCACCACGGGCGGGTCCCATGGTTCGGCTGGCACAGCTGGGTAGGTAGATCACTTGCAGCTTTTTGTGCGTCTCAGGAGCAGGGTTGTCTGCAGATGGTATCAGATCCCTTTGACGATCCGTCACAATCATTTTAGGTGCTGGTGTCGGCATCTCAGGGCTCCAATAACCCAGCTTATTACCAGATAGCTTACGTGCCGTTTTGGTCACAGCGCCCATTGCTTTACTGCCCAAAATGCCATGACTGATATCGGCAACACCAAAGGCTGTTTTAGCGGCACTGGTCACGGTACCAAAGTGGTTAGCGATCCACTCCGACATACCCTCACGGTCAGCATTTCGGTCATGACGCAGCTGACGCACTAGATCACCGGTATTGATACCCACAGGACACACCGTTGAACACAGCCCGCAACCGGCACAGGTATCAATAGCCATATAATCGTATTCGTCGGCAAAGCTTTGTTGATCCTCGCCATCCAGCAATGCCAGCTCACGTTTGCCGATAATGCGCTGGCGTGGACTTAGGGTAAGATTACGGGAAGGACACATACGTTCGCAGAAACCGCATTCAATACACTGATCAACAATATCACTCACCGCCTGCATCGGTTTCAGGTTACTGATATGCAGCTTAGGATTTTGAGTGATCATCACATCCGGGTTCAGGATGCCCTGAGGATCAAAGATACGTTTGATCTCCAGCATGACGTTATAGGCTTCGTTGCCCCACTCTTTTTGTACAAAGGGGGCCATATTACGACCGGTACCGTGTTCCGCTTTGAGAGAACCGTCGTACTTATTCACCACCACATCGCACACTTCATCGATAAAACGCTCGTAGCGATCAATCTCTTCGGGGCTGCTAAAACCTTGGGAGAAGATAAAGTGCAGGTTGCCATCCAGCGCGTGACCGTAGATCACACCGTCATCATAGCCATGTGTTTGCATCAGTTGCTGCAGATCCACCAGCGCATCGGCCAGGGTTTCAATGGGGAAGGCGACATCCTCAATCAGTGCAGTGGTGCCCTTAGGACGTGTCGCGCCAACCGCTGGGAAGATCCCTTTGCGGATATTCCAATAGGCCTGATACTCCGACGGTTTATCGGTAAAGCTGGCCGGTACCACCAATTCCAGATCATCAATCTCATTCAGGATAGTGGCGATATTCTCTTCTAAAACAGCCTGTTCATCGGCTTCTGCCTGTACCAGAATTGCGGTCGCTCCTTCCGGTACACCCGCGATATAGTCTGGTACGCCCTCCATATGTTGCACCGCTTTTAGAGCAAAATAATCGATCATCTCAGCGGCAGAAACCGGCGTGTTATTCAGCTTAAAACGGGTCACTGCAATACTGGCGGTACGGATATCGGGGAAGACCAAAAACGCCGATGCTTTGAGCGGGTATTTGCGAATGGTGTTATGGGTGATCTCTGAGATAAAGCCCAGCGTGCCTTCAGAGCCGATCATCAGGTGGGCGATCATATCGATGGGATCATCCCATTCCAGCAGTGAGCGCAGGCCATAACCCGTGGTGTTTTTAACTTCGTATTTACGCAGGATACGCTGGCTTAAGGCTTGATTGCTACGCAGCTGTTTTGATAGCAGTTCTACTTCTGCAATCATATCTGAATGGCTTTTTCTGAAGGCTTCTCGACTGGCTTCTGAGCCCGTATCCAATACTGTACCATCTAGCAAAACAAAGCGTGCCGAGGCCATCACGCCATAGGTATCCATGGAGTTCATACCAGCGGCATTGTTAATGGCGATACCACCGACAGTGGCGGCATCGATAGACGCGGGCATGGGGGCAATCTGACGCTGAAAAGGGGCTAGATAACGATTGGCATCGCCACCTAAAACGCCACTTTGCATACGGATCTGTTTGCCGTCGTCGAGAATCTCGTACTCTTTCCAGTCTGGGGTGAGTGATAGCAGGATAGAATCGGTGATCGACTGACCGGATAAGCTGGTACCGGAGGCGCGGAAGGTGATCGGCAGGCTCATCTCTGTCGCCAGAGCCATTAAACGAATCATCTCGCTTTCATTGGCCACCTGCACAATCACCTTGGGTAACAGACGATAGAAACTGGCATCTGTGCCATAGGCCAGAGTACGCAGGTAATCGGTGATAATACGCTTTTGCGGGATAAATTCGGCTGCTTTACTAATGAAAGCCTGGTACTGATCTTGTTCCTGCATGTCGCCCGTCCTATCAGTCTAATCTGTGTTGTTATGATTTTGTGACAGCTTAGCGGAATGGCTATAATTAAATTAGTGTGTTCAATCGAATTTGATTGATTCTAAAAGTTAACTAATTTGGTAAAGGCATGAATAATCTGGATGATATGTTGCTGTTTGCTCAGGTGGTTCGGCTGAAATCATTTAGGGCGGTTGCTCAGCAGAGAGGCATTGCCAGCTCTGTGGTCAGTAAACATATCTCTAGGTTGGAACAGCATTTGGGGGTGCAGTTACTGATTCGCACCACGCGTAAGCTTAATCTGACCGAAGCCGGTGAGGAGTTTTTTCAGCATTGCCAGCAGTTGGAAAGTGGTGTGGCATTGGCTGAACGGGCCGTATCTCTACATGCGGAACAACCCAAAGGACTACTACGCATTGCTGCTCCTATGATCTCTGGTCAGTATTTTCTGCCTGCGGTGATTGATGAGTATCTGAAACGTTATCCTCAGATGCAGGTGGAGATGGTGATTAAGGACAGTCTGCAGGATCTGGTGGCTGCGGGGTTTGATCTGGCTATTCGTACCGGTACTCTGTCTGATTCCTCCCTACGGGCACGACAGTTGGTGTTGTCACGCTGGTTTGCTTATGCCTCCCCTGAATACCTGGCTGAGCATGGTACACCTGAAACCATTGATGATTTGGCTGATCATAGCTGCTTGCAGTTTAGCTATCAGGAAACAGGCCCAGATGAGTGGCCGATTACCCGCAATGGACAAGCAGATCGCATCAAAATTAATGGCCGCTTTCAGGCTAACTCTCTGGTGACACTGCGGGAAGCTGCGGTATCGGGTATGGGCATTGCCTTTATGCCGGTTTATCTGGCCCGAGAGAAAGTGAGCTCCGGGCAACTGGTGCCGATACTTCAACTGAGTTTGTATCGTGAGGTAGGTATTTATGCGATCTACCCCAATATCCGCTATGTACCTAGAAAGATCAGTGCTTTTATTGAACTGCTGGCGGAGCATTATGCTGAGCAGGCCTGCTCATTTCACTAGTATCGGTTAAGTTTTGACTATCATGCTCAAAACTTGCTCTTCTCCAAATTTATGCAAAAAGCCAATTATTCTAAGCTTAATCAAAAACGAATCCGCAAAAGTAAATTCATAAAACAAGGGAATCATATGTTTAATTTAGTGAGTGGCCGAGAAGGCTGCCCTATCACCGTTATTGAAGAGGGCCACTACGATACGTGGTTGTCGCAGCAATCTGAGTTTGTACGCAACTGGTTAGTGAATTCCGGTTTTTCGGGTAAAGGTCATAGCCTGATTCCTGCTCAGGATGGTCAGTTGGATCAGGTGGTATTGGTTGTAGAGGATGCCAGCTCTGTATGGCAGTTATCGGATCTGGCAACGGCATTGCCTAATGCTGCTTTCTATCTGGAAGGTGATGCAGAGCAACTGTCCGCTGCTGCACTGGGTTGGGTGTTGGGTCAGTATCAGTTTACGCAATATAAAGCTGCAGTAGAGCAAGCCACGCTTTATATCAATGATGAGACTGTCGTTAACGATGTTATCGCGCTGGCAAAAGGCGTTACCTTGACCCGGAATCTGGTCAATACTCCTGCCGGGGATATGATGCCAGAGCAGTTGTCGAGCACAATGCAGATTCTGGCAGATGAATACCAGGGGCAGTTTTCAGAAGTGGTGGGTGATGAACTGCTGAATGAAAATCTCCCGACCATCCATATGGTGGGACGCGCCTCAGATCATGCACCTCGTTTGCTGGAGCTGAACTGGGGCGATGAATCGGCACCTAAGCTGACCTTGGTCGGCAAAGGTGTGTGTTTCGATAGTGGTGGTCTTGATCTGAAACCCGCTGCCGGTATGCGTCTGATGAAAAAGGATATGGGCGGTGCCGCTCATGTACTGGGCCTGGCTGCTGTGATTATGGCGAAAGAGTTGCCTGTGCGCTTACGGGTACTGGTGCCTGCGGTGGAAAATGCCGTATCCGGTAATGCCTTCCGTCCGGGTGATATTGTTACCACACGTAAAGGTTTAACGGTTGAGATCGACAATACCGATGCTGAAGGCCGTTTGGTGCTGTGTGACGCTTTGGCGTTAGCTGACGAACAGCAGCAAGATCTGATTATCGATTTTGCTACCTTAACCGGTGCCGCGCGTGTTGCGTTGGGTCTGGAACTGCCGGGTTTCTACAGTACAGACGATAGCTTTGCTGCAGACCTGATGGCTGCAGGTGACAGTGTCGAAGACAACGTTTGGCGTTTACCACTGCATCAAGCTTATGCCTCCTATATGAAAGGCTCTATTTCAGATCTGGTGAACTGTGCGCCGACGCCGATGGGTGGTTCAATTACCGCGGCGCTTTATCTGCAGCAGTTTGTTGAGCAGAGTAACTGGGTTCACTTTGATGTGGGTGCCTGGAACGATCGACCAAGACCGGGTCGTCCCAAAGGTGGTGAAGCGATGGGCTTACGTGCGGTGTTTAAAGCACTGGAGCAGCGCTATTTAGATTAATGACCTTAGCATGTTCACGCTAACACTTGTCTCAAAAACAACCTGAGTATTACTTGTTGGAGATGGTTTTGGATAGCACTGTTTTGAATAGAGCCGTTTCGGATAACGTTATTATGGATAAAAAGTGCTATGCCTGAGCATGCAGAATCAGAATGTCCACGCTGTGGTGAAGAGTTTGTTTGCAAGCTCGGCTCCTATTTTCTTTGTGATTGCAGTGATATTCAGTTGTCACGAGAGCAAGCTGCATACCTGTCGGAATACTGGGAGGAATGCCTGTGCTGCAAGTGTCTATTAGAGATCATAGAGAATTGGGATGATATTGCCGAGTTAGCAGAAACCCTTGGAGCAGAGTCCCTATATAACAGTCAGGCGCTGGATAGCCAGAAACAGGATAGTGATGCACAGGATAGATAGTGCCTTTAGGCCTATCTATCCTATTGAATAAAGCTGTGGGAGCAGTTGATTCGCTTGCTCCTATTCACTTACTCCTATCTGCTTACCCAGCTGGGTGACAAGTTAAATAACAAGTTAAGATGGATATTCAGTTAAGGCCGAGGAGACCTGATTACGCCCGCTCTCTTTTGACTGATACAGCGCCTGGTCTGCATTGGCGACGATCTGCTCAGGTTTGAGTTCTGCAGCCTGATTTACATTATCAGAGCTTGCAGTAGCCACTCCCAAACTAATGGTGACATGATCGCAAACAGGCGATTGGCTATGTGGAATATGCAGTGCCTGAACTGCTGCTCGTAATGCTTCTGCGACGATCAAGGCGCCCTTTTCATCTGTATCAGGCAGTAAGACAACAAACTCCTCACCGCCGTATCGAGCGATCATATCTGTTTGGCGTTGAATCTGTGCCTTCACGGCATTGGCAATTTCGATCAGGCAATCATCCCCTAGCTGGTGGCCATAAGTGTCGTTAAAGCGTTTGAAGTGGTCCACATCAAAGAGAATAATCGCGAGTGATTCATTGGCTCGAATCGAACGATGCCAGACCTTCTGGAGATAACGATCAAAGCTGCGGCGGTTAGCTAAACCGGTTAAACCATCGGTATCTGCCAATTGCTTAAGCTCTTGATTCAGTTCTTCAAGTTGAGCGGTTCTGACGGCAACCTGTTCCTCAAGCGTATGTGAGTAGTGTTGTAGCTGTTCGTAGAGTTCTGCATTCTCTAATGCGACAACGGCCTGCGCTGTTAGCAGAGACAATACCTCAATACGGGCCTCACTAAATACATCTGTCGCGAGGTTATTTTCCATATACACCGCACCCTGAATATTCCCTCTTTGGACCGGTACACAGATGATGGAACCCGGTTGGTACTGAAGGATATAAGGATCTTGAGCGAAGCTCTTATCCTGAGTAGCGTTTTGAATAACAATGGGCTTTTCCTGCTTCAGTACTTGCTCGATAACATTTACAGACAAAGGAATTTCCTGGTTCTCAAAGAGCAGGGTGGTAGTGTTTTGTAAGCCTTCTTTAATGGCATCATCAGCCGTGTTCGGTTGATGGCCTTTCAGTGCCTTAAGTACTAGTCCAGCATCGGTGTTAACGACAAAGCCGCCCCATTGTCCTCCGGCATTCTCCAGCAGAATATCCAGAATATTCTGCAGCAGTTTGGAGACCACCATCTCCTTAGAGATTGCCCGTGAGGCTTTCATCACAGAGGCCATATCCAATGTGCTGTTATCGACACTACCACTCTCAATACTGCTATAGCCTTGAGTCGGGATAGCGGCTTGCCCCTGTTCTGTCTGTGTTTTTGCCAGCGCTTTCAGAAGCGGGAACTCTTGCTCCAGCAGAGTGATCTTGCGGGTGGCTCCCCAGCGTTTGTAGGTATGATAGGCTGCACGCAGATAGCCCTCAGCCCCATGATCCAATCCCTGCTTTAACATATGGCGCGCGGCTCGTTCGCAGGCAACCGCTTCATCCCTGATAAAACTGCTGTCTTTTGCTGCGCTTATCGCGGCTTCAAAAAGCTTGATATGAATCCCGTTGGGATCTTCCAACTGGGCCAGCTCGGCAATCATTAGTCTTTCAAGATGCAGAAAATTATCTTTACAGTTATCAGCCCAGTGACTCATGCGTTTGAGGTCTTTACGCAGACGTGCCAATACCGCCTCTTTGTCCTTTTCCTGAATGTCGGTAAAGGACTCCGCTAATGTCAGAAAGGCGGTGATATAGAAGCGGGTTAGCTGGGGCAGCGCCATGGACGATTTGATGAGCTTGTCCTGCTCATAGATATGTTTCAGTGCCTGAGCATAATCACCGTGTAGAAAGGCCGCTTCCACTTTAAAGATATGGTAATTGGCGATACCGGTAACAAACTGTCTGGCTTTCAGATCCCTAAGGCATCTTTCTTCATCAAATGAGGCATCGCTCAGTGATATCGGGCTATCGGTCTGGCCACGGAAATTCTGTATCAGCTGGCTGTATAGTGCGCCTGAGTCGATCGCATCCAGATATCCGGTTTCATGCACAATGGCCATATTGTCCGCGTGTTGTTTGGCCAGGGTTTTGAGATCCAGTGTCGGGTCCCAGAGCACGCAATCCTGAGCACTGTCCGCCAGATAAAGCAGATCACCGGACTGGTAGCCCAGCTTGATGCCTTCACGAAACAGGGGCGTCAGTGTTTTCCAATGACTATTCCAGTGATGGATAAATACCGCATACACATAGACGATACGGGTGCTTAATTCGCTTTCACCCAGCTTTTCATTGATGGCCAGGCCAAGTTTTCCGTATTCGAAGCCCAGCGCCTGCTCATCCAGATCACCGCAGAGCAGCATACCAAAGCCAATATAGGCAAAGGCCGCTTCATGACTGTTACCTGTGCGCAGTGATAGATTGACCGCTTTCAGCACCAGATAGGGGAACAGGTTCCCGCTGGCGGAAAGAAACGACGCGGCAAAAATCTCTGTCAGTAGTTTACCGGCCAATAACGCACTTTTATCGGTAACAGGGGCAGCATGGACGATATCAGCGATCTTTCGCCCAGCTAATCCCTCGTTGATCAACTGGCGTTCCTGTTTGATCTGTTCCAAGGTGGGCTGAGTGGAGAAATCAAAACCCAACAGGTGCAGGCCACGAATGGCACTCTCAATGGACTCGGTCATCTTGCCAAGGGTGGCATACTGTCGGGTGCGAATCGCCAGAAACTCTGCCCGGCTATAGTCGGTCTTAGCTTGTCGCAGCAACAGATCCATCATGGCATCCGCCTGATGCAATTGTCCGGTCAGATAGAGACATTGTTGCATCTCAGCGCTTAGCTGCATCTTGAGTTTAAAATGGCGGCTCCAGGCATCGTTCGGCAGTAATGCCTCTGCCACTTGCAGCATCTCCAGTGCCATTGTATAGGCTGCGGTAGCACGGAGCTTGGTTGCGGCTCTGAGGTTGAGTTGTGCCAGCTCGAGCTGTTCTCTGGTATCCGTGATCTGTGAACGACCCAGGTTAAGATGACCGACAATATTGATCAGCTGTTCATCGCCATCCTGATGTTCATGGCCATTGCGTTGCTTATTGCCATGATGTAGCGCAAAGCTTTGCCACAGCAAACGGCCGATAGACAGGTGCACTTGAGGCTTTTGATCGGGCTCAATCAGAGCATAGGCCGCCTGTTGCACACGGTCATGGCTGAATTGATAGCTCAGATCCTGAGTTGAGACTTCCAAACCGGACTCAACGAGCTTGTAGTCTGAGTTAAGAGGAACGATCAGGTGATTTTCCAAGGCTGTTTGCAGTGCCCTTGCGGTTTCTTTGGCAGACTTTTCACTGATCATGGCCAGTGTCTGCAGAGTAAAGGTACTGCCAATACAAGCCGCCAGTTGCAGTACCTCCTGGGTCTGTTGAGGCAGTAGGCGGAGATTCCCCGTGACAAACTGGACGACATCCTCGGGCAGTGTTGACCAGGAGATCAAGTCAGGTTGCCAGCCCCAGCATTGGGCCTCTCGATGCCAGAAAATAGCTTGGCTTTGATGCAGGCTCTTCATCAGTTCGACGGTAAAGAAGGGGTTACCTTTGGCTTGTCGGTACAGTAAAGCGTTAAGAGCATCAGCCTCATCCGATGGCAGTGGCAGCGTATCGTTGACCATCGCCTGAATGGCGCTTTCTGACAGGGGACTCAAAGCCACTTCGTGTAGCGTTTTAACCTGCTTCAGTTCCTCAATCATTAAGTTGAGTGGGTGGCCTTCACCTACCTCGTTGTTTCGGTAAGCTCCAATAATAAATAGGTGCATGCCTTCATGATTGGAAACCAGTGCCTTTAAGATATCCAGGGTTGGTCGGTCGCTCCATTGCAGATCATCCAGAAACAGCACCAGTGGGTGTGCTTGCTGGGCAAAAACGCGGACAAATTGCGTGAGGACAGTCTGGAAACGATTTCGGGATTCAGACGCAGGCAATGGCTGTACGGGCGCTTGTTTGCCAATCAGGCGTTCAAGTTCAGGGACCAGATCGATGATCAGTTGAGCATTAGGGCCAAGAGCATGCTGCAGATTGATACGCCACTGCTCCAGCTGTGTTTCTGATGCCCCGAAGATCTGTTGCATCAGACCTCTTAAAGCGATGCCGAGGCCAAGATATGGACTACTCTGGTTGAACTGATCAAACTTCGCCTGGATAAGAAAACCTGATTGTGCTTCAACCGGTAGGGCAAACTCCCGGATAAGTGCTGATTTACCGACTCCTGAATAGCCATGCACCAGACAAAGCTCGACCTGATCCTGTTGGCTCTCTTTGAAGATTTCCAGCAGGTGCTGTTGTTCAGCTTCCCGGCCATAGAGTTTCTGAGGGGTAAGAAAGATACCGGAGATATCGTATCGACCAGCTTCGAAGTGGGTATCTGCGTTTTCTTTATTATGGACTACTCCATAACGAGCGGCTCCATTATGGATCGCCCCATCACGGGCGGCTTCATCGCGGATTGCCATCTCGCACGTTTCCAGATCAGCGATTAAACCAGAGGCACTTTGATAACGCTGCTCAGGGTTCTTGGCCAGGAGTTTTAGGATCACAGCTGACAGCGCTTGAGGTATATCCTGGTTGAACTGATTCGGTTCCGGGGGCTGTTGGCTGATATGTTGATGTACCCACTCCAGAACACTGTCTGCCTCAAAGGGTAAACGGCTGGTGACCATTTCATACAAGGTCACACCCAGCGAGTAGTAATCAGAGCGATAATCCAGATCTCGGTTCATACGGCCAGACTGTTCTGGCGACATATAAGGTAGCGGGCCTTCCAGTCGTTTGGCTGCCTGCTGACTCTGCCGTTCCTGAAGAAGTTCAGACGCGATGGCAAAACGGGACAGATAAGCGGTATGGCTCTCTGGCTCGATAAAAATATGATGAGGCGTGACCGCTTTATGCACGATCCCTCGATCATGAACAGCGCCCAATGTCTGGGCCAGTGTTATGCCGATTGAAATAACAAGGGGAAGAGGGAGTCTGTTGTCAGGCTGCTCACGCAAATATTCTGCGAGCGTAATCTGCAGCGGGTCTCTGACTATAGCCAGATTACCCTGACCATAAGGAATGTTGTCATAGATATTGAGCACACCCTGAAGATCACTGAGGCGGCTGGCAATCTCTGCTTCTCGTTTTAATTGGGCTGCCTTGTGAGGATCCGGGTATTGACCCTCCAGCGTATCAATCATGACGGGCTTACCATCCGCGAGTCGAATGGCTTGAAAGGTCACCCTGTCACTGGATCTTATCGCGTCGGAATGAATCTCAAATCCAGGAAGTATGGTTGACCATGCTGTCATTGCTGTACCCAATAGTTTGACTAGATGTCCGATATTGTCGCTAAAAATGACAAAAAAATGCACTCTTTAATCAGCGCTATGGTTTTTTAATTCGATGATACCAGTGGTTTAAATCAAATAAGTCAGTCAGAAAAGGTGACCGGTTGGGTGTTGATGATATCTGGAGGAACCAGATAGGAGAGAGAAGATGGCAAGGAGTCTGTAAATAGTTAGAAGGCTGTAATAATCAAAAGAACGGCTAGTCAGCAGAGTGCAGGGGCATTAGGCGCTGCATTCAGGGCGGTATCTAGAATCAAAGGGTTAGAGATCAACCCTTTGATTCTAAACTTTAGCTAGGTTTAAGTGAAAAACTGCCCAGAAGTGATTCAATGTTAACTCTGTGGCTTGATATGACCCCATTCAACCAGGCGGTTATAGGCATGCTGAGCTTGATCACCCTGCTTCACCTGTTTCAGGAAGCGCATATATTGGTTAGCTGCTCGATCCGTTTCCTGCATACGTTCTAACGCAACCGCTTGGAAGAATACTGAGTTTGGATTGCCCGGCATTTGCTTTTCGTAACGGTGGAACTGGTTAAATGCACTTTCGTTTTGCCCCAGTTTTAACTGAGTGACACCGCTAAGATGTACGGCCTGAGCTTCTTCCGGGTAGATTGACTGAGCTTGTTCCAGCAAACGGTTAGCGTGTTCAAGCTTATCTTGTGAGAGTTGGCACTTGGCACTCATCACCAGACCACAATAATCATCCGGAGCCTGTCTCAGTGCGGTGTTAAACAGGGATTCAGCCGCAGAGAAATTGCCTTTATTCATTTCATTTTCTGCAGCCTGGATACCCTTAATACTGGCTTTGATTTTGCGCAAGCCAGCGGTGTGATCCATATAGCGCTCTTTGTTCAGCGGGCGGTTTTTCTCAGCACCGTATTGTTTGCTCACTTGTTCAACCGCGGTTTTATAGCGTTCTGAACTCATAGGGTGAGAGGAGAACATACGCTCAATAATATTGGGTTCACTGTGTTTGGTACCGTTCAGCATCTCCATTAAGCCAACCATACCTTGCGGGTTTTGTCCCGATTGCACCATATACTGAAGTCCCAGGGAATCGGCTTCACGTTCATTGTCCCGACTATAGCGCGATAGCAAAGCACCGGCTCCCATACCACCCAGCGAATTTACAATCTCGGTGTATTCGCTGTAATCGGATTGTGACGTAATCACAGTGGCAGCCGTTGCAATCACTCCAGCTATCTGGCTGCGAGTCGCACGCTCAGCGGTATGTCGGGCATTGACGTGAGCCACTTCGTGACCAATAAGAGCCGCTAATTCAGCCTCATTATCCATCTCTAGCAAGATGCCTCGAGTTGCGGCAATACTGCCACCGGGAAAGGCGTAGGCGTTAACGTAAGTGGCATTAACCACCTGGAAGTTATATGGCATATGAGGGCGGTGAGAGGTTTGAGCAATATTTTTACCGACCGAGTCTAAATACTGGTTCAAAGCCTTATCCTGGCTCACCCCATAATCCGATGAGAACTGGTGGGGCGCATTCTTTTTATCGATGGCAATTTCCTGTTGCTCCGACATTAAGACGAAACCTCGTTCACCGGTGACAGGGTCTTTAGTCATACAGCCTGTTAACGGTGCGGTCATCGCCGTTGCACCTGCGCATCCCATCAGCCATAAAAAGTCCCGTCGATTCATCTGTTTGTCAGTAAAACGATTAGACAGTTTCATAAGCAACTTCCTGATAATAAAAAGAAAAAAGACAAATCACGGCTTGAATGGCCATTTACAGCAAAACAAAAGCACTTAATTAGTTAGTTTTGAATACACACACTTACACCAAAGTGTTTCGGTATTTTTTGACCAATGGCTGAAGAATGAAGCCATTTGCTAAAGAGAGACTTTTGTGTAAGTGCTTAAGTAAGGTTAACGCCACTATTCGCCTATAGCAACAGAGGTTACAGCCACGACAACAGGCGTTTTGATTTCTATATGCACTTAAAACAGATAAGTTATTGATGAGTGATAGCAGCGAAAGTTCAGTTCGCTATCCATATGATTATCAAAGCAATTCAGAATAGGCAGTAAGATAGTAGTGTGCAAAAACGGTTTGCGATTTTATTGAAGAGAGGGCTACCGGTTGATCATAAGGAGATCCAATTAAACGCAACGGTAACCCTATTTGTCTGGCTAACAGATTGAAACCTGTTTATTGGTTGAAAACTACCGAGAGTTAAAGGACAAGCTGTGCCAGAATTATGAGCACAGGAGTGTGCAGCATTAGGCCGCTGCTAATGTCAGCTCTTTACGAACAATCTCTGCACCAGAACTTAAAGCATTGAGCTTGCCTCTGGCGATACTACGGGACAGCGGTGCCATACCACAGTTGGTACACGGGTAGAGCTTATCAGCATCCACATACAGCAGGGCTTTGCGTAACGTCTCGGCGACTTCTTCAGGCGTTTCGATGCTTTCGCTGGCCACATCAATGGCACCTACCATCACTTTCTTACCGCGTACCAGCTCCAATAGCTCAATTGGTACACGGGAGTTGTGACATTCCAACGAGATAATATCGATATTGGACTGTTGCAGTTTTGGGAATACCTCTTCGTATTGTCGCCACTCAGAGCCCAAAGTTTTTTTCCAATCCGTATTGGCTTTGATGCCATAGCCGTAGCAGATATGCACCGCAGTTTCGCACTTCAGCCCTTCAATGGCGCGCTCTAGGCAAGCAATACCCCAGGCATTCACCTCATCAAAAAACACATTAAAGGCAGGCTCATCAAACTGGATGATATCGACACCGGCGGCTTCTAACTCTTTCGCTTCCTGGTTCAGAATTTTGGCAAATTCCCAAGCCAGTTTTTCACGGCTTTTATAATGATCATCGTATAGGGTATCGATCATCGTCATAGGGCCGGGCAGCGCCCATTTAATCGGTTGGTTTGTTTGCTGACGCAGGAACTTGGCATCCTCAACAAACACTGGCTTTTGTCGGCTAACAGGACCAACCACTGTTGGTACGCTGGCATCATAACGATCACGAATTTTGACGGTCTTGCGGTTCTCAAAATCAACGCCGTCCAGATGCTCAATAAAGGTGGTGACAAAGTGCTGGCGGGTTTGCTCTCCGTCACTGACGATATCAACGCCTGCGTGTTGTTGCTCTTGCAGTGACAGGCGTAACGCATCCTGTTTACCATCAGTCAGTTCTTCCTGTTGAAGTTTCCAGGGAGACCAAAGTTTTTCTGGTTCTGCCAACCATGACGGTTTAGGTAAACTTCCGGCAGTGGATGTAGGTAGTAGCTTTTTCATCGTTCTATTCTTCTGTAAGTGCAGTGCAGTAAAGTAAAGGCCATGCAGTAGGGACTTAAAACTCAGGCGTAGTTTGCCGACCACCGTTGCAGAATCGCTTCATAGGGTTTGATAAAGTGCTCTTCCGCCCATTTGCCCTGTTCAACCGCTAAACGGTTGCGTTCTACCCGGTCGTACTCCACCTGTGTCAGTGAATAATCCTGATGTTTCAGACTTGGCTTAAAGACATCCCCTGCAAACGCGTTAGCGTTATAGATCTCTGGACGATAGATCTTTTGGAACGTTTCCATGGTGCTGATGGTGCTGATCAGCTCCAGACTTGTGTAATCGTTCAGCAGGTCGCCATAGAAATAGAACGCATACGGTGCGACGCTGTTGGGCGGCATAAAGTAGCGCACCTCCATGCCCATCTTTTTGAAGTACTGCTCCGTTAATGATGGCTCATTCGGCTGATACTCCACACCTAACACTGGGTGCTTATTCGCCGTGCGATGGTAGGTTTTGTTGTCTGAAACACTGAGGCAGATGACCGGCAGTTTATTGAAGTTCTGCTGGTAAGCCTTGGATTGAACAAAGTCTTTGAACATATTGCCATGCAGCTCGCCGTAGTTATCCGGCACGCTGAACTGATCTTTGTCCTTGTTATGATTCAATAGCAGAACGCTGAAATCATAATCGCGTACATAGGAGGAGAAGTTGTTGCCGACTATGCCTTCAATACGCTGACCTGTTTTATGATCCAGGATATAGGTTTTTAATATTTCGATGGTTGGGAAATGTTCTCCCTTGCCTTCCACATCAATATCTACATGGATAATTTCCAGCTCGACTCCATAACGATCACTGTTAGGGTTATCCCAATAGGCCAGCGTATTGAAGCGGTTATCGATCATCTTGATCGCCCGGCTCAGGTTCTGCTGGCGCTTTTCACCACGAGCCAGATTGGCAAAGTTAGTGGTCAGACGTGTGTTGTCTGATGGCTGATAGTTTTCATCGAAGCTGATGCGCTTGATGCTGTATGTGAAACCTTTATTCATAGCGATCCGGTATCCAATATTCTGAGATAAAACCTAAATTCGTTGAGTGCTCTTTTATGGGCTTTCTAGCTTTCTTTTCTCGTGATGGCTGTCGTTGTTCTTTTAGTTGGTTGAGCCTGAAATAAACCACGGTTATGTCAGAAGCCGAGCGATGGGTAATTTATACTGGGATCGATTTATGAATAAAAATGACTTTATTTTATTTATCTATGAGCAGTATTTATGGAATGTGAGGGAAAGGAGTTCTCTGTGGGGCGTTGGTTGAGATTTTAGAGTGGGCTGGAGCTCTGTGTCTTAATCCTGTGCTAATAAATAGACAAGATATGGATCGGGGAGAACAGGCAGAAATTACTTTCTTGTGGCTAAAAACAATAAAGCCAGCACTCTTTATAAGAGCTGCTGGCTTTTGCATTGGATGGTAGCGTGATCTTATTTCGGCTGAACAGATGTTGTATAACAAGCTGATCAGCCATGAGCTCGAGGTAAATGGAATCTGTCAGGTTAAACTGCTTCGGCCAGATCCAGGTCATAAGCCGCTGCAATCAGGCTGCGGGTATATTCCTGCTGAGGGTACTGGAAAATATCTTCAGCTGTGCCTTGTTCTACTACTTCGCCTTTCTGCATCACCATCACGTAGTCTGACAGGGCGCGTACCACCGCCAGATCGTGACTGATAAACAGGTAGGTGAGGCCGTATTTGTCCTGCAAACGCCGTAGTAGCTCAACCACACGTACCTGAACTGAACGATCCAGTGCTGACGTCGGTTCATCCAGCAGCAGGAACTGAGGTTTCAGCACCATCGCTCGGGCAATCGCAATACGCTGGCGCTGGCCACCGGAGAACTCATGGGGATAGCGATTACGCAGCCCCGGATCAATGGCGACTTCCTCCAGCGCTTCACAGACCCTGACTTCCCGTTCTGCCGCTGTCATCAGAGGTTCATGCACCTTAAGGCCTTCGGCGATAATTTCACCAATGGTCATGCGCGGTGACAAGGAACCAAAGGGGTCCTGAAAAACCACCTGCATCTTACGACGCAATGGGCGCATGGCTAACGGCTCTAGGCCGTCAATCTGGATACCGTCAAAGCGGACATGCCCTTCGCTGTCCAGCATCTTCAGCAGGGCTTTGCCCAGCGTGGATTTACCGGAACCAGATTCACCGACAATGCCCACGGTTTGCCCTCGTTGCAGGGTCAGGCTGATATCATCTACCGCCCGGAACTGATCGACAATTTTGCCGAAGAAGCCTGCCCGGATCGGAAACTCCACTTTAATGTTCTGAGCATCCAGGATCACAGGGGCATCCGGGCTGACCGGTGGTTTGGTGCCTTTCGGGTCAGAGTCCAACAGCTCTTTGGTATAAGGGTGCTGAGGATTACGAAAGACCTGATCTGTCTGCCCGGTTTCCACCAATTCGCCATGGCGCATCACACAGACCCGGTCAGCAAATTGATGCACTACGCCCAGATCATGGGTGATAAAGAGCACTGCCATACCGAATTTAAGCTGCAGCTCTTTCAACAGTTCCATGATCTGCGCCTGAATGGTGACATCTAGTGCAGTGGTGGGCTCATCCGCAATCAGAATATCCGGTTCGCAGGCCAGCGCCATAGCAATCATCACGCGCTGACGCTGACCTCCGGACAATTCATGGGGCCAGGCTTTTAAGCGACGCTCTGGCTGAGGCAGATCCACCAGCTTAAACAGCTCCAGTACCCGTGCCATCGCTTGCTTTTTATTCATGCCTTTGTGCTCAACCAGCACTTCGGCCACCTGCTGACCCACGGTTTGCAGCGGGTTTAACGAGGTCATCGGTTCCTGGAAGATCATAGCGATACGATCGCCCCTGATCTGCTGAATAGCCGGGCCTGTGGTGCCAATCAGCTTTTGATCCCGGTACACAATCGAGCCTTTGGGATAGCGGGCCGAATCAGGCAACAGTTGAAGTACTGACATCGAGGTAATGGATTTACCAGAGCCCGATTCACCTACTAAAGCCAGAGTTTCGCCTTTATACAGATCAAAACTGACGCCTTTCACCGCATGAACCGTCCCGGTATGCAGGGCAAAGTCGATATGCAGATCTTTCACGCTCAGAATCGGCTGAGCTTTGCTGCCTGAGCCTTCTTCAGACGGCGTCTGAGTTACCGTTTCAGGCAGGATCTCTTTGATTGAATCCGTCATCATTTTTCTCCTGCTTAACGGGATTTCGGGTCCAGCGCATCACGCAGACCGTCGCCGATAAAGTTCAGACAGAACAGGGTGGTGGCCAGGAATATCGCCGGGAAGAACAGCATCCAGGGCGCGCCTTCCATATTGGAGGTGCCTTCGCTGATCAGTACACCCCAGGAGGTCATCGGCTCCTGTACTCCCAGTCCCAGGAAGGAGAGGAAGCTTTCCAGCAGAATCACTTTTGGTACTGTCAGAGTGACATACACAATCACAGGACCAATGGCATTAGGAATAATATGACGCAGTACAATCTGACGATCTGATACCCCTAACGCATGGGCTGCAGAGACAAACTCTTTGCGTTTCAGTGCGAGGGTCTGCCCGCGTACAATACGAGCCATATCCAACCATTCAACCGCGCCAATGGCGATATAGATCAGCAGTATGGAACGGCCAAAGACCACCATCATCAGGATCACCAGGAACATAAACGGCAGGGAATACATGATATCGACAAAGCGCATCATCAGGTTATCCACACGCCCGCCCATATAACCGGACACGGCACCGTAGACCACACCGATAATCAGACTTACCAGAGTGGCAATTAACGCTACGGTCAGAGAGATCTGACCGCCGTACAGGGTGCGCTGTAGCAGATCCCGGCCGTTGGTATCGGTGCCAAAAACATGACCGCCTTCACCTGGCGCGGTGCCCATATAATCCCAGAAAATCTCATCCAGCGGATAAGAGAATAAAAACGGGCCGAAAAAACAGGCCAGTGTAATCACGGCCAGAAGAATCGTACTGACCAGAGTGGCTTTATTCTGAAACAGACGCCGCATGGCATCTTTCATCAGACTGTCCCCTTTCGGGGCGGCGGTGACAGCCATATCAGGCTGACTGCTTGTTTCCATTGTCATACCTTAGGCCTCACTCGTAACGGATCTGTGGATCCAGCCAGCCGTAAATCAGATCGACCAGCAGATTAAACAGAATAATCAGGCCGCCGTAGAACACGACCGTGCCCATCACCAGGGTATAGTCCCGGTTCAGTGCCGCCTGGACAAAGTAGCGACCGATACCCGGAATACCAAAGATCTGCTCAATCACGACAGAACCGGTAATGACTCCGGCAGTCGCCGGGCCGAGATAAGACACGACCGGCAATAATGCCGATTTCAGTGCGTGACGGGTGACGACTTTGCGTTCACTGATACCTTTAGCGCGGGCGGTACGAATAAACTGTGCGCCCATCACCTCAATCATGCTGCCACGGGTCATACGGGCAATATAGGCCACTTGAGGTAGCGCCAGCGCTAGAATAGGCAGTAACTTGTATTCCCAGCTGCCATCATTCCAGCCACCGGCCGGTAACCAGCCCAGAAACACACCAAACACCAGGGTCAGAATCGGTGCCATGACAAAGTTTGGAATAGCGATTCCGGCCATGGCGGTGCCCATCACCATATAATCCGCTGGAGTGTTCTGCTTCAGTGCGGCATAACAACCGAATAACACACCAAACACCACACCGATCAGCATGGCCCACATGCCCAGCTCCAGACTGATCGGAAAGCCCGACCAGATCAGCTCGGTCACGGTAAAATCTTTATATTTAAATGAAGGCCCAAAATCGCCCACCAGTAGTCCGCCCAGATAGTCGAAATACTGCATGTACAGAGGCTGGTCCATATTGTATGCAGCCAGCAGGTTAGCTTCGATTTCCGGTGGCAGTTTACGCTCACCGTCAAACGGGCCGCCTGGCGCCAGACGCATCAGAAAAAATGACAGGGTAATGACCACCAGCAGCGTAGGAACGGACTGCAGCAGTCGTCGAAGTGCATAAGCAAACATGATAACACCCGAACAGGTCTGAGATTATTCACACACAGAAGTGCTGATAGAGTCTGTTGCCTTGGCATTCGTCATTCTGCACCCAGACCATGCCTCAAACGGGCACGGAAAAATGCAGTCTATTTAGACGGAAACAGGGGATGGCAACAGACGCTGCAGCTTCGGGTAACGAAGCTGCAGACAGGCTTCTGCAACCAGAGAGAATTATTTCTCCAGCGACATCCAGCGGGTGCGGTGGTGATCCAGAGGATTTGGCTGCCAGCCTTTTACCTTCTTGCTCACCAGATTCAGGTTAACGTAGTAGTAGATAGGAATAGTGGCGTACTCATCCATAGCGATACGCTCTGCTTTCTGCATATAACCGGCACGTTCTTTCGCATCCAGAGTGACCGATGCTTTATTCATCAGCTGGTTATACTCTTCATTGTTATAACCGCCGTAGTTGTTTGGCGTAGGCTCCAGCAGGCTCAGGAAGTTCTGTGCATCTGGGTAATCTGCCAACCAGCCAGCACGGGCAATTTCAAAGTTCGCTTCTTTCAACTCGTTATAGTGAACGGCGATTTCTGAATTCATCAGCTCCGTTTTAACGTGGATCTTCTTCCACATTGACGCGACTGCTACAGCTACTTTTTTATGCGCAGAGTGAGTGTTATAGCGCAGTTGCAGTTCCAGAGGATTGTCTTTGGAATAACCCGCTTGTTCCATCAGCTGTTTCGCTTCTGCCAGCGCTTGACCATATGGTTGGCCTTTGAAGCTCAGCTCCTGAATCTGGTAGTTGCCCAGACCTGGCGGCACAAAGCTGTAAGCTGGGATCTCACCGGTCTTCAGTACTTTTTCCGTGATCACTTCACGGTTAATAGCCATGCTCAGTGCTTTACGGACCCGGACATCCTGCAGTTTAGGATTGCGGGTATTCATCGGATAGTAATAGGTACCCAGCTGAGGACTAACGCGGGTTTCATCGGGTAGATTCTTCTTCAGCCAGCTGAACTGATCAATCGGGAATTCATAGTTCACATCCAGCTCACCGGCGCGGAAACGCTTCAGTGCAGCAGAACGATCTTCAGTGGGGTAGTAGACAACGTTATCGATAGCCACATTGGCCGCATCGAAGAACAGAGGATTCTTTTTCGCTTTGATATGGGTCTGAGGTAGCCACTCGGTTAACTGATAAGCACCGTTGGATACGATATTGTCCTTTTTAACCCAGGAACTGCCATGTTTATCAACAACATGCTTCGGCAGAGGATAAGCCGTGTAGTGAGTTAGCTGATCGATAAAGTAAGGGGTGTGTGCTTTCAGAGTAATTTGAACCGTATGAGCGTCCAGGGCTTTAACCCCTAGCTTATCCAGATCGATTTCCTGGCCTTTGTTAATGGCTTCCGCATTCAGGATCGGGTACAGCACATAGGCGTATTTTGCTGCGGTTTTCGGTACTAAAATACGCTGCAAACCAAAAACAAAATCTTCGGCAGTGACTGGGTGGCCGTCAGACCATTTGGCTTCTTTACGCAGATTGAAAGTGTATACCGTACCGTCATCACTGATGGTCCAATCTGTTGCCATACCGGGGATCGTTTGCCCGTTTACATCTTCCGTCACCAGACCCATAAAAAGGTCACCGACAACGAAGTGCTCCCAGTTACCAGACACATGGTTTGGATCCAATGTACCTGGTTCACCACCAATCCCTCTATGCAGGGTGGCTGCAGAAACCAGTGTGCTGACGCCTAGAGTACAGACTGCTGCCGTCAGCAGTGTTTTCCTTAACAGAGTGGATTTTATTTTTGTCATTTTCCTATCCGTATTAGTGAATTCCCAATCGATAATAGGATTCCGAACAAGGCAGTAGCAATTGAAATAACACATAGGGGATATGTGTTATTTCAATAATATGGATATGGTTATGCAGGGAAATATCAGATTTTTTAATAAGTTAATCCTGATTGTATGGAGTAAAGTACTGATGAAAATAGTATTTTCAGAGATTATGACTATATTGCATGTGCGACAACTTGGGTCTTAAGAGTCGAATCATCACACGGCTACTTGTTGAATGAATTTCTGTGAAACAGATAAAAAAGTGAATGAAATTAATCTAATCACTGGTTACCACTCATGGCTATGCAGACTACTTCTCTTAGTGCCATAGCGGCTTATTCAAACTGCAGAGTGAAATCACTGCCTTTGCGAGCCCAGGGAATATTGATTCTTTCGTCGGATTCTTTCGTCGGATTCTTTCGTCGAGGAGCTTTAATTTCTTGTCGCTAAAATGACAAAAGCCAGCACTCTTGTTAAGAAGGTACTGGCTTTTGTTCGGAATATAATGGTACCAGTGGTCGGACTCGAACTGGCATGCCCGCAAAGGCAACGGATTTTGAATCTTTGAAAGTGTGAGGGGTATCGTTAGTAACCCTTTGAGTATACTGGTATTACTGCTGTTCTAGCCTTATTGTGTGTTTTCGAGCTTTGGTGATTGCGGGGATAGCCTTATGATTAAAAGCCATACTATAGATAGGCTGAGATGTTGTCAGCTGACAAGAAACTTGCCTGAAGAATTGCATCGCCACCAGTAGTCCGATTAAAGTATACGTAACATAGCCGCCACGCCTATCGAAGAAGCGCAACCTTGGCGGTTTTTCTTTTGCAAATCGCAGCAGAAATTATTGAGATCCTACTCTCTTAGCGTTATGATTCGATTACTACTTACCCATCCCCACGCTGGCATTGCGACCACTGGTGATGGGCGAAATTGCCGACCTCCGGGTCGGTTTTTTCATTTATGGGCCTAGTAGAATGAAGTGCATATCGTGAGAACGCGAATCTATATTGATGGTTACAATTTCTACTACGGCTGCTTGAAGAACACTGCTTACAAATGGTTAGATCTGGTTTCTCTCTTTGAAAATCATCTTATTCCCAGATCGGCTATTAGCTCATCAACTCTCCATCCTGAAGCTGGCATCAAATTCTATACAGCTGAAATCAGTTCAAAAGCTGCAGAAGATCCAAGCTCTGTTAATGATCAACGGAGCTATCATGCGGCCCTTACCAGTCACAGCCAAGGAGCGGTAAAAATTGTTAAGGGTAGCTATGCCATTGATAAGGTCGACAGCAGGAAGGTTGAGTACACAGAAACTCAGGAAGAAAAGGAGCCGAAGGATTGCTCCAAGGTAAAAGTATGGAAGCTGGAGGAAAAACAAAGTGATGTAAATATCGCTTTGGATGCTATTTTCGATGCCTTTTGTGATCATTCATTAGAGCATATCGTTTTTGTCACCAATGATACGGATATTGCCCCTGCGTTGGTTAAAATTCGCGAGCTGAACAAATTAGCCATTAGACCCCAAATCAAGATAGGTTTGGTTATTCCGTCAAAAGAAAGGTATGGCCCACGCAGAGCTAATAAATCACTTTCTCAGCTTGCCGATTGGACTATACAGTTTATTGGCGGTGATGAGCTGAAGTCTGCTCAAATGCCTTGCAGGGTCACTGGCGGAAAGAAATCTACTTTTCGACCTATTTCATGGTTTCAGCATCATCAAGAAGTGGCTGAGATTATGGAAATCTTGTGTGCGAAAGAGGCTTGTGGTTCTTTGCCTAAGGCCTGGAGATGGCTTTCGGAAGAGAAACCTATTGTCGATGGGCTTCCAGAACTTGAATCAGATCCGTCAACGATGCTCCACTCGATTGAAGGTCTTCAGGCTGTACGTGTTCATGCTGAAGCTTATGCTCGTTATATGAAGGAAAAGCACGGTTGATATTCGTTATCTAATACATTATCAGTTTCCGGATACTGCAGGGCGAAATCTGTTCGACTAAGCGAGCACTGAAAGCTTCCAGCACTTCGGTAGTGTCATCAGGATCAATCACAATCAGTGCCGTACCCAGTTGTCGCCATAAGGCCTTAGCCTCGCTCTCGCTATCAAAGGGGTCGGTGAATAAGCTCATCATCTCCTGCACGGTATTCTTCGGCAGTTCAAAGTCAGTGGCTTCAGGCCAACGGTTAATCAGTCGCATGGCATTTTCTCCAGACGTAAAAAAGCCCGATTACCGCAAAGGCAATCGGGCTGGTTCATACAAAAACGATAAAGGGGTTAGTCAGAAAACAGTTTGGATACCTGTTCACTGGTCTGTTGTAAGGACTTCGGTGTGAGTTTGGCGTAGCGCTCAGAACTCTGAATAGACTGGTGAGCGAGTTGGGCTTTAACGGCACTTAATGGTAATCCGGTAGAAACCATATTACTGGCAGTGGTATGCCGGAGTGTGTGCAGACAGATGTTTTCCAAGTCAGTAATGCCTGCCGCTAACAGGATCTGATTAAAGCCGGTGCGGAAGTTAGAGAGTGGTTTACCCGCTAACCGGCCTGGAAACAGATAAGGGTTACCGGGTTTAGCCGGAACCGAGTCCAGTACCTCCAGCATCTTATCGGTCAGATAAACCAGCCTGCCCTGCTTATTTTTAGTCTGACTGGCGGGAATAGTAAGTACCCTGTTCTTGCGGTCTAAATACTCATAGGTGGCTAACCTCAGCTCAGATAAGCGACAGCCGGTTAATAGCAACATAGCCACCAGACCACCTATCGGACGGTTCTTAAACTGACGGGCAGACTCCAGTAGCCGCTTAGATTCATCCAGATCCAGAAAGCGGGTACGGATATTGTTCTCTTGCAGTAACGGGATCTTAGCCGCCTGATTGGTATCGACTAATCCTAACCTAACGGCATGAGCACCTAGGGTTTTTAGCAGAGCTAATGCCCGGTTACAGGTCGCCGGTGCTAACGGCTTACGCTCTTTAGTCCCTTGGGACAGACTTAACTGCAGCTGTTGAATCTTAGCCACAGAGATATCAGCAAATTGCAGGTGGCCTAAGGTAGGTTCAATCAGGGTACGGAAACGCTGGCTATCCTGTTTCCAGGTGCGATTACGGGTTTGGATCAGTGGTAGGTGGGTATTCCAGAAGAACTCACTCAGCGTAGGCTGTGACTTGATCTCTTCACGGGCTTCTAATGGGTCGATGCCTTCGGCAATCTGAGCCAGATGCTTACGGGCCACTTTACGGGCAGTCGATACATCAATATCAGGAAAGCGACCTAAGGCAATGCTACGGCGTTTGCCTGAGCTATTGCGATATCTGAGCAGCCAGCGTTTATTACCGGATTTACCGACCAGACACTTCAGGCCCATTACATCGGTATCCGAGACTTCAAGATCAGTACCACGGGCATCAGGTCGGTTAGGGGGCAGGGAGCGGATTTTATCGTTGGTAAAACGGAAGCGCTTTTCCATATTACTCCTCCAATATCAAAGAGTTATCGGAGAAGTAATATATGTTTGAAAATTTTGATAATGCCGGACTGAGAGTGTTACTTCTTAAAGCATCCATCAAAGTCGATACAGGTCTCTTGCAATGATTTCAGCCCCCAGGCGAATGAGTGTTAATGCACTCATAGAGTAACTCAACGGCTTGATCTTCATTGGCACCTGTCAAATCGAGCGTTACATCACACTGAGTCTGCAACCGACTCAGCACTCCAGTCCTGAATTTAGGATCTAGAGTTTCGATATCTTCTGCCGTTGCTCCCCGCTTCTGTAGTCTGAGTTGTCGTTCGGATTCATCAAGTGTCAGCAATATACTTAGGTGTGGTCGGTAGACTTGACTCATTACGGCAGATAGGTCGAGTGTAACACCTCGCTCATGCGCGTAAGCAATGGTTGAGGCGCGGTAGCGATCCATCAGCACATTCTGCGCGTTCTGAATTAATCCGTGTGCTTTTTCGCCCTCAGCTTGCACGGTTGCGGCGTAGAATAGGGCTTTCGCTGTTTCACTACTGCCAAGTCCGTTAATGATGTCTGCTCTCATAGGCAGAATTTCTATTCCTGGGGTCGTCATCAGTTGGTATCCATACTGTTGAGCAAAGCGACGGGCGAGGGTGCTTTTGCCTACACCATCTAGTCCTTCAAGCACGATAAAAAATGGCATTATGTACCTCTTCTCGTTTTGGGGTGCCAGACATATTCGTCGCTTGTGCGAGCACCTCCATCTGACAGTATTCGTCGTGGGTAAAACTATTGCTGGCGATTACATGTGGTATGGCTTCGGTTGATTCAATAAAGCCGAATTGTTCGCGTTGTTTGTCAAGTTCCGTGCCTCGTAGAATCATCAGAGGCCAGGCACGGATAACAGGTATCTGTTGATTCCAGCACCAGCTTAACGATTGGCGGAAGCTTTTCAGTGTCTGTTCTGGCAGACCGTATATCAGGGATACTTCAAAAGGAATGTTGTGTGTCCTGAGTTTTTCAATCACGCGCTCTGCCATGTTCAGCTTGTTTGGCCTACCTATGGCAACCCCTTCCTCCCAGACGGTTGTTTGCAAGCCGAATTCAAGCACAACATTGAGTCCCTCCAGCGCATCGAGAAACTCGTCTTTCACAGACTCAAAGCGACACTGCAGGGCAAGCTGTGCATTTAAACCGACCTCTTTAAACATGGTCAGTAAATCGACGGTACGCTTTGCATCCAAATGAAAGATAGGGTCCAAGACGGATATCCGCTCCACACCTGCCTGTGCAAACATCCTGGCTTCTTTGGTGATGCGCTCGTAGTCAAGCTGTTGTTCCGCCAGTTTGAAGCGGTTGCCAGACTCTCTGTGCTGGCAGAAACTACAGCGAAAAGGGCAGCCGCGCATGGTTTCCCAGCGTATGGATTTACCAACATTCATCACCTCTGTAAGCCAGGGAGAGGCCAGCTGCTCCAGTGCTGTTTCTGACTTCGCCCCCTGATCCGTTTGACCTGCGAAGTGAATGCCGAGCCCTTGTGGGCTTTCACCTTTGGCCAGAGCTACCATCGCTTGTTCACCATGTCCGCGTACGAAAATATTGGTGTATGGGTATAGTGTTTCTAGCGCTCCGGCTTCGGTGTACGAAATTTGCGGGCCACCCAATACTGATATGGCTATAGTTTCCCGGACACACAGGCGCAGGTAAAATCACCTGCTAACT
>CAYFGP010000019.1:0-60631 GCA_964342385.1 uncultured Oleiphilus sp. | reverse complement strand
GATCTCAACTATCCGTCAAGATAGCGAATAGTTGAGAGGGGGCTGAATAGTTACATTTCATTATTATTATCCTTTGTTGGGTTAACGATCACTGAGTAGCTAGAGAGTTGAGTTAAGTTGTTACTGCGATAAAGCTTGTTCTGCTGGCAACTTATCCGGTTGTGACTGTGATGAAGCCGGTGTTAATGACGCCACAGGCTGAAGGCCGGATGGCAAAACATTAGGAATTTGGGGTAGATGGGTTTCATCTTCCAGTGCGGCTAGAAAGGCGACGATATCAGCGACATTCTGTTGGCTGAGCTGAGCGCCCTGAGTCATATGGATATGCCAGTGGATCTTGAGTGGTTGATCTTCTGGTGCGGCATGGCCTCGGGTGTTGTTATAAAACTCAACCACCTCGGTAAGGTCTTTGAATTGGCCACTATGAAAATAGGGTGCCGTTTTACTGATATTGCGCAGGGTAGGTACACGAAAAGCCCCCTGTTTAAAGGCATCGTCACTTAACGCTCCTGCACCGGAATCGATATAACCCTGATCATTAGCCGGTGCGCCAATTACGGCCAGTTCACTATCGGTAAATAGGGGCGGTACGTGACACTGGCTACAGCGGCCAACAAAACCTCGGAAGGCGTTGTAACCACGAACCTCCTGGTCGCTTAATGCGCTTTTGTCACCATGGGCGTAGCGGTCGTAACGGCTGTTAAAGCTGATTAGGGTGCTTTGAAAGGCGGACAGGGCATGGGTGATATTGGCCATATCAGGCTTTTGGCCGTAAGCCGTTTCAAATAGGGCGATATAGTTGGCTGAGCTATTCAGTGCCTGAACAACCCCTTCGCGGGTATTGCCCATTTCTTCTTTGGCTAGCAGCGGCAGCTCTGCCTGAGCTTGTAGGCTTGTAGCACGACCATCCCACATAAATTGCTGAAGCAGACCGACATTCCATAACGTGGGTGTGGAACGGTTGAGTTCCAGTCTGGTAGAGGTTTGCTGTAGCCCTGTTGTCTGCGTTGTCTGTTGTATAGTGGTTTGTTGCTGAGCCCCCATAGAGCGCTTTAGGCCATCTGATAAGCCCTTGTCGGTCTGGTGGCAGCTGGCGCAGGACATATCCTGGTTAGCAGACAGCAAAGGATCAAAAAACAGAAAACGACTCAGATCGATCTGCTGGGGAGTCATCTTGATCTTCATTGTGGGCAGTTCTGCCTGAACACCACCGTGCTGCGCCGGAGAGTCGTAAAAATCATACAGAGTGCGCAGCTGACAGGTGTTGTCGGCCAGCCTTTCAAACGATGGAGGGCATTGATCGTTTAGCGTGAATGGCTTTTCTATCTGTTTTTCCCCTGCCTGCTTTCTTTCTGTATAAGCGGCTTGATCTGTTGTGCTGGTAGCAGCTGCCCAAGCCAGAGTTTCAGTTAGAATGCAGGCTGCTGCTGACAGCGCCAGTGTAGTGCTCAATAGCGAAGAGGGAAGACGTTTCATATTACTTCCCCAGTCGAGCGATATAGTTCACCAGAGTTTCGATATCACTATCGCTTGCGATATCTTTGGCCATGGTGCTCATCTGGTTGCCGTAGTGATCTTTAGGCGTATTACCGCGAATATCCTGACGGAATTTATTCAGCTGTTTTTTCAGATACCAAGTGTACTGCTGGCTTAGGCGAGGAGCGCCCAGTGCTGAGCTACCTTCGCCTTTCGCGCCATGACAGCTGCTGCAACCCGAGTACAAACCTCGGCCACGGAAGCCTGTCGCTTTGCTTTCCTGTTCTAATTTCACTATTGGCAACTGGGCGATATAGCCGCTCAGTGATTCGGTATCTTTATCCGACAGCATAGCCACCATGCCTGCCATCACCTGTCCCGAACTGTCGTCTTGGTTATGTCCGCGTAGTCCGGTTTTAAAGCCTGCCAGTTGGCGTTGCAGGTATTCCTTATCCAGTCCAGCAATAGCGGGGGCTTGCATAGCTGCATTACCAGCACCATCAGCACCATGGCAGGCAACACACAGTTGCTGATATTGAGTTTCAGAGGCCTGAGTATTGGTCGCAAAAGAGGCCATAAACACCGCACCGATTAGGCCAGAGAATAAATTGGAATATTTGTTGTTATTAGTTGGCATAGCGATTCCACCGGGTTCAGTTTTCTTATCGCTAATCTAAGGAAAATGCTTTTGAGTTAATTGACATGGGGCGTCAAAAAAGATGTCTTCTGCTGTCAAGGTGTTATTTTTATATCAAAATTGTGATTTTTGTCTCTTTGCTAACTTTAAGTTAGCTTTGTGGTTACGCTGGATAAGTGATGTCCCGGTCAGAGAAAATTGCTTTGTGTTTAGGCCGTATAGATCAGTTGAAGGGTGATTTATTGGCTGAATTATTATCGTTTATGGTGTTTTTACTTTGTTTTTAATGTTTTGTGAAGTGTAAAGAGGAGTGGTGATGAGGAGAAAATAATATTTAAAATAGATTGGTGCTTGCAAATATACTGGTTTTGGTGTTGTTATAAATATAACGTTTTGGCGCTGGCATGTGACAGTTGTCTGAGGCGGGCAAAATCTTTGCTTAGGAGAATAATAAAAAATGAAACACCCAGATCCATATTCCAATCAGGCGCATTCTGAACCACAGTCTTCTAATGGGCTTGGTCGTTCTGAAACAATGCCGAGGAAAAGTCTTATCAAGCGTGGTACCAAGAGTGCTATCAGGCAGATCACTCTATTGGGTTTGCTTGGTTGTGCATCACCTCTGGTACTGGCGGCCAGTTTTGATTTAGCTGATGGCGTCTCCCTTGAGTGGGATACCACCGCACGCTATTCCGCTGCTTGGCGTGTTGAAGGTCAGAATAAAACCCTGCTGGCCAATCCCAATGGCGATGATGGTAACCGCAATTTCAAGAAAGGTTTGATTCAGAATCGCTTTGATCTGATTTCCGAAGCTGACCTTAACTTCGGCGATTTTGGTGCCTTTGTGCGCGGTCGTGCTTATTACGACGATCAATATCATCAGAGTAATGATCATAATTCCCCTGATACTGCTAACAGTACTTCGGTGGCTCATAATCGCTTTACCAAAGACAGCAAGGAGTTGTCTGGAGATAAGGCTGAGCTATTGGATGCCTTTGTCTACGGCAGTTTTGATATCTCTGATCGGGTACTGAGCCTAAGGGCGGGTCGCCAGGTGATGAATTGGGGTGAGAGCCTGTTTATTCAGGGTGGTATCTCATCTGCCATGAGCCCACTGGATGCGACCAAGGCGAATCTGCCTGGCGTTGAACTGAAAGAGATCTTCCTGCCTGTTGGTCAGATCTTTGGTCAGATCGATCTGACCGAAAATATCAGTGTCAGTGGTTATTACCAGTATGAGTGGGATAAAACCCGCCTGGATGCTGCCGGTAGTTACTTCAGCACCGATGACTTTATCGATGACGGTGGTGAATCCCTGATTCTGGCTCCGGGTTTAAGTGCAGCCAGAGGAAAGGATAAAGACGCCAGTGACAGCGGTCAGTACGGTATTGCCGTGCATTACCTAGCTGAAGAATTGAATGCGACCGAGTTTGGTTTCTACTACATCAATTATCATGACAAGTTACCGCAGGTGATCGGCGGTGATTTTATCAATCCTGCGCCAGGAGTGTTTCTGCCTACGTCTTATTACCTTGAATACGCTGAAGATATCAAACTCTATGGTCTGAGCATCAGTACCGTAGTGGGGGATACCAATGTGGGGGCCGAGATCTCTTATCGTAAAGATCAGCCTGTGATGGTGGGTGAGTTAGTGGCGCCGGAGCGTGTGGATGCAGTACAGGCACAGGCCTCTGTGATCCATATTTTTGGCGATAACCCTCTGATGGATAACCTCACGCTGACCGCTGAGGTGGGCTATAACCGCGTCTCAGATCCTAAGGGTGAACTGGTAAATGATCAGGATGCCTGGGGTTATACCGTTAGTTTTGAATCTGAGTTTAATGGTGTTGCACCAGGGGTTGATCTGACGGTGCCTGTCAATCTATCCCAGGGTGTTGATGGCAAATCTTCCCTTCCGGGTACCTTTACAGAAGGTGCCAGTTCTCTGGGCGTTAGCACTCAATTTACCTACCTCAATAACTTCCAGACAGAAATTGGTTACACGGCCTTCTTTGGTGATGTTGAAGACAATGCTTTGACTGACCGTGATTTTGTCTCGCTGAACGTTAAATACTCATTCTGATCCAGGGCATGTAGGAGATAACAATGAAAACACTGCTTCCCTCTAAATTCGCTTCAGCTGAAGCACAGAATTCCCCTAACAAAAGAATTTACCCTAAAGTGTTGGCAGCGGGTCTGCTACTGACCTCTTATCTGGCTGCCACTCAGGCGACGGCTGCTGTTTCTGCCGAAGAGGCTGCGAAACTGAATACTACGCTGACGCCATTTGGTGCAGAGATGGCAGGCAATAGTGAAGGTTCTATTCCGGCCTGGACGCCAGAATTAACACTGCCAAGCAGCTATTCTGCGGATCAGTCACTTTTTACCATCACTGGTCAGAACTATCAGCAATATGCAGATAAGTTGACGTTGGGACAAAAAGCCCTGTTTGAGAAATACCCGGATACCTTCCAAATGAAGGTTTATCCTACTTTCCGCAGTCATACGCTGCCAGATTGGATGTACAGCAATATTGCTGATAATGCGGTGAAAGCAACACTCAGTGAAGGTGCTAAAGGTATTGCCGGTGCACATGCGGGTGTACCTTTCCCAATTCCAACCAATGGTGCAGAGGCTATTTGGAATCACTTGGTGCGCTGGCGTGGTAGCGACTACAAAAGTGACTATAAGTCGTTTGTGGTCTACCCAAATTCCTCAATTAGTGAAACTGAATTGACCGAGTTTTGGGAATTTCCATACTTTGATGCCAGTAAGGAAGCAGGTGAGGGTAATGAATTAGCCAGTTTTATGCGTGTCATCAATGCCCCGATCCGTCGTAAAGGTGAAATCACTTTGGGTAAGGATCCGGTCAATTTTGAAAAGGAGTCTCGCCGGGCCTGGCAGTATATCCCTGGGCAACGCCGGGTGCGTCGTGCACCGAGTCTGGGCTTTGATACACCGGATTCCGATACCAGTAATACGACAGTAGTGGATGAGGGCTGGATGTATAACGGTTCGCCAGAACGCTACAACTGGACGTTGAAGGGTAAGAAAGAGATGTTTGTGCCCTACAACGAAAAGGTTTACCTGACTGCTACGCAAAATGGCAAATCCACGGAAGAAGTCTTTAATCCTAATCATCCTAATCCAGAGTTACGCCGTTGGGAGCTGCACCGAGTTTGGGTTGTTGAAGGTGAGCTGAAAGACGGTAAGCGTCACGTTTACCAGAAGCGTCGTTTCTATATTGATGAAGACAGTTGGAATGCCCTGCTATCAGAAAGCTATGACTCTCGTGGCAAGTTATGGAAGGTTGCTTATGCCGCGCCGGATAACTTCGAAGGTATGCCAGGTGCTATTACCCGAGGTTATGTCACTCATGATCTGCTATCGGGTATCTATGCCGTTGATGTCTACAGCGTTCCTACCTTTTATAAGGGAGAGGGGGCTAAATTCTTTACTCCGCAAAATGTAAGGAAGTTAGCACGACGATAGATCTGCTCTGTCGGCTCTGAGTTTGATTTCACCTCCCATGGGATCAAGCTCAGAGACTTTCTACTTAATTGATTTTACTCGATTGATTTCATTCGCTTTGTACCTTTGGCCTTTGAAGGCAATGCCATTACCAGCTTCAAAGGCCCTTTTTCCAGAGTAAATCATTACTCATTGTTTTCTCTTATAAAATAACTGAGCACGGCTATGAAAAAGTCATACTGCATATCTGGTTGCAGAGGGTTGCTGCGGCCTTCAATCCGTCAGATAAGATGTGCCATTGGTCTTTTAATGCTATCCACCTGCGCGTCTGTATACGCTGCTAGTGATGCTTTGGGTGATGCATTAGATGATACATTGAACATCCAGGCTGAAAAATCTGATAAAGCAAGCACACGTCTGCTGTTAGACATTGAACAGCACCAAAAGCGTATTTTTACCGTTGGTGAATACGGCCATATCTTATATTCCGATGATCAAGGCGACCATTGGCTGCAAGCTGATGTACCGACCATTGTCACGCTTAATGCCATCGATTTTCCTGATACAGATCTTCACCCAAGTGCAAAAGAAGGCTGGGCCGTAGGCCATGATGGGGTGGTATTAAAAACCAGTAATCAGGGTGCCAGTTGGCATAAACAGCTTGATGGTTTTGCTATCAATCAGCTGGTGATCGATAAAGCTCAGCAGTTGCTGGTTGAAACTGCACAGCAACAGTCAACTGGTCGTCAAAATCCAGAAATAAGCATCGAAGATCTTGAGTTTGCATTGGAAGATGCACAAAGCTTCGCCAAAGAAGGTGCATCCAGGCCGCTGCTGGATGTGCTGTTCTTGGATGGCAAGACCGGTTTTGCCATAGGAGCTTATGGCCTGATTATCCATACCCGCGATGGTGGCCAAAATTGGCAATCCTGGCATGACCGACTCGATAACTCCGATGGTTTCCACCTTAATGCGATCCGTAAGATAGGTTCATCCATCTATATCGTTGGTGAGGCGGGTATGGTCTATCGCTCCGATGATAGCGGCGAGAGTTGGAAACAGTTGTATCTGCCCTATGAAGGTTCGCTATTCGGTATTGTAGGTTCTGGTCCAGACACCGGATCAGATACTAGTTCAGGCTCTGTCTCAGATAGTGGTTCGGGCGCTGGTAGCGACAAGCTACTGGTCTATGGCCTGTCTGGTAATACCTGGTGTTCAACAGATGGTGGTGATAGCTGGGTGTCTGCGGACCATGGTGTCACAACCACTCTGTCAGCCGGTGATATTTCGTCTGTCGGTACTGTTCTACTGGCTGGTTTCTCTGAAGTGTTGCTCAAAGGCGATATCGCGTCCTGTTCTTTTGCTCCCACTCTTAACCTCACACAAGCGCCCTATAGCGCCTTATTACAGCAAAATAATCACCTGATCACAGTTGGTGTGTCGGGTGTTAAAAAAATAGCTTTGGCACATTCGGATCAAAGTGAGAAATAACATGAATACTAATAATAAAATTTTGGCCGACTCGTCACCGACTCTTCAAGATGATAGGGCATATCAAAATGATGGAGCTCATCAAGAGAGAGGGACTTATCGTGAAGATGATCTGCAGGCAAGTGGATCTCATATGACCAATGCTTCTCAGAGGACGGGTGAAGCGAGTCAGTCGGATAATACTGCGCCGTTACTGGAAAAACTGTTTTTTAATAACCGGCCCATTCTGATTGGTCTGTTTCTGCTGATGAGCCTGTATATGGTTTATCAGGCGATGGCATTACGACCAGATGCTGCATTTGAGAAGATGCTGCCGGTCTCCCATCCCTATATTCAGAACCTTTTTACTCATAAAGACGATCTGAGCGGTTTAGGCAACGCCGTACGTATTGTGGTTGAAACTGAGGGTGAGGATATTTTTACCCGCGAGTTTCAGGACACGCTGAAGCAGATCCATGATGAGGCGTTTTTTATTCCCGGTGTAGATCGCAATGCGCTGAAATCGATCTGGTCACCGGGGGTGCGCTGGGCCGAAGTGACCGAAGAGGGTTTTATCGGCGGACCTGTGATCCCAGACAGCTATGATGGCTCAGCGGCCAGTCTGGATCAGGTGCGAGGCAATGTTTATCGCTCCGGTGAAGTGGGTAGCCTGGTCGCTAATGATCTGAAATCCGCCATCATCTATGTGCCGATCTATGATATTGATCCGCAAACCGGTATTGCACTGGATTATCAGGTCTTTTCTCAACACTTGGAAAGTCTGCTGCGGGATAAATATCAGTCCGATGATATCACCATTCATATCACTGGTTTTGCCAAGGTTGTAGGTGAGCTAATTGATGGTATGGCCCAGGTGCTGATCTTTTTTATCACCGCCATAGCGATCACCGCACTGCTGCTGTTTAACTACTCCCGTTGTTTTAAGGCGACGTTTGTGGTAATGACCTGTTCAATTATCGCGGTGTTTTGGCAGTTGGGCCTGCTGCACTCATTGGGTTACGGGTTAGACCCTTACTCGGTGCTGGTACCATTTTTAGTGTTTGCCATTGGTGTTAGCCATGGTGTGCAGATTATCAATGGCATCGCCCACGAATCCGGTAATGGTTTAGCGGGCAAAGAGGAAATTAAAAACGTTCGTTATTGGGCTGCTCGTCGGGCATTTCGTAGTCTTTATATTCCCGGTTTAACCGCTCTAGTCAGTGATGGTATCGGCTTTGCTACTCTGATGATTATTGATATTGCGGTGATTCGTGATCTGGCAGTATCGGCCAGTATCGGTGTAGCAGTGATCGTGTTAACCAATCTGGTATTGCTGCCGGTGGTGATGTCTTATGTCGGTGTCAGTCGCAGCAGTATCAAAAAGCTGCAACACGATGAGTCCAGCGCTAAGCATCCTTTATGGCACGCTATAGCCCGTTTTACCGATAGAAAGGTTGCCCGTATCGCTATTGTTCTGGCTTGTATCGCCATGGCGTTGGGGCAATGGAAAAGTCAGGATACCAAGATTGGTGATCTGGATGTCGGTGCGCCAGAGCTACGTGCGGATTCTATCTACAATCAGGATATTCAGTTTATAACCGATCACTATGCCACCAGTACCGATGTATTAGTGGTGATGGTAAAAACCGCCGTTCAGCAGTGCTCACGCTATGACAATCTGCAGTCGATCAACCGTCTGCAGTGGCAATTGGATAACCTAGAAGGAGTCCAGTCCAGTTTCTCACTGGTGAACTACACCAAGCTCTATGTCTCTGCTATGAATGAAGGCGCATTAAAGTGGGGCGCATTAAACCGAAATGAACAGCTACTGGCTTCGGCGACTATTTCAGCCCCTGCAGGTTTGTTAAATGCAGATTGTAGCCTGGTCCCTCTGCTGGTGTTCCTTAATGATCATAAGGCGGAAACCCTAGAGCGTGTTGTTGCACATGTTGAGCAATACGCTGCAGAAAATAACTCTCAGGATATTGAGTTTAAATTGGCTGCGGGTAATGCGGGTATTGAAGCGGCGACTAATATCGTTATCAAAGAGTCCCATAATAAGATGTTGATCTTTGTTTATGCGGTAGTGGCCAGCCTGTGTTTTATCACCTTCCGTTCGTTCAAAGTGGTGTTCTGCATTATGGTGCCGCTGGCGCTAACGTCTCTGTTGTGTCAGGTGTTGATGTTCTATCTCGATATAGGTGTCAAAGTCGCCACGCTACCAGTGATCGCGTTGGGCGTGGGCATCGGTGTCGATTACGGTATCTATATTTACAGCAAGCTGGAGAGCTACCTGAAAGCGGGACAACCGTTGCATCAGGCTTATTTTAATACGCTGAATACCACGGGTAAGGCAGTGGCCTTTACTGGTCTGACTCTGGCTATTGGTGTGGGTACCTGGGTGTTGTCACCGATTAAATTCCAAGCGGATATGGGCCTGTTACTCGCCTTTATGTTTGTCTGGAATATGGTAGGAGCCATGTTGCTGTTACCTGCGTTAGTTCGCTTTGTCATTAACCCGGATAAGGGATTAAAGACGACATAAAGCAGGCTGGAAGTGAGTCGCCATTCGACAGTCTATTTTGTCGGATGGCGACTAAGTTTTTCCAATCTACAAGAGTTTCACACTGAATCTGCTTTTGAGTTAAAGATGACAGCTGTTTTGCTTAGCACAGCAGCTGGCTGTATTAAACGTTGTTAAAGGATATAATTCTTAAAAATTATAGTGTTAGAGGTCCATGCATGCCTAAGACCGATGTTGCCAATAAACGCCTGCCCATAATGCCTACTCGAAAAAGCGGTATGGAGCGTTATGAGTTTATTCTGGATTGTGCTGAGCAGCTGTTAAAGCAGGGCAGTCCGGAAGAAATTAATATCTATGAGGTAGCAGATCGGGCTGAGTTGGCGGTGCAATCGGTTTATCGAATCTTTCCTTCTGCTGCAGCGGTGAATTATGCTCTGGCCCAACGCTTTTTAAATGGTATGGCTGACGCTTATGCGGATATGGATATCAGTGATTGTCAGACCTGGCAGCAGATTGTCGAGAAATCCTGTCGGTTTTGGACTGCTTTCTACAATAGCCATCCCCATGCCATGGAGTTGTTGCTGGGTTCTGGAGTGATTCGTGAAGTTCGTGAATCAGATCGTCAGATAGTCACGTTGATTGCTGAACGTCTGCAAAATCGTCTACGTGATATGGGACTCATCGACGTTAATATTCAGCTGGAAAAGCAGATCGAGATTGCTATTGAGATACTCGATGCCACTTGGAGTCGTTCCTACTATTCTGACGGTAAAATCACTGATTTCTATCTTCGGGAAAGCGTCATTGCTGTCATTGCCTATTTAGAGCTGTATCTACCAAGATATTCAACGTATCGAGTTTGACGACAACGTATTAATCTTTTTGATTCTCACCAGCTGGCTGACCTTACTCCAATCAGATTTTTGGGCATTTGAGCCCGAACACTGCGCGCTCAATTTAAGCTACCCTTAGCAAGAGTAGTGACCGTAGCATAGGAAGGAGGCTTCCAATGAATGAACACGGCTCATACCGGATGGAACTGATCGATAAGGTTTTGGTGCTAAGAGCGTATGGGGCATGGAACTTGGAAACCACCCGGCGCTGGAGTGAGGAATATCTGGCTTTAGCAGAGACATTAAAGTCGGAACCCTGGGCTTGCCTTGTCGATTTGACTGAGTGGGGATGCAGCCCTCAGGAGTGCATCCCATGCGTTGATAAGGTCAATGAATGGGGCAATGTTAATAATCAAAGTTATGAAGCGGTAATCTGCCAGTCTTTGTTTCAGCAAAAGATATTAAAAGGTGTTCATCAGAAATTATCTAATGTGGAAACTGAGTTCTTTCAGGATGAAAGTCAGGCCTGGCAGTGGCTGCAAAGCATGGGTATTTGCCACTATCTATCTCGATTGTCGCAAGATGATTAGCCAGTGAGCACGATAATCGGCTTGGATATCTAATGTTTCACTGGAGAGTCATTACGCAATGAAGATAGCAGTATTTCTCATGGGAAAATCTCTAAGGCATAGATGATTGTACAGGACGAAGCATCAAACGCTCTTTTGGACATCCCTTAGCAGGAAAGCATTCTCCGATCTTTTCAAAACCATGACGTTGATAAAAGGCCATATTCTCATCTTTACTGTTTTCCAGATAGGCTGGCATACCCGTTTCATCAGCAATTTTTAATCCTGCTTCTATCAGTTTGCTACCCAGGCCCTTTCTTCTACCATCTCGTGTAGTACCAATCGCAAAGAGATAATAGTGGGGTTCTTTAGGTCTGTGACTTTCAATTTTATCTCCTGCAGGGAGGGCTCGTATTAAGCGTCGTAGTCCGCTATATCGCAGTAAAGGTGGCAGCATTGTTAGTGTTTGCCACAATGATAGTTGAGCCGTAGCGCTTGGTGGGAGCCATAAGGTGCAACCAGAATGGTCGTCAGCAATGTGGCCAAACCCTTTTTCTAAATAGACAGTTTTGGCCATAAATGTTGCATGAGCTGTTATTGCTGATTGAGGACCCAATAAAAATTGATAAATGGGATCATCAGCAAAGCTTTCACCAATGATCTTGCCAATAAGTTTATGTTCTCCTGGACGAATAGGGCGAATATCCATGGGTTGCTATCTCCTTAATTTTGTCGCTAAAACGAACCCAATGCCGCCAGACTCTTTAAAACGAATTTTCGAAGTCATTTTTGTTGCCAAAAAGAGTGTTATCAGATGGCACTAGCATTAGTCATGTTGTAGCTATGGTGATGTAAAGTGAGTTTCAGTTTATGGTGAAAATAGTGGGGAGACTTGGCTTTTGCTGTCCAAAAAATTGACATCTAGCGGTCTATTTTAAGGCAGCATTGGGAGGGCGATGGTGTCATAGGGCCGTTTATGATGGGATATCGAGAGCGCAGAGATAAAAGCTGAGCCCTGTTCTGTAGGATGGTAAGCAAGAGTATCAGATCGAGTTTGGATTAGTACGCTGTAAAAAGTGAGATGCTTCTATTTTGAAGCATCCCTTTGGAATACTCTGTTATTTTGCCGAATCAAAAAATGCCTGTACGGCTTGTTTAAATTCAGGCTCAGTCAGCCCTTTCATAAATAACTCAATCTCAGTATCGATCACGTGAGCTAGTGGCTCAGTCGGGTTGTTTTTCATCATGATCTTGGCTTGTTGCAGTGCCTTAGGCGGCTTATTTGCCAATAACTCTGCCATAGTCCAGCTTTGTTCCAGCAATTGATCCGCCGGGAAAACTTGATTGACTATACCCATCTCAGCAGCTTCGTCGGCTTTAAAGCCTTTACATGCCAGCAGCAGCTCTGCCGCACGTCGATGACCTAACATCTGGGGCAAGATAGCGCTACTACCACCTTCCGGCACTAATCCCAGATCAACAAAAGGCAATTTGAATGGAGAACCCTCAGCCGCGTAAACAAAGTCGCAGTGCAGAAGCATGGTCACGCCAATCCCCACGGCGACGCCGTTGACTGCAGCCACGATAGGTTTTTGTTGACGATGCAGTTGTTGTAGGAAGAGGTGGGGAGGATTATCACTCTGGTCATCTTGTTCACCTACAGCGATAAAGTCCTGCAGATCATTACCAGAGCAGAAACAGTTATCACTGCCCGTTAAGTGGATCACATGGATGGAGTCTTCCTGATCCGCTTGCGCTAACAGTTTGGTTAATGCTCTATACATGCTTTTGGTCAGGGCGTTTTTCTTTTCTGGATACTGAATGCTGATTGCCAGAATTTTTCCACGTTGTTCGCTGTGAATCGCTGAACTCATGTGATCTCCTCATACATCATGCTTATTTTGTTTGTCGTCAGTCTATAACAGCCTGCTTTGGAGGTACTTGACCTTTACTGCATAAAAAATTGACATTTTGGGACAGGAAATGTGGTGGGGGGATGTACCGGGCAAGCTCATAACCAATTAGGAAGTATTTGAGTTACAATAAACGCTTACACAGAAGTATTTCGGCATTCTTCAGCCAGTGGCTAGAGAGTGTTGTACCTTATTCGAGAGAAACTTTGTGTGAGTGCTAAGTTAAAGGCCATCATATTTGATGCCGCTAATGGCTACTGATTAGAGAGCGTTATGAATCGTCGCAAGAAGATAAACCAGATTTTGAAACAGAAAGCTAAAAAAGCTAACGATAAGAAAAGCGGTAATCCATCCAAACCGCGTTATATCTCTAAAGCAGAAAGGGCCAAAATGGCTCAGGAAGAGTCTGTTGCCACAGAGAACTAGCTTTTAACGGAGCTAAATTTCGATTTGTGCTACGGATTTTCATACCAATAAAATTTAATTAAGCATTTGATAGTTATCTGATTTTTGTTGTTATACTTAATGAGTATCTACTTTGGCTGCCTCAGGGGAATAATTCCCTGATGGTGGCGTAACTTCAAGGATATAGGATAGCTTTGATGATGCTCTCTACCGGAAAAAACACCAGCCGCTATATTTTCTCCCTTGCTTTAGCGATTGCTCTACTTATTTTAGTTAACGGTGGTTTTGCTTATTGGCAGATGCACCAGGTAAAGCAAGAATTTCATGAAGTCGCAAACCGTGATTTGCCGTTAGCTACCCAGCTTTTGCCCCTGATCGATCGTCAATTCGAACAAACGCTACTTATCGAAAAGCTCCATCAATTGCAGGTCAACCATCGAGTAGAAGTGGTCAACCTGCTTCAGGAGAGTTTTGTTCGTACAGGGAAGAAGTTCTCCGATACCTCTGCTTCTTTAGAACAGTTTATTGAGCCTATGTTGCAATCAGATCGGGAAGCAACCCGTATGAAAATGAAGCGGGTGAAAAAGCTACTGGGACAGATTGTAGAAGAGCATAGTCAGTACCAAGGGCAAGTTTTGCGTATGATTGACAATATGCGCGAACACAATAACCACTATGACAAAGCTCTGATTGATCTGTTAGCAAAAGAAGAACAAGACCTGACCCGGGAATTAATCTCTTTAAGAGATGAGTTGCAGCAGTTTACTCAGGATTCCGCCCATGCAGTTGAAAAGCATGAAGCCTGGATTATGAAAGGATTAGTACTGTTTACACTCTTTGTTTTTTCCCTGGGTGCCATCATGCTGCTATTGATTCGTCAGGTGATGAAGAGCCGGGATGCTGCGTTGGAAGAGATAGAGCATTTTGCCACCTTTGATCCTTTAACTGAGTTATTTAATCGTCGTGCATTTTTCCAGCGTTTGGATCAATCGATTCAACAAGCTAAGCGAGAGCAGCAGCCGCTGAGTTTATGTGTCTGTGACCTGGATTTCTTTAAGCAGGTAAATGATACCTTGGGTCATCAGGCCGGTGATAAGGTGCTGGTTGAATTCGGGGCTTTGCTCAAAAATGGCAAGCGCGCTAGTGATATTGCCGGTCGCTTTGGTGGTGATGAGTTTGTTGTGTGTTTCCCTAATACTCATGCAAAAGACGTGGTGCCGGTATTAGAAAATATTCGGAGTCAGCTGGAGAAGAAACAGTTTAAAGAGGGTAAAGACGAAGTCTTTTCTGTAACTTCAACCTTTGGTGTTGCTGAACTGGATTTTGATAATCCAACGGAAGAGGCTCTGTTGGAAGCCGCGGATAGCGCGTTATATAGAGCGAAGGAGCTAGGCCGCAATAAGGTTGTACATCTTTGACCGAATACAACACAAGTCGTTAAGGGATGTTAGAGATAATAGCAAGGCTCTAAAGCACTAACATTCTGACTTCAGCCTGCTGTAAAAAAGCCTGTATTTCTTTCCGTGGAAATACAGGCTTTTTGTTTTGGCAATACATTAGAGATTGTTGCAATTTGTTATCGTCTGACTATTACAGATCCATTTCCAGTGCCGTCGCTGCTACTGCTTTGTTAACCTTTTTGTCAGGCCATGTCTTAGGTGCAGTAGGGGCTTCATTGGCCTTAACTGTGGTACCTTGGCCACCTGTGGTGAGTTCAACCTGGCCATATTCATTTTTAATATAAACACCTTTGCCAGATACCATGGTGACATCCAGTGCATCAGAAAAAATAAAGCCACCCCAGAAATCAGTTCCTCGGATGCCCATGGTCGCGACTCGTGTTTTGACTTCTAACTTGGGGGCAGCTTGTTGACCAATAGCCCCGGTAATTGCTCGAAATGCGCCAGTGGCTAGGCTAAAACGTACATCAGATGTTTGCTTTTCGCGGTTAAAACGGTATTTATCGATTTTAAACTTAGTTTTATTGGCCAGAGTAATTCTGGTGCCATCTCTAAGCTCAAAACGCACCTTGCTATCCCCTGAGGTTACAAGTTCATCGCCTTCAACAACTCGCACCTTATCACCCAGTGGCAGCTGCTTATCTCCTCTGTACACTATGGCGTCGCCCTGAATGGCAACAACTTTACCGACAATATCTGCTGCTAGGGCTGGGGTAGGTAGTGACAAGATAAGCAGTGAGAGAAAAGCAAAAACGAAAGGGAATTGAATCGACATGGCCACTCCTTTGAAGCGCAATAGGGAACACCTGTATCAGGTCAAAATCGTGTGAGTATTCTATCGTTGAGTGCTTTCATCATAGTGAAACTTTCCCTGTTAAATCAAACTCTAATCACCAAATCCAGTGTCGCTGCTTAGAGTTGTGTGAAAAGTCAGCAGATTGTCTTAAATGTTAGCTATGATGGTAATTTTTCGTGAAAACAATAAGTTATCATCAAAGAATCGACTACATAATAAAGTAAAGCTTATTAGTATCCTGCACCAAGAGTGTTGGCTATGACGTTTTGACGTTAGAAGCTTTTGTTTCGTTGTCCAGTAAAGGAAATTATCCGTGCAAAGTACGAGCAAGTTCGTTTTTTCTCCATCGCAAGCTGCCTTAGGTTGCGTATTTGGTGGCCCCTTGGCGGCAGCATATTATATTCGTCATAACTTTAAGGCATTGGGACAAGAACAGGCCGTACGGAAAACGGTCAATATCGGCTCATTTATCGTGATTGTTGTCATTTGCATGATGCCGCTGTTACCAAAGGAATTTCCAAGTATTTTGCTGAATCTGCCTGCGGTTATCTTTGCTCGTTACTTTATTGAGAATAAGCAATTTACTAAACAGCAGATTGAAGATGACCAGGCTTTGGCGTTCCAGTCAGTCAGTCAGGTTGTAGGAGCCAGCGTTATCTGTCTTTGTATCAGCTTGGCATTGGTGTTTGCTTTGGCACTGTTCCTTGCGTTTTCTGCTGGTGCCGCTTGAGACAGTAACTGACATCTGGTTGCAATTTTTTTCTTTCGGACTAAATTGTTAAATATGCTGTTATTTCAATAGGATGTGTTTATGTCTGAACAAACAAGAGGTCGTTTGACCACTCGTACAATGGCAATGCCTGCAGATACCAACCCAGCAGGGGATATCTTTGGTGGTTGGGTACTGGCACAGATGGATATTGCGGCGGGTATTTGCGCGGGACAGAGAGCACAGCAAAGGGTTGTCACGGTATCACTGGACGGGATGAGTTTTATTCGTCCTGTGAAAGTGGGCGACATTCTAGGCATCTATACCGATATTCTTGAGGTGGGTACCTCGTCAATGAAAATCCATGTTGAGGCTTGGGTGCGGCGTGGTCGAATTGGCCATCGTGAAAAAGTGACCGAGGCGGTATTTAAATTTGTTGCCATTGATGATGATGGCAATCCAACACCGGTACCTGCAGTGGAAGATTTACCCGCTTATGCGATGGAAGGTTATACTTTTTAAGTAAAATCAATCTCTTAAAAAGCAAATATTTGTGGAAACTTGTCGATCAGGGAAAATCTACTGCTATTCTGATTGATAAGGTGAACACTCTTTGTTCATTTTCGAATAGGGTGGTACAGTCGAGTTTTCGGGTGCATAAGGGATAGTTTATGCTCAGGTTTGTTTTTTGTTTGCTGCTAACTATTATCTCGCCCGTGTCTAAGGCGTTAGATGTACTTTTTGTCCATAGCTACCACCATGAGTATGCTTGGGTCGGCACCTATTATTCTGCATTTAAAAATACACTGAAAACAACCAGCTTACGTGACTTTGAGATGGATACTAAACGTCTCAATCATGACAGCTTTCAGTCCCAAGCTAACAAAGCCTTAGCACAGATCCAGCAATACCAGCCCAAGGTCGTGGTTCTGGCAGATGATAATGCCATGAAGTACCTGGGGCAGCGCTTACTGGACAGTGGTTTTCACGTAGTGTTTATGGGCGTTAATGCAAACCCACGGCATTATGTCCAAATCAATGATCGCCTGGCAGGTATTCTTGAGCGGCCTCTACTTAAAACCGCTGTGAATGAAGCCATCCGAATCTTACCTGAAACCAAAAAGATTCGAGTACTCATGGATGCGGGGATCACTTCTTCTGCAATCGTAGAATCTTCTTTTAATGGCAAGATGAAACAGACTATCGGTTGGGCTGATGTTGATGTTGCCTGGGCTAAAGATTATGAGCATTGGCAAGCTCTGGTTAAGGAAAGTCCTGACTTGGGTTATGACTTGTTGTTGATAGGTAACTTCGCCAAGTTGGCAAATAAGCAGGGTGAAACCATCTCTGTTCCTGAAACAGCGCGATGGACAGGTAAGAACAGCAAAATTCCTGTGTTCTCTTTCTGGAAATATTCTGTCGGTGCGGGGATGAGCATCGGTGGTGTGGTGATGTCCGGAGCTGATCAAGGCAATGCTGCAGCAGAGATCACAAATGCTTTTCTGCAAAATAACCGTTTTGTGGAGCCTAGAATCCGAAGGCCTCAACAGGGTTATTATATATTCTCCCGCTCAGAACTTGAGCGCTGGCAGATCAATCTCCCAGAAGATATTGCCATTCAAGCGATTTGGCAGGACTAACAACAGTATTTCAAACTGGATCTGATTGCTCAGAGCATCTGTGATCCAGTTAAACTGCAGCTTCTGTTATGTAGGAAGCTTTAAACAACTAGTTAAACATGACGAACGTTCTTCACAATATCGTTGGGTAGGCTGTTTCGAAGGAATTGATAAAGTGCCTTGATACGACGGCTATTTTTCAGATCTTTGTGGTAGACATACCACAATCTCTCTTCCGTTAAATCAATCTTAATATCCAGTTGTTTCAGATGATCATACTGATCCGCAATATGGCTCCCCACTGGGCCAATGGCCATACCTTCAATTACGGCCCTTTGGATATCAGGAAATTGGTTGCTTTGATAAATAATCTGTTCATCATCGATATGCTTAAGCACTTGTTGAATAAAGGGAATCTGGCGTTTCTGACCGCTGGGTAACGCCCATAAGTGTTGTTTATATTCTGCTTCATTCTTTGGCAATCCATAGCGCTGAACATATTCTTGAGCGGCAAAATAACTAATATGAGGCGCTGTAAGCTCCTTTACGATGAGATCTGCTCCTGTAGGTGAGGGGCCAATTCTAATTGCTACATGAGCGACGCCCTCTGCCAGTGAAACCAAATCATCTGTTGCAATAATACTGATCCTTAGTTTGGGATAAATTTCACGAAAAGCTTTGAGTGCCGGATTTAGTATGGAGGAGTAATCACTTGTCGTTGTGATGCGTACAACGCCACGAATATCTTGTTCCTGAGCACTAATTAAGTTCTCCAAACGGCTAAAGCTCTTCTGAATTTCGGGCAATTCATTCATCAGGACATGCCCCGCATCAGTAAGCTGATAACCCCTCTGGTGACGAATAAACAACTTCGTATCCAGTGCTTCTTCCAGACGATTAATATGGCGTAACACGGTGGCATGGTTGATCTGCAGTACTTTTCCTGCCTTGCTTAGTGTGCCTGATTTAGCCACTTGAAAGGCAATTCGATAATCATCCCAACTGATCTTTGACATTAAGTGACTCTTTTTTTAGCCAGAAGTTTTGTGCAAAATTGCACAACTATTTTACCAATCTAAGTATTTTTTATCAGAAAAAGTAGAGTTAATATAATAAAATAACAACATACGCACTAAATCGTCGTCTTTTAACAAACTTTCTGGTTTCACGTGCAAGCGTAAATATTTTGAGCAGAGTTATGGTTAAGAACAATTCAAACGGATACGGCTTGATAGCCATTTTTTTACACTGGTTCATGGCTTTCGGAATCTTGTTTTTATTTGGCCTTGGACTCTATATGGTCGAACTCAGCTATTATGACCCTTGGTACCGTGATTCCCTAGAGCTGCATAAAAGCTTGGGTATCATGCTACTTATGATGTTTTTTATTCGCCTGGTGTGGCGTTGGAGTAATACATCGCCTGATATTAGCGGAAGCCTGCTTGAGAAGAAGGTGGCGCATGTAGTACATAAAGCACTCTATGGGCTTATGTTAGTAATCATGGTAACAGGTTACTTAATTTCTACGGCTGACGGACGTTCTATTAATGTATTCGGTTTGTTTGATTTTCCGGCACTGACGTTCAGTATCGAAAATCAGGAAGATACAGCAGGTGAAATTCACTGGTTGTTGGCCTGGAGCTTGATTCTACTGGTCGCATTACATGCTCTCGCCGCACTGAAACATCATTTTATTAATAAAGATGGAACATTAGTTAAAATGTTGCGTCCAACTGAGGATGAGTCGCATTAACTCTGGATGTTCTGCACTCATTGCTCGACTCTTAAATTTTCAAGACACATATAAAACAACGGATATAGTTATGAAAAAGCTACTTTTGACTACAACTCTGACAATGGCTGGTTTATTTGGTGCCCAGGCTCAAGCTGCGGATTACACCATTGATACTCAGGGTGCCCATGCTTTTGTACAGTTTAAGATCAGTCACCTGGGCTACAGTTGGTTATTAGGTCGCTTTAATGATTTTGAGGGTGATTTCAGCTATGACGCCAACTCACCAGAGAAATCCAAGATTAATGTAGAAATTGATACCTCTAGTGTTGACTCCAATCATGCCGAGCGTGATAAGCACCTACGTGGTAGCGATTTCCTGAATGTTAAGAAATACCCTAAAGCTAGCTTTAAAAGTACAAGTTTTGATTTTAAAGATGCTAAGAATGCAGTCGTAACCGGTGATTTCACTCTACATGGTGTGACTAAGAGCATTAGTTTCCCTGTTCAGAAAATTGGTGAAGGGCAAGACCCTTGGGGTGGCTACCGTGCAGGTTTTGAAGGTTCAACGTCTCTGAAATTGTCTGATTACGGTATCGATTACAATCTGGGACCGGCTTCCAGCCACGTAGAAATTTACTTGTCTGTTGAAGGTATTCGCAAGTAATTTCAACAGACAATATTGATCTGTGACCCGAGCCGCGCCAGTTCATCTAGTGCGGCTTTTTTGTTTAATCCTGCTTTTTTCCCTTTCCAATAATTTGTTATTTCCTCATCAGGCTTCTTGGCATAAGCGACTATAGTTATAAAAAGATAAGTAAAACTAGAATGTTTTCTATAACTTAGCCCTATTTAGCGACACGGATTTGTGCGAGCACAGCTGGTAAGCTTGAGATGAATAAGAAAAGAATCTCACGTCGGTATCTTTTGTCTGTTATCGCCATCATTTTTGTGGTGGGTATAGTTTCTTTATTGTCATCAATCTGGGTGCTTTATCACTCTGCGTTAGAAACTGAAAAACACAGTTTGACCGATCTGGTGCAGAGTCATGTTCATCTGATCGATGCGGTGGCTAAGTTCGATGCGGATTATAGCCAGACCGATCATCCAGAAGGGGCTATTGGTGCCACCTTGAGTCAAGTAAAGCAATCGTTTCGTTCAAAGGCAGGTTTTGGAGAAACGGGGGAGTTGGTGATAGGAAAACAAGAGGGTAACAGGCTTGTAATTCTGTTTACCACCAAGACCCTTACCCAAAGTGATAAATCTATCGTACTACTTAATACGCCAGATCAGATTGCAGAGCCTATGCGTCAAGCGTTGGCTGGGAATATAGGGACTCTGATTGGTCGTGACTATCATGGCAAAGAAGTGCTGGCTGCATTTATGCCATCACAGCAGCTGGGTGTAGGTTTTGTCGCAAAAATAGAGTTAGAAGAGTTCCGCTCTCCCTTTATCAAAGCCTCTATTTTGGCTGCAGGAATTGCCACTATGATTATTTTGCTCGGCGCATTATTGATAGGGCAAATAGAAAAAACAGCAGAAAACAGAGTGAGCCGCCATGATCCTTTTCAGCTGAGGTCTGAGGTTAAGCCCAGAGAGTGGTTTGTATATCGAATACTACTTATGTTAGTCACCGCAATAAGTATCTCTTCCATGTCTCTGTGGGTGCTTTACGACTCTTCTTTTAGCACTGCTCGTACCCGTATGCTGGACATGGCCGAAGCGCAGGGAGCATTAATATCGGCTGTCGCACGTTTTGATGAGCAATACAGTGATAAGGATTATCCAGGGGGGGCAGTCGAAGCGACTTTGAAACAGCTAAGAGATGCTGCGAGGCAAACGCCAGGCTTTGCCCAAACAGGGGAGTTTCTATTAGCTCGCTATAATGGACACAATATTGAATTCCTCATCGAGTCACGACACTACAAGACTATTATTCCACCTGTACATATGACGGAGACGTCGGTCCATGCGATACAGCAAGCGCTCGCGGGTAAAACGGGTAGTTACATTGGTAAGGATTATAGAGATGTGATCACATTATCTGCTTATCGCCCTGTGCCAGAGCTAAATATGGGATTGGTCGCAAAAATTGATCTCACTGAGATTAGGGCACCTTTTCTTAACGCGGGGATAATATCTGCTTGTGTCGTTTTAATCTCTGTCTCATTAGCAGGGTTACTCTTTTGGCGTCTATCTATGTTATTGGAACCAATAAGAGGGGAGAGACTCAGTCATCAACGGTATAGCCAGTTGAGCTCTCTTGAGCAGCAGAAGATTCCTGTCAGTCTTATTGTGTTTACTTTTGGTCTTGGCGGTGCTTTTCTCGCTTTGGACCTCTCCTTGCCATTAGGTATCGCGGGCGGCGTGCCCTATATACTATTTATCTTACTGGGTAAGCTTTTTCCCAGAAGACGCCATACCCTGTATCTCGCTTTGATCGCAACAGGTTTAACCTGGCTAGGATATCTCTATTCCCCTACGGGAGGGGTAGAGTGGATGGTCGAGATGAACCGAGCCCTGGCTTTTTTTGCTATCTGGGTCACTGCACTTACGGTCAGTTTGACACATGCCCACCAAAAAGCCCTTAAGTTGCAGGCAGCAGAGTTAAGGAAGCTATCCTTGGCAATAGAAAATAATCCAGCATCGGTCATTATCACTGACCCTGATGGGATTACGCAGTATGTTAATCGTAAGTTTACCGAGCTCACCGGCTATCGCCGAGAGGAAGTTATAGGGCAAAAGTTTAACCATACTCGTTCAGGTGAAACGAGCTTAGAAACCTACCAGGAACTTTGGCTTAAGCTCAAATCAGGTCATGAGTGGCGCGGTGAATTTCATAATAGGAAGAAGTCTGGAGAGCTTTATTGGGAGGCGTCTTCGATTCACCCTTTGACGTCGGCCTCTGGGGAAATCTTAAATTATGTGGCACTGCAAGAGGATATCACTGAGCGCAAAGAGACTGAAGAACAATTACGCTATATGGCTTGTCATGATCTATTAACGGGACTGCCGACCCGAAACCTTTGTATGGATCGCTTACAGCATGCGATGGATTTAGCCCAGAGACTGGAAAGTAAAGTGGCCGTGCTGTTTGTTGATCTGGATGGGTTTAAACAGGTGAATGATCAGTATGGGCACGATATTGGTGATTGGGTGCTTGAGCAAACCGGAGAAAGGTTGAGTACTTGCATACGTCAGGCGGATACCGTTTCTCGGTTTGGTGGTGATGAATTTATTCTGGTACTGAGTGGCTTGCAAGATTTGGATTCTGCTGCTGTCGTTGCAAGAAAGGTTATTCAGGCCATTGAACAGCCCTTTTTAAAACAAGAGATAAAAGCAGTTATCGGCTCCAGTATTGGCATTGCGGTTTATCCTGATCACGCATCAAATGCCGAATCACTTATCCAAAAAGCGGATCAGGCAATGTATGAGGTAAAACATACGGGTAAAAACAGCTATCAGTTTGCAGATAGTCATCCGGGATCTGATAACGGGTAAGTTATCGGTTTCCAACGATAGGGATCCAATGCTGACCATTCATCGTAAAAAATATGTATTCAAACCGCTAGTGGTGATGAGATGGTTATTACACTTGACGAATTAAAGCAACAACCCTGTATTGACAAGATAGTGATTCATTCTATTGATGGCATGCTGTATCAAGCATATGCAGATATAGAAGGGGAGGAGTTTTTAGTGGTTAATGAGCAGGGTAAACCGCTTAGACATAATAACAAGATTTCTCTGCAGGAAGAGTTTGAGTCCTTGCCTTGCCAGAAAATGACACTGCGCCATCAAAGTGCCTATGATGAGATGATCGGCCAGCCGGAAAGAGAAGGATCTAACCAGCTGGAGGTTTCTTTAGGGCGTTATTGATAGCGTTTCGGATTTAACTGGCATTTTAAGTGCGTTAATGCACGAGTTTGATAGAGGCCAGGCTCAAGCCTAAGCCAATGCATCTAAACAAAGTATCTAAGCCAGTCACATTAACCATGTCGACGTTCTTCTTCCAAGCTTAGTATCTCATGGACAAAAGCAGTCACGGGGGCTTCGATCCCCAACTGCTGGCAGCGTCGTAATACTGTGCCGCTGATACCATCCAGTTCCAGTGGTCGTCCTTTCTCTTTATCTACTAGCATGGATGTTTTGATCGCATCAAAATTGCAGATCAGCTCAAACATCTCATCAACATCTGTTCTTTCCAGAGTAAGGCCATCATGCTCAGCAGCGGTAGCGGTTTCCAGCATCATGCTGTAAACCTTATCTCTAAGTACAGGGTTTTGAGTTAGGGAGCGGGTATCTAGACCACTCAAGGCAGATAGTGGGTTTACGCCATTATTAATGATAAGTTTGCGCCATAGTTCACGTTGAATATCATCTGTCACAATACTGGCGATACCCGCTTGTTGGAACATCTCATTAAAGCTATTAACGCTTTTCAGTTGTGCTGAATTGTCCTTGATTTCTGTGTTATCACCTTGTTTCTGGCTCTCAGTCTGTTCGACATTATTATGATGGTTAGGCCAGGCACCAAAGATCACCTGTGCAACACCCGTGGCTTCGACACAACCCGGCTCAATAATATGACCACCAATACGCACGGCTAAACCACCTAAAGTGCGTTCTTCACCGATGCATTGAGCAATTTCCGGTTCATTATCGACACCGTTTTGCAAAGAAAGAACAGGTGTTTCTCCCTGTTTAAGCCATTCACTGGCCGCTTCTAACAGGCTGGCAGTATGAGTATTTTTTAGTGCCAAAATAATCAGATCAAACTGCTGACACAGATAGTGTTCCAGTAGTTCATCCTGATCAATGGCACAGACGGTTTCATGGAATGAGAACTCAGGGTGACTGACCGATAAACCTTCCGTCTGCATTGCGGCTAAGTGTTTGCCCCGGGCGATATAGACCACCTCATGACCGGCAGTCTGTAGTTTTGCCCCGTAATAACAGCCGATACCACCGGCTCCCCATATTGCGATTTTCATATCGACTCCAAAATATCCTTTCAGCCTCTGTTAACGCCGAGGTAAAAATGACTTATTGTTTCGACTCATTTTTCCAATGGTTTAGGCAAGGCTTTTTAAACGTTCAAAACGTGTTTGATTATTAAAATATTGATCTTCTGTTCTTGCTTTGGAGTGTTGTCCTATCCCTGTTTTTGGTGCTTAATCCACTCGATTTTTTAATCGATAGGCCATCGCTGGCCGGGTTAAACCAAGAGATCGGGCTGCTTGTGAAACATTATTATCATTTTTATCCATGGCGGCTTTTAGAATGGCCGCTTCCAGCTCATTTAAGCTGATATTGTTTTCCAGTGCGCTTTGGGCCAGCTGATCAACCTCGTTTAGATCTCCGGTTTTAACGGATTCCAGGCAGCCATTTTTCTGATTGAGTTGTTGTTGATTGGCATCATCAAGAGGGGAGTTGGCGTGGAACAAATCTGATTCGCTAATGGAATGTTTGCTTTCCGTCAGAATCACGCCCCGTTCAATGGTGTTCTCCAGTTCGCGGATATTACCGGGCCAATCATAGGCCTGCAGAGCGGCCAAGGCGCGGGAGGTAAAACCCATGGTGGCTTTTTTATAGCGAGCTTCATAGCGTTTTTTAAAGTGATCGGCCAGTAGGGGTATATCGTCTTTGCGTTCCCTTAATGGTGGGATAATCACGGTATAAGCGTTGATACGATAGAAGAGGTCGGCGCGAAAACGCCCTTCTGTTACCGCTTGTTCCAGGCTTTCATTGGTGGCCGCAACTACACGGACATCGATATTACGAGTGCTGGTATCGCCAACCCGTTCCAGTTCACCTTCCTGCAGAACCCGCAATAGCGCCGCCTGAGCACGAGGGGAGAGCTCAATTACCTCATCCAGAAAGATAGTGCCATTTTGTGCGCGTTCAAAACGGCCGATACGGTTTTGTGTTGCTCCGGTAAATGCGCCTTTTTGCACACCAAATAGTTCAGATTCAATTAATTCTGGCGGAATAGCGGCACAGTTAACCGCCACGAAAGGTTGATCACGACGGGGGCTCATACTATGGATTCTACGGGCTAATACCTCTTTACCTGTCCCTGTCTCACCTAATAACAGCATGGTCATGTCGGAGTACGAGCCCTTGTCGATCATTTTAAGGGCGCTGGTAAAGGGGGGAGCAGAACCAATAGTGGTGGGACTATCAGGAGAAACCGGCAGGCGCTCTTCCAGCGCGGCTATTTGAGATTGCAGGGCATAGAGTTCATCAATCAAAGGGGCTTCACGGAATAGCTCACGAAACTCTTCATGATCGTCCCACTCATGAGCGGGTTTACCGACGATATGACAGCGATGGTCACCTTTACCCCGGCACTCTAACTCACGGAACTGAATCTCCATGTCCAGAAAATGAGAGGAGTAGCTGCAGGCGTAACCTAATAGTATCCAGCAGGCGGGTTCTTCCAGTTGACCCAGAATAGTTTGGCAGATCTCAACTTCAAAGGAGTTTTCCCAGTCAAACTCCGCGTAAAAATGCTGTTTTTCAATATCCACTTCCAGGCAGATAGGAATCGCCTTCACCATACCGCGCAGACAGTGCATCTGAGGACCGGTCATAAAGGCTTCCTCAAGACTCATATCCGGGCGCACGTCATGGGCAAGTTCAGCATCTTTCAGGCCGGAATAGTAACCCAGGCGCATAAAAAAGCCTTTGGCCCGCTCCTGACCCATGGTGGCGATAATCTCTTTACGAAAATTGCCCATGGCAGATAAGCCAAGCAGAAGAGATCGTTGTTCCTTTAACCAGATTTTGCCATGTTCCGGGTCGAAACGGATCTGGTCCAGCAGATCCTGTCGTCCAGGAAGGGGCAAGGGTTGGGTTGAATCCTGCATCATGCTCTCTTTTATCGTTATTGTCGTTTTTATCAACTTTCACTGATAGGCAAAAAGCGCTATCTCATTGTGACGCTTATTATTTTTATTAGCTGATTGTCTGCATTAACTGCTTTATTTATTCGCTGTATTAGCTATCTCTACCACATAAAAAATCCTTTTGCATCTTTCCTTAAACAATCCATTCAATGCTGCGTTGCAGCTCATGATCGTGACTGAATTTTGTCGCTTAACCATATGATCAAATGATAGTTGATCAATTAATCATATGGTGAAATTCACAGAATTCATATTTTTAGTTGTGACTGCTTTTTATATCGAAATGGCTTGTGATAATGGACTTTTTGTCTTTTAAAAACAGTGCCTTAAAAATGTTTTCTGACCATAAGAATCAATCTGGCCCACTGGTTGCAATACCCTCTATGCAAGCGAAACGCGAAAGCAAGACAGAGGCGGATCATGAGCACAACAGCATTACAAATGAAAACAAACGATCAAGCTGCACAGAGTGATTTTGACAATCTGGTGAAGTTTGTTCGGGTGCGTAGCCAAGCGAATGCCCGTTTTGTGGAGTTTGATTTCGCCATAGGCGATCCAAAGCTGTTTATCGAACTGGTATTACCCCAGCGCGCCTTTGAAGCCTTTTGTACCACTAACCAAGTGGTGCATATGACTGAGGAAGAGGGACAGATCGTTGATGCTGAGTTTGATAAATGGCGCTACGGCGAAGAAACCCTAATGGCAAAAAATCATGACCGGATTAATGGCTGAGTTCCTTGCTTAGCTATTACCCATTACTTCCGAAACAAAAACAAGACACAGGAAGCCCGTATGACCATTGAGATTAAAACCGCAACCCTGGAACCGGTGCGTAACACCTACGCCCATATCGAGCGACGCTTTGGTGATAAACCGGCGACACGCTACCAGGAAGCTACCTTTGATGTGCAGGCAGAAACCAATCTGCACTACCGCCCATTGTGGCAACCAGAATATGAGCTGGAAGATGAGCGTCGTACCGCCATTCAGATGGAGGATTGGTACACGCTTAAAGACCCGCGTCAGTTCTACTACGGCACCTACGTTCAGCAACGGGCCAAAATGCAGGAAGGCGCTGAAAACAACTTCAGCTTTTTCGAAAAACGTAATCTGGCTGGCCACCTGAGTGATGAACTAAAACAGAAAGTGATTCGCTATCTGGTGCCTCTACGTCACGTCGAACATACCGCCAACCTGAACAACATGTACTGCGCCGCTTATGGCTATAGCACAGCTGTGACTCAAGCCATGTTGTTTGATGGTGCGGACCGTTTGGGCATCGCCCAGTACCTGTCCCGTATCGGCCTGCTGTTAGATGGCAATAGCGGTGAGGCGCTGCAGGAAGCTAAAGCTTTCTGGATGGATGATGCAGTTTGGCAGGGTATGCGTGCTCTATGTGAAAGCTCGCTGGTGACTGAAGACTGGTTTGAGCTGTTTGTGGCCCAGGACATTGTGGTTGATGGCCTGATGCACAGCCTGTTCTACCAGCAGTTTGACCAGTGGTTGGTAGAAAACGGCGGTCAGGATATCGCCATGTTGACCGAGTTTATGCAGCAGTGGAGCAAGGAAGTGACTCGTTGGAGTGACAGCGTCCTGAAAGCGGCGGCTGCTGAGTCTGATCACAATAAACAGCTGATTTCTGAATGGGCCAGTAAGTGGCGTGGTAAGGCCGGTGAGGCTTTTGCTCCATTAGCACAAGAGATGTTAGGCGAGGGTGCATTAGACAGCGCACTGGCTCAACTGGATAAACGTCTGCAAAAAGCCGGTCTGGCTCAGTAAGGAGAAACCCCATGTCAAAAGTATATCTGGCGTTACAGGACAATGATGTTTCTCGTTATATCGTCGAAGCGGTGGAAGAGGATAACCCGGAGGTGACGGTGCAGTACATGCCTGCCATGGTGCGTCTGGAAGCCGACGGTCAACTGGTTGTTAAGCGTGAAACCGTTGAAGAGAAACTGGGTCGTGACTGGGATGTGCAGGAACTGCACCTGAACCTGATCACTCTGGGTGGCAACGTCGATGAAGACGATGACCAGATCAGTCTGACCTGGAACCAGTAAGTCGCTCTCTGGTTGAGAACAACACTTAGAAAATAAAAACAAACAAGATCTTTGTTGTAGCGCAGTCAGCGCAAGGCAAGGGGAAAGATTGCAGGACTCGCCCCCTCAATCTTTTCTGGACGCAGTTAAAAAGTTGGCCTCAAAAGCCATTTTTAAGCCTGTGCTATGCCTGATGCTCTTTGACGCGTACAACACTGAAAAAGGTGTCTCTAATGGCCGCTAAGAAATTAAATCTAAAAGATAAATATCGCCTGCTGACCCGTGATCTGGATTGGGAGTTCAGCTACCAGGATCGTGAAAAGGCGTTCCCATTTGAAGAGTTTGAAGGCATTAAAATTACTGACTGGTCGAAGTGGGAAGACCCGTTCCGTTTGACCATGGATGCTTATTGGAAATATCAGGCTGAAAAAGAGAAAAAGCTGTACGCAATTTTCGATGCTTTTTCTCAGAACAATGGGCATCTGAATGTGACTGATGAGCGTTATGTTAATGCGCTGAAGATCTTCCTGACCGGTGTTTCACCACTGGAATATCAAGCCTTCCAGGGTTTTGCCCATACCGGTCGTCAATTGGGAGGTGTTGGTGCACGTACTGCGTGTCAGATGCAGTCCCTGGATGAACTGCGCCACGTACAGACTCAGATCCACGCCATGAGTCACTACAACAAGTTCTTTGATGGCTTCCAGGAATTCAGCCATATGCACGATCGGGTCTGGTACCTGTCTGTGCCGAAGTCCTTCTTTAACGATGCCCGTTCCGCTGGTCCGTTTGAGTTTATGATCGCCATCGGTTTCAGCTTCGAATACGTGCTGACCAATCTGCTGTTTGTACCCTTTATGTCGGGTGCTGCTCACAACGGTGATATGGCGACCGTAACCTTTGGTTTTTCTGCTCAGTCAGATGAAGCCCGTCATATGACCCTGGGCCTGGAAGTAATCAAGTTCCTGCTGGAACAGCACGAAGACAACCTGCCAATCGTACAGAAGTGGATCGATAAGTGGTTCTGGCGCGGTACCCGCCTGCTGACCATTGTGGCTATGATGATGGATTACATGCTGCCGAATAAGGTGATGTCCTGGAAAGAAGCCTGGGAGATCTACTTTGAAGAGGCCGGTGGTGCCCTGTTTAAAGATCTGGCCCGTTACGGTATCACCATGCCGGAAGGAGCCAAACTGGCTGAAAAAGAGAAAGAGCATATCTCACACCAGGCATGGTGGACTTTCTACACCCACGGCCATGCTGCAGGTTTCCATACCTGGATTCCATCCGATGAAGAGCTGGATTGGCTATCAGCTCAGTACCCAGACACCTTCGACAAATACTATCGCCCACGTTGGGAGCTGGCTAAGAAGATGGAAGCCGAAGGCAACCGCTTCTATACCAAGGCACTGCCTCAGCTGTGTACCACCTGTCAGATTCCGATGCTGTTCACCGAGATGGATGATCCAACTCAGATCTCATATCGCAGCAGTGAATATAAAGGCGAGAAGTACCACTTTTGTTCCGATGGCTGTCAGCACATCTTTGATGATGAGCCAGAGAAATATATCCAGTCCTGGCTACCGGTACACCAGATCTTCCAGGGCAACTGCGGTGGCCCGGGTGTAGAAGACATCCTGAAGGACTACTACAAGATGAATCTGGGGGCCGACAACATGGATATTGAAGGTTCACCTGATCAACAGCGTTGGCAGCAGTGGAAGAACAAAGCTTCCTGATCAGCCAGACGCAACTCAAAACGAATAACAACAAATAACGTTTAACCAGTGCCGCAAACCGGCTGTAAAGCCCCCAGAACCTAGGTGGCTCAGCCTCTTGCGGCCTGAAGTGAGGATTTTGTTATGCCAGTACGTGCATTAAAGCCCGGCTATCAGGGTGAGATGAAGGATCGTCAGGAAAACTTTCACGGTAATCAAGTGGTGTATGTGGGGTGGGATCATCACCTGATGTTCTGCGCGGCTTTTGCCTATCCACTGCCACCGGAAATGCCATTTGGTGCGCTGATTCAGGAAGTAATGCCGGAAGCTTTTAGTCAGCACCCAGAGTGGGATCAGGTCAACTGGAACAGTGTGGTTTGGCAGTTAGACGGTCAGCCTTTTGTCCCTCAGATGGATGTAGCGCTGGCCGAGCAGGGCATCGGTCACAAATCCCTGTTGCGCTTCCAGACACCTGAATTGAACGGTTTTCAGAACGCCGGCGTGTAAGCAGAAACGTAGTGACGGTCAGGTAACGCTAAACCGGAGCGCTTAACACGAAAAGCCAAGCGGACAAAAAAGATCCGCACTTCTGGTACGCCGGGGATCAGGTTTAAAGCCATAAAAGATTGCCGGGTACCAGACCATAACAAGAACAGAGATAAGGTAGAAGGTGAAGGTCATGACTTACGAAGTAACGGTTGAACCCACGGGTGATGTGGTGGAAGTGGAAGAGGGACAAACCATTTTAGATGCGGCTTTGCGTCAAGGTGTCTGGTTACCCTTTGCCTGTGGTCATGGCACATGCGCAACCTGCAAAGTTGAAGTGGTGGAAGGGGATTATGACCACGGCAACGCTTCACCCTTCGCGCTGATGGATATGGAGCGTGACGAAGGCAAAGTCCTGGCTTGTTGTTGTAAACCGGAGTCGGATCTGGTGATTGAAGCCGATATTGATGTTGACCCGGACTTTCAGGGCTTCCCGGTAGAAGACTTTACCGGTGAAGTGGTGGATATCCAGACCTTGTCACCCACTATTCGCGGGATCTGGTTAAAGCTGGATCGTCCGATGGAGTTTCAGGCTGGTCAATATATCAACCTGACGCTACCGGGTATTGAAGGCTCACGGGCATTCTCCATTGCCAGCGCCCCCAGTCAATCCGATGTGATTGAGCTGCATATTCGTCTGGTACCAGGCGGGGTTGCAACAACATGGCTACACGAATCTCTGGTCATGGAGCAGAAGTTAGATGTCTCCGGCCCTTATGGTCAGTTCTTCGTCCGTAGCTCAGACGAGCAGGATGCCATCTTTATTGCCGGTGGTTCTGGGCTGTCCAGTCCTCAGTCCATGGTACTGGATATGTTAGAGCAGGGCGATCAACGTCAGATTCATCTATTCCAGGGCGCACGCAATCTATCTGAACTGTACAACCGCAAGCTGTTTGAGCAGCTGGCCGAGCAACATAGCAATTTCCACTACACCCCGGCACTGAGTGATCCCGAGGCTGCTGATAACTGGCAGGGCTTTACAGGCTACGTGCATGAAGCGACAAAAGAACAGTTTAGTGGTCGCTTTGAAGGCCATAAGGCCTATCTGTGTGGTCCTCCGCCAATGATTGATTCAGCTATTACTGCTCTGATGCAGGGGCGCTTATTTGAGCGCGATATTCATATGGAGAAATTTGTCACCGCAGCAGATGGTGCGGAAGGTGCTGGACGTTCAGCGCTTTTTAAACGGATATAGCTGAGACGGATTGAGCTTTAAAGGCGTTAGCCCAAACGGATGAGCTTTTAAGGGGTTAGCAATCTCAGTTAGCAACTGACTGTAACAAGCTTAGCAACGAATTGAACCACTGGATCAGTGGTAATGGGTGATCACAGTGACAAATAGAGAGCATCAAATTCAGGTCACCAACAGAGATGAAAGCTTTACCTGTGATAACGACAGCTTGTTGTTACAGGGTATGGAAAAAGCCGGTAAACAGGCCATTCGAGTGGGTTGCCGAAAAGGCGGCTGCGGCATGTGCAAAGTGAAGGTGTTATCCGGCCACTACCAAACATTAAAGATGAGTCGGGCGCATGTTAGCGAGCAGGAAGAACAGCAAGGTTTTGTGCTGGCATGCCGGACTCAGGTGCAGGGTGATCTGGTTGTCGAGTCCGATCATTTTGCTTTAACCCCCGTGGTTTCTCCATTAAAGAAAGCCTGATGAAACCGCTCACAGAATTGATCTACACGTTAGAAATGATAGGCGGCTGATAACCGCAACAAAGCAGTGACTTAAACAACCGTAAAACAAGAACAAGAGGATGTAATCATGAGAAAAGGTGTAATGCGCCCTGGCCACGTTCAAATCCGTGTACTGGATGTTGAAGAAGCTCTAAAACATTACCGTGATCTGCTGGGCCTGATCGAAGTAGAACGAGATGATAAGGGCCGTGCTTACCTGAAAGGCTGGACCGAGGTCGACAAGTTCTCCGTAGTGCTGACACCCGCTGATGAGCCAGGTATGGACTTTATGGGCTTTAAAGTGGTTGATGAGAAAACCGTCGATAAGCTGCGTGAAGAGCTGATGGGCTTTGGCTGTAACGTTGAAGATATCCCTGAAGGCGAACTCAATGGCTGTGGTCGTCGTGTTCGCTTCGATACACCAACGGGTCATAACTTTGAAATCTACGCTACCAAAGAGCAAACCGGTAAATGGGGCCTGGCTAAAGTAAATCCAGAAGCCTGGCCACGGGGCCTGACCGGTATGAAAGCCACCCGTTTTGATCACTGCCTGTTATACGGTGATGATATCGACGGCACACTGAAACTGTTCCAGGAAGTATTGGGTTTTGATCTGGCTGAGCAGGTGATGGACCCGGAAGGCAATCGTGTGGCTCAGTTCCTGACTGCTTCTATGAAGGCGCACGATGTGGCCTTTATCAAACACCCTGAGAAGAACAAGTTCCACCATGCCTCCTTCTTCCTGGAGACCTGGGAAGATGTGCTGCGTGCAGCAGATTTAATCTCCATGACAGACACCTCTCTGGATATCGGTCCGACCCGTCATGGACTTACCCATGGGAAAACCATCTATTTCTTCGATCCTTCCGGTAACCGTTCCGAAGTGTTCTGCGGCGGTGACTATCACTACCCAGATCACGAGCCTGTGACCTGGACCACCGAAAGTCTGGGCAAGGCGATCTTCTACCATGATCGTCAGCTGAATGAGCGTTTCCTGACTGCTCTGACCTAAAGCTCAACTGTAAAAGAAACATATTCGCCCTTAAGGCAAATTGCCGACGGCATGCTGCGCTCAGCACGACTGAGCTGCTGTCGGCAATACCCTGTTTTATCGAATAGAGAAAATATAATGAAAGAATTTAAGCACTTTATTAACGGTGAATACGTCGGTTCTGCCAGTGGCCGAACCTTTGAAAACCGTTGTCCGCTGGACAATAACCTGATCGGTCAGGTGCATGAAGCAGGGCAAAAAGAAGTTGATGCAGCGGTGAAAGCAGCACGGGCTGCCATGAAGGGGCCGTGGGGCAAAATGACCGTGACAGAGCGTGTTGAGCTGCTCAATAAAGTAGCGGACCGAATCAATGAACGTTTTGATGAATTCCTACAGGCCGAGTGTCTGGATACCGGTAAGCCTTATTCCATTGCTCGTCATATCGATATCCCGCGCGGTGCTGCCAACTTCCGTATCTTTGCGGATGTGATCAAGAGTGTACCTACGGAGTCGTTCAAACTGGATACACCAGATGGTCAAGGTGCACTGAACTTCGGAGTGCGTAAACCGAAAGGTGTGATCGCGGTGATCAGTCCGTGGAATCTGCCGCTGTTACTGATGACCTGGAAGGTCGGTCCGGCCTTAGCTTGTGGTAATGCCGTCGTAGTGAAACCTTCTGAAGAAACTCCGGCAACCACCACCTTACTAGGTGAGGTGATGAACGAGTGCGGTGTACCGGCCGGTGTGTTTAACGTGGTACACGGTTTTGGCCCTGATTCTGCCGGTGAGTATCTAACCCGTCACCAGGATATTGATGCCATCACCTTTACCGGTGAGACCCGGACAGGAGAGGCCATCATGAAAGCCGCCGCTGTGGGTTTACGTGATATCTCCCTAGAGTGTGGCGGTAAAAACCCGGGTATCGTTTTTGCTGATTGTGACCTGGATAAAGCCATTGAAGGCACTATGCGCTCCGCTTTTGCTAACTGCGGTCAGGTTTGCCTGGGTACTGAGCGAGTTTATGTTGAACGTCCTATCTATGAAGCCTTTGTTAAACGTTTAGCTGAAACCGCATCCAATCTAAAGCTGGGCCGTTCGGAAGATCCCGAAGTGAATATGGGCTCCCTGATCAGTCAGGAGCACAAAGAAAAAGTCCTGTCTTATTACCAATTAGCCCGCGAAGAGGGCGCAACTGTTGTTCTCGGCGGAGGTGTACCGGATGTTGGCGAAGAGATGAAAGCCGGTGCCTGGGTAGAACCTACTATCTGGATAGATCTGCCCGACAGCGCACGTGTTGTTAATGAAGAGATCTTTGGTCCTTGCTGCCATATCCGTCCATTTGATTCCGAAGATGAAGTGATCGAGTTGGCAAATAACACCGAATATGGTTTGGCTGCAGCGGTATGGACAGAAAACACCTCCCGAGCAGTGCGTGTTTCTGAGCAATTGGATGTGGGCCTGGTATGGGTTAACAGCTGGTTCCTGCGTGATCTGAGAACAGCCTTTGGCGGAGCGAAACAATCCGGTATCGGTCGTGAAGGTGGTGTGCACTCTCTGGAGTTTTACACCGAACTAAGCAATGTCTGTGTGAAGCTTTGATTTGCCGTCAATGAAGGTTAATAGAAAGGTAACAACATGAACCAAGAACAGATTCTGGCCTGCGGTGATGAGCTGTATCAGGCCATGGTAAAGCGCGAGACCCTGCGTCCTTTTACCGAGCGTTTTGACGATATCACCATTGAAGATGCTTATCACATCTCGCTACGTATGGTTGAGCGCCGTGTCGCTGCCGGTGAGCGCATTATCGGTAAAAAGATTGGCGTCACCTCCAAAGCTGTGCAAAACATGCTGAATGTGCATCAGCCGGACTTTGGTTATCTGACTGATCAGATGGCATTTAACCAAGGCGAAGAGATGCCGATCAGTGAGCGTCTGATTCAACCGAAAGCAGAAGGTGAGATCGCCTTTATCCTGAAAAAAGATCTGATGGGTCCGGGCATCACCAATGCGGATGTTCTGGCAGCAACTGAGTGCGTGATGCCTTGTTTTGAGATTGTCGATTCCCGTATCGAAAACTGGCAGATCAAGATCCAGGACACTGTAGCGGATAACGCCTCCTGTGGTCTGTTTGTCCTGGGTGATCAGGCGGTTGATCCGCGCAAAGTGGATCTGGCCACTTGCGGTATGGTCGTTGAGAAAAACGGTCAGATTATCTCTACCGGTGCCGGTGCTGCAGCACTGGGCAGTCCTGTGAACTGCGTGGCTTGGCTAGCCAATACCCTGGGTAGCTTTGGCATCGGTCTTAAAGCGGGTGAAGTAATTCTCTCTGGTTCTCTGGTACCTCTGGAGCCTGTGCAGGCCGGTGACTTTATGAGCGTCAGTATTGGTGGCATCGGTAATGCCTCAGTGCGTTTTGTTTAAGCCTTCCAACGGAACTGATTCAGGACAACAACTATGAGCAAAAAGTTAAGAGCGGCCATTATTGGCCCAGGTAATATCGGCACCGATCTGCTGATGAAGATGCAACGCTCCGAGTGGATTGAGCCGGTATGGATGGTGGGTATCGACCCGACCTCCGAAGGTTTGAAGCGCGCCGAAGAGATGGGTATTAAAACCACTGCCGAAGGTGTCGATGGTCTGTTAGCCCATGTGATTGAAGATGATATCCGTGTTGCCTTTGATGCTACATCGGCTTATGTCCACGCAGAGAATAGCCGCAAACTAAATGAGCTAGGCGTGATTATGGTGGATCTGACACCTGCGGCAATCGGCCCTTACTGCGTACCACCCGTAAACCTGCAGGATCATGCAAAAAACCTGGAGATGAACGTCAATATGGTGACCTGTGGTGGCCAGGCGACAATCCCTATGGTAGCTGCAGTGTCCCGTGTACAGCCGGTTGAATACGGTGAGATTGTCGCTACCGTGTCTTCCCGTTCTGTTGGCCCGGGTACTCGCCAGAATATTGATGAATTTACCCGTACTACGGCCGGTGCAGTAGAAAAGGTTGGCGGTGCTAAAAAAGGCAAGGCGATCATTATTATCAACCCGGCTGAGCCGCCACTGATTATGCGTGACACCATTCACTGTCTGACCGAAAGCGAACCTCATCGTGATGCCATTACAGAATCTGTCCACGCCATGGTGGCGGAGGTACAGAAATATGTGCCCGGTTATCGTTTAGTCAATGGTCCGGTTTTTGATGGCAATAAGGTTTCCGTGTTTATGGAGGTGGAAGGCCTGGGTGACTTCCTGCCGAAATACGCCGGTAACCTGGACATTATGACAGCCGCAGGTCTGCGCACCGCAGAGATGTTTGCTGAAGAAGCCGCTAACGGCGTTATCACCTTACCCGCACGCGACTAAGTGGAGGAGAGCACAATGGATCTTAAAGGTAAAAATGTCACGCTCCACGATATGAGTCTGCGTGATGGTATGCACGCTAAGCGTCACCAAATCTCTCTGGATGAAATGGTAGCTATCGCTACTGGTCTGGATGAGGCAGGTATGCCTCTGATCGAAGTGACCCACGGTGATGGTCTGGGTGGTACTTCACTGAACTACGGTTTTCCAGCTCACAGTGATGAAGAGTATCTGAGCACAGTGATTCCTAAGATGAAAAACGCCAAGATCTCGGCTCTGTTACTGCCGGGTATCGGTACTGTTGATCATCTGAAGATGGCAAAAGATCTTGGGGTCAGCACCATTCGTGTGGCCACACACTGCACCGAAGCGGATGTATCCGAACAGCATATCGGTATGGCCGCCAAGATGAATATGGATACCGTGGGTTTCCTGATGATGGCCCATATGGTCAGTGCTGAGAAAATCCTTGAACAGGCCAGGCTGATGGTTAGCTACGGTGCCAACTGTATCTACTGTACGGATTCAGCGGGTTATATGTTGCCAGAAGAAGTGAAAGAAAAGATTGGTCTGCTGCGTAGTGAACTGCCTGCCAATGTCGAGATCGGTTTCCACGGCCACCATAACCTGGGCATGGGTATTGCCAACTCTATTGCAGCTATCGAAGCCGGTGCCAGCCGTATCGATGGCTCGGTTGCAGGTTTGGGTGCCGGTGCGGGTAATACGCCACTGGAAGTGTTTGTAGCGGTGTTAAACCGTATGGGCGTTAACTCAGGTGTTGATCTGTACCAGATTATGGATGTGGCAGAAGACATCGTCGTTCCAATGATGGATCACCCTATTCGTCTGGACCGTGATGCACTGACACTGGGCTATGCCGGTGTTTACTCCTCTTTCCTGCTGTTTGCTAAACGTGCTGAGGCGAAATATGGCATTCAGGCACGGGACATTCTGGTGGAACTGGGTCGTCGCGGCACAGTAGGTGGTCAGGAAGACATGATAGAAGACCTGGCACTGACCATGGCAAAAGAACGAGGATTAATCTAATGGCAGGCTCTCAACAACCTTCACAACAAAAAGCAGCTCAACAAAACAATGACAACCAAGTGAATAACCTGACTCAGCAGCAGATCGAAGAGCTTGCCATTCACTGTGAAAACGCCGAACTGGAAGCTTACGAGATCACTAAGATCACGGATGACTTCCCTCAGATGACCTACAAGGATGCCTTTGATATCCAATGGGAAGCGCGTCGTCGTAAAGAAGCCCGTGGTACCAAAATCGTCGGTATGAAGATGGGACTGACCTCCTGGGCGAAGATGGCTCAGATGGGGGTAGAGCATCCTTGTTATGGCTACCTAGCTGACTACTTCAGTGTGCCAGAAGGTGGTGATATCAAAACCGATGAGTTGATCCACCCGAAAATTGAAGCAGAGATCGCTTTTGTCACCAAAGCACCATTAAAAGGCCCTGGTGTACATATCGGTGATGTACTGCGTGCTACCGACTTTATTGTTCCAGCAGTGGAAGTAATTGATTCACGCTACAAGGATTTTAAATTCGATCTGAAAAGTGTAATCGCTGATAACTCCTCATCAACCCGCTTTATTACCGGTGGTTGTATGGCCCAGGTTGATGAAGTTGATCTAAAGACTTTGGGCGTAGTGATGGAAATTAATGGCGAAATCGTTGCGACAGGTGCCGGTGCTGCTGTACTGGGCCATCCTGCGGCATCGGTCGCCATGCTAGCCAATATGATGGGGGAGCGTGGTGAAGAGATTCCTGCCGGTACTTTCATTATGACTGGTGGTATTACTGCCGCGGTAACCGTAAACAAAGGCGACAACATTAATGTGCGTTATCAAGGTCTAGGCAATATCAGTGCGCGTTTTGTCTAACAGACCTTAGAGATGTTGATACCTATGATATGACTGCTTTTATAAATCCCTAAATTAGTTTCTCCTGCGTCTGTTTTCCCATGGGAAAATAACTGTTGGAAAAAATAATATTCGACCCATTGCTGGTTGGCTAACGTGTTTGAACGTCATCCCGTTAGCCAGACAGCCGAGCTAACAACACAACACGGAATGGAAACAGTATGAATTACAAAAACAAAAAAGCCGCTCTGATTCTTCCTTTGCTATTGGCTGCTGGTTCAGCTCAAGCGCAGAACTATGTGCCAGGTATTGAGGCCGTAAAAGGTGCGGCAGCACCTGGACCTGGTATCTATTACAAAGCTTATGGTGTGCGCTATAACGCGGATGAAGCGGATAACCTGCCCAGTGATAGTGAGGTTACAGTGAATGCTTTAGCCCACCGTTTTATCTGGGTGACCGAGCAAAAAGTTCTGGATGCCGATCTGATCGTGGAAGCGATTCTCCCTATGGTCAATACGGACCTTAAAGTGGGTAACGTGATGAAAGACGAAGAGTCTGCATTAGGTGACCTGTTTGTCGGCAGTGTGCTGAGTTGGCACGGCGATCGTTGGGATTCAGTTGCCGGTGCCGGTATCTGGAGTCCGACTGGTGATGATGACTCACCAGCTTCACCAGGCAAAGGCTACAGTGAACTAATGCTGACTCTGGGTGGTAATTTCTACCTGGATAATGCGAAAACCTATTCTGCTAGTCTGCTGTCCCGCTATGAGAAAGCGGACGATAACGATGTGGAAGATAATCTTGTTATGGAGTACGGCCTGGGGGCTCAGTTGAGTAATGGCATCGAAGTTGGTTTTGCCGGTTACTCCGAATGGGAACAAGGTGATGGTAATTCTGAGCGTCATGCAGCAGGCGTTGAAGCCAGCTATTTCTGGCCAACTCTTATGACCGGCCTGAACTTTGCCGCATATAAAGAGTACAGCAGCAACCAAAGTTTCGAAGGGGATCAGCTGCGTATTGCTCTGACTAAAGTGTTCTAAACGTTTCGAACACCATCGGCGGTGCGGCAGGGAAGGGCATCGCTGAGCTTGACTCAATTGCTAACTGAAAGGACAGATATTATGCCAATCGCACAGCTGCATATTATGGAAGGGCGCACGGACGACCAGAAAGAACGCCTGATCTATGAAGTGACACAGGCTATTTCGAATTCCCTGGATGCTCCGGCGGAAAATGTTCGTGTCATTATTACTGAGATGCCAAAACAGCATTTTGGTATGGGCGGAGAGTCCGCCAAGAAGAAGGGGCGTTAGCCCTGGCGAAAAGCCGAAAGCTCTATTCATCGTGCCTGAAAGTCGATGGTTACCTCCATCGCTAGAACTTTGCCGCTCATACTGAGCGGCTTTTTTGTTGATTTTGAGAAGACAAAAAGCAAAAGAGGAGCACCAGGCTCCTCTTTCTATTTGGCAAATGACCAAATGACGAACTCAAGTTAACAGTCCGTTAAGCTTGCTCTGCTTTTTCAGCATGTCCTGGCTTATCCGCTTTATCGGATTCACCTGCCTGGGCAGGATCAATCGCTTGATCTTTAACCTCTGCATACCACAAATCGTGGTGCTGTTTAGCCCAAGTCTCATCCACGTAACCAGTCTTCATACCTTCCAGAGCACCTTCGGAACCGATGGTACCGATATAGATATGGCCCAGAGAAATGGCAACCAGCAACAGAGATACGCCACCATGAATCAGATTAGCGGTTTGCATATCGTTACGGGTTAGACCGAAGAGAGGGAAGTCCAGAATCAGACCACTACCGACGACAACCAGACCCAGAATGGTCAGTGCCCAATACCAGCCTTTTTCACCACCGTTCAGAAACTCTGCACTGGGGTGTTTGTTGCCGATCAGACCGCCACCCTGAATAAACCACTTCAGATCGGTCATATTGAAGAAGTTATTGCCGAACCAACGGATAATCATCATCAGCAGACCGATGGAGAAGATAGGGCCGATATAGTTATGCAGGAACTTGGACAGTGCGATCAGATTCTTCCAGATATCGTAACCAAAATATTCCGGGATAAAGTGCTTACCGTACAGAATATTCAGGCCGGTAAAGGCCAGAGTCAGGAAGGTGATCGCTACAAACCAGTGCATAGCACGATCAAACAGACCCCAACGCAGAATCAAACGACCTGTGCGAGGTTTGTCCAGCTTCATGCAACCCAGGGTCAGATAAACCAGGGTCAACAGGCCCAGGCTACCACCGATAGCATACAAACCCGCTGGGCTGATCCATTTGTTGCGCAATTCACGCCAGCGTTCGCCTTCCACATTGATCAGTTGACCGTGTTCGGCTCCCTGTGACGTGGTGTAACCGACAGTGCCGTCAGAAACTTCACGCCAGTAATCCGCGCCTGCGAAATTGCCTTGTACCTTAGCTGCTGCGTCTGCGCTAGCTTGAGGTGCAAAGATTAGAATTGCCAGACCTGCCAGAAATAAAACGGCAAAGACTTGTAGTAACGCCTTAACTGTCCGGCTATCGGGCTGAGTTGTTTTTGTCATGATAATTTGACCTGAAAACGTTGCGTTGAAATCAGTGGGGCCGTTGCAGTCCGACCCCACTGGTTAAAATGACCTTAAGGTCACCTTGCTCAGCAAGCGTTATGCCTTAGCAATAATGTTGCTGGCGTCAACGGCAAGTTCACTGGCCAGTGCAGCCATCTGTTGCTGATCCATTTCACCTGGAACCAAATTCTTCGGTTGAGCCTTCTGCTCATCCACAGAAGACCAGGCACCATCTTTGTGGCCACGGTAAACCACACGCTCACGGAAGATGTCAGATACTTGCTGAGCATCACCCGCCAACAGGGCTTTGGTGGAACACATTTCAGCACACAGCGGCAGTTTGCCTTCAGCGATACGGTTAGCACCGTATTTCGCTTTCTCTTTGGCTGGATCTTCTTCTGGGCCACCGGCACAGAAAGTACACTTATCCATCTTGCCACGCTCACCAAACGCACCCTCGGAAGGGAACTGAGGTGCACCAAACGGACAAGCAAACAGGCAGTAACCACAGCCGATACACAGATCTTTGTCGTGCAGTACGATGCCGTCATCTGTTTGATAGAAACAGTCAGTCGGACATACCGCCATACAAGGTGCATCGGTACAGTGCATACAAGCAACAGAGATCGAGGTCTCATCTGCTTCGCCATCGTCGATGGTGACGACGCGACGACGCTGAATGCCCCATTCCGTTTCGTTGGCATTTTTACAGGCGGTGACACAGCCGTTACATTCAATGCAGCGCTCTGAGTCACACAGGAATTTCATTTTAGCCATTATTCAATCCTCAAAGGTGATTCACGACAGATCTGGCGGATCTGCCGCACTACATCAATGTTTAAGCCGGGGTAACCTTACACAGGGTCACTTTGGTTTCCTGCATCTGGGTTACAGGGTCATAACCGTAAGTGGTCGCGGTGTTCGCCGCTTCACCCACTACATAAGGCGCAGCACCTTGTGGGTACTTGCTGGTCAGGTCTTTACCCTGGAACTTACCGCCGAAGTGGAACGGTACGAAGACCACACCACGGTCTACACGACGGGTTACCATAGCTTTCACTTTAATGCGGCCACCTTCGGCACCTTCTACCCAGATATCCGCACCATCGCGTACATTCAGGTTGTTAGCGTCATAAGGGTTGATCTCAGCAAACATCTCCTGCTGCAGTTCAGCCAGCCAAGGGTTGGAACGGGTTTCTTCACCGCCACCCTCGTATTCAACCAGACGACCAGAAGTCAGAATGATTGGGTATTCTTTGGATACGTCTTTCTTCTGAATGGATTCATACAGAGTTGGCAGACGGTACATGGACTCGGAGTCTTTCCAGGTCGCGTAATCCTTCAGCAGGTCACGACGATTGGTGTACAGCGGCTCACGGTGCAGAGGTACTTTATCCGGGAAGGTCCAAACATAAGTACGGGCCTTAGCGTTACCGAATGGTGCACAACCGTGCTTAATAGCCACACGCTGGATACCGCCGGACAGGTCAGTTTTCCAGTTTTTACCTTCAGCGGCTTTTTTCTCTTCTGCAGTCAGATCTTTCCACCAGCCCAGCTGTTTCAGCAGTTTGGAGGAGAACTCTGGGTGACCGTCACCGATTTCGTTACCGACAGGAGCAGAGCCCTCAGCCAGCAGGTTAACGCCATCACGTTCCACACCGAAACGGGCACGGAAGTTCAGACCACCTTCAGCCACAGGCTTGCTGGTATCGTACAGAATCGGTGTACCTGGGTGACCCATTTCAGCGTCGCCCCAACATGGCCAAGGCATACCGTAGTAATCACCATCCGCAGGACCGCCTTCCGCTTTCAGGGTATCGAAATCAAAGGTGTGCCAGTTCTGTTGGTGCTGCTTCAGACGCTCAGGGCTCTGACCGGTGTAACCGATGGTCCACATACCACGGTTGAATTCACGGGTGATATCCTCAACCAGAGGTACCGTGCCTTCCACCTTGATGTTTTTGAACAGCTGATCCGCGATGCCCCATTTCTTCGCTAGCAGGTACATGATCTCGTGGTCGTTCTTGGATTCGAACAGAGGATCAACCACTTTATCACGCCACTGGATAGAGCGGCTGGAGTTGGTTACAGAACCGTAGGTTTCAAACTGGGTACAGGCCGGTAGCAGGTAAACACCATCGGTACGGTCATGCATAACAGCAGCGTGGGTTGGATAAGGGTCAACGATGACCATCAGATCCATTTTCTCCATCGCTTTTTTCATCTCAGGACCACGGGTCTGAGAGTTCACCGCGTGACCCCAGTAGAACATGGCGCGGATGTTATCTTTCTGCTCGATCTTGTTCTTGTCTTCCAGAACGCCATCGATCCAGCGGGATACCGGGATACCCTTGTTGTTGCGTGGGGCTTTTTTGTTGTACTTGTTCTGGTCGAAACGTGCGTTCACCCAGTCAAAGTCAATGCCCCAAACGCCACACCAGTGCTTCCAGGCACCGTCAGACAGACCGTAGTAGCCTGGCAGAGTGTGAGACAGTACGCCCAGGTCGGTCGCGCCCTGTACGTTATCGTGACCACGGAAGATGTTAGCACCGCCACCGCTGGTACCCATGTTACCCAGGGCCAGCATCAGGATGCAGTAAGCACGGGTGTTGTTGTTACCTGTGGTGTGCTGAGTACCACCCATACACCAAACAACAGAACCCGGACGGTTGGTGGCCAGCATCTTAGCCACTTTGCGCATCTGCTCTTCGCCAACGCCGGTCACGTTTTCAACTTCAGCCGGAGTCCAGCGCTTCACTTCTTTACGTACTTCATCCAGACCGTAAACACGCTGCTCGATAAACTGCTTGTCTTCCCAGCCGTTTTCGAAGATGTGCCACAGCAGACCCCAAACGTAAGCGACGTCAGTACCTGGACGGATACGCACGTATTCGTTCGCTTTTGCCGCCGTACGGGTGAAACGAGGATCAACCACGATCAGCTTGGCTTTATTCTGCTCTTTAGCGATCAGAATATGCTGCATGGAAACCGGGTGAGCCTCGGCTGGGTTAGAACCAATCAGAATCACCGACTTGGCAAAGTGCATGTCGTTGAAAGAGTTGGTCATCGCACCGTAGCCCCAAGTGTTGGCTACACCGGCTACCGTGGTGGAGTGACAGATACGTGCCTGGTGGTCAACGTTATTGGTACCCCAAAGTGCCGCAAACTTACGGAATAGATAGGCCTGCTCGTTGCTGTGCTTAGCGGAACCCAGGAAGTAAACGGAATCAGGGCCAGATTCTTTACGAAGCTGCATCGTTTTCTCGCCAACTTCTTCAATGGCCTGTTCCCAGCTCAGTTTCTGCCATTTGCCGTTAACCAGCTTCATTGGGTATTTCAGACGACGTTCGCCATGACCGTGCTCACGCAGAGCCGCACCTTTGGCACAGTGCGCGCCACGGTTGATCGGGTGGTCAAAAGCGGGCTCTTGATGAGTCCAAACGCCATTTTGTACTTCGGCGTAAACACCACAACCCACGGAGCAGTGGGAGCAGATAGTACGCTTAACTTCTTTTGGCGCATCGCTGTAAGTGGTTTTGGCTTCCGCTTTGCGGATCATGCCATTACCCATAAAGCTGGCTGCCGCAATACCACCTGTGGTGATACCGGTATTCTTCAGGAAGCTACGACGGCTCAGGCCCAGACCCTTGCTGCCTTTTTCTGCTACGACACTATCGCCGGAGCTGTGCTTTTTCGTCAGTTTCATTGCTGTTTCTCCGGCTGATTAACGCAAGGTGTCGTAGTAAGAACGAATGTGATCGGTTTCGCGGTAACCCTTTTTATCTTCAGGGGCCGGTTTAGCCGGTACATCATTCGTTGCGGCAACCGCTTGACCGGCAGTCATCGCTGCCAGACCGGCGACCGCACCACCTGCGGTAATCGCTTTCAGAAACTGACGGCGTCCCGCCTGTTTCAGGTCTTTCTTATTGTTGTCAGTCACAAAAGTTCTCCTCATTTCCGCTTGATCGCCGTCGGATTTAGCGGTACCGACAGTGATCCCTTTGCCCGTAGGGCTTAGCAGTCTTTTGTTCTCTTCGCAGAGATCATTCTGTCTACTAACTGGTTTCGTTCTATTGTGTGTTTCACGCTACTGTTCCGGTTGTTTGTCACCCGCTTTGTGAGTGGGCGTCGGCAACCGGAAGCGGTTTCGTATCTTTTTCAGGGCTTTTGCCAAGCCCTTTTGTTGGCTTTAACAGCCTTTTATTTTTTGTCTTTCTCGTACAACGGGTGTTTCTGGCGAGGCTTGGATTCAAGTCAGCGCAATCCCGCTTCTAAGCTTTAATTTCAGTCGCCTGAACTTCGTCATTAATCGCGCCAAACATATCGGTTTCGAAGTCAGTAAAAGCACGGCACAGAGTGCCAACGCTGCTGTAAAACACGGCGGCATTAGCCTGTTGCAGGTCTTTAGCAAAACGCTCAATCCAGGCACCGATATGACGCTCATAAAACGCTTTCTGGGTATTGACGGTATTACCGCTGGCGACGAGGTATGCCATTACCTCAAACAGGGCTGCAGCGTGGTCTTCCGGTTCTTTCACATCATCTTCGCGTTCAAAACCCAGACGAATCAGATCCTGACGCAGAATCGCCAGCGGAGTTTCCATCAGAGAGCCGGTCAGATACCAGGAGCCATAAGGCACCAGCTCTCCACGGCCCAGGCCGATAAAGAGTTCCTGATATTCATCTTCCAGTTGCGCTGGATTGGCGTGACGGGCTGCAAGTTGCAGGGTTAACCAGGCTTTGCCCATATCGGAGCTGTCCTGATCATCTGCTTCCAGTGATTCCAGCCACTGCATCATTTCAGGGCTGGGTACCTGACGTAGCAGGGCCGCCAGCAGGCTATAAATATCCGCACGCAGTTGATCCTGTTCAGTCAGGGCAGGGCAGAATTCAGCAGTCATAGTGTTATCTCCCTTACAGGTTCAGTTGGGCGCTAGGGTCTGCAGCCAGACCACGATAAATATCTTTCACACGGCAATCTTCGCAGCGCTCCAGACGCTTAATCGCATCACCAGCAAACATAGAGTGGCCTTTTAGCTTCTCTTTCATCATGTTGACGGTGCTGGTAGGGGCGAAGGGTTTACCGCAATCTATGCAGCAGAAAGGTTCGTCTTTGTTGATCACACGTTTTTCATCGCGCACGTTACGATCAAAGACAAAACGCTGTTCACGGGTAATGGAGTTTTCAGGGCAGGCTGCTTCACACAGGCCACACTGCACACAGTCTGCTTCAAGGAAGTTCAGAACTGGCGTGTTTTCTTCCGTGCTGATACTGCTGGTCGGACAAACTGCCGCACAGGACATGCACATGGTGCAGCTATTGCTATCAATGCTGATCTGACCAAAAGGTGCACTGCTGTTCAGGCTGACTTCCAGCGGCTGAACATCGGCAAACTGATGCAGGTGATTCAGCGAACCTAACAGACGATCACGCTTGCTGGGTTCTTCAAATTGGCTGCTGTAGTTGATATGGATATTGGCTGGAACTTGAACACCGTCATCTGTTACAAACTCTGAGGTGCTCAGTTGCTGATTGTCGCTAACCAACTGGATCGCTGTTTTGGAGTAACCCAAAGATTCCAGCAGTTGTTGGCTCAACTGAATTTCGCGATTAAGCAGCTGGATCAGGCTATCAGGCGTATTGCTATCAGTTAGCAGGATAATTTGCTGGCATCCCTGGCTGAACATATGCATCCACAGTTCAATGCCGAGGTTAGCCACTTCTTCCAGCGCTACAGGCATTAGATTTGGAGCCAGATTCGCCTGATCGATTCCGGTCTCTTCGCCATGCAGAACGATCACAGGGTTTAAACCACCTTGATCGCGATACATCTGCAGCAGACGGGTCATATAATCCGCCATCATGCTGCTTTTAGGCATGGCATAACTGATCGCACCGGTAGGGCAGGCGGTAGAGCAACTGCCTGCACCGTGACACAGGTGCGAATCCACCTCAATCTGTTTCTCGATGCTGCTGATCGCATCCGCAGGACACACATCCAAACAACGCGTACAGCCGGTTAAACCCCGGCTGCTGTGTGCACAAATATCTGCGTTGATTCTGAAGTACAGTGGCTTCTCAAATTCCCCCACCATATCTGGCAGATCGGTTAGTACCTGCTGCAGTTGGCTATTGCCGGGGGCAACATGGAAATAACCCGGTGGTGATAGTTCCTGAACCAGTGCCGGTTCGCGGCCCAGATCCAGAATCAGGTCATAGTGACTGCGTTGAATCAGCGCCGGAGCCAGGGAAACCAGTTCCATTGCCGCCAGTGCTTGTTCGGCGACTGTTTTTCCTGAAGCGCTCTCTTGTTCTGGTTGTTCAGAAGAAGCTTGAGTGCCTGCAGCCTGTTGAGTGCCTACAGCTTGGAGAGAGTCGACAACCTGAGTAGGTTTTACGGTCAGTTCAAACTGTCCCAGATAACCCTCAATATTCTCAATGCTGCCGTAAGCTACCGGCAGCTGCTGGGTATCGGTCAAGGCCTGTTCCAGCAGTGGGTTATTCATATCCTGAACGGGATCAGTAATCAGTAGGGAAAGGCTGGCAACCCCTGACTCTTTATTGCGCAAGAGCTGCAGGGCTGCCAGCCGGGCGAGATCGTCTGCACCGATAATCAACAAGTGACCGCCAGAATGGTAAGCGATACTGGGTGCTGCCAGATTTTCCGGACGTGACAAGGCCGTCAAGGCGGCTTGACGCGCATTTTGATTCTTTAGCTGCTGTTCATTGAACTGAGCTGTCATGGGGTTTCCTCATCCGCTTTGATGCATCAAAAACGGTGGCATTGCTCGTTATTTTTGCTCTTTTATTTTTTCGTGTGTTCTTGGCCACACTTGTCGGCTTTTATCGAGGTTCAGGTTTTCGAAAAAAGTCATTAAGCAAAAAGCAAATGCCAGACCGGTGATTGCGAAAACAAAACAACCGGTTCACCGTTCTGTTCTGGTAGTAATGGAAGGCTGACTAAAAACAGGGACATTTTGTCCTAGGTAAAAATGACCACAGGAAAAATGACCCATTTTGTCTAGGCCGTGTTTTCAGTGTTTGCTACTTCAGAAGGTGTTGAAATATCAGACTTAAGTTGATCACCTTCTGTTAATTCATTGTTTTCCTGAGGCTTTATTGCACTTTCGTCGTAAATTTCAGGGTCGATGGACTCATCAGATTCTGTTGCTGACTTACCGGTTTCTGTCACCTTATCCAGCATCTCTTCTGGGTCTTTTTCATCCACCCAGGTGCGCAGACCTGCAGCCACCTTCTCGGAAAGGGGCTTCATAATGCTGAAGTCATCGTCATAATCTTCCAGGCCGTCACGCAGGTTGAACTCGGGGCTTAGGAACATCGCTTTAAGGGCTTTTTTTCTCAGCTTTTCGCTGACATCCTCAGAGAAGAAGCCGCTGACATCGCTGTTGCCGTCCAGTGTCTCTACATCGGGCATATCCTCATCGCTAAGAGGTTTGGCCTGCTCGTCACTGATCGATGCACCTGTTTGATCAGTTGTTGCTTGGTTAACAGAAGGAAGCTCATTTGAGGTTTGCGTCAGATCACCCTCAGGCAGAAACGCAGATTTATCAGGATTTGATTCCTTTAACCCTACCTGTTGGATGGTTGTTTTTTGCGCTGCCGCATGATCAGTAGTACCCTCAGCCGTAATAGCAGCCGTAACACCTGCTGTGCTATCTACCTGATCTGTCGACTCAATTACCGGCTCTGCAGAGGTCTGCTCCTGCTTCCGACGGGACCAACGGGATAGGAAAGAACCTTCACTCATAGGGCCTCCCGCTGCTTTTTATTGTCTTCTTCGGCGTAACGGCGCTTTTTCTTTTTCTCGATCAGCTCACCGTGTTCGGCCATATAAGCTTCCAGCCAGCACTGGATCGCTTCTGGCATAGGGGTTTCCAATACGGAGTGCTCACCGTCCAACCATTCAGCGGCTACGTCCTGGCATGCGGTGATCTCATTGGGAACCCAACGGTCGTTCTCTTCATCCTCATCACACTGAATAAACAGGTGCGGTTGCTGAGAGGTCAGGTTAAAGCGATAAGCCGTACGTTCATCACGGTAGAGCACCAGATCCAGGAAAGTGGTCAGATCGGCATCGCGAGGATCTTGCGACAAGCTTTGTTGCCAGCTGTCTTCATCGGGCCACAGTTGTTTTACTTTCCAATTCAGGCTAGTCCAGCGGCCACTACTGACCTCTTCTGCAGCCAGTTCAATGCCCAGTCGCCAGCTGCTTGGCGTACGTCCGCTGATTTCGGCATGCCCGCTGTCTTGTTCAGGTATGTTGCCAGGTTTTTTGTCAGGGTTGAGAGTCATAGGTAATCCTTGCTCACGGAAGCTTTTTATAGTTGATCTTTTTTATCGTTACTCTATAGAGGGCAAGGAGTGAGCCAGCGCGGGTAGGGAAAAGAAGGGAAATTAAGGGAAATTAAGGGGAGAAAGGCAGAATAGCTGAATGACCTGAAATCTTAGCTCTCGGATATGCTAAGTTTTTGTCAGATCCCTTTATTGATGCCATAAGCACTCACACAAAAGTTTCTCTTTAACAAATAGCTTCATGCTTCAGCCATTGATCAAAAAGTATCGAAACACTTTTGTGTAAGTGTGTATATCAGAGGTACTCGAAATGAAACCAGCACACCCAGATAAGCAACAGGCAAAAACTGAGCGACAAGAAATAGCTGATCAGAATGAAGACGTGGAAGCTACCTGGTTAGATGAAGCTGAACGTCGAGCTAAGCAGCTGGATTCAGGCGAGGTGCATGCTGTGTCAGCAGAAGAATTTTTGAAAAAAGCGCGCGGGCTAATCAGATAAAATTTGAAATTGCGACGGAATAAAAAAATAACCCACTGGAGAAACTCAACAGTGGGTACCAGAGAAAGATCTGGATTTAGTTTCCAGTAATGAGGGTACTATCTTGTGAATAGCATTGCTGGATAGATCAAAACAAAGTGATCAAGCGATTTAGGGCTCAGGGTTAAAAAAAGCGCCGTCACCGTCAGGTGCGAGCCAGTCGAGCGAATGTCGAACCGAACGGCGCAGAACAACCCCAAACTGTTGTCCGATACATGGCAGCTAACGGGACCTGTTACGGATATCGTGCAGGGTGGCACCGTTAAGACCGGACAACATACCCTATATAATGCAACCGGGGTGCCAACTTTTGGCACGAGTCCATTCTGTCACGGTCAGCAAAAGACCTAGCAAAAAAAGGGAAATGGTTTGTCGCGCGACTTTATGGGGCACTTTTATTGCACACTTGCGGAAAAATGGGCGTAACTACCCAGTTTTTCAGCCTTTTCTAAAATTCCACAGACTAGAGATAAATCTTTTAGCGATAACCAGATAGACTTTGATTGATGGATATCAGGGAAAATAAAGCGTGTCAAAACAGCAGTTTGATAGATGCTTGGTGTTGGAAAGTAAGTTTTCGTCTTGGTAAATGGCTATCCAAACTGCTGAGATCGATATAATCCAGCAGCTTAGAGCATGTCATAAGGGGTCAAGCAGCTTGCTCAAGCTGCTGCTTTTTATACTCACCCGGAGGGACACCCAGAGCACGACGAAAAGCCCGTCGAAAGGCAGTTTCACTTTGGTAGCCCAATTGTTCACTAATCTGTCCGATAGCTTCTTTTCCATGTAGAAGCCTCTGGCAGGCGATACGCATACGCCAGTGAGTAACATAGTCCGCAGGGGTGTAACCGACGATACGCTTAAACTGCTGACTAAAAGCGGTGCGCGACATACCGGCAGTGTGGGCCAGGTTTTCCAGGTTCCAACCAAATGCCGGATCTTGATGTACCGCAGTCAATGCTTTCGCCAGTCTTAAGTCTGCGAGTCCACCTAAAACTCCTGTCTCAATAGTGTGGCTGCTGATGATATAACGCAGCATCTTAACCAGTAGCACTTCTGCTAGACGATTTAACACTACGGATTGACCGCAGCGTGGTTGCAAGGCTTCCAGAGTCATCAGTTGAATTAAGGGTGTCATATCGAAGCTATCAAACTGCGAGCCGGGGATGGGCAGTGCCTGAGGCAAAGTATCCATCAGCATATTCTGAGCCTGATCACCAAATGCTAGATTGATATGACTGAGTTCAGCGCTATCTTCGCTGCTAATAAAATGACCTTTGCCTTGAGGTAACCAAAGCAAGTCACCGGGGTTTAGATTGATAGTAGGCGTTTCTGTACTTCCAGAGTTGGGATCAGCAAAAAACGTTTTCACCTGGGAGTGCCCACTGTTTTGCAGATAGATCACCGAGCAGTTGTTTTCGCAGTGCTGTTCCAGACTTTCGCCAGCAGACAGTGTGATAGCAGTAATGGCGTGGGTGGCAGGAGGGTAGACCTCAAGCAAAGCAGTTAGGCGGTCCATGTGATTGTCTCATGCTCTGTTCAAAGATAGCTTTCGTACATTTTAACACTATAGTAGAACAAGTTGTCTATCAGAAGGGAGCCAGGATAGCAGTTAATATGGTAGAAAAATCATTATGTTAACAAGAGACAAAGAGTGGTAGATTAAGCTGAATAAGTCTTAAGTCCCTGAAAAGTTTCTATACAAGGTGTTGTGGTTATCTGCTACTACGCAGATATGTATCGAAATATTTTATATTCAGTGGGTATAAATTTTGGAATTAAATAGCACTTCCCAGGAGGGGATGATGAGTGATCTTAAGACATCCGTATTTACGGTTATTCTTGCTTCCAGCCTTTCTTTAGCTCCTATTCTGGATGCCCATGCCAGAAAGAAATCCAGCTCTCGCAGCAGCAGTTTTTCATTTAGTACGTCAAAAAGTTATTCCAAGCCCTCGTGGCGAAGTAGTTCAAGTACGAAGTCAAGTGCCTCCAGCAGCTGGGGCAGTAGCAAAAGTTCCTATAAAACGACATCAGTGACCAGTACCGAAAAAAGCACAACCTCGAGTCAATCTAAATCGGGTTGGGGTGGTTCATCGAGTAGTTCGACTGCGACGAAGCCTGGCACATCAAGTGCTTCAAGCTCCCATAGTACTGGTTCAAAGGCTGCATCTACTCAGTCCAAATCTGGTTGGGGTGGTAAAAGCACATCCAGCAGTGGCGCGAAAAGTACTGGTTCTAAAACAAATAGTACTGTAAAGGCCACATCATCAGCTAAAAGTACTCAGTTAGCAGCTAAACCCAATAAGAAGATATCACAACAAAAGCAAGCAGATGCTTTTAAACGTTATAAGTCGGAACAACAAAAGTTTAGTCGTACGCCAAGTACAGTAGGAGACCTGAACGGATTAAAGAAAAAGTCACCTTTGTATAGCCAGGTCGCTGGTAAGTCTAACAAAAGAAGTGATTATTGGGAGCGTCGGGATAAACATTATGGCAGCTGGAAAGCACCTGCTCATGTTTACAAGGGCAAGTCTCGATATGGTTTATTCGACGGTCTCTTCCTAGGCTTTATGCTCGGCAGTATCCTGACCCCCGATTTCTCAGCATTTGCTTATCACCATGAGGATGATCCGGGCATGCAAGAGTGGTTGGGGGATATGGAAGTTTTGGCACAGAATGATGCAGAACTGCGTCAGCAACTTGATATTCTAAATACTCAGGTAGAAAAAATGCGTGGGGCAGAGAAAGATCCGGGCTACTTACCAGAGGGTCTATCTGCAGACATTGTGATGGCACCGGATGTTGTGATGGCTGGACCTTCATTCCGTTACTGTACTGGTGGTAAAAGTGGTAACTATTTCCTACACGGTCAATTATTGGAAACAGCTGCAGCGAATCAGTTAAATGTTGAACTGATTAATACAGCAGGCACTATTGATAATTTAGGGCGTATGGAACGTAATGAATGTGATGGTGCCCTTGCACAACGAACAGGTTTTCAGGCGTATGCAGAGCAGAATCCTAATGGACATTTCAACTTTGAGCGAGTAGCAACCCCTGCGCTGGAATATGCTCATATGGTTTGCAATAAAAATTCAGGTGTTGAAAGCGTTAAGGGCCTGAAAAATAAAACCTTGTTAATCGGTGACAAAGAATCTGGCACCGCTCAGACTTGGATGGATTTTGTTAAAACAGATGCTGGATATCGTGAGGTTAATACTCAATATGCTGGTGGTTTTAAGGCTTTGAATAAAGTCTACCTTGGTACTGCTGATTGCATGATGTATGTAGCCAGTTTAAACACTGAGTTGATGAAGAAAGCCAATGAATTAGGTAACAAACTGGCGTTGGTTCCCGTTAATGACTGGGATTTCAATAACAGTGAATATGCTGAGACTGAGACAGCGAATCAGCTGGAAGGTATGAAAGATCAGTCTGGTGAAGACATGTATATGTTTGACAGCATACCGAACGAGCAATATCCAAATATTCAGAGTGGTTTTTTCTCCTCTTCAGTCAAAACACTCTCTGTGCCAATGGATATGGTTGTTAGTCTTGACTGGTCAGAGAAAAACCCTGATGCATATGAAAAGTTAATGGAGTTACTTATTCAGACACAGCATGCTTTTGATAAGGCTATCCAACCCAATTAGTGGATAAGAGTGATAGGAGTGTATGACAAGATGTCGATGAAAGCATACATGGATATGAAGTTTGATTCTCTGAAGCAAAGTATGAATGGGCAAAAGCAGGATAAACTTCCAGGAATTGATTTACCTCTCGGCTTAAGGATCGGTTCGCGAGTGTCCATAGAAGAAGCTCCTTTTCTGCTTGCTGGGGAAGAGGGGCCGGAGTACCCGGGGCAAGAGTCTTTGATTGAAGGGGGCTCCTGTATTGATATCTACGGTTTAACGGTATTTCGTCTGTATCTGAAAGATAGGGGCTCGGCTACTGAATCCATGCTGATGTTGGTTATGGACGGTGAAGGAGATATTGCAGAGTACTATCTATTCCGTGAGTTGGCGGAAGTTCCCCTTTATTTTTCCTGTCTTGATGAGGTGCCTCTTGATGGTGATGAAGCCAACGCTATCAGTTTCTGGATAGGAGAAGACAAGGGGATTATCGGGCTACCTGTATTCTTTACCCCAGAAGGACACGAGTATGCCAGGTTGTGGGAGTCAGATGTGGCAGGGAGAGTTTCGCCAGTCAGTTTCAGTGAAACCATTCATTTTGATGCCTTTAATCCAGAGCATGTTCGCGTGCAACATTTGGGATGTATGCTTTATACGCGCAGTATTCAGGGGCTGAGCGATGAGACAGACGAATTTCTGTTGGTTTCTGTAGAACGGGGAGACAATAGTTTCAGTACCAGAATTTGGACTGGGCTTATTTTGTCGGAAGCCGACCTGCAATTTCCTGATTCAATTAAACAAGTCTAAATTTCTGACTAGATTCTCAAAGGAGAGAGAGATGTTTAAAAAGCTAGCATTTTGGAAAAACTATGGTGAAGGCAAACTTGCTCAGGCAGGAGATAAGGTACTGGAAGCGATGGTTGAGCTTGATCCAGAAGGTATGAGTAAAGCAGAAATAGCGGCTGAAAGAGAGAAGTTTGAAAAGTTCTGTCTGGAAGTTGAAGAGTATCGCACCACATATGAGCGGGAAGCCGCAGAAGCAGAAGCTGCACGCAAGACCTACAACACCAAGATGGATCAGATACAGGCTTTGGAGTCAGCTGCTCAGCAAAGTCCCGAAAAAGCAGAAAAATTCCTAGGGGCTGCGGATAAGCTGCGAGATGAAGCTGCAAGTCTATTGGCAGATGCTCGTCAGGAAATTGAAGAAGCGGAGCAGGCTAAAGCTGATCTTGATGATGTGGAAGCAATTCAGAAAGAGATGGCTGAAACCATTAAGAATATGGAGCGTAATCTTAATAAAGCTAAAGCTGAGATGGAGCGTGCTAAGCGAGCTGAAGATCGAGCAAGCAAGCGAGCAGAGCACCAGGAGCGGCTGGCAGGGCTTCGGTCTTCAACAACAGGTGGTGTAGCATCTGAGGCCATTGCGCGACGAACGGAGGATGCCAAAAAACGGACTCAGGCGGCCAATCGTCGGGCTGAGCTACTGGGTAATCAAAACAAGAAGCAAGAAAATACGTCGTCAGCAGATGATGAAGTTGCTGCTATTTTGGCAGGAGTCTCAAGATCTGTTGAGAGAACAGAAACAGAGCTACCAGATCGTTTGTAATAACGCTCTATTGAATAATTGTTCAGAAACGGGCAGTTGATCTATTCAGCAGTATGAGGATATGACCTTCTACTGCTGATCATACAGGTTGGGCCTGAGGTAAGTTATAAGCTCGGTAACTATGATCAACTATCACTTTTCAATCAAAAAACTGCATCGTACCTTAGGAGGCTGTAAATAAAACGAAACTGAAGATAAAACTGTGTAACAAGGATGAGCATCAGATATGGATATCCGTAACATCTATGAACAAGATTTACCCGCATGTGCTGAGCTGTTCGCTCAGGTTTTCTCACAAGAACCCTGGAATGAACCTTGGAGCCAAGAGGCTGCTTTTAAACGTTTAAGCCACTTCTATCAATCAAGAGGCTTTGCCGGAGTTCTATTACAAGATCAAAACTTGATCGGTTTTGCGTTTGGCAATGTAGAGCCTTTCTATTTTGGTGATCTGTTTTATCTGCGTGAGATGTGTGTTGATCCTGCTATGCAAAACTCTGGTAACGGCCAGCTGCTGATGAGCTCTCTTCAGGAGATGCTGCAACAGCAGGGTGTAAAAGGTATTTATCTAACGACCGAGCAGCAGATTACCGCGGCTCAGTTCTACCAAAAGCAAGGTTTCCAGCCCAGTGAGTCGATGCGCTTCTATTCCAAAAGGATTGGCCAGAAGCCCTAAATGCTGTAGATACAGAGAAAGCCTATTGAGATCAGTTAGAAGTATCAGCTTGCAGATTTAGTCAGGAGATTAAGTAAAGGAAATTGTTATCCCAGCGTAACCCTATGGGGATTTAACTGCGAAAACGGGATGACATAATGATCTCTACTCTGTAATTAGAGCTGTAGATAGACGTATAAACATCCCGATAAAGAATGTCATAGCAGTATCTTATTACTGATTGTTCAGGTGAACTCAAGGTTGTAGTTTCGTAGAGTAACTTCGTCCAGAGTTACATTCATGGTGATTTTTAATGAATAGAAGACAGTTTTTGGCGCTGAGCGCACTGACTACTATGTTGACGGCCTGCGGTAGTAACTCTCAAGCAGATCGCAACAGTAGCAAAAATGAAACGGTACTGGTCATTGGTGCGGGGATATCAGGATTAGCAGCAGCAAAGAATCTGAGTGATCAGGGTTATCAAGTCACTGTGTTGGAAGCCCGAGATCGTATTGGCGGGAGGGTATGGACCAGCCACGTTTGGGACGATATTCCGGTAGATCTAGGTGCATCGTGGATTCATGGTACCAGCGGTAATCCTCTAACTGATTTAGCCGATCAAGTAGGAGCGGCTCGTTCAACCACAACGAATTACAATAATTCTGTGGTATATGACACGGCTGGAGAGTTGCTGGGTTCAAACAGTTCACAGGAGATGAATGAGCTTTTTGAACAAATTACTGCCATTGTTGAGAATGACTCTGAGGAAGATCAAACGTTGGCTGATGTGATTCAGGCCAGCAGCTTGTGGCAATCACTGGATAGCCGCCAGCAGCAACTAGTACTACATTTGATCAACACTACCATAGAGCATGAATTCTCTGGCAGCTATAAAGAGCTGTCGGCCTACAATCTGGATGACGCTGAGGGTTACTCTGGTGGTGATGTGATTTTTCCCAATGGTTACGGCCAGCTCACTGATTTCTTAGCATCAGGTTTGGATATCAGGCTTAATCAGATCGTGCAAAGAATCAGTTATAGTGCGCAAGGTGTTGTGGTGAGCTCGAACCAAGGTGAGTTTAGTGCTGATAGAGTTGTGATAACCCTACCTATTGGTGTGCTGAAAGCTGGCCAAGTGATCTTTGAACCGGAGCTACCACAAGTAAAGCAGCAAGCGATCTCTTCTATGGGTTCAGGTTTGTTGAACAAGCTGTTTCTGAGATTCCCTTATACCTTCTGGGAAAACGATAAAGAGATTATCAATTGGGTTTCAGAAGAGCATGGTCGCTGGAACGAATGGCTTAATGTGGCCTTTTATGTCGATAAGTCTGTGTTGCTAGGTTTTAACGCGGCGGATTATGCCCGGAAGACAGAGAGTTGGAGTGATGAGGAGATTGTCGAAGATGCCATGGCTGTTTTGCGAACGATCTATGGTAGTGATATCCCACAACCTGAGGGTTGGCAATTAACCCGTTGGAGCCAAGACCCTTATGCATTGGGCTCCTATTCTTTTAATGGTGTTTTTGATGACGTTCCTGCGAGTATAGAATCCCGTCGGGCACTGGCCCAGTCGATTGATCAACGTTTGTTTTTTGCGGGGGAGGCGACTTCTGAAGATTTCCCATCTACCGTACATGGGGCTTATCAGTCAGGGCTTTTAGCGGCGGAGGAAATAGCTGCTCTTTAAACCGCTAGTTCTTAGATAACAGATCCCAAGGTATTCGATGAAGCTGGTTTAGGCCGTTGCTATAAAAAGAAAATGCTATAGAAAGAAAAAAAGATATCCAAAATCATCTTGATCAATCGACAATGATGGATATCCTTTGCAAGCCTTCTTTCTATTGACCATGCCACTTTTGCTTTTACAGCTTGGTTTTATGGCCCAAGAGTTTATGGCTTGGATTTACTCTACAGCTTAGATCTTATGATTTTGGCTTCAAGTTTTCTGGGTCATATAAGCCGTAACAGCCAATGGCTTCGACCACGACCTTATAAGACTCATCAAAGTATTCGATCTGCAGTTCACGACCTACATCACAGTAGTCTGCTGGCAGGTAGCCCAGGGCGATATTCTTACCCACACTCGGACCATAACAGATACTGGTGGTGTAGGAGCGACGGCCCTGAGAGTCGATCAGGGTTTCACCGGTTGCCGGGTCGATAATCGGGCAGATGCCTACCGGATAACGGGCGACACCTTTGGCGTCAGTATTTTCCACCATGGTCAGCGTACACAGGTAAGCCGGTTGCTGCTCACGCTCACGCATGGCGACATAAGGCTCTTTACCGTGGAAATCAGCCGCTTTAACCACACGACGCTCCAGACCAGATTCAACCAGGTTGTACTCGGTTAACAGGTCAGCATTTTGCAGGCGCAGACTCTTCTCCAGACGACGGCTATTGGCATAAGTTTCGATACCAATCGGAGTGACACCGGCAGCATATAGCGAATCCCAGACTGCCAGGCCTTCATCCAGTTTAAAGTGCAGCTCCCAGCCTTGTTCGCCCACGTAGGAGATACGGAAGGCGGAGATGGTCACGCCCGCAACGGTAATATCTTTTACTGCCGCAAATGGGAAGTTTTCATTACTGATGCCATCAGGATCATCCACCAGTTTCGCCAGCGTAGTACGGGCGTTTGGCCCCCACAGGCCGATACAGCCAAAGTCCGTACGACGGTCTTCAATGGCGACATTATTGAAGCCTTTGTCTTCCGCCATGCGCTTCATCCAGGCAAAGTCACGGTTACCGGCATCACCACCATCAATCACACGGAAATGATCTTCAGCTAGACGCAGTACCGTCAAATCAGCACGGATATTACCCTGGTTATCCAGAAAGTGGGTGTAGACCCCTTTGCCGTTTGGTGTATCGCCGGCTACTTTAGCGACACACAGATACTCCATCAGACCTGCCGCATCGGCACCGGTCACATCGTAGATAGCGAAGTGACACAGGTTAACCATGCCGACATCTTCTGACATTTTCAGGTGCTCGGCATTGGATACGCGCCAGAAGTGGCGGTTGTCCCATTCGTTTTCCCGCACCGGAATCTTATCGCCGTATTCTTCTAACAGATACTCGTTGCTGGCATAACCGTGGGCACGCTCCCAGCCTGCGGCTTCCATAAAGTAACCGCCCAGTTCTTTTTCACGCTCCCAGAACGGACTGAGGTGCAGGTCACGGCCTTTAGAGAAAGGCTCGCGGTTATGAACCGGTGGATTGTAGATCTTGAAAGCCGACTCGTAGCAGCGGTCATGGATAAACTGCTTTTCCAGCTGGAACGGGTAGAAACGGGATACATCAATGCTGGAGTGGTCGAACTCAGTAACGCCATCGGTCATCCAGTCCGCAACGATTTTACCGATACCCGGACCGTCTTTTACCCAGATCGCTTCAGCGTACCAAAGGCCACGAACTTTCGCGGATTCACCGACAGATGGTCCGCCATCTGTGGTTACCTGCAACAGGCCATTAAAGGAGTACTTCTCATCGTAACCCAGCTCACCCAGAATAGGGGTTAACTCAATGGCGCGCTCCAGAGGGTCCATGACCTCTTCCAACTCCAGATCACGCTGGGATGGTGACAGACGGGCTTCTTCTTTTTCCAGAATATCCTTTGGATGACACAGGCGAGGTTCACGCTCTTCGTAATAACCCCATTCGAGCTGGCCGCCTTCTGAGGTTTTTGGATCACCGGTGTCACGCATATAGGCTGAGTTGCCCTGATCACGCAGCAGCGGGTAACCGATCTCTTTTTTAGTATTGGCAAATTCATCAAATGGTTTGAAGAAAGTCAGCGGGTGATCCACTGGCATAATCGGCAGATCTTCTCCCGCCATCTCAGCGATCAAACGCCCCCATAGACCAGCACAGACGACAACATATTCCGCTTCTATCAATCCGCGCGGTGTTTCCACACCCTTGATACGACCGTCTTCAATTTTGAGGCCGGTACAAGGAGTATTCGCAAAGGTTTTCAACTTACCGGTCGCGACAGCCATATCGACTAACTCACCGGATACGGCCTGAGAGCGGGGGACTACAAGACCGGCATCCGGATCCCAGAGCGCGCCCTGAATCACGTCTTCTTCCAGCAGAGGGAATTTTTCTTTGGCTTCAGCAGTACTGATCATCTCCACCCGGTTACCGAACGCTTTACCGGACGATACACGACGCTTCAGTTCTTCCATGCGCTCGTCATCACCCTTACGGGCCACCTCAATACCACCAATGCGCTCGTAACGGCCCATCTTCTCGAAGAAGTCGATACTGTATTTGGTGGTGAAGATGGTCATCTGATCGTGCATGGTATTAAAGCAAAAGTCAGATGCGTGCGCGGTAGAGCCGATATCTGTTGGAATGGCCGATTTATCGATACCGACGATATCATCCCAGCCTCGCTCAATCAGGTGATGGACCACTGACGCGCCAACAATGCCGCCCTGGCCAACGATGACCACTTTTGCTTTTTGTGGAAACTCTGCCATTACTTTTCTCTCCTGAAAACGTTCGGGGAAACAGTCCTATTGATATGGCTATAGTTTCCCGGACACACAGGCGCAGGTAAAATCACCTGCTAAC